>DATMRC010000065.1:0-2262 GCA_035567075.1 Steroidobacteraceae bacterium
CTCCGGTATGGCAGAAGATTACCTTGTTCAATCCGGTGGTCTACCTGATCAGCGGCTTCCGCTGGAGCTTCTACGGCGTGTCCGACGTGAACGTCGTCGCGAGCGCCGCCGCGACACTGGGCTTTCTTGCGCTGTGCCTGGTGGTCGTGAGCTGGATATTCAAAACAGGATATAAGCTCAAGACTTAGCGCCGCCGACCGACAGCGGGGCAGGGCCATCACATGACCAAGCGTGGCAATTTTAATGTTTCGCGCCGCGAGTTCCTCGAAGCCGGCGTGGTCGCGGGCATCAGTACCCTGCTCACGAGCCGCTTGCCGGCCGCCGAGCCGGCGGGCTTGTCGCTGCCGCTGATCACCAAAGCCATACCCTCGACCGCAGAGAGGATTGCGGCGATTGGGATAGGGACCGACTCATTTCGCGACACGCTGCGCGACGAGATCCGTGCGGAGCTCAAGCGCATGAGTGAGCTCGGTGGTTCGGTGATCGACACGGCCGCCGCCTATGGTGACAGTGAAGCGCTGATCGGTCAGGCGCTTGACAGCCTCGGCACGCGCGACAAGATGTTTATTGCAACGAAGCTCGTGGGCAGCGAATCCAACGACCGCTCCGGCGCGACGGGTGCCGACAGCTTCGGGAGATCACTCGAGCGGCTGAAGACGCCACGCGTCGATCTCCTGCAAGTCCACAATCTCAAGGGCGTGGCGGTGCTGATGCCCCTGATGCAGGAGTGGAAGAAGGCCGGCAGGATTCGCTACCTCGGCGTAACCACCTCGCGCGGCAGCCAACACGCAGAGATCATCGACGTCATGCGCAACTACCCGCTCGATTTCATCCAGGTGGACTATTCGATAGCCAACCGCGACGCGGCCGAGGCAATTTTTCCGCTGGCGCTGGAGCGCAAACTCGCTGTGTTGGCTAATTTGCCTTTTGGGCATTCTTCGCTGTTCCGGCAGGCCACGGACCGCGAGTTACCGGGCTGGGCGGCTGATATCGATGTAGCGAGCTGGGGGCAATACTTCCTCAAGTATGTCATCTCGCATCCGGCGGTGACCTGCGCCATACCGGGCTCAACCAAGGTGAGCCACTTGGTGGACAATCAGAGCGCCGGCCGTGGAAGACTCCCGGACGCAGCCATGCGCCGCAAGATGGAGGAGTACTGGGACCGCAAGCCATGAAACTGATTGAGCCAGTCCTGGCTGAGGCAGCCGCTATTCAAACCCTGAGACGGGACATTCATGCGCATCCCGAGCTTGGCTTTCAGGAGCAGCGGACCTCGGATCTGATCGCCAGGACACTGACCGACTGGGGCATCCCTGTGCATCGGGGCCTGGGGAAAACCGGCGTGATCGGCATAGTCAAAAACGGCAGCGCGAGCCGTGCCGTTGGGCTGCGCGCTGACATCGACGCACTGCCGGTAACGGAGCACAACACGTTTGCTCACGCGAGCGTGCACCGCGGAAGAATGCACGCCTGCGGCCATGATGGTCACATCGCCATGCTGCTGGCCGCCGCCAAACATCTGTCCGGTCATCGCGACTTCGACGGGACCGTCTACCTGATCTTTCAACCTGCCGAAGAAGGCGGCGGCGGCGCGCGCGAGATGATCAAGGACGGGCTGTTCGATTTGTTCCCGATGGACGCAATCTTCGGCGCCCACAACTGGCCCGGCCTGCAGGTCGGCCAATTTGCAATTAAATCCGGGCCGGCATTTGCGTCCAGTAGCGAGTTCAAGATCATTGTGCGCGGAAAAGGCGCGCACGCGGCGATGCCGCACAACGGCATCGATCCGCTGCCGGTGGCCTGCCAGATCGTACAGGCGTTCCAGACCATCATTTCCCGCAATAAAAGCCCGCTCGATGCGGGCGTGATCTCGGTCACCATGATCCGGGCCGGCGAGGCCACCAACGTAGTGCCCGACTTCTGTGAACTGCAGGGTACTGTGCGCACCTTCACGGTGGAGGTGCTCGACATGATCGAGCAGCGCATGCGGCAAATCACCCAAGCCACCTGTCAGGCGTTCGAAGCCACTGGCGAATTCACCTTCACGCGCAACTACCCTCCTACCATCAACCATCCCAGGGAAACGGAATTTGCGCGCAATCTGCTAAGTGCTCTGGCGGGAGCGCACAACGTGAAGGAGTTCGAACCCACGATGGGAGCCGAGGACTTCAGCTTCTTTCTACTCGAAAAGCCCGGCTGCTATTTTCTGATCGGCAATGGCGACGGCAGTCATCGCATCGGCGGCCACGGCGCCGGGCCTTG
>DATMRC010000066.1:0-13696 GCA_035567075.1 Steroidobacteraceae bacterium
CGCGGAACAGGGTGGCCTCGCAGACCATGTCCTTCAATCCGGCGGTGGGAATCGTGTAGGGGTTGCGATCCCAAACCGCGATGTCCGCCGACTTGCCGACTTCGAGCGAGCCTGTGTCATTGTCGGCGCCAATCTGGCGCGCGGCCCAGGCCGTGTACGATCGCAGGGCGGCATGAATGTCGACGGCTTCCTGCGTCCCGAATGGAGTCTTGCCGTACGTCCCCTTCAGGGTTTCTCGAGCGCTCGAAGCCCAAAGGCCGTAGCGGGCCTCGATTGGGGTTACCGGCGAGTCGGAACCGCCGGCCCAGATTACTCCGTGCTGCAGGTAGCTCTGAAACGGATTCAGTCGCAGGCTGCGCTCCGGCCCAAGATTGGCGGAGTAGATGTCGCCAATCCACCAAGCAAAGCCGGCTTGGCTCTCGGGAATTCCTGCGTCGTAGCGCTTCTGAAGGTCCGCCATGACCCGGATCGCGTGGTCGGTGGGCGTATTGGCGTGGATGATGCTGAGCCTCAGATTTTTTCTCGGGTGCTTCGCAAGCGCCTCGGCAAAGCTGTCGACCACCCAGTCAATGGCGCGATCGCCGATCGCGTGCACGCCAATGCCCACATCAGCGTCGACAAAGAGCTGGACCTGCTCCCGGAAGATGGTCGGATCGATTTGCGGATAGCCGCGATTGTTCCCGTCGACTTCGGTGCGGTTCCGGTTCCACTCCTGGTACATCCAGGCCGTTGGCGCAGCACCGCTGCCATCCATGAAGATCTTGGCGCCGCAGACGCGAAGCGAGGCGTGCCGCAGGGCCGCGACGTCCTTCTGCGCCGCATGTATCCGGCGCAGTGTCTCGTTGGCCTCGTCAATGGTATTGCCGGTCGAGAACAAGACGCAGACATTGGCGTCGAGCGACCCTTCGGCGGCAAGGCTCCGATAGGCCAACCAGTCGGCTTCAAGAATATTGGGATCCTTGAAGCCCGTCATGCCTTCGGCATGCAGGCGATCGACCATGTGCCTGACGGCCTCGCGGCGCTGCTCGAGCGTCGTATCAGGGATGAGCCGGGTGACCAATAGAGCCGCGGTTTCCTTCATCACGCCCGTGGGCTGTCCGTCGGCCCTGTGTTCGATCGTTCCGGCAGTAGGCGCGGGAGTGCGCGCATCAATCCCCGCCATCTTGAGCGCCGCTGAGTTGGCGACGCCGTAGTGTCCAGTGCCGTTTTCGAGCCAGACCGGATTGCTCGGTGCGGCTGCGTCCAACTCTTCGGCGGTTGGATAGCGGCGTTCCATAAGCTTACCTTCATCCCAACCGGCGCCCACGACCCACTCGCCGGCTCGGGCCTTCGCCGCCCGCTTGGCGAGCGCGCCGGTTATGTCGGCGATACTCGCCGCGTGGCTCAAGTCGATTTCGAAAAGCTCGACCAGACCGGTATTGAGCACATGCGCATGAGCGTCGATCAGTCCTGGAGTCGCCGTCCGGCCGTGCAGATCGATGACGGCGGTATTCGGTCCGATCAACCGCCGCACCTCTTTGTCGGTGCCCACTCGGATTATTCGTCCTTGGCGGATCGCAAGCGCTTGCGCCACCCGATCCAAAGGATCGACGGTGATGATCTGCCCGTTGATCAGCGCCAACTCGGCGGGCGCGGTGTCTCGGGCGTGGACGTTGAAACTCAAGATTTGCGCTGCGAGCCCCGTCGCCAGCAGGAACCCGCGCATCGCGCTGCTAGGCCCGCCAGCCTTTACCAACATGATCGCGCGGTAAGTGGCCGGCATCCTAGCTGCGCATGATTTTGCGCACCTCGCCGTTTGGATCGGACTCGATGCGGCTCTTCAGATCGAACATCATCGTAGCGCGCGTTTGCGCTTCATATGGCGGCCAGTGCGGCAAGCCCATGCTGCCTTTATTGGGGTCGCCGGTTCGCGCGAATGCGGTCCAGGCGCTGCTGGTTTGCCGGCCGAGCGACTTGGTGGATTCGGCCGTGCCGAGCAGGATCGGGCCCTTGTCGACATTGTCGAACGCAAACGGGATTTCCATCGTGTGCGGCGCGCGCATGATGCCGTTGTCGATTGGCGCACCCCATTCCCAGATGTACATGTAGACCGGTGCAGCATGCTGCTCGGCCTTGCGTTCGGCCAGGGTGATCGAACCCATGAATGCGAATGCTGCACTCGCAACATCGGTGTACAGGTAGCTCGGCGAGTCGGCCGGCCGCATTTTGCGGAAGACCGCAATCAACCTGTCGGTCTTGTCGCCGAACTGCGGCTTCAACTTATCGACCAGCTCGGGTTCCGTGAGCTTGCCCCACCAGGGCAGCCCGACGTTGTACAAGGTAGCCTCGTCCTTCGTGCAGCCTATCAGCACCGGCACCGCGGCCGATTGCGCCGGCGCCACCGGATCGAACGGGTGCGCGGGCAGAGCGACGCCATCGACCACCGGTCCCCAACGCAAAACACCGGGACTTTCGCTGCCGGCCGCGGCCGCCAGCAATTTGTCGGCCGGTATTTCTTGCAGCGCCTTGACATCGAGCACCCCCAGAGTCTTCATCACGGACTTGGTGGCAGCGAGCGCTGCCTCCTTGGTGGCCCCGCGCAGACCCGGGCCGCTTTCGATGATTGCACGGTGCACCAGGCCCTTTGCGGCCGGCATTGCCAGGACGGCCGACACCTTGGCGCCGCCGCCGGATTGCCCAAAAACGGTGACATTACCCGGATCGCCGCCGAATTCGCCGATGTTGTCGCGCACCCACTCGAGCACCGCAACCAGGTCCAACATGCCGACGTTGCCGGACGCGGGATCCCCGGCGTCGCCCAGATACAGGTACCCGAATGCGTTCAGGCGATGATTGACGGTGACGACGACGACGTCGTGATTCTTCGCCAGATTGTGTCCGTCGTACACCGACCAGCTGCCGGAACCGTAGTTGAATCCGCCGCCATGGAACCACACCATCACCGGCCGCTGCTTGCTGGCGGACAGATGCGGGGTCCATACGTTCAGGAACAGGCAGTCCTCACTCTGCCGCACGATGTCCTCGGGTGCTTCCATGACCTGAAACAATGCAGGTCCGATCGTGCCCGGAAAGCTCACCGCGGAACCGCCGCTGGTCAACTGCATCGCAGAGTGCTGGTAATACAGGCATGAGGCGGCGCTCTTCCAAGGATCCGGTTTCCGCGGCGGCATGAAGCGCAGTGCGCCGAGCGGCGGCGCGCCATACCTCACGCCGCGAAATGTCTGTATGCCATCGATGACGTAGCCGACGATAGGACCGTTGGTGGTTTTGACCAACGGCGTGACGGCGGATGCGTCAATCGCTCGCGCCCAGTTGCCGATCAGGGAAGTGAGTGCTGCGCCCGCGCCCAATCCCAACATCTGCCGGCGATCGAGCCAAAGCCCGCCCGTTGCAAGTCTCTTATTCATGCCGCCCCCTAAGGACCCCGCCGCCCCTTTAGAACACGATCCATGCTGCGCGAATGGACATGAGCAGCAACACCAGTGTCGCGGTCATGAAAATTGCGAAGCGCAGTAAGATGATATTGACGGTAGCCTGAACCAGGCTGTGAATCACTCGCAATCCCACGTACAGCCACGCCAGGCAGATATTAAAGCCCTCGTCCGCCCCGAGAAGAGCAAGAGTGAGCGCCACCGCATAAAAGAGGGTTGGCTGCTCCATGAGATGGTTGTAGTTGTCGGCTTTCCAACGCACGTGGGCCGGCAGCTGCTTGTGAAACTCCTCGGCGGGCCGCTGCGGATCGAGCGAGATTTTCAGCCGGCTGATCGCGGGAATTCGCGTGGCGTACAGCCATGCGCACATCACAAACGTCCACAAAACAAGCGCCATTATTGGGGCCAACAGATAGCTGTGCATGGTGATTCCTACGGATTGATCTGATATCTGGGATCGTGCGGCTTGCGGGTGAAGATCTTATGCACCAACGGCTCGAAGGCTGCCAGTGGCAATGTGGGGTATGCGGGATCGAAGGAGCACTGGTCCCAGTTGGCGCAAAACGCTTTGCATGCTTGGTACCAGGGATGGCCGAGAAATTTGTCGCGCTCATTGCGATTGCCGCCGCGAAAATGCACGTAATAATAGTTCTGAAACAGCCCGTGCTGTTCGACGATCCAGGTCACCTCCGGCCGCACGTACGGGCGCAGAATCCCTGCCGCGATCTCGGTGTGGTTGTACGGCGCCAGTTCATCCCCGATGTCATGCAGGAGCGCGGCTACGACAAGCTCGTCATCCGCGCCGTCGCGCATCGCGCGGCTCGCCGCTTGCAGTGAGTGGCCCAGTCGGCTGACCGGATAGCCCTCGAGTGAGTGGTCGAGCTTCTGAAGCGCCGCCAGCAAATTGAAGGGAAGATGCCGTGCGTATTCCTCTTCGGAGCGGTCCAGCAGTTCGTAGTCCTCCTTGGTACCATCCTCCATACGCGTGAAACTCACCAGTGCGCTCATGTGGATGCGCTCCTCGACAGTGGGCGGCGTAGGACCCGGTACAGGCTGCGCGGTCCATCGATGTCGATGTAGCAACCCTGCAAGTGCCTAAGGCCCTGGGCAGGATCGAAACTCGTGCGCCCGTGCAGCAAGCGGCAATTGTCGAACATCACCAGGTCACCGCTCGCCAGAAGAAAGCGGATCTCGAATTCAGTCGATCGAAGCATATGATCGAACACGCGCCGCGCCCGGTAGTAAGCGCTCAAACGAGGCGGCGGCAACAGAGGAACAAAATCCAACCGCGGACTGAAGTGAATCGTCCTCACCTTGCCGCTGACGTCAAGCTCGATCGGCGGTGCGCTCGCAACCAGCTCGGTGGCCGAGTCGCGATAGCGGAATCGAACCGGCGTGGTGCTGAGCACTTGAAACGCCTCGGAATCGCGGGCGCGAAGCGCTTCGCCCACCGCGATTCCGTCGACCAGCGTGGACAGACCGCCGCTGGTTTCGTTCGCAAGACAATGCAGCAGCTGCACTCCGGGGACCGGCGAGCGATAGGGATTGTCCGTGTGCGGATCCAGGTGCAATGACGTGTAGGCCAGGTCGCTGGCATTGGGCTCGGAACGTACGTTGAAAAAAGCGCCGAAATTGGTTTCGCGGGTGAATCCGAAGACCGACGCCGCCTGCAAGACTTGCTTGTCAACACACGGCACGCCGCTGAATATGATGAATCCATATTGCAAGAAACGTGCGGTCCAATCGAGAAGCCCGGCATCGGTGGGCCGGTCGCGCCACTTCGCCCGCGGCAGATCCTTGAGCTTGCCGTCCCAGACGGTCACTGCCGGGCAATCCTGATCGCCCGGCGGCATGGCCGCCTCGGCGAGAATCTCGCTGGCGGCGAATTGGGTCTGGTGCCCGTCGCTGAACTCGACCTTGAACTGACCCGGTGCCGACTCCTCCACGGACACCAAACGTAAGTCGAGATCGAGATCCGACGGATCGAGCAATCGTTGGCCGGTCAACAGGTCCATACTGGACGCATCGGGCGAGCGCTCGCGCAGCCAGAGGGGATGGACCGCGTAAGACTCGCCATCGCCGAGCTGCACCGATAAGCGAGTCGGGGAATCAATTTTCAAAATTGCCGGGCTGTTGCTGTTCACGGTGATTCCTTAAAGCGGGCATCCCCTGCCCGCCCGATCGATCGTTTGACGAGCCTTCATTATATATTCGCCGCGGCCTCGAACGTGCCTACCGGCCCAATTCGACAATGCACCTGATTCTGTGCAAGATTCGTGGAGGGGAAGCCTTTGCGTACAAGCGAGCGAGCGAATGCCCAGTACTATAAATATTGATCGCCGCACCCTCATTCATCACCTGGTACACGGCGGGCTGGCCGTGAGCTTGATGCCCGGCTTCGCGGAATCCGCCTGGAGCGCCGTCGGCGCCGGCCCCAACGCGCCGCCACCCGCCCTCAGTACCGCCGCGGACGGCATGATCGCCGTCATCGCGGATGTCATTCTGCCCCGCAGCGACACGCCGAGTGCAACCGACGTGGGTGTACCGGCGTGGATCGATGTGGTGGTTGGCGGATATTTTTCCGATACCCAGCGCTCAAATTTTCTCTCTGACCTGGCGGCCATCGACAATCTTGCGCTGACGGCATCGGGCGCACGTCTCGCCGACCTCCAAGGCAGCGCACGCGCGGCGGTGATTGCGAGTCTCGATGCGGCCTCGGGAGCCAAAGACCCTACCCCGGCGCAGCGCGGCTACGCGAAGCTCAAGGAGCTGGTGATCGTGGGCTACTTCACCAGCAAGCCGGTGCAGACGGACATTCTCAAGGTCGTGGTCGTACCCGGCCGCTACGACCCCAACGTGCCGATGGCACCGCCGAGCGTTAAATGAAACAGCAGTACGATTTTGACGCCATCGTGGTCGGCTCCGGTATCACCGGAGGCTGGGCGGCCAAGGAACTGGCCCAGGCGGGGCTCAAGACCCTGGTGCTCGAGGCCGGCGGTCCGATCGATCCCGCCAAGGACTTTGTCGAACACGTACAGCCCTTCGAGGTCCCGTTTCGCAGTTGGGGCGATCGCACACCATTGAAGCGTGAGCGCCCGATACAAACGGACTGCTACCCCTGCGACGAGCTCGGGCACAAATTCTTCGTCAACGACCTCGAGAACCCCTACACGCACCCCGATGGGGCACCGTTCAGCTGGTTTCGGGGCCGCCAGGTCGGAGGCCGCTCCATCACCTGGGGACGGCAGGTCTATCGCTGGAGCGACCTGGATTTCGAGGCGAACGCAAAGGATGGCAATGGCAATGACTGGCCGATCCGCTACAAGGACATCGCCCCCTGGTACTCGCACGTGGAGCGATTCATCGGCGTGTCGGGCGCACGCGAAGGTCTTGCGCAGCTGCCCGACGGCGAATTCCTTGCGCCCATGCAGATGACCGGCGTCGAGCGCGCCGCACGGGAACGGATCCTGAAGGCCTTCAACGGCGAACGCGTCATGACCATCGGACGCGTGGCCATTCTGACGGAGGATCACAACGGCCGCGCGGCCTGCCACTACTGCGGCCCCTGCGACCGCGGCTGCATTACCCACTCCTACTTCAACAGCAACGGGACGACGCTTCCGGCCGCGAATGCGACGGGGAATCTGACGCTGCGTCCGCACAGCGTCGCCGCGGAACTGACCTACGACGCCAGGCGCGGCCGCATCCGCGGCGTACGCGTCGTCGATGCACATACTTTGCGCGACACCGAATACAAGGCCCGCGTTGTGTTCCTGTGCGCCTCGGCGATCGAATCGGTCCGCCTGCTGCTCAACTCCAAGAGCACGCATTTTCCCGATGGGCTCGCGAATTCGAGCGGCCTGCTCGGCCGCTACGTCATGGATCACCATTACGGTTCGGGGGCGTCGGGGCGCATGAGCGGCTTCGAGGACCGCCGCACCTTCGGGCGCCGCCCGAACGGTATCTACATCGCGCGTTTTCGCAACGTCGGAGCCCCGCACCCGGGGTTTTTGCGCGGCTATGGCATGCAAGGCGGCTCGAGCCGCGCGGACTGGCGCCGCGGGACAACCATGCCGGGCTACGGCGCGGATTTTAAAAAATCGCTGATCACCGAACTCGGCCCCTGGACGCTGTCAGCGGCAGGCTGGGGCGAGACCCTGCCGCACCCCGACAACCGCGTGAGCATCGATCCACATGTGAAGGACAAATGGGGCGTGCCGGCTGCACGTATCGACGTGCGCTGGCGCGACAACGAGCGCGCCATGCAACGCGACATGATGACCGGCGCGGCCGAAATGCTCGAGGCCGCCGGCTGTACCGACATCACCCTTCAGCCGGTGGATCACCCGCCCGGACACTGCATACACGAGATGGGCGGCGCACGCATGAGCGTCACGCGGGATCAGGGTATCCTCAACTCCTGGAATCAGGGCTGGGACGTGCACAATCTTTTCATCACCGATGGCGCGTGCATGGCGAGCACCGCCTGCCAGAATCCCAGCATTACCTACATGGCGCTGACCGCGCGCGCCTGCGACTACGCGGTTGGCCAAATGCGGCGGAACGAGCTTTGAACAGCCAACGACGCGACTTACTTCTGGCGACGGGGCTGGCGTTGGGCACGCTCGCGCTGCCGCGGTCGGCGCGCGCTGCAGTCGATCCGCACATGGGCCCAATCGGCCTGCAGTTGTATACGGTTCGCGACGCCATGCGGAGCGACTTCGAAGGCACGCTGAAGCGTGTGGCGGCTGTCGGCTACCGGCAAGTTGAATTCGCCGGGCTGTTTGGCCACCAGGCCGCACGCGTGCGCAAAATTCTCGATCGGCTGGGACTGTCCGCCCCGTCGATGCATGTACCGTTCGAGACCTTGGGCGAGGGTTGGAACGGCGTGCTTGACGATGCGGGACGCCTCGGGTGCCGCTACGTCGTCGTCCCCTCCATTCCGGACTCATTGCGCGCCACCATCGACGACTACCGTCGTGTCGCGGATCGATTCACCCGGGCCGCCGAAGCGGCGGCCAAGGCGGACTTGGGATTCGCTTATCACAATCATGCGGTCGACTTCAAACCGCTCGATCGCCGGCTGCCCTTCGACGTGCTGCTCGAGGCCACCGATCCCTCTCTGGTGCGCATCGAGTTGGACCTGTACTGGATCGAACGCGCCGGACAGGATCCGCGGCGCTATTTCAACCGCTGGCCAGGGCGCTGCAAGCTGATACACGTCAAGGATTCGCTGGGTGCGCCGGAGCATCGCATGACGGAAGTCGGCTCTGGGATAATCGACTGGCCGAATCTGCTTGCGAACGCCCGAGCGGCAGGGGCCGAGCATTTTTTCGTCGAACAGGACGATGCGGCAAAACCCTTCGATAGCATTGCCGCAAGTCTCGCTTATCTCAATGAACTGAAGTTGCCGGCCGCTGTGGCGCACCACGGCCGGCTGAAGCAGTCCATCGCGCGCTGGACCATGAAGGACGTCGCGCTGCCGGATCTTTGCCATCGCGCCAAGGCGATAGGATTCGATGCCGTCGATCTTTTATATCCCGAAGAATGGCCGGTCGCTAAAGATGCCGGCTTGCCTTGCTCGCTGGGCTATGCTGCGCGGCGCGAACGATTCATTCAGAACGGCTTCAATGATCCGGCGAATCACCCGATGCTGCTGGCCGAACTGGAAGCCGGCATCCCGCTGGCGGCACAGGCAGGAGTGCCCAACCTCATCGCCATGTTCGGCAATCGGCACGGCGCGAGTCTTGAAGCGGATATGGCAAGCTGCGCGACCGGCCTGTCGAAGATCGCGCCGCTGGCGGAAAAGCACGGAGTCACGATCTGCGTGGAACTGCTCAATAGCCGAATCGATCATGCTGGTTACGAGGGCGATCACACCGCATTTGGCGTCGATATCATCCAAGCGGTGGGCTCGCTGCGCGTCAAGCTGCTGTACGACATCTATCACATGCAAATCATGGAAGGCGACGTCATTCGCACCATCAGGAACAATATCCCGTGGATCGCGCACTTTCACACCGGCGGAGTTCCGGGCCGGCACGAAATAGACGGGAGCCAGGAGCTCAATTATCGTGCTGTCGCGCAGGCCATCGCCGACACCGGCTTCCGGGGATATGTCGCGCACGAATTTGTACCCCTGGGCGACCCATTTGCGTCGCTCGCGGATGCCTACCGTATCTTCGACGTGTAGTCGCACGAGCATTGGTCGAGCACCCACGTTCGATCGCACGCGGCGCCGAACGTCGAGGTGTCGCCGAATGCGCGTTCTGGCTCAACTGGAAGGACAATCACGATGACGATCTCGCGGCGGGATGCAGTGTTGAGAACGCTCGCGGCGGCGCCGGCGCTCGCCGCGGCCTGGAGTTTTGGCGCAAGGAAGTCCCCGGGCAAGGCCCCCTGGCAGCTGCCCCCGAAGCGGCAGGTGCGCGTTGTGGAGAATGAGTGGATACCGATGGCGGACGGAGTTCGCTTGGGCGCGAGACTCTGGATTCCGGAGGGCGCCGAGCGTACGCCGGTGCCCGTCGTGTTGGAGTACATCCCCTACCGCAAGCGCGACGCGTATCGCAGCCGCGACGATCGCTGGGGCCCGCAACTCGCCCAGTATGGCATCGCCTACGCGCGGGTCGACGTTCGCGGCTCCGGCGATTCCGACGGAATCATGGTCGATGAATATGCGCCGCCTGAATTGAATGACGGCGTGGCGGTGATCGCCTGGCTCGCGCGCCAGCCCTGGTCCAACGGCTCGGTCGGCATGCGCGGCATTTCCTGGGGAGGCATCAACACGCTGCAGGTTGCGGCGATGGCACCGCCGGAACTGAAGGCCATCATGCCGATGGGGTGCTGCGACATAAGATTCACGGACGACGCTCACTACATTGGCGGCGCACTGGGGTTGACCAACTTCCAATGGGGCGTGCAATTCAAAATCGTCATGTCGGCGCCTCCCGACCCGGAGATCGTCGGTCCCGAGTGGGCGGAAATGTGGCGCCGTCGAGCGGATGCCACGCCGGCGATTCTCGCCGAATGGGTATCGCACCAGCACTACGATGCCTATTGGCAGCGGGGCTCGATCGCGGTTGACTATAAACGGATCAAATGCCCGGTGTACGTCGTCGACGGCTGGATCGACACCTACTCCAATGTCATCGGCCGGCTCCTCGAACATCTCACAGTGCCGCGCAAGGGGCTGATCGGAGCGTGGGGACACAACTATCCAGACGCCGTGAATCCCGGGCCCGGGCTCGATTGGGCATATGAGGAAATCCGCTGGTGGCAGCAATGGCTGCTCGGCATCGACACGGGAATCATGGATGAGCCCATGCTGCGGGCGTATCTGCCCGAAGCCACCCCCTCTGAGGTCTACCCGAAAGACGTACCCGGCCGCTGGGTGGCAGAGCCGGTATGGCCGTCACCGCGGCTGGTGCCGGCGGTGTGGCATTTGAACCCTGCGGGCAAGCTGTCGCGCACGGCCGCCCGGCCCGAATCAGTACACTATGTCGCGGACAAGATCGTCGGTGTCGACAAATTGCAATGGCTGCCCTTTCCGCCGAGTGGTCTGCCCAGCGAGCAGAGTCGGGACGACGGCAACTCCCTGGTGTTCGATTCACCGCCGCTCGAGTCGGACATCGAAATCCTTGGTTATCCGCTCGCGAACATCCGGGTCGCTGCCAACGTTGCCGTAGCCAAGCTCGCGGTGCGCCTGACCGAGGTGACGCCGGAAAATAAGTCCTGGCTGGTCAGCTACGGACTTCTCAATCTGGCACACCGCGCTTCGCATGAGCATCCGAGCGCGCTCAAGCCCGGCGAATTTTACGACGTCGAACTAGAGTTGTTCATGGTTGCACACCGCTTCAAGCGCGGTCATCGCATTCGCATCGCGCTGTCGGAAAGCCTGTGGCCATTGGTGTGGCCATCGCCGCAGATCGCGACGCTGACCTTTGAGCTCGGCACATCCTCGGTCATACTGCCGGTGCGTCCGGCTCCGAAGCGCGAAGCGCCGTTTCCCATTCCCGTTTTGCCGCCGACCGCTCAGCCCTATGCCGGGGTGCTTGGAGCGCCGCCGGCAGATACCGCGCATCGCGATCCGGAGGGACGTCTCACCGTCAAGCGCGAGTCGCCCGAAGGCTCATACGTAGTACCTGAAGTCGGCACCGCCCTCAGCCGAGGCGGCAGCGAGTTGAACGCAATCACCGAGGGCGATCCGAACAGCTGCATTTGGAGCCAGGAAATCGTGAGCGGATTCAAGCGCGGCGATTGGGACTGCCGAATGGTCGCACGCTACGAGATCACTTCGAGTCCTGACGACTTCCTGCTCAAGGAATCGCTCAAACTGACGAACAGTGGCGAAATTTTCTTCGAGCAGGAAACGGTCAGCAAAATCGGCCGGAATTTGCTATGAGCGTCTCACGTCGCGATGTATCGTGCGCAACGGCGAAGCTGCCGGCCGCATTGTAGCGAGGTTGCGTTTGCGTATTCGACGTTTCGCCAACTGTCTCGCAGTCACGCTGTTGGCGGGCGCCTGTTCATACACGCCGCCGCAATCCGCGCCGCCGCAAGGCCCCGGTCCCTGTGTTATCGATCCGCGCGACGTCAATTCCGTGCATGAATTTGCACTCAAGACCAAATATAGCTTCCCGAGCGGAATCACCCCGGGACCGGATGGCAATGTCTGGTTCACCGAGACGGGAACCGACAAGATTGGCCGCATCACGACGAACGGCGCCATCAGCGAATTCCCGCTGTCGCCGGCCAGCGGACCCATCGGCATCGTGCTCGGCCCCGACGGAAATCTTTGGGTTGCGGAAACCTACGCCAATAAAATCGCGGTGATCTCCCCCGCCGGCGCGGTGATTGGCGAGTATGCCATTCCTACCGCGAACTCCGACGACAGGTTCATCACCAGCGGGCCTGACGGCAACATCTGGTTCACCGAGACTCGGGGCAATAAGATCGGGCGCATTACACCCAAAGGGGCCATCACCGAGTTCCCCCTTCCCGGCAAGAGCAATTCGGGTCCGCAGCGGATCATTGCCGGACCGGACGGCAATTTGTGGTTTACCTATGACACCTCGCCCAGAGATGCCGTGGTGCGCATGACGCCGGGCGGCGTGGTAACGCAATTCCCGATCCCGGAAAGCAATCCACTTTCCGGCAATGAACTTCCCGACGGCATCACCGTGGGTCCTGACGGCAATTTATGGTTCACCGAACTCGGCAGCGTCATCGGCGTACTCACGCCCTCCGGTACTTTCGTGGCGCAGTATCCGGTACCCGGACCCAATGCCCAAAATCAGGACGCAGCCGGCATTACCTTGGGGCCCGATGGCAGGGTTTACTTCACCGGCCGCACCAGCAACAGCATTGGATACATTGTGCCGCCGGGAGACCATGGTGCCTTTCCGATTCCCTCGGCGCGAGCACTGCCGAGCACCATCGTCGTGGGGCCCGATGGCAACCTGTGGTTTACCGAAGACTCGGCAAACAAAGTCGCGTGTCTCGCACCCCAACCTCACTAGCTTAGCGTTGGCCCAACAAGCCTCCATCGTCTATCCTCTCCGTGGCGAGTTGACGCCGTTCCAGTAATCAGAGGCATTGTGCATGTGCGGCCGCTACGTATCCCCCGACGAGGCGTCGATCGAGCGTGAATTCAACCTCGTGCGCACGGAATGGCAATTTCCGACCAGCTACAATGTAGCGCCGACGCAAAATGTTCCCGTGGTCCGCCTGGACAAGCAGCGGCAGCGTGCGGGTGCCTGCCTGCACTGGGGACTGATTCCCTTCTGGGCCAAGGGCGTGCAACCTAAGTTTTCCACCATTAACGCCACTGTCGAGAAACTTACCGAGGCGGCATCTTGGCGCAATCCGTGGAATCGAGGGCAGCGCTGCATCCTGCCGGCATTGGGCTTTTACGAATGGCGGGTTCTTGCCGACGGCAAAAGCAAGCAGCCCTACTACATCACGATGAATGATCAGGAGATCTTCGGCTTTGCCGGCCTTTGGGATTCCTCCACTCGCGATGATGGCGTCAGGATCGAGTCCTGCACCATCATCACCATGCCGGCGAATGGACTGATGACGGAAATTCACAACGCCAAATTCCGTATGCCGGCCATTCTCGCGACACAAGATCGCGACGCCTGGCTCATGGGAACTCCGGATGAAGCATTCCTGACCTTGAAGCAATACCCCGACACCCACATGGTCGCGACTCCCGTCAGCAAACGCGTCAATACGCCCAAGAACAATGACGCTGAATTGATCGC
>DATMRC010000067.1:0-32810 GCA_035567075.1 Steroidobacteraceae bacterium
TCCAAAAAATTGGGCCGTATACTACCAGCCCTCTTGGGTTCAAGCGCCCAAAGATCCGCAAGTCCGCTCCCTTCGTCTAGAGGCCTAGGACACGGCCCTCTCAAGGCTGTAACACGGGTTCGAATCCCGTAGGGAGCGCCACATCCAAGCAAAGGGTCAGTGCATCATCGGCCCTTTACTTTGATTTTGCCCTGGGAGATGAGAACTCGTGCGGGCGATCAGCCCGCGCGGGTTCGACAAATCGGCCGTCCGGGCGATTTGAACGCCGGAGGCTTCGCCGACGGCGGCCCCGAAGGGGCGAGGCGCGCAGCGCCGAGTAATCCCGTAGGGAGAGCCAATAATCAAGTACTTAGAATCACGCGACCACCGGACGCTAGAGCGGAATGATGTCCAACCCGAGTCTCTTTCCGGCCTTGCGGACTCGATCATCGAGGCTGAGGAGCGTCAATCCAACGATGGCGGTCCGGGCAGTGAGCGCCGATGCGAGATGAATCGCGTCCAGAGTTCGAATCGGTTCGCCAGGAAACGGTTGCCGGGCGCGCTCTACAATCTCCGGCGCGATGCGCAGAATCTGCCAGTGCGATGCCGCCGCCGTCAGATGCGCGCGTCGATCCGCCGCTTCCGCCTCGGTCAGTTCACCAAGTGCCGCCGCTCGAAGTATGACGCGATCACACTCGATGAGAGTCAAATCCGAGGCAACGATGAGTTCCGCAGCCGCGAGCGATCGACGCACATCAACCGCCGAGGTTTCATCCAGGAGCCAAGCAAGGACTGCGCTCGACTCGGCGTATAGGTTCACCGTGAGCCGCGCTCTTCGTCGAGAAGCTCGGCGGCACTGCGCTTGCCGCGATGCGCACGCGGCAGCGCCACGTACACATTGGCATCGCCCGGAGACCCGAGTGTCAGGAGGCCTCGCCTCGCGAGCCCCAGCAGGCCGGCGGGCACCGAGGCATCAGCCAGCCCGCGCCCGGGTGGCGAGAATTCCGCAATCACCTCTCCCCGATCCGTCACCAGCACACTCTCGCCGGTGCGCACCTGGCGAAGGTACTCGCTCAACCGGTTTTTCAGCTCGCGGATGCCTACCGTTTTCATGGATTCAAATGTAGCCTCATGAGGCTACATTGTCAAACTGCACCGCGCTGGGCTGGTCGTGTTCCGCTGAAAATGGGTATCTACCCTGACAGCTCCGCGTCCCGATGCACTTCTGGTCGGGACGCCGATATGCACTGGCCAAACCGGCTACTGCCGCCGTGGCACAGCGCGCGAACCGTCGCTGGGCTAGTCACCGAATGTACAACGTATTGCCCCGGTGATTGTGCTCGGCGACCCCTCGTCCTCCAAATCGAACGCATTGTTGCTGCAAAACCGACCCCCGTGGATTGTGTTGGTCGCAACAGCGATCGGGCCGCGATTGCCGGTGAGATGCACGCTGCGCGCGCTTGAGCTATTGCAACCTTTCGAAGGTACCGCCCAATGCGCGGCCCGCCGCGGTCTGAAATTCGGTGTGTCCCCACTCGGATAGCTGGCGGCATTCGGCCGCGATCGCATGCGCCTGCTGCGGCGTGATATCGGTCACGCTGAAACACATGACGGTTGTCGAATCGCTGACCACATAACGTCCGGTCCTGACCTCTTCGTTGTACTCGAAGGCAAATCCAGTCTCGCCGTTTCTCAACCGCTCCGCCAACTTGTCGGGATCGCGAATCAGCGCCAACACCGAGCTGATCGCCTCCGGGTTGTCGATCTGCGCCATGACCGAATAGATTCGAGTAGTGCTGCCCATAACCGCGTCTCCACCTTGACCCAAGTCTTGGTGCGCGGCCTTGAGCGACCGCACGCGTATATTCTAATGCAGTCTGTCGGTTCTAAGCTGGAATGCGAATCCCGCGGCTACTGCTGTGCGTATCCTTTAGGATCACGCTGTACGCTGGCGCGTACCAATTCCGGGTCGTTCGCATCGCTGCAGACAAACGTTAGATCTTCCTGCTTCGGCGACCAGCTGCGTTCGCCCGACTCATTGGACTGACGAAACAACAAATTCTTGCCCATCTTGGCGCAGTACTCATTGGCGATGCCAAGCGCTTTGATGTTGATGTCCGCCTGGGATTCGAATCTTGCGCCCGAGATCCTCAGTTGGTAGCCATCATCTCCGGCCGGAACGATCGTGGAAGGCGCGGCAGCACAGCCGGCCAGTGCGGCCATTGCAACAATTGTCATTGCCAACACTCTCTTGCTTTTGTCACGCATGACGGACTCCCTGTTGCATTAACCATAGCGCGCTCCGTGCACTTGCGAACGCGATACGGCGCACAGTTTCGGCATCGCTGCACGACCCCAGCCTAAGCGCCCGGCATTTGCCGCGCAGCATCGCCGCGCGCGCATTCGCCGATCGCCTGTATACTGTGTTCGTTTCAACGTCAATTGCGCTGCGCAACAGGTGAGTGGTCGTCGTGATCAGCTACCAATCCGATCCTGCGTCATTGCGAGAATTGGGTGAGCAGTCGCATCAGGCTTATTCCGGCAATGCACCATTTCCGCACGTCGTCATCGACGATTTCTTTGATTCGCGCACTCTGGCCGGCGTTCTGACCGAAGTGAACGCTGTCGAGCGATCGCGGCGCTACGCCAAATTTCTGGATCGAAAGACCGACCACAACAAGTTTGCGTTCTACCCGGAGGCCGTCGGCCCGGAAACCTCGCGGTTGGTCAACTATTTAAATTCCGGACCCTTCTTGAGGTATCTGGAGAACCTGACCGGCATCGACAATTTGATCGCCGATCCTTCCTACTTTGGCGGCGGCTTGCACTGGATCGAAAATGGCGGCTTCCTCGAAGTGCATGCCGATTTCAATCATTTGAAAAAGTACAATCTCGAGCGGCGCATCAACCTGCTGTTGTATTTGAATGAGAATTGGAAGGACGAGTACAACGGGCAACTGGAGTTGTGGGATCTAAAAACCATGACCAGATCGAAGTCGGTGTCGCCGATTTTCAATCGCTGCGTGATCTTTTCCACCACCCAAAAATCTTTGCACGGCCATCCGGCGCCGCTGGCGGCACCGCCCGGCGTGGCCAGGCGATCACTGGCCCTCTATTACTACACCAATACATGGGATCCGGCAGATCAGATGCATACCACGCTCTTCTACATCTCCCGGCCTCACAAGGTGAGGCTGAGGGTTTCGCGCATCGTTCGCGGATTCATCCTGGATCTGATTCCGCCGATATTCCGCAAACTCTTCCGTGCCGTAAAAAGACTCCTCAAAGGCGAGAAACTCACCGAACTATGGAGCTGAAAAAAGGATCCAGCATTGCCTGGCTCCACAAGGAGCCGAACTCCGAGAGATGATTGCCGTCCGAATACAAGGCGCGGCCCTCGGCGGCAATCAGACAGGGTGATTTTGCCGGACAGAATTCTTCGGCGGGATCGATGAAGGAAGCTTGCGGCGGCACGCGATATTGCGCGAATACCGTCTCGGCCGCGGCGCGGCGCTTCTCGATGTCGGCATACGAGCGCCGCAGCGCATCGGGGTTGCGGCCGAAATAGACCGCCTTGGCCAGCGCCGAGGGGACATCGACGAGCTGCGGAGGCACTTGCTCCAGAACCCAGACATCGGCTCCCAGCATTCGCAAGCGGCGCACTGTTTCCGCAAAGGACAGACGAAATGCCTCCAGTCCCCTGGCACGGCGGCCATCGGCGCTGCTGAATGAAATGGTGAGATCTTGCAGCGTCTCGCTGCCGCCGCGTTCCCAGCCGGAAATGTAGGTGTCCCAGCGGCTCGCCAGCAGCACGTGTTTGATGTGATTATCGCGGACCAGGTTCAAAACCTCGTCCGCGATCGGCACGCACGGATAATCATCGTGATTGCGTTGCATGGGCGCCGCGCCGATCAGCGACGCGCAGCGATTGTAGCCAACCACCCAACCCGAGATGCCAAGGGTGTTGGCGCGGGCGTCCACACCCGGCGCCAGCGCAGCCGCGTGGCTGTCGCCCCACACCAGGAACGATGGCGGGGCGGTGGCGCTGCCAAATTTGCAAATGCCGTTGCGGTCCAATTGCTCCAGCGCCGGCATGCACCCGCCCCAGGGCCGATAATCGTGAACGCCCGCCGCGTATCGCAGGGCGGCGCCGGAAAAGCGCGACGGGAAACCATCGCCATTGACCGCCGCAATTCCCATTGCGCCCACGACCACCAAGCCGGCCGCTGCGGCTTGGAACAGCCTTTTTCTCGAACGCAGAAAGGTCCCCGAGCGCACCGGCACTTCGACGCAATGGTAAGACACGAGCGCCAATCCCAAGGTCGCGGCCAGCGCCGCGCACGATTCCGCGCCGCTCAATTCATGATCAAGAAAATAGCGGCCGAAAGCGAGAATCGGCCAATGAAAAAGATACAGTCCGTAGGATATCAGCCCGATGTGGACCAGCGAACGGTGCGAGAGCATTCGAGCGACGCGCGTTGTGGCATTCAGATTCGGGATGATGAGCAGCATCGTGCCGATACAGGGCAGCAGCGCGGCGGTGCCGGGAAATGGCGTGTTCCGATCGTATATTGAAAAACTGCATGCGATGAACAGCGCCCCCAACACCGCCATCGTCTCGCTCGCCGCCCGCGGCAGCCGCCATGGCCAAGGAGCGAGCGCAATGAGCGCGCCCGCCAGGAGTTCCCATGCACGCGGAGGCAGCAGGTAAAAAGCCGTGTCGGCGTTCGCCTTCACCCACAGGATGCTCGTTGTCAGGGCGATCACGCCAAGTACGCTCATCGCCCCCCACAGCCGCAGTCGGCTGCCGCCGCTCGCGCGGTGCAGCGCGTACAGCAGCGGCGGATACAGCAGGTAGAATTGCTCTTCTACTGCAAGCGACCAGGTATGCAGAAGCGGTCTCATCGACAGCGGGTCCGCGAAATAACCCGTTGCTTGCGCGAACACGACGTTCGAATAGAAGAAGGCCGCGCCTTTGAGCGACTTGCCAAATTCCCTCAAGTCATGCGGTACGAACAGCCCTGCCGCAGCGACCGCGCACAGTGCGCAGGTAATGATCAGGGCCGGCAGTATTCGGCGCGCCCGGCGCTCGTAGAAATGCGCGAACGAAAACTCCTGCCGGCGCAGGCGGACATCAATCAGGTTTGTGATCAGATAGCCCGACAGAACGAAGAATACGTCGACCCCAACGTAGCCGCCGTCGATGTATGGCACATGGAAATGAAAAAGAATGACCCCCAACACCGCCAGGCCACGCAGGCCGTCTATGAAGGGCAGATACGGCTGCGACACGCGTGGTTACACGGCGGCGAGGCGGGTCAACAGCCTCAGATAATTGCCGCGGTAAGTCTGCAGCGAGTAGCGCGCCTCGACGTGCGTGCGGCCCTGCGCGCCGAACCTTGCGCGCAGCTCCGGCGAGACGATGAGTTTTTCCAAATTACGTTCCCATTCCCCGTCGTTCACGGCGTGAAAGCCGTTGACGCCGTCGACAACGGCCTCGGTGTTGGCGCCGACCGGCGAGGCGACGCAGGGAAGACCCGCGGCCATGTATTGCAGCAGTTTGAAAGCGCACTTGCCGCGCGACCAGGCATCATCCGTGAGGGGCATCACGCCGATATGCGCACCCGCCAGGGATGCCGCTTCGGTCTCCGTACTCCACGTCACCCGTTCCACCGCGACCTCGCTCCAATCCGGGAACTGCGAACAGATCACGCGCAATCTCAAGGCGGGATAGCGCAGCGAGAGCCGCGCCAGCGCAGGGCGAATCATCTCCAGATAAATCAGATTTTCGGGACTGCCAATCCATGCCACCGTCGGCGGACCATCAGGGGCCGCGGTTGTCAGCCGATAGCAGGCGGTATCGATCGAAGTCGGCAATACGGCGACGTCCCGCGCCGAGCTCCGCGCCACCGCGGCCAACACCTCGTTGCCGGCGGCGACTGCATCGACCCAGCGGCAGGTGGCCGCGAATTTTTTCTTGCGCCACGGCGATTCGTCCGGAGGTTCGCCCAACCGGCGGGGCTTGCGTACATAGATGGCGTCATCCACGTCGAACACCCGATGCCGGCTGAACGAGGCGAACAATCGCGCCTCGATCGAACTCAATTTGATCTGGTGCAGCACGACGACATCCGCCCAGCGCAACAAATCGCGCCGCTCCCAGGTGCGGATGCCATAGCGCCCGCTGGGGAACTGCTCGACGCGCACCTGCCACCCCGCGGATTCCAAGGGTTCAAGCAGACAGCGCATGCGGTGGCGAAATGACGGCTGATTCAGCCCATAACCCAGCAGTACGGCGTTCGACATGGCTGCCCCGATTACCCGATTACCCGCTTTCGACCAACCGACTCAACGCGCCGATGGCAACCTCGACGCCATCGGCAAGCTTGAGAGCCGCGGCACGCTGCGCCATGACGGCTCGCAGCGGCTCATTCTGCAGGAGGCCGGTCGCGACATGCAGGATGTCCGCAGCGTCGAGCGTTGCCGCCATCGCAACCTGTGCATCGACACAGCGCCGGATGCGCTCGTCCTGATCGTGTGCAATTGGAATTGCAATGCAGGCGACGCCGCAAGCAATGGCTTGCAGCAGGGTTGAGCCGCCGTTGACGACCATGAGCCGCGCACCGCGCATCAATTCCGCCAGCTCTGACTGCGGCAGCGAAGCGACGCACCGCAGCGCCGAGCGGGTCGGCGCAGGCGCGCCGGCGGCGGGCGTCGGACCCACGAAAACGGTGGCAACTCCGCGGTCCGCAAGTGCGGTTGCAGCGGCAAAAAACGTGCCGGTCGCATCACTTGCCCGCGGATGCCCGGTGCCGCCTCCCGGCACGATGAGCACGTAGCCGCCGCCATTGCATCCGAGGCGCGCAAGAATCACATCCGCCTGTGAAACTGAGGTTCGCGACAGGATTACGTCGAGATATCGAATCAGCGGCCGGCCGAGCATGCGCAGCTTGATGCGTTCCCAGAAATTCAATGGGCCCGCGATCAACTGTGGGTAGGCGATCCAATGTTCGTCGATCAGCCGCATCCAGGGTAAGCGAAACGCCTTGCGCCGCTGCCGCGATCGCGCGCTGATGTATACGACGCGCGCTCCGGCTTCCCGCGCCGCGCGCAACTGCGCCGTGCGCCCGGCATTGTCGAAGATCACGACGCCAGGCCGGAAACTCCTGATCAACTCGACGACCGCCGCGGAATGGAACGTCGGCGACGATTCCAGCAGGGTCGACGGAAACGGCGTGGACGCCGCATACGAGGCCTGTCGGCTCAGGATGAAATGCACGCAGGCTTCTGGCCAACGGCGTTGCGCCGCTTGTGCAATCGCCAGACTGCGGGCGTATTCACCCACACCGAACGGTCCGGAGACCGGGACGAAGAGCAATCGCGGCGCGAGTGTATCGCGGCGCGGGGGCGTTGCGGCCGATTCAGTCAAAGGCGACGAACCAACGATCCAACACCAACAAATACCACGCGCGGCGGAATTCGCTGCTCACTGCGTGCTTCAATATGCCGCGATCCATCAAGCGCCGCACCGCTCCCTGCAGCAGCTGCGGGTGACGCTTGAGCCAGCGGTGCACGGGAAGTCCGAAGCCGGATTTGGGCCGGTTCAGATGCTGGGGCGGCAATCGTGGCTCCATCAACTGGCGCACCAGAAGCTTTCCGCGACGCCGACGTTCATCGACCAGCAGCTTCGGATCGACGCTCAGCATGAACTCCACCAGGCGATGGTCGAGCAGCGGTGGCCGCACTTCCAGGGAATGCGCCATGCTGGTGCGATCGACCTTGGTCAACAACCCTTCTGCCAAATCGGTGTTCAAGTCCAGCCATCGCAGTTGCGCCAGCGGCTTGAGATCCTCGCGCCAATACTGCCGATAAAACCACAGGTAATCATAGTCGGGCTCGCGCCAATCCGCGGCGAGCAGATAATCGATCTGCGCCGCCGTCAATCCGCCCAACGCCGCGGCGTATGCCGGCAGACCAACCAGCCCGCGGCGCTGCATGGACGATGCAAGCCGGGAAGATGGCGGCAGGTATCTGGCCAAGGCTCGATTCAGGAAGTTCGAGCGCGCGCCGATCTTCGACCAATAGCGCGGGTAGCCGCAAAATATCTCATCGCCGCCCTCGCCGCTCAATGCGACTGTTACTTCGCGCCGCGCGAGCTTTGCAATCAAGTAATTCGACCATGCGGCGCTGTCGCCAAAGGGTTCATCGAACAGCGCCGGTATTTGGTCCAGCGCTTCGGTGAAATTCGCCTCCGGAGCCGTAATCTCCAAGTGCTGGGTGCGCAAATGATCGGCAACGGAGCGCGCCGCATCCGCTTCGGAACGGGCGGCCGTCTCGAATCCCAGGGTGTAGGTGCGCGGCGCATCCAAATAGAATGTGGTGAGCGCCGAGTCCACCCCGCCGCTCAGGAACACCCCGACCGGCACATCCGATACGGTGTGTTCCGGAATCACCTGGCGCAGCAAGGTGTCCAGCTGCTGCACCGTGTCGCCGGCGCTGCGCTCGATGATTGCCGTCGATGGATTCCAAAAGCGCTCCATGAGCACCCGCCCTGCCTGCCACACGAGGGTATGGCCGGCCGGCAATTTCGCGATGCCGCGGTAGATGGTCTTTGGCGCCGGCACATAGCCGTGCAGAAGAAAATCCCGTACCGCGCTCCGGTCGATTTCCGGCCTGCCCAGCAGCAACAGGGCCTTGAGTTCCGAGGCAAAAGCGATGCCGTCCGGCAACAGGCGGTAGTACAGCGGTTTGATGCCGAGCCGGTCGCGGGCGAGCAGCAGGCGCTTTTGTCTCGCATCCCAACACGCCAGGGCGAACATGCCCACCACGCGATGCAGGCCGGCACTGCCTTGTGTCGCGAGCAGCCGCAGCAGCACCTCGGTATCGCCGGTCGAGGACCAGGAACCGGGCAGGTCGGTGCGCAAGCTGCCGTGGTTGTACAACTCGCCGTTGTAGGTCAGTACATGCGAATCCCATACCATGGGCTGGTGGCCGGCGTCGGTCAAATCCTGAATCGCAAGCCTGCGGAAGGACAGCGCAACGCCCGGCTGACTCCACACCCCTGCATCATCCGGACCGCGATGCCGCAATCGCAGCGCCATGGCCTCCGCGATTTGCGCGCTGGCCTGCGAGCCAATAATTCCGGCAATGCCACACATGGCCGGCAGTCTAACGCGGCCGAGTCGCGATGTACCGCTAGCCATCGGGCAGCGGTTCGTTTAGGGTGCGCGCTGGAGCTTTTGAGACATGGCAACACCCGCCGATCAACGATTGCTGGAACTGCTGCAGAGATGGCTCGATAGTCTCGAGCTGCATATCAGGTATTCGTCACTGGACGACGACAGCTATTGGAAAATCCAGCCCTGGTCGGAGCATCAGAGGCCCAACCTGTGGATTCTCAATCTGGCCAAACAGAAGACTCTCGCCCTGCGCAGCCAGGTCGAAGAGCGCCTCAAAGCGGCTGATGGAAAATTTTCTGATGCGCTGGAAATGATGGCCTTCCTTGCCAATCTGGTGGGGGCCGAACATCTTGAGCGGTTCATTCCGGTGGCCGAAGCGCAGAACGAGCGCCCATTGACACCGGCACCTCAGCCTGAGATCACGGCCCGAACCGCGGCCATAACCTCGTCCGCCACCCGGGAAATGCCGAAATTCCTCGCCGCCAAACGTGCGCCGCAGCCCACGGGCACCGCCAACGTCGCGCGCACCGAGCGCAAGGCTGCCGCGCCGGCGAAACCTGCGGCGAGGGCCCCGAGCAAACCGGCGCCGAAGAAACCGGTGTCGCATTCTGAGCGCTCCGCGCCGTCGGAAGCGGCGCGCGATCAGGTGATCGGCGACGCCGCCCGCTTGGTGCAATGGGGTCGAAAATGGTACGAGTTGCCCGAACTCATCGCGCGAATGGCGGACCGCCCCTCATTGCCCGACGTGCGGCGTATACTTAAGGAAAATAAAGCGGCCATCGAAAAGAAGGCCGGGACCACCTGACTTGAGCCTGGCAGAGCGGGCGACTGGCGCTCTGCTCAAGCTACTGTTATGTGAAATTTTTACGGAACCTCCTGAGAGGATCGACGCTCAAAGGCGCCCATGATTGTCACGAAAAATCTATCGAAACGATACGGCAACAAGCTGGCGGTTGATGACTTGACCTTCTCGGTGGCGCCGGGCGAGGTGCTGGGATTCCTGGGCGCCAATGGCGCCGGCAAATCCACCACCATGCGCATGATCGCGGGATTCGTATCGCCCTCCGCCGGGCAGGTGTCGGTCTGCGGCCACGACATCGAACAGGCCCCCGTGGCGGCAAAAGCCTGCATGGGCTATTTACCGGAGGGTGCGCCGAGCTACGGCGAGATGACGGTCGGCGAATTTCTGGACTTCGTCGCGGATGTGCGCGACCTGCGCGGCGATTCCAGGCGAGCGCGCCGCGGCGTCGTCATCGAACGATTGGGGCTGGCGCCGGTCATCGACCAGGTCATCGAAACGTTGTCCAAGGGCTTTCGCCGGCGCGTCGGCCTGGCTCAAGCATTGATTCACGATCCGCAGGTCCTGATCCTGGACGAACCCACCGACGGGCTGGATCCCAACCAAAAGCATGAGGTGCGCCGCCTCATCAACGAGCTGAGCAAGGATAAGCTCGTCATCGTTTCCACCCACATACTGGAAGAGGTGCACGAGGTATGCACGCGCGCCATCATCATCGCCGATGGTCGTATCGTTGCCGATGAGACGCCGAGCGCGCTCGAATCGCGTTCACGCTATCACCACGCGGTCAGCCTCAGATTCGAGAAGGCCGAGGAGCTGGCGGCAGCGCGCAAGGAATTGGCCCTGCTGCCGGAGGTGGCTGAAATCGAGTCCGAGGCGCGTGAACTTCGGCTCACCGCCGTGCCAAAGCCGGGCGCCAATGCCTTGTCGGCCGTCAGCGCGATCATCAGCAAATACAATTGGGATGTGCCGGAACTGCATCTGGAGTCGGGGCGCCTCGATGAAGTATTCCGCGCCTTGACCCAGCGCGTCGGCACGGCGAAGGGAATCGACGAATCAAGCAGCGCGGCGGAGCCCAACGCATGAGCAAGGTTCTCGTGGTATTCAGGCGCGAACTGCGCAGTTATTTCGCGACCCCGCTGGCCTACGTCTTCATCGTCATTTTTCTGGGTTTGGCGGCGGTGTTCACCTTCCAGGTCGGCGGCTTTCTGGAGCGTAACCAGGCCGATCTGCAGCCGTTTTTTCGTTGGCATCCGTGGCTTTATCTCGTGCTGATTCCGGCCATTTCGATGCGCTTGTGGGCCGAGGAGCGCAACAGCGGCAGCATCGAGTTGCTGATGACCTTCCCGATCACGTTATGGCAGGCGGTGGCGGGTAAATTCCTCGCGGCCTGGTGTTTCGCGGGGATTGCGCTGGCGTTGACCTTTCCGGTCTGGATCACGGTCAATTACCTGGGCTCTCCGGACAACGGCGCCATCATCGCGGCATATGTGGGCAGCTTCTTGATGGCCGGGGGCTTTTTGTCGATCGGCATGTGCCTGTCGGCGGCGACGCGCAATCAAGTGGTCGCATTCATCACTGCGGCGCTGGTCGGATTCGTGTTCCTGCTGGCGGGGTTTCCCTTGGTGCTCGAGTTCGTGCGCGGGGTCCTGCCGCAGGCGCTGGTCGATGCAATCGCATCGTTGAGTTTCTTCACGCACTTCGACGCGATCTCCAAGGGCGTGATCGATGTGCGCGATCTGGTGTATTTCGGCGCCCTGATCGGTTTCTGGTTGGCCGCCACGGCCTTGGTCCTCGACATGAAAAAGGCGGAATAGGTGAACGGTAATCGGTGGCGAAGAGCGGCCTTGAGCGCCGGCGGGTTGATTGCATTAGCAGTGCTGTTTCTGGCCGTGGTGATGCTGTCGAATCTTGGCTTGCGCGGCATGCGCTTGGATCTCACGCAGAACAAGCTCTACACGCTCAGTACCGGCACGCGGCAGGTGCTGCGCGATCTGAAAGAACCGGTCAATTTGTATTTCTATTTTTCCCGCGAAGCCGCCGCGAAACAATCGCCGCTGGTGATGCCCTATGCCACCCGGGTGCGCGAGTTTCTCGAGGAGATCGCGGCTCGCTCCGGCGGCCGGATTCATCTGCAGGTCATCGATCCCCAACCATTTTCCGATGACGAGGACCGTGCCGCGGAATTCGGCCTGCAACCCTTGCAGGCTGGCGCCGGCGACGCCCTCTATTTCGGTCTGGCCGGCACCAACTCGACTGATGGCCGTTCCTCGATTCCAAGTTTTACGCCCGATCGCGAAGAGTTTCTGGAATACGACGTGGCCAAGCTCATTCAGGAGCTGGGCACGCCGAAAAAGGCCGTGATTGGCCTCATGAGTTCGATAGGGCTGCAAGGACAATTCAATCCGCTTACCAGGCAGATGGGCGAGCCGTGGCCCATCTACACCCAGCTTCAGCAGCTGTTCAACCTGCGCACCCTGTCCTTGGATGTCGACCATATCGACAAGGATGTCGAACTCTTGATGGTGGTCCATCCGAAGCAATTGCCGCCCAAGACCCTGTACGCCATTGATCAATTCGTCATGCGCGGCGGCAGACTGCTGCTGCTCGTCGACCCGAATGCGGGCGCGGACCTGAGCGGTCAAGACCCTTCGAATCCATTGGCCGGAGCAATGGCGAACCACTCCTCGGACCTGCAGCCGCTGCTGCGCACGTGGGGAGTCGACTATGACGCCACCAAGGTGGTCGGCGACTTAAGGTTGGGGCTGGAGGTTCGCACCAATGCGGCTTCGCCACCCACCCGTCATATCGGCATCCTCGGGCTGCGCCAAAAGGATATGGACCCGAAGGACGTCGTGACGGCGTCTCTGGAATCGATCAATCTGGCAACTGCTGGAGCGCTCGCCGCCCGCGCCGGCGCCAAAACCACATTCGAACCCTTGCTGTTGAGTTCGGAGAGCGCGGCGCTCATTCCCGCGCAGCGCTTCAATGCCTTGGTTGACCCGGCGACGCTGCGCGACGGATTCAAATCCACGGGTGTGCGCTACTCCATTGCCGCGCGCATCACCGGTCCGGTCGAGTCGGCGTATCCGAACGGTCCGCCCGCGGATCAGAAGCCGGCTTCCGGTCCGCCGGTCGCGCACCTGGCTAAATCCACCGCGCCGGCGAACATCGTGGTGATCGCCGACACCGACTTCTTGATGGACTATCTGTGGGTGCAGACGCGTGAAATACTCGGTCAGCGCATTGTTCAGGCATTCGCCAACAACGGCGATCTGATCGCCAATATTCTCGACAACCTGAGCGGCAGCAGTGCTCTCATCAGTATCCGCGGTCGCGCATCGTTCTCGCGGCCCTTCGAACGCGTCGACGCGCTGCGGCGCCAGGCCGACGACCGCCTGCGCAGCAAGGCCTTGGAACTGCAGGCGGAGCTGCAGCAAACCGAACGCAAGTTGACCGAACTGCAAAGCAAGCGCAGCGATCAGAACTCGCTGATGCTGTCGCCGGAGCAGGAAGCCGAGCTGAAGCGATTCACCGCGGAGAAGACGCAGGTGCGCAAGCAGCTGCGCGAAACCCAGCGCGGCCTCGATGTCGACATCAATCGACTGAATTCCTGGCTGAAGATCCTCAACATCGCTCTCGCGCCGCTGCTGGTGGCTGCGGCCGGCATCGTCATTTTGACGTTGCGCCGACGCAGGCGAGCAGCCGCGACGGGCGCCGTTGCCGCGGGATCCAAATGAGCCGGCGGCGATTCATCGTTCTGATCATTGCAGCGCTGGTCGCGATTTCCGGGGCGCTGTACTTGAGCACGGAACGCAACCTCACGCGCGACACCCATGGGCTGCCGCTGCTGCCGTCGCTGGCGGGTGAACTGAATACGGTGACCGAATTGACCGTGCGCAAGGGCAGCGCCACTCCGGCGGTCACGATTCACAGGCAGGGCGAGCAATGGACCGTGGCGGAGCGCGCCAACTATCCTGCGGATGTATCGAAGCTGCGGAAACTGTTGCTGGCGTTGAGCGATGTGAAAATTCGTGAAGAGAAGACCTCGAATCCGGCCAGCTACTCCGTCATCGGGGTTGAAGACCCAGCGCTGCCCAACGCGGCGGGCGTGCAGATCGACGTGGTGGCGCGCGACGGCAAACATGCGGTGATAGTCGGCAAACCGGTCGGCGAAGGCAGCTTCGTAAGACGTGCCGGTGAAAACAGCAGCTACATCGTCGAGCCGGCCATTTCAGTCGAGGCGCAGCCGCGATTTTGGATCGATACCCGCCTGCTCGATTTGCCGGCCGACAAGATTCAAAGCATCGACGCCAAGCTCGCCGGCGAGCCCGGATATTCCCTGCACCGGGTTTCCGCGCCGGCGCCCGCTGCCGCAGCTGCTGCCCCTGCCCCTGCTCCTGCCCCTGCCGCTGCCGCGACGGCCGAGGCCGGCAGCGCCAAAAACACCGGTGCCGCTGCTGCGGCCGGGAGCACTTTCACATTGACCGGCGTGCCGAGCGGCCGCAAGGCGGCCGATTCGGAGCTGCTGGCGCCCTCGCCCACATCCTTCGGCGGGCTCACGGCAGATGACGTGGGCGCACCCGGCGACCTGGATTTCAGCAAAGCATCCATCGTGACGCTGACGCTGTCCGACGGAAGCATCGTCACCTTCACCGGTACCGCAATCGGCGATAAGCACTGGATTCAAGTGGCCCAGCCCTCGGATGCGGCGCTGACCGCAAGGACGGCCGGACGCGCGTTCGAGATTCCCGCCTACCGATATGAGGCCATTTTCAAGCCGTTGGAACAGTTGCTGGTGCCCAAATCCGCGCCGGCCAAGAAGAATGGCGCTTCGGTGCCGAAAAAGTCCATGCCCTCGCCGGCATCGTGACCAGCGGCACCAGTGCGGGCTTCGGGCGCCGGCTGGCGGCGCTGCTCTACGACGCGGTGTTGTTGGCGGCACTGCTCATGATTTTTACCGGCGGCGCGCTTTTCTTTACGCATGGCGCTGCAGTGCTGCCCGGGACGGCTGGCGCTTGGGTTTACCTGTACCGCCTGGGGCTCATCGCAGTGATCGCAGGCTACTATCTGCTCAACTGGCTGCGCAGCGGCCAGACGCTGGGCATGCGCGCCTGGCATCTGCGCGCGGTCACCGACCTGGGCAAGCCTCTTCAGTTCAAGCCCGCGGCCCTGCGTTTGATTTTCGGCCTGCTCGCCTGGGCGCCGGCAGCACTGGGGGTGCTATGGCTGTATGCGGATCCCGAGCACCTTGCCCTACATGACCGACTGTCGAAGACGCGGGTGGTACGTCTAACGCGTTCTTGATATCGCGATCAGCGTACACAGTCCGACGAAGCTCGTGGGCAGCCAGCCGACGATCACCGGATTGAGGGCGAATAGCTGGCCGCCCTTCTCGATGGTGCCGGTGATGAGAAAAAACACCACGCCCAACAGCACGCCGATCACGGTTCGGGTACCGGCTCCGGTGGTGCGCAATGGACCGAACACGAAGGGCAGCGCCAGCAGCGTCACGATCACCACGGCGAACAGTCTGGCGATGCGCGACCAATAGCCGATTTCGTACGGCGCGGTCTCGAGGCTATTGCGCCGCAAATGATCGATGTAGGCGGCGAGTCCGCGCAGCGTCAGCAATTCCGGATCGGTGGCGGCCAGGCCCAAAAACTCCGGGTTGACGGTCGAACGCATGGTCGATTCGGGCAGGGTATCGCCCTCGACGCGGCCGTTGTCGAAGTGCGAGGTCGCGACATTGTGCAGACTCCAGCGGCCGGGATCAGCAAGCGAAATCCTGGCGGCTCGCTGAATCGAGCGCAGGTGGGTCGGGCCGTCCAATTCGAAAACCGAGACGCCGCCAAACGATCTGCCCACCTCGCCGGTGTGCACGCCCATGATGAGGTTGCCCTCCTTGACCCAGGCGCTGCTCGAACCGGCGAAACTGACATCCTGCAATTTGCTGGTGGTCTTTTCGCGCTTCGCATACTGCGCCATCGGCGGCGCTGCATACTCGCCGACCCCGTACATGATCAGGGCCAGCGTAATCCCGGCGATTCCGACCGGCCACGCAATGCGCCACACCGATACGCCCGAGGCTCGGGTCACCACCAACTCGCTGCCCGACGCGAGATTGCCAAGCCCCATCAGTGCCCCGATCATCGCGCCAATGGGCAGAAGCTCAAACGCCTGTTGCGGCACATTGAGCAGCGTGTAGAGAAATGCATCGCCCGCACGGTAGCTACCGACGCCGATGTCGCCTTGCTGGCTGATGAACACCACCAATGCGCCTAGCACCAGCAGCACCGCCATCGCCATGAAGGTGTAAATGAGCACCGTTCGATACAGATACCGGTCGAGAGTGTTCACGCCTTCCTCGCTTCGCGCGCGACCAGATAGATCCCAAGGACCAAAGCCGCGGCATGCACCCACCACACGCCGACCACGGGCGGCAATTCGCTCTTCTCCAGCCACACTTTCGAGGCGGACAGTAAATTCGAGTACAGGAAGTACAGCACGATGGCGAAGCCCACGCGCGCATAGCGGCCCTGGCGCGGTCGAAGTTTGCTCAACGGCACGGCGACCAGCGCGAGCACCAGCGCCATGAGCGGCGTCGATGCCCGGAATTGCAGCTGCGCGATATCGGCCGGTTCATGCGAGCCGAGCAGCAGCCGGGTTGGTTTCGTATCCGGGTCCGCGGGGCCGCGCGCATCCTCGGGCGTGGCGACCGGAATGCCGTGCTCGCGAAATTCAATGACCCGGAAATCATCGCGCCCGGGAACGCCCTCGTAGCGCTGGCCGTTGAACAGCGTCACCAGGTGCATGCCGCTGGAATCGGCCTTCGAATAGGTTGCCGATTCAGCCAGCGCCACCTCGACCCGCCCCGCCGATTCGCGCTGCATGAACACATTGTGAAGCACGCCCTCCTGATCGACGCGTTCCGCATAGAACACCGCCTCGCCGCCGCTGAACGCGCGGAACCTGCCGGCGTCGAGTTGACCGAAACGAGCCTCCTTGATCGCGGATTGGCGCAACAACTGCGCTTGGCCGTCTGCGCGCGGGACTTGAACGAATGTCAGCCAGCTCAAGCCCACGGCAATGAGCGCTGCAAAACACAACAATGGCGCCAGAAGCCGGGCGGGTCCGAAGCCGCACGCTTGCAGCGCGGCCATCTCGCTGTCGTGGTACATGCGGCCCAGCGTCAACACCACCGCCAGCAGCAAACCGACCGGCACGATCACCGACAGGTTCATAACCGCGCCCAGTGCGATCAGATCGAACACGACGCGCCGGCCGTATTGGTTGTCGGCGGCCAGGCCCAGCACCCTTGATACCTGGTTCGACACCAGGATTGCGACCAAGACCCCGGTCACCGCGAGCCAGGTCTGCACGACCTCGCGAAGCACGTATCTTTGCACGGTCCATTTCATGGTGTGGAGCTTAGAGCCTTCGCAATAATCTAGTAAACTATTTGCTGCCCCCCCGTGCACGTCGATTTCAAATAAGAACGGAGCTGACGATATGGAATTCAAGGCCATTGTTGATGCCAAAGCGCGCCACCCGGCCGGTTGCGCGGTGGTCGGCGTCTATGAGAACGGCGACCTTGGCGTCGCAGCCCGCCAAATCGACAAGCATTTCGACGGAATGGTCGCAAAACTGCACGCCGGCGGCGATTTTGCCGCGAAACTCGGCGATTCGCTGATGCTGCCGCTTCCTGCGGATTCCGCAGCATCCCGCCTGCTCATTATCGGCCTCGGAACCCGCTCAGGATTCACCCGCAAGCAGTACCGCAAAGCATCCCTGGCCAGCGCTCAGGCGCTCGCCAAGACCGGCGCCACGGATGCCGTTGTCTACCTGGGTCTGGAACATGTGCCCGAACTCGACATGCACTACCGCGCGCGCGTGATCGCAGAAGTATTCTGCTCGCAGGCGTACAAGATTCCGGATCTGAAGACCAACGCCAAACCGAAGGCCAAACCGCTGGCGACGGTCCATGTGGCAGCGGCCGATGCGCGCGGCGCAAAATCGGCTGCGGAGGGCCTGCGTATCGGCGCGGCGCTCGGCAGCGGGCTTGCGTTGGCGCGCGATCTCGCGAATTTGCCGCCCAACGTCTGCACTCCCACCTACCTCGGAAGCCGCGCTCAACAGCTGGCAAAGGATTTCTCCAGCATCAAAACCAAGGTCCTGGACGAAAGCGGCATCAAGGCGCTCAAGATGGGCGCCTTTCTCGCGGTAACCCAAGGGTCGGAGGAGCCCCCGCGCCTCATCGTGTGCGAGTACCGCGGCGCCAAAAAGGGCGCGGCGCCGATCTGTTTGGTCGGCAAGGGCATCACCTTCGATTCCGGCGGAATTTCTCTCAAGGATCCTCCCGCCATGGACGAAATGAAGTTCGACATGAGCGGCGGTGCGACTGTGCTCGGCACGCTGCGCAGCATCGCCGAGCTCAAACTCAAGCTCAATGTGGTGGTGATCGTCGCCGCAGCGGAGAACATGCCGAGCGGCAGCGCCGTGAAACCCGCCGACATCGTCACCACCATGTCCGGTCAAACCGTCGAGGTGCTCAACACCGACGCCGAAGGCCGGCTGGTGCTATGCGATTGCATCACCTACAGCCGCCGCTACAAGCCGGCGGCGGTGATCGATGTCGCCACCTTGACCGGTGCCTGCATCATCGCTCTCGGCAACCACACCAGCGGCTTGATGAGCAACAACGAACCCCTGGCGCAGGAATTGCAATCCGCCGGCATTCGCGCCGATGATCGCGCCTGGCGCCTGCCAATCGGCGAGGAATACGTCGATCAGCTCAAGAGCAACTTCGCCGACATCGCCAACATCGGCGGCCGCGAGGGCGGCGCCTGTACCGCCGCCTCCTTCCTATGGAAGTTTGCCAAGGATCTTGAATGGGCCCACCTTGATGTGGCCGGGACCGCCTGGCTCAGCGGCTCGCAAAAGGGCAGCACCGGCCGGCCCGTACCGCTGCTGGTCGATTTCCTGGTTCATCGCGCCAAGGCAACATGACCGAGCGCGTTGATTTCTACGTGTTGAAAACCGCCGCCGCGAAACAGCGCTGGACATTCGCCTGCCGACTGATTGAGAAAGCCTATCTGCGTGACTTGCGCGTCGTCATAGTCACTGAAACGCTGGCGGACGCGAAGGAGCTGGATGAACTGCTTTGGACCTTTAACGAGCGCTCCTTCATACCCCACAAGATCTGCCTCGATGAGCAATCCGTCGATCCCGAGACGCCGGTTCACCTCATGGTGGATTGCGCGGCAACGCCGGGGGCGCAGTTGCTGGTGAATCTGGCGAATGCCCTGCCCGCGCAACTGCCGCAATACTCACGCGTCGCCGAAATCATCGACGCCGACGATGAGCGCCGGCGCTTCGCCCGCGAGCGCTTCAAGGCCTACCGCGAGCTCAAGCTCACCCTGGAAACGCATCAGATCGACGAGACCGCCGGCGTTTATGGATAAGGCCTTCTCCCCCGCCGACATCGAACCGCGCATCTACAGAAACTGGGAAGCCTCCGGGTATTTCGCACCCAGCGAACATGGGCCTGTGTACTCGATCGTCATTCCGCCGCCGAATGTCACCGGTACATTGCACATGGGGCATGCGTTTCAAGACACCATCATGGATGCCCTGATTCGTTATCATCGCATGCGCGGCTTCGACACACTGTGGCAGCCGGGCACCGATCATGCGGGTATCGCCACACAGATGGTGGTCGAGCGCCAGCTCAATGCCGAGGGAAAAAAGCGCGTCGATATCGGGCGCGATGCGTTCGTCGCGCGAGTCTGGCAATGGAAGGAAACCTCCGGCGGCATCATCAAAAATCAAATGCGCCGGCTCGGCGCTTCGGTCGATTGGCAGCGCGATATGTTCACCATGGACCCGGCTCTGTCGCAAACCGTGACCGAGGTGTTCGTGCGCCTGTATGAGCAAGGCCTGATCTACCGCGGCAAACGCCTGGTGAATTGGGACCCGGTCCTGAAGACTGCGGTATCGGACCTGGAGGTGGTCGCGGAGGAGGAGTCCGGCAGCCTCTGGCATTTGCGCTATCCGTTGAGCGACGCCGAGGGGTTCTTGGTGGTGGCCACCACGCGGCCGGAGACCATGCTGGGCGATGCCGCGGTCGCCGTGCATCCCGACGATGAACGCTACCGGCACCTGATCGGCCGCAAGGTGCGGTTGCCGCTCGCCGGGCGGGAGCTGCCCATTATCGCCGACGCCTACGTGGACCCGACCTTCGGCAGCGGCTGCGTAAAAATCACGCCCGCACATGACTTCAATGACTACGAGGTTGGGTTGCGGCACAAGTTGCCGCTGATCAACATCATGACATTGGACGCGTCCCTCAATGACAACGTGCCCATTGCGTACCGAGGTCTCGACCGCGCCGCAGCCAGGGCGAGAATTGTCGCCGACCTCGACGCGTTGGGTCTCATCGAGCGCATCGAACCGCACAAGCTCACAGTACCGCGCGGTGATCGCAGCAACGCGGTGCTGGAGCCGCTGCTGACGGATCAATGGTTTGTGGACATCAAGCCATTGGCGGCGCCCGCGATCCGCGCCGTCGAGGAAGGAAGAGTCCGCTTCGTGCCTGACAACTGGAGCGGCGTATATTTCGAGTGGATGCATAAAATCAAGGATTGGTGCATCAGCCGCCAATTATGGTGGGGCCACAGAATCCCGGCGTGGTACGACCCTGATGGCCGCTGGTATGTGGCGCGCAGCGAGGCGCAGGCCCGCGCCGTGCACGGCATCGACGCGGCGATTCCCTTGCGTCAGGACAGCGACGTGTTGGATACCTGGTTTTCTTCGGCGCTGTGGCCGTTTTCCACTCTGGGCTGGCCGGAACGGACACGCGCGCTGCAAACCTACTACCCGACCACGGTATTGGTGACCGGATTCGACATCATATTCTTCTGGGTCGCCCGCATGATCATGATGGGCCTGAAATTCACCGCGGACGTGCCGTTTCGCGCCGTCTATATCCATGGGCTGATTCGCGATCAAGACGGCCAGAAGATGTCCAAGACCAAGGGCAACGTCATCGATCCCCTGGACATCGTCGATGGCATCTCGCTCGAGGCGCTGCTCGCCAAGCGCACCTCCGGCCTGATGCAGCCGCAAATGCGCACCGCCATCGAGAAGGATACCCGCAGGCAATTTCCGCAAGGCATCGCGGCCTACGGCACCGATGCGCTGCGCCTGTGCTTCGCGCGGCTCGCGACGCAAAGCCGCGACCTTCGATTCGACATGGCACGCGTCGAGGAGTACCGAAATTTCTGCAACAAATTGTGGAACGCGGCGCGCTACGTGCTGATGAATGTCGAGGGCCAGGATGTTCAGATGCAGGGCGCGGAATTCAGCCTGGCGGATCGCTGGATCCAATCGCGGCTGGCGGCGATGCTCGCACGCATCGAATCCGGATTTACCGACTATCGGCTCGACAATGTCGCCAATGCGCTGTACGAGTTCACCTGGCATGAATTCTGCGATTGGTATCTGGAGTTGTCGAAGGCGGTGCTGCAATCGGAATCGGCGACCGCCGCCGGCAAGCTCGGCGCCCGCTTCACCTTGATCAGCACGCTGGAAAAGCTGCTGCGCGCGCTGCATCCGCTCGCCCCCTTCATCACCGAGGAAATCTGGCAGCGCGTACGCCTGAGCGCCGCGGCGCCGGGCGAGACCATCATGCGCGCGGCCTATCCCGCGGCCGCCGACGTCCAAACGGATGCGCAAGCCGAGCCGGAAATGCGCTGGGTCATGGATTTCATTCTCGGCGTGCGGCAAATTCGCGGCGAGATGGACATTGCACCCAGCCGCAGACTGGACGTGCTGCTGCAGAACGCCTCTCCCAAGGACATTGAATATCTTGGGCGTAATTTGCATTACTTGTCGCGCCTCGCCGGTATCGAGCCGCCGCGCGTGCTGGCGCCGGGCCATACGGCGCCGATTTCCGCGGTCGCATTGCTGGGCAGCCTGGAAATCCTCGTGCCCATGGCGGGGCTGATCGAGCCGACGGCCGAACTCGAGCGGCTGGCCAAGCGGCTGCGCAAAGCCGAACTGGACCTGCAGAAATTGGACGCCAAACTGTCCAACGGCCAGTTCGCACGCAACGCGCCGCCGGATATCGTGTTCAAAGATCAGCAGCGGGTTGCGGAATTGCGCACGGAAATCGGCCAATTGTCAGCCCAGACTGCGCGCGTGACCAAGCTCAAAGACCAATGAACGCGCTGCATTCGCAGATCGAAGCAGTGTTATCGCAGCTGAACCGGGTAATCCTCGGCAAGGATGCGCAGATCCGGCTGTGCGTCGCGTGCCTGTTGGCGCGCGGCCATCTCTTGATTGAGGATATTCCCGGAGTGGGCAAGACCACTCTGGCGCACGCCATCGCAAAATCCTTGGGGTTATCGTTCCAGCGCGTGCAGTTCACCAGCGATCTACTGCCGGCCGACGTGCTCGGCGTGTCGATCTTTGACCGCGAAACGGGGAAATTCCGCTTTCAACGCGGCCCGATCTTTGCGCAGCTGGTGCTCGCCGATGAAATCAACCGCGCCTCGCCAAAGGCACAGAGCGCGCTGCTGGAAGCGATGGAGGAGCATCAGGTCACCCTCGACGGGCAAACCATGGCGCTGCCGGAGCCCTTCTTCGTCATCGCCACCCAGAATCCACAGGATCAGGTGGGCACTTTTCCGCTGCCCGAATCGCAACTGGACCGGTTCTTGATGCGTGTGCATCTGGGATACCCGGCGGCTGCGGTTGAGCGCGAGTTGCTGAACGGCATCGATCGGCGCGAACTGGTGAACACCCTGACCACGATTCTCACACCCGACCAGTTGCGGCAGCTGCAGCAAAGCGTTCTGGACGTACACGTCGCCCCGGCGCTGCTCGATTACGTCCAGGCGCTCGTCGCCCACACGCGCCGCGCGCCGGGAATCAATGCGGGGCTCTCGCCGCGAGCGGCCATAGGTCTGCTGCGTGCGGCGCGCGCATGGGCATTGTTGTCCGGCCGCAGCGCCGTGATCCCCGAGCACGTGCAGGCCATATTCGCCAGCGTAGTCGAGCATCGAGTACGGCAGCGAAGCAGCGACGCCGTCGTTGTGACCAGCCTGCTCGAGGCGGTAGCGGTTCCCTAATGTAAGGATTCGATTCCGTGGCCACATTACGGCAGGTTGCCACCGCCAAATTGCGGGCCCGGTCCGCGCGCCGTCATGGGCGTGATTCCTTGCCGATGACGGTCAATCGGCGCCGCATATATATTCTGCCGTCGCGCTTCGGCTTCATGCTGGCGGCGATTCTTGCCGCGATGCTCATCGCCGGCCTCAACTACAACAGCAATCTCGGTCTGGCATTTGCTTTCTTGTTGGTCAGCATGGCCATGGTCACCATGCATCACTGCAATCGCAACCTGCAGCGTCTTTCCGTTGACGTGACCACGGAAGTCGATGCATTTGCCGGGCGCGACGCGGTGTTTGAATTTGCACTGCATAACAACTCGAATGTGGATCGCCGCGACGTCGAGATACGCTGCATGTCGGCCGCCGGCATGGGCAGCGTCGCGGCCAACGAGAATGAGTCGATCACTGTCGTCGTCCCGGTGACGCAGCGCGGTCTGACGCGCGTCAATCAGTTCGAACTGCGCACCCGCTATCCCTTCGGCTGGTTTTATTCTTGGACCTATGTGCAGCAGTTGCTCACGATTTACATTGCGCCCGCTCCCGCGGGCACCCGCATCCTGCCGTCGGAGGGGGCACAGGGCAACGGCGCGCATTCCGAGAGACGCGGCGACGAGGATTTCTCCGGCCTGCGCGCTTACGAGCCCGGGGTTCCCTTGAAGCACATGGCATGGAAAGTACTGGCGCGCGGCGGCGATGCGGCGGTGCGCAGTTATTCGAGTCTGGCAGCACAGCCCGAGTGGCTGGAATTCTCCTCGTTGCAGGGCTTGGGAGTCGAGGCTCGCCTTTCACAGCTGTGCCTGTGGGTGTTGGAAAGCGATGCCGCGCAGCGCCCGTATGGTCTTCGCATACCCGGCAAGGAGATCGCCCCCTCGGGCGGCGCCGCCCATCGATTCGCGTGCTTGCGGGCGCTTGCCGCATTCGGCGTTGCGGAATCTTAGAATGATCACCGACCGCGTCTCATACGAGCAGCTGCTGGGTATCTCCGCATGCTTAGGCCTGGCATTGGTGGCGCACATAACCGCGCTGCCCGTTTGGATACCGCTCGTTGTTGTCGCCTGCGGCTTCGTCCGCTTAGGCCTGGCGCGCGGCGGCCGCGGCTCTGCGCCCGGCTGGGTGGTGTTGACACTCGCGCTGCTGTCCATTCCGCTGTTGCTTCTGCGTTTTCACACCTTCAATGGCCTGGATGCCGGCACCGCGCTGTTGGTGCTGATGGCGGGCTTGAAATTGCTGGAGACCAAAACCAGACGCGATGTCTACATCATCACCCTGATCATTTACTTCGTGAGTCTGTCGGCCTTATTGGAGGGAAACTCTTTCTGGCTGCTCGCCTATCTCATCGGTGTCTGCTGGTTCACCACGGCCACGCTGCTGCGTCTCACCAGCAGCGGACCGGCGCCGGATTGGCGCTACAGCCTGCGCCACGGCGGACGGGTGTTGGGCCAAGCTCTGCCTCTGGCACTGGTATTTTGGCTGCTGTTCCCGCGATTCGCCGGGCCTTTGTGGCAGATCCCGAACGATACGCGCGTCGCCCAATCGGGAGTGGGAGACACCATGAGTCCCGGAGATATCACCCACCTGGCGCTGTCGGATGATGTTGCATTTCGCGTTCGCTTCGCTGGTGCAACACCGCCATCGCAGGAGCGTTACTGGCGCGGCCCGGTGCTGCACATCTTTGACGGGCGTACCTGGCAGCGCGCCGATTGGCTTGCCAACGATTCGCTTCCCTTGCAGTCGCAGGGGCCCGCATACGAATACACCATCATGATGGAACCGCATCAACACAGATGGATTTTCACCCTGGATTATCCCGCCCAGTGGAATCTGCCCCATGCCGGCCTGAACAGTGACTACACGCTGATGCAGGACTTCCCGTTGTCGCGTCCGGTCGATGTGGTCGCCACCTCGCATTCTCACGTGCAATTTGCGGCGTCTTTGAGCGACCTCTCGCGCGGCCTCGACACGCGGCCGCCCAATCATAATCCGCGTACGCTGCAGCTGGCACGGGAACTGCGCGCCGCGCACCCCGACGATATGGAGTTCGTGCGCGCGGTACTCGCCCTGTTCAACCAGCAACCCTTCTACTACACGTTGTCGCCGCCGAAATTGGGCGCGAGTCCGGTGGACGAATTTTTATTCGGCACGCGGCGCGGCTTCTGCGAGCACTATGCATCGGCGTTTGCCGCGTTGGTGCGCGCGGCGGGGATCCCGGCGCGCGTGGTGACAGGTTATCAAGGTGGCACTCTCAATCCCTACGGGGACTATTGGATAGTTCGCCAGAGCGATGCGCACGCTTGGGACGAAGTGTGGATCGAGGGCCGGGGGTGGGTACGCATCGATCCCACGTCCGCGATCGCGCCGCAGCGCGTCGAGAGCGGGTTGACCGACGCCGTGAATGCCGGCGAGCAGGCGGCCAGCCGTTGGCAAAGGAGCTCGCCTTGGTTCGCGGGCGCGCGCCTGCGCCTCGATTTGCTGCGCGAGATCTGGCGCGAGCGCATTCTGGACTTCGATCAGGATTCGCAGCGCAAATTGCTCGAGATGCTGCGGATTCCCGAGCCCGACGGCCAGAAACTGGTGATGTTGTTGGCGGGTGCCATGATTGCCGTGATGTGCTGGCTCACTTGGCAAATACGGCGCGAACTCGATCCGCAAGCGAAGGACTCGGCGGTCCGAGCCTTTCGCCGGCTATGCCTCAAGCTTGCCGCCGCGGGTTTGCCGCGCCTGCCGCACGAGGGCGCCGAAGCCTACGCGGCTCGAGTGGCGCGGCAGCGTCCCGATCTTGGCTCCGCCGTCACGGTGCTATGCCGGCAGTATTCGTCGTTGCGCTATGCGGTCCCCTCGACGGCCGTCACCCTAGGTCAGTTCGAGGCAGGGGTCCGCGGGTTCCGGCCGAAGCCGCTGCAAAAATAATTTCGCCGCGGCTCTGGCCACAATGAAGCCGCGCGCTCAACCCGAGAGATTCTCACGGGTCTTCAGGAATTTTATTTCCGGCCAGCGCTCCTCGATCAAACCCAGATTGACGCGCGTCGGGGCGAGATACACCAGTTCGCCGGCGTGATCCACCGCAAGATTGTCGTAGGCCTTGACCTTGAATTCGCCAAGTCTTTTCTCATCCTTGATGCTCACCCAGCGTGCCACAGCCACATTGATGGCTTCAAAAACGCATTGCACCCCATATTCGTCCTGCAGGCGAAAGGCCACGACTTCGAACTGCAGCTGGCCGATCGCCCCGAGAATCAAATCGTTATTGCGCAGTGGTTTGAACAGCTGCGTGGCGCCCTCCTCGCACAGCTGCGACAGCCCCTTCTGCAGCGCCTTCATGCGCAGCGGATCCTTGAGCACGGCACGGCGGAAGATTTCCGGGGCAAAATTCGGCACGCCGGTGAAGGTGAGGTCTTCACCCTCACTGAAGGTATCGCCGATATTGATGGTGCCGTGGTTATGCAGACCGATGATGTCGCCCGCATAGGCTTCTTCGGCCTGGCTGCGGTCCGCGGCAAGAAAGGTCAGTGCGTCCGCAATGCGGACATCCTTGTGAAGCCTCACATGATGCAAGCGCATGCCGCGCGCGTAGCGCCCCGAACAGAGGCGCATGAACGCGATTCTATCGCGGTGCCCGGGATCCATATTGGCCTGAATCTTGAAGATGAAACCGCTGAGTCTGGGTTCCGCGGCGTTGACGGTACGCTGCAAGGCGGCCCGCGGCTGCGGCCCGGGCGAGTGCGCAACGAACGACGACAACAATTCGCGAACGCCGAAGTTGTTGACCGCCGAGCCGAAGAACACCGGCGTCTGCTTGGCGGCCAGGTAGCGCTGCAAATCGAATTGCGGGCTGGCGCCCCGCACCAGTTCGACCTCGTCGAGAAATTCTTGGTATCTAGCCCCGAGAAACTCGCGCGCCTCCGCACTCGCGATACCGGCAATCGTTGCGTGCGTGCCGACCCGGCCTTTCTCGACCGCGAAATATACGTATATCTTGTCCTCGATCAGGTGATAGACCCCCTGGAGATCGCGGCCCATGCCGATCGGCCAGGTGATGGGCGCGCATTGAATCTTGAGAACGCTTTCGATCTCATCCAGCAGTTCGATCGGTGCCTTGCCGTCGCGATCCAGCTTGTTGACGAAGGTCATGATCGGCGTGTCGCGCAGGCGGCACACCTCCATGAGTTTGATGGTTCGCTCCTCGACGCCTTTTGCGCAGTCGATAACCATCAGCGCGGAGTCCACGGCGGTCAAAGTTCGATAGGTGTCCTCCGAGAAATCCTCATGGCCCGGCGTGTCCAACAGGTTGACGATGCACGCATTGAATGGGAACTGCATCACCGAGGATGTCACCGAGATGCCGCGCTGCTGCTCGAGTCGCATCCAATCCGAGGTGGCGTGCCGCGTTGCCTTGCGGCCTTTCACGGTGCCGGCCATCTGGATGGCGCCGCCGAACAGCAGCAGCTTTTCGGTCAGCGTGGTTTTACCGGCGTCGGGATGGGAGATGATTGCAAAAGTTCTTCTTCTGCTGATTTCAGCGGCCAGGGAGCCAGTCGACATGATCAAGAATTCCTCTACGGTTTGAGTCTGCGCGGGGCCCGGCATTGTAGAGGAAACACGCGGATGTTCAATTGGATTAATATTAGGTTATTATCAATTGATTTTATTGATATTTATTCCTGATGAACATCCTTGCCCCGGAGGCGGGTCATTACCTGACGTTCTTGCCCAGCATGAGGCGCAGCACCGCGGCATCCTCGCGGCCCACCGTGGCTTGGTAGTATCCACGCCGCACGCCAACCTGCTCGAATCCCAGGGACTGGTACAGGCGGGTGGCGGCCAGGTTGGAAGGCCTGACTTCGAGAAACGCCTCCTGCATATCGGCGGCGCGTGCGCACTCCACCAAGTACAGCAATATTCTGCGGGCGAAACCCCGCGAGCGAAATTCATCGCGGATGCAGACGTTCAGGATATGCGCCTCGCCGGCGCCGACCGACATGATGCCGTAGCCTCCCAGATCGCCGGCAACATCAACCACGCGGCACACATAGCCGACGCGCAGACAATCGCGAAATATTCCCTCGCTCCAGGGGAATTGATACGCGGTTCTCTCGATGGCCGCCACCACCGGCAGGTCGAGTTCGTGCATGGGCCGAATCTCGACCGCGGCGAATTCTTGTTCGCGTTTGACGCTAGACATGCGAGCACACGGCGCGCGCGAATTTCAAATCCTCCCAACTCTTGCGCTTGTCGGTCGGCGTGCGCAGCAAGTAGGCGGGGTGATAGGTGACGATGAGGGGCACTTGAGATATTCCAAATCGATGGACCTGTTGGCGCAAACTTCCCAATGTCTTATCCGTCCGAAGCAGGTTTTGTGCGGCGATACGTCCCACGGCCAACATTATCTTCGGTTTTATGAGCGCAATCTGCTGTTCCAGGTAGGGCAGGCATTCGGCGGCCTCGCTTTGGCTGGGGTCGCGATTGCCGGGAGGCCGGCATTTGAGAACATTGGCGATGTAAACCTGCTCGCGCGTCAGTCCCACCGCACGCAACATGGAATTCAACAATTGGCCGGCGCGGCCCACGAACGGCTCGCCCTGGCGGTCTTCCTCGGCGCCTGGCGCCTCGCCGACGACCAGCCATTCGGCCCGCTGGTTGCCCACACCAAAGACCGTCTGGGTTCGCGTCGTACTCAATGAGCAGCGCGTGCACGCCGCCACTCGGGCACGCAGTTCGGGCCAATCGATCCCCGCCTCGCGCGCGGCCGACCCGGCAATCGCGGCTGGTATTTCAGCCGCGGCCGGCATTTCATTCGCGGCGGGCGACTCGTTCGCCGCCACGGGCATCGCCGGCAGGGCCTTGCCGCGCACCACCCAGGTGGTAAACCCCAAAGCGGCAAGATACTCGCGGCGCAATGCATTATTCATGTTGTGCCACGGCACGATTTCGCCGCCGCAATTTGCGGAACACCCACACCGTCGGCGCCGACAGGGCATACAGCCCCGACATCAGCAGCAAGGTGATCGCCGGATGCAAAAAGATGAGCACGAACGCCAGCGGCACGAACACGATGTACGTGAAGCGCACTTTTGCGCCGACGTTGACCTGCTTGAAGCTGTTGAATGCGAAGCGGCTGATCATGAGCGCGCCTACCGAAGCGGTGACGACGAACGCAAGAACCAATCCCGGCAATCCGACATTGGTCTGGTCGCTCGCAAGCCAGATCAGCGCGGCGACCACCGCAGCGGCCGCGGGACTCGGCAGCCCTTCGAAATAATTCTTATCCTGCGTGGCCGATCGTGAATTGAAGCGCGCCAGGCGCAGCGCCGCGGCGGCCGCATAAAAAAAACACACCAACCAGCCGATCCGGCGCCACAGCGGTCCGTACTCGGCGATGCGCGCCACCCCCCATTGGTAGGTGACGATGGCGGGAGCGACTCCGAAAGACACCATGTCGGAGAGGCTATCGTATTCCTTGCCGAAAGGGCTCGCCGTGTTGGTCCAGCGCGCCACTCGACCATCCAAGCTGTCGAAGCACATCGCGATGAACACCGCGATGCCCGCGTATTCGAACCTCAAGTCGACGGCCGCGACGACGGCGTAGAAACCTGCAAACAACGCTCCCGTCGTGAGCAGGTTTGGCAGCCAGTAAACACCGCGCCGTGGCGCTTGTGACTCGTCGTCGTCGCTCATTGGCCGCCATAATACCAGGGGGGCTCATGTAAGATATGCGGGTATGCGCTTATCCCAATATCCGATTTTGACCCTCAAGGAGGTGCCCGCCGACGCCGAGGTCATCAGTCATCAACTCATGCTGCGGGCAGGCATGATTCGCCGCCTGGCGGCTGGACTGTATGTTTGGATGCCGATGGGGCTGCGCACCTTGAGAAAGGTGGAGCAAATCGTACGCGAAGAGATGAACCGCGCCGGCGCCTTGGAAATGTGCATGCCGACCGTTCAGCCGGCAGAATTGTGGAAGGAGTCGGGCCGCTGGAACAAGTACGGACCGGAACTGCTGCGCTTCAAGGATCGCCACGATCGCGAGTTTGCCTATGGCCCGACGCACGAGGAAGTAATCACGGACATCGCGCGGCGCGAGCTGCGCAGCTACAAGCAACTACCGGTCAATTTCTATCAAATTCAGTTCAAATTCCGCGATGAAATTCGCCCGCGCTTCGGCGTGATGCGCGCGCGCGAGTTCTTGATGAAGGATGCCTACTCCTTTCATACCGATGAAGCGAGCCTGGCCGAGGGTTATCGCCTCATGTACGAGGCCTATTCGCGCATCTTCACCAGGATGGGATTGAAATTTCGGGCCGTGCAGGCCGATGGCGGCAGCATCGGGGGCAGCACCTCGCAGGAATTTCATGTTTTGGCGGACTCAGGCGAGGACGCGATCGTGTTTTCGGATGCCGACGACTACGCGGCAAATCTGGAATTGGCCGCAACCGTGCCGCCGGCCGCGCCGCGTGCGTTGGGTAAGCAGCCGCTCAGCAAGGTCCCGACGCCGAACACGCGCACCATTGCCGAGTTAAGCGCGCTGCTTGGAGTGGCTGCGGCGCAATGCGTGAAGACCCTGCTGGTGGAGGGCAGCGCCGGCGATGTCGTCGCGCTGGTGATCCGCGGCGACCATGAGCTGAACGCGGTCAAATCTCAGAAATTGCCGGGCGTCGCCAGCCCATTGCGGATGGCGGGCGCCGAGCGGGTCCGGTCGGCCGCCGGCGCCGACCCTGGCTCCCTCGGACCCCTCGGCTTCAAAGGCTTGCTATACGTCGATCATGCCGCCGCTCACTTGGCGGATTTCGTATGCGGCGCAAACCAGAAAGACCTGCACTACCGCGGCGTGAATTGGGGGCGCGATCTGCCGGACCCAAAATCGGTGGACATCCGCAATGTCCAGACCGGCGATCCCAGCCCGACCGGGCGCGGAACTCTGAAGATCGCCCGCGGCATCGAGGTCGGCCATATTTTTCAGCTTGGCCAGTTGTACAGCGAAGCGATGAATGCCAGCGTGTTGGATGAGCAGGGCCGAGCCATACCCATGTTCATGGGCTGCTACGGCATCGGCGTGACCCGGGTGGTTGCCGCCGCGATCGAACAGAATCACGATGCCAACGGTATTCTCTGGCCCGCGGCCATCGCTCCGTTCCAGGTCGTCTTGGTGCCGATCAACTACCAAAAGTCGACGCTCGTGCAGGAGAAAGCCGACGCGCTGTACCGGGACTTCAATGCCGCCGGCATCGATGTGCTGCTCGACGATCGCGACGCGCGCCCCGGCGTCAAATTCGCCGATTCCGAACTGTTGGGGATACCGCACCGCATCGTCATCGGCGAGCGCAGTCTATTGACCGGAAATCTCGAATATCGACAGCGGCACGAGATCGAGTCGACGGAAATTTCCGCCGCGGATCCGGTAGGCTATATTCGGGATAAGTTAAATACCTGAGGTTGCCCGATGCGGCGCTGGTTGCGCGCGAGTTTCTGCTTCCCGGCGGCATTGGCGGCGCTGATCCTGTGCTGCGCGCTGCCGCGCGCCGCGCGCGCGGATCAGCAGCGCGATCCGGAACTCAAGTCCCTGCTGCAAAGAATCATTGCCAGCACCGATTGCTTTGCGGATCGGTATGAGTCCGAAGTCTGGTACAAGACCATGGAGCCACGGCTGGCGCAGTTCGTGCCGACTCACGAAGCCCGTGTCGAGATTCTGGATCATGTGTACTGCGAGGCCAAGCGCGATCCCACTTTGCAAATTCCCCCGGACCTGGTTCTCGCCCTGATGGAAGTGGAGAGTCGTTTTGACCGCTGGGCCGTGTCGCCCGCCGGCGCGGTCGGGCTCATGCAGGTGATGCCCTTTTGGCCGCGCGAGTTGGGGGTGCAGAATCAGCTGGTGAAGGTCGCGCCCAACATCCGCATGGGCTGCGAGATTCTTCGCTACTACCTGCGTGCCGAACATCGAAATTGGACACGCGCGCTCGCCCGCTACAATGGCAGCACCGGACGAAACACCTACCCCGCCTTGGTAATGCAGCGCTGGCAGCGGGCCTGGCGCTTTTAGAGAACCTCGAAGTCCTCCGGGATTTTCAAGTCCGCCGGATCGCCCAGCGCGAGTTCGCTGACCCGGTCGACGCGCGCATGCGCGGGGCCGCGATGCAGCCACAGCCGCAGCGCCTCGACCGCCGCCGGCGCGCCCTGCACCAGCACCTCGACGCTGCCATCGGATAAATTGCGTACAGTGCCGCGCAGATTCAGACGCCTGGCCTCGGCCCGCGTGGAATGCCGGTAATACACTCCCTGCACCTTGCCGGATACCCGGTAGTGGCGAGTGAGGTCAGTGCGGGACTGCGGCGGGGGTTTCGGAATGCTGGGCATCGGCAAGCGCGGCGGCGGCATGTTTCTTGGCCTGCACCGCCGCCAATCGGGCGCGCACGTATTCTTGCGCCTGCAAATGGGCTTCCGCTCGCGAAATCGCCGCCTGCGCAGCGGCATATTCAGGAGATGTCGCGCTGGTGGCGCCCGCAGTCTGGGCTGCGACGATGGCTTGCCGGGCGTCGCTCATTTCTTGCACGGGCGGCCCGCTCGCGCAACCGGCAAGGCAGGCGACACAACCCAAGACAACAATGATCCGGAGCATAGGGTGCCGCGACACTAGCAATAGCTGCTAAGGCCGTCAAACCTTAGTCGCCGTTATACAATTCCCCGCAA
>DATMRC010000068.1:0-2848 GCA_035567075.1 Steroidobacteraceae bacterium
TCTCACGAGTGGTGTGGTATGTCGGGGTGCGCGGCGACTATAAGCGCGTGTTCTGGAAATTTGCATTGCGGCGCCTGATCCGGGGCGACATCGAGTGCGTTCTACGAGTGGCCATCGGCGCGCATCATCTGATTCTCTTTACGCGAGAGGCAACTTCCGGCCGCGCAAATGCGTCCTACTATTCGCACCGCGACCGCAGCGACGTGTTGGCGCTTGCGGCAGAGTGATACACATCCTGGCCTGCGCCACACCTAGTCGTGGACCCTAACGCGAACAAAATTGGCGTTACGACCACTATAACGGTCTAATACCAGTTCCATAACGGCCTGAATCGAGTTTTTTCCAGGTAATACCGGGGCCTGGTAGGGTGCCCCGAGGTGTGATTCGCTTGCACCATCTGATTCGGGAGAAACGGATGGTCAAATGCAGCAAGGCCGAGGTGCGGCGGCTGAAGACTGCGTTGCGCTGGAAGATACCGGCGGCGCAGCGCCAACGCATCCAGATGGTGCTTTTGCGTGAAGGTGGGATGACGCAGCCGGCGATTGCGGCAGCGATGGGCGTGTCGCTGAGCACGGTAAACCGCGCGCATATGGTCCATGACCACGGTGGGATCAAAGCGCTCAAGCCCAAACCGAATGGTGGGCGCAAACACGAAAACATGACATTGACCGAAGAAAACGCCTTGCTCGCGCGTTTTGCCAAAGCGGCGGGCGCGGGGGAGATGTTGAACATCCACGATCTCAAGGCGGCGTACGAGAGAGCAATTGGTCACACAACCAGCGACAGCACGGTCTATAACCTGCTGCACCGGCACGGCTGGCGCAAACTGATGCCGCGTCCATTTCATCCCAAACGTGACCTTGCAGCGCAGGATGCTTTTAAAAAAACGGCTTTCCTGATGCTGTGAGGAAGGCCCGCCGGGCTGCCGCCCGACGCAACCGGCAACTGCGTATCATGTTCACGGACGAAGCGCGCTTCGGTCGCATGAATCGGATACGCCCATGCTGGGCGCCGATTGGCATGCGGCCGGCGGTCGCTGCCCAACTCATCCGTGAGTACATCTATTTATACGGGGCAGTCTCCCCTAAGGACGGCACTTGCGTCTATCTGATCATGCCGACTTCGAATACTGCCTGCTTCCAGGTCTTCCTCGATGTGCTGGCGCGCAAGTTTGCCCGGGAAGATATCTTGCTGGTTCTCGACGGCGCGCCCAACCACCGCTGCGGTGACCTTGTCGTCCCCGCCAACATCACGCTCCTGTATCTTCCACCCTATTCGCCCGAACTCAATCCAAAGGAAAATCTCTGGGATGAAATCCGTGAGAAAATCTTCAAGAACTATGCGCTCAAATCCATGGACGCTGTCTGCGCCAAACTCAAGCAGGCTGTCCTATACATCGAGCGCAATCCAAAGCTCGTCCGCTCCATCACCGCCTTCCCCTATATAGTCAACTCGCTCTGATATAGAATTGGTATAAGATAATGTCGCGGCCAATGTTGAAATAGGTCGTGTGGCCGACGCGGGAAGCCCAAACTGCGAGCGCTTGTGGCCCCAATCGCGGCCAACGACAGAGAAATTGCTTGCGTCATTGGTGGTAAGCAGCTTACCGCTGTTTGAAGCCTCCCCCTACAGGGCGGCTCCGAAGCCCAACCTTCATCTCTCGTACAGCATGACGCGACGCAAGCGCGATCCGACCTCGCCCCTCCGCGGAGAGGTGTCGCTGGCAACGAGAGCGCGTGAACCCCTGAAGATCATCGACATCTGCTTGCGGCACTTCGGCGTCATTGGGTCGGCGGTATTCCCTTGAATACCAGCTTCTGCATCCCGGCGGTGGTCTGGGCGAGATAGATGTTGCCCTTCGAATCGGTCGCGATGTGGTGGCCCGGTCCCAGAATGCCGGGAGGCTGGATCGAGCCCACGACATCGAGCGTCTTGCGATCGACGACCGAAATGGCCTTGCCGCCGCCGACATAGAGGAACTGCTGCGCAGGATCGGCGGAGAGCGCCAGGTTGCGCGCAAACGTGGTCTCGGTTCTGATCAGCTGCTTCACGAACTTGCCGTCGCTGGTGGACATCTGCACGCGCCGGTTCTCGCGATCCGCGAGATAGACCATTCCGTCGTTGGCGACGCGGATGGCATGCGCAACATTGAAATGCGCGGGTCCCTCGGCGTCCGGAAAGGTCTTTGGCGTCACGATTGCGCAGCTGTCCTCGCCGCCTGGCGGCTTGCCGAATGCACCCCACATCCGCTTGAACGCGCCGGTATCCGCGTCGAAGACGATCACCCGATGATTGCCGTAACCGTCGGCCACGAACAGCTCGTTGGTGGGCGCGTGCACCCAGGCGTCCGCGGCGCGATGCACGTTGACCGTGTCGGCATCGCCCTTGCTTTGGTTGCTCTTTCCGATCTGCAGCACGAAGGCGCTCTCGGGCGTGAACTTCAAGTAGGCGTCATCGGCAACCGGCTTGAGCCCGGCAAGCCCCGAGGTTGGACAATTGTTTCCGCCGATCCATATGAAGCCCTTGTGGTCGATATGGATGCCGTGCTCGCGCTCGGGCCAGTCATATCCGTTGCCCGCCCCGCCCCACGCCTTGATGAAATTGCCGGCTGCGTCGAACACCATGACCGGCGGGGCGGCCCTGGCAGCGTCTTCGGGCTTGAGCGTGCGCGGACGGTGCAGCAGCCAGACGTTATCCTGCGCATCGACGGCGAAGCTCGATGCGTCGCCGACCTTCCACTGCGGCGGCAGCTTCGGCCAGGCGCTGTCCACTTCAAAGACCGGCACCCCACGCGCCTGCGCCGACGGTGATTGCGCAGCCGCGCTCGTGCCGAAGAGCCACGTCGCCT
>DATMRC010000069.1:0-53316 GCA_035567075.1 Steroidobacteraceae bacterium
CGGAGCGCGCGCGCGCGCTGCTGGCGCCGCGAGGCGCGCTGCTGCCGGATCGCCGCCCAGCCTTAGGGCGGCTCCGGCGAGCGCGGATTTGATCGCCTGGAAGGTTTCGCGCCCGATTTTTCCGCGGCGGTAATATTGATCCAGCTGCGAGAGCACTTCCCAAGTTCCTTCCGGCGCGCATTGGATCCGCTGCTGCATGGATTCGAGGAACGCGGATTGATCGCAGCCGCCGTTCGCCAGCAGGTCGAGCCCCGCCCGGACAGCGTCCTCGTCCGTGGTTTGCGGCGGCTTCAAGCCCACTGGCTGTGTCAATCCGGTCACTGCTAATCCCGTCGCTTTACCATAAACGCCTCCGCTTGCATGTGCACACCCAATAGTGGCATGTTCGCTTAGCGATGTTCACTGTCCCACACTCGTGAGCAAAGATTCAAGTTAGCGGCCGCCGCCGCGAAGGGAGCATAAGTGATCTCGTCCGACACCGAAACCGTCGCTTTCAGAATGCTGCTGCGCTCCGGCGCCGAACGGGAATATCGGCGGCGCCACGACGAGATTTGGCCTGAACTCGCAGCGGAATTGCGAGCTGCCGGGATTCAAGATTATCGAATTTTCAGGGACCCGGAAAATCACTGCTTGTTTGCCGTGATCACCCGCGCGCGCAGCCATCAAATGGATCAATTGCCGGATAAGCCGGTGATGCGCCGCTGGTGGGCGATGATGGCCGAGCTCATGATCACCAACGCGGATTCATCTCCGCAAGTGATCTCCCTGGAGGAAATGTTCTGCTTGCGCGCCAAATCATAACGGCGGACAAATGCTGCAGCCTGGTCTGATGATGGATCGACAGCTCCTGATCTCGGATGTGATCGAGCATGGCGCTGGTCAATTCGGCGACGCGCAGATCGTTTCGCGCGAGACGTCCGGTGCGCTATTTCGCTATAACTACGCGGCGTGCAGGACCAGGGCAAAGCGACTCGCCAACGCCCTGAAATTCCTGGGTTTGAGCGCGGGAAGTGCGGTCGGCTCGGTGGCGTTGAACAATCATCGGCATCTCGAGGCCTATTACGCGGTATCGGGCAGCGGCATGATCCTGCATACCTGCAATCCGCGGCTGCACGCACAACAGCTGATATACATCATCAACCACGCCGAAGATCGCGCACTGCTGTTCGATGCCAGTTATGCACCGATCCTGGAGAAGATCGCGCCGCATTGTCCGCAAGTGGAGGCCTGGATATGCTTGAGCGATGCATCGAACATGCCCAGCATGGCGGGCATCGACAATGTTTTGTGCTACGAGGATTTGATCGGAGCCTACAGCGATGTATTCGACTGGCCGCGATTCGATGAACGCGCGGCGGCCGCGCTTTGCTACACCTCCGGCACGACGGGGAATCCAAAGGGCGCGCTGTACTCGCATCGATCAATCGTGCTCAATGCGCTCTCGGCATGCCTGCCCGGGCTGGTATCGCTGTCGCCCAGGGACACCGTTCTGCCGGCGGTACCCATGTTCCATGTCAATGGTTGGTGTATCCCGTATGCGGCGCCGATTGGCGGTGCTACCTTGGTGCTGCCCGGGCAGCGAATGGACGCGCCGAGTCTTTACGAATTGCTGGAGAGCGAGAAGGTCACCGTCACTGCGGGGGTGCCGACGATCTGGATCGCGCTGATGCGCTACATGGAGCAGGACAATCTGCGGTTATCGACCCTGAAGCGGATTCTGGTGGGAGGTTCGGCCATGCCGCCATCCCTCATCGCCAAATTCGACAACGAATTCGGCATCGAGGTGCGGCATGCCTGGGGCATGACCGAGACCGTGGCCATCGCCACCATGAGCGCGGTGGATTCCCGGCTGGCCGTCTTGCCCGCCGCTGCGCGCCATGCAGCGCTGTCCAAACAAGGCAAATCGGTTTTTGGCGTTGAGCTCAAAGTCGTGGACGAGCGCGGCCGCACGTTGCCGCGCGATGGACAGTCGCAAGGCGAACTGATGGTGCGCGGACTGTGGACCATATGCGGATACTTCAAGGCGGAGGATTCCGCGCTCATCGACGGATGGCTGCCCACCGGGGACATCGCCACCATCGATGCGCAGGGCATCATGCAGATTCGGGACCGCGCCAAGGATCTGATCAAGACCGGCGGCGAGTGGATCAGTTCGATCGATCTGGAAAACGCCGCCATGAGCCACCCCGCGGTCGCCTTGGCCGCGGTCATCGGCGTGAAACATCCGCGCTGGGAGGAGCGGCCCTTGCTGTTCATCGTGCGCAAGCTTGATCAGTCGCTGGAACGTGAGGAGATCCTGGCGTTCCTCGAAGAGCGGGTTGCCAAATGGTGGCTGCCGGACGGGGTGATTTTCCTCGAGTCGCTGCCGGTGGGAGGTACCGGCAAGGTGCAAAAGGCGAGCCTCCGCGAGCAATACCGGAGCGAGTTTCAAGCGCCCGGCGGCGATTGAGAGCCCAACATGCCATTGAAGTTCTTCGCGGGCCTTCGCCCGGTTCACCGCGGCCAGTTGGCGCGGGACATCCTCGCCGGCGTCAATCTTGCCTCCGTCAATATTCCCCAGGTTCTGGGCTATACCCGCATCGCTGGAACGCACGTGGTCACAGGGCTGTACACGCTGCTGCTGCCGGTCATCGCTTTTGCCGCATTCGGCTCGTCCCGCCATCTGGTGGTGGCCGCCGACTCGGCAACCGCCGCCATTTTCTCCAGCTCCGTGTCGCGCATGGCGGTTCCCGCCAGCGCGCACTACATGGCGCTGGTCGGCATGGTGGCGCTGCTGACCGCGGGCGTGCTGCTGGTGGCGCGGATTTTCAAACTTGGATTTCTAGCTGATTTCCTGTCGCGTACGGTGCTGGTGGGTTTTCTCGCCGGTGTCGGCTTGCAAGTCGGCATCGCGATGCTGCGCGACATGACAGGTGTCGCGGTCGCTTCGCGCTACTCGCTGGTGCAGGCGTGGGGGGTTGTGCAGGGGCTGTCCCATCCCCAAATTCCGACCATCGCGCTGTCCGCCGCTGTTGCGGCGAGCATCTTGCTTGGGAATCGCTTCGCTCCGCGGCTGCCCATTTCGCTGCTGGTCGTGATCGGAGTGATCGCGGCAAGCGCCGCATTTCACTTTGAGGAGCGAGGCATCGCCGTCATCGGCGTGGTTCCCGGCGGATTGCCCCCCTTGAGGCTGCCCAGCGTGACCTGGAGCGAATTACTGGCGCTGCTGCCGGTGGCCGCATCATGCTTCGTGATCATCATCGCGCAAAGCGCCGCGACTTCGAATGGTTTTGCGGCACGCTTCCGGGAAAGCGTCGATGACGACTCGGACATTCTCGGTTTGTCGGCGGCGAACATTGGCGCCGCGGTCAGCGGAACCTTTGTGGTCAACGGCAGCCCGACACAGACCGCAATGGCGGTCCGCCTCGGCGCGCGCAGCCAGGTTGCGCAACTCGCGCTGGCCGCTGCCGCGCTCTTGGTGCTGCTGGTGCTGACCGGCCCGCTGCAATACCTGCCGCGGTGCGCGTTGGCGGCCATTGTGTTCACCGTCGCCGTGGGGATGATCGACGTGGCATGCCTGCGCGACATCCGGCGCGAAAGTCCCGGCGAATTCTACCTCGCCGCGTTCACCGCGGTGACCGTGGTCGCGGTGGGAGTGGAGCAAGGCATACTGCTGGCAATCGCGCTGTCGCTTTTCAGGCACGTGCGCCACAGCTATCGGCCTCACACCACCATGCTCGTGGCGGATGCATCCGGCCGCTGGATACCCGGGCCCGCGACGCCCGGCCGGGAGACCGCGCCCGGCCTCATCATATATCGCTTCGGCGCGGATCTCTTCTATGCGAACAAGCAGCGATTTTGCAATGAAGTGCACGACCTGGTGGAGCGCGCACCGACCCCGGTACGCTGGTTCATAGTCGATGCGGGCGCGATCACCGACTTGGACTATTCCGCGGCGCAGGCCATTTTCGGATTGCTGGACGAACTCCAGCGCCGAAACATCGCCGTGATCTTTGCCCGCGTCAGTCCGTATCTGCGTTCCGACATGGACCGGCATCGCATCAGCGCTGCCGTCGGCGCGACGAAAATTTTCGCCACCTTGCACGAAGCCATTGCCGTGACGCGCGGAAGCCCCGATGCGACGGACAATGGCGGCATCATCGCCGGTTGAGTTGGAGTCGTTCCATGCGGTTTACACCATGCATCGGCCTGCGCGTCTTGATCTTGATTCCGTATGCCTGCCTGCCGGCATTCGCCGCAGGACTCGGGCCGTCCAATGATTCTCTTAAGATGAATCAGATACAGGTCATAGGCACGCACAACAGCTATCACGCGGGCTTATCCCCAAGCGAAGCGCAGCTGATGCAGCAGAAGAATCCGAAGCTCTATCAAGCGCTCGACTACCGCCATCGCCCCCTGGATCTGCAGTTGAGTTCGGGCGTGCGTCAGATCGAACTCGACATCTTTGCCGACTCCGAGGGCGGCCGCTACGCTCACCCCTCAGGACCCGAAGCCGTGGCCGCGGCAGGGCTCGGAAAAGATCCGGACTTTGATCCGCAGGGGCTGATGGGCAAGCCCGGCTTCAAGGTCATGCATGTCCAGGACATCGACTATCGCAGTACCTGCCAGCCGCTGGTCGCGTGCCTCAAAATTGTTCGCAAGTGGTCGCAGGCGCATCCGCATCACCTGCCGCTCTACATTCTGCTCGAGACCAAGGAGAGCGATCTGCCGCCGCAATACCATGCCCAGAGCACCGAGAAATTCACCAGCGCCACATTCGATGCCCTGGATGGCGAGATTCGTTCGGTATTTCCCGCCAACGAAATGATTACGCCCGACCAGGTGCGCGGCGGATTTGACACCCTGGAACGGGCCGTTCTCAGCAACCACTGGCCGACTCTGGCAAGCGCGCGCGGCAAGGTAGTGTTCCTCATGGACCAGCGCAGCGTCGGGCCGCTGTATCTCAACGGACATCAATCGCTTGCCGGCCGGATCATCTTTACCAACGCCGAGCCCGGCCAGCCCGATTGTGCGTTTACCGAGGAGAACGACGGCACGCAAGAAGCCATCGCGGCGCTGGTGCGCAAAGGCTACCTGGTGCGGACGCGAACCGACGCCGACACGAAACAAGGGCGAAGCAACGACACGACGCGGCGCGACGAGGCTCTCGCCAGCGGCGCGCAAATTCTCAGCACCGACTACCCGGCATCGGAGCCCGCGCAATGGACGGGCTATTCCGTGAGCTTTGCCCACGGCGCCGTCGCACGCTGCGATCCCGTGAATTCGCCGCCGAGCTGTTCCGACAAGACATTGAGCGCAGGCCATGGCCAGTAGTGGGGCCTAGGATGGCCGCGCCAACCAGCGACGCGCCTGAGGCGCTCAGTGTCGAGGCCCGCGGCGAACTCCGTGCCGCAAGATTCACCGCGATGGCGAGTCCGTGTGAGGTGTTATTTTCCTCGACGGAGCCTCAAGCGGTATTGGCACTCGGCGCAATTGCCGCAACGGAAGCGTTGCGCATCGAGAAGAAATTCAGCCGCTATAGAGACGACAGCGTCACCGCCTGGATCCATGAACATCGGGGAACGACGCTCGAGGTTGACGGGGAAACGGCGTCGCTGCTTGATTTTGCGAGGCACTGCTATGAGTTGAGCGGCGGTCTTTTCGATATCACATCAGGCGTGCTGCGTCGTGCGTGGAAGTTCGATGGATCGGACCGTGTTCCTGAAGCCGCGCTGGTGGAACGTCTGCTGCCGTTCGTGGGTTTCGACAAGATCCGCTGGCAATCGCCGCATCTTCTGTTGCCTGCCGGCATGGAGTTGGACTTCGGTGGGATCGGTAAGGAGTATGCGGTTGACCGGGTTTATGAATTGCTCGCGATTCGGGATTCGACTCCTTTCCTCATCAATTTCGGCGGCGATCTGCGCGCGAATCGCGCGCCGCCACGCGGTCCGTGGCAGGTGGGAATCGAGCGGCCGGATGCGGAGCGGGAGCCGACGCTGCTGCTGGATCTACAGCAGGGTGCGCTGGCGACGAGCGGCGATTCGCGGCGCTACGTCTTGAAAGACGGCATTCGCTATGGCCACATTCTGGATCCCCGAACAGGATGGCCGGTGCCGGGAGCGCCGCGCTCGGTGACGGTTGCGGCCAGCAGTTGCACAGAAGCGGGAGTCCTCTCGACACTGGCGTTGCTGCACGGTGCCGGGGCGGAACAGTTCTTGGCGGGCGAGGGCGTTCGATACTGGATCCTGCAATGACTGCGACACGCAGGTGCAAAATCTAGCGAAGATCGCGCGACAAGATCACTTTCAGGACGAGACGATCAGTCGCATTGGTCAAGCCGGCGCCGACTCCTGCCTCGATCATCCAGGGTTTGCCGTAGTAGTCAAAAACGCCAAATAGTTGATGCTGCTGCTGCGACGCTGAATAAAATCCGCGAATCGGGCCAAAATCATCATATTCCTCCGCCGCCAACGCCCAGGTCTTGTTGATGTTGTAGGCGACCCGCGTCGCCGGTGCGAAATCGAGCCGCGAAAATCCCTTGTACGAATTGTCGAGAATCGGATTGACGATGAGATCGTAAGGGCCGAGGTGCCAGCCGATGATGGGGCGGATTTCCGATGTGTTGGTGTTTTGATCCCAGTGCGCCGTGTTCCAGCTGAATTCAAAATTCACGCCGTAGAAGAACGTCTGGTCGGCAGCATCGGGTTTCACGAACAGCGTACGGATTTTGAATCCGTTGTACGTCCAGGCGCCGGTACCACTGATACTGTACAGCGGCATATACAGACCGGCCTCGAACCAGTCCGTGACTCCATATGCCCATTCCGAAACACCGTTGAGCGTGTGGTTGGGAGCAATGCCTCCGGGAAAAGACGGACTGTTGCGGCCATCAGGCGTGTAGTTGTTGTGCAAGGTGAGGTTGAACACGCCCGGTGCTGCAATTTCTGCGTTGTACACCTGGATCTCGTCGGTTTGCGCCCGCGCCCGTTGCGCCGATCCGAGACAAAGCATCGCTGCGAGCGCAAGATGCGCTGCCGGGTGCGTTCGCAAACTCCATGGAGGCCTCATCAATATTTATGCATAACGTCGCCCGGCCGCCGAACGCTGTCCTCGAGAATCTAAAACCGCCACCCCACCTGAACCAGGATCGCGTTCAGACCCGGATACAGATCGAGCCCTTGCAGTCCGGCGGGCGCCGGTACCCGCACATTGTATGTCTGCTGATAATACTCCGCGCGAACGCTGATCTCCGAGCCGGCAGCGTTCCCCGGTCCGGCAAATTTTTTCGCGAATTTCACGCCGTACGTCAAGGCATGAAACGGTCCAAGCCGGGAATCCGAGGATTCATAAGTGAGGTTCGGGTTTGCGCCGGCCAGGATGAATGGGGTGTAAAAATCGGCCGCCGTTTGCCGATACCAGCGAACCGCAGGCTCGATATATCGATCGCGATCAGCCCATGACCAGCGCAGATGCAGCTGCGCAGTGTCCGAGCGCACCCCCCAGTTATCACTCATGTAACGCAGCGACAGTGCGGTCGAAAGCTGTGAACTCCAGGCGACGCGATTCTCCGAATACCCGCTTTTGCGCGTGCGCTGATCGGGACGGCTTTCATACTCATAGCCACTGGTATTGCCGGCGCCATCGATGATGGAGGTGATCTTGTACGGATCGTTCAAGTACCCCGTGAATCGATCCACCGAGATGTTGAACTCGGTAAGCCATTTTCGGGTCATCACCTGCGTCACGCCAAGCAGCCCCGCCACCCCGTCCTTGGTCTTACCGCCCGTCTTTTCGAACAACGCGTAGTCGCTGCCCGGTACCGGCGCGCCGCCGATGGGACTCAAGCGGTCGTACTCATTGCTGACGCCGAACGACAGCGTGGTGTTCTTGTCGTTGAAGTCGTGCGCGATCGAAGCATTCACGGTAGCGGAAACAAAATCGTGCTCATCGGACAATTTGCCGCCCACGCTCAGCTGATCCGTTCGGGAGATTGGCACCGTCCAGTTCCCGCCGACCGCGAGGCGCTGATCGTGGTACTTCGGATCGACGGGCAATTGGCCCGGAGCCGTCGTGTAGGTGCGGGGACCGGTCAAGCTGGTACCGGAGGGCGATGCGAACGTCTGCGCCGTATGGCTGGTCAACGCGCCGTTTGGACTGGCGCCCGATAGGGCGTCGAAAGTTGCATTGAAGCTGAGCGCCTGGCCATCCGCAAAACTCCTGGCGACCTCCACGATGGGTTCGATCGCCTGGATGCGGCCGTTCTCGTGGTAATACGCCAACGCCGAATCCACCGTCCAATCCTGCAGCAGTCCGTTGACGGCGTCGGCGATACGCGATGACTGGCTGCGCGCCGTGCCGGCGCTGAGCAATGCACAACTCGCGGCCATCAAGCGCCGCCGCGCAACCGAAGCGCTGGGCGGCCGCGGCGCCGGCAGCGGCGACCTCGGTTTCAATTGCATCCGCAGCCACCGCCCGCGTATGAACGTCCACCGGATGATGCTTCCTTGCTGAAATACATGTGATCGTCAATTGCCTTGTCGAGAGGATCGGAGTCCAGTTGCATCTCCTCGCGCGCCAGCACATCCCGCTGCCAGGGTTTGACTCCGATTGAGCCGCATCCCGAGACAGCCGTAGCGCCGATCATCAAGCACAAGAAACTCAAGTGACCAAGGTTCATCGTCCCTCCCGGGTGAAGTCCGCTACTTTTCCGCCAACAGCTCACGCACCTGGGTTTCGTAAACCGCAGCGTCCACCGGTCGAAAGCCCACGTGAGTGAAGCGCTGCACGCCGTGCCGATCGATCAGTACGCCCGACGGCATGCCTTTGACTTTATAGGACTCGGCAAGAGCACCAGCTGGATCGAAGCGCACGTCGAACGTCGGCTTGAATAGGGCGAGAAACTTATCCGCATCGGCGCGGTCGGCGTCCAGATTCACTGTAACTATCGTCAGGCCGCGCGGTTCGTAAATGTTCTTCATGGTCTGCATCCATGGGAACGATTGTTTGCAGGGGGCGCACCACGATGCCCAAAAATCCAAATACACCACTCGCCCTCGATATCGTTCGAGATCGAGTTGCGAGGCGGCACGTGTCGGCGTGAGCAACAACAGGCACAGGCTCAAAAGAATGCATCGCACCATCGATCCTGAACTCCTCGAGTCCGTGCTCACTTGTGTCGGATTTTTCACGCAGTGGGATGTGGGCAAATGCCGCGCAGCGGCGCATTGCCGTCCGTCGCCGATACCCGACACGCTTGCGAGTCGGCCGGACTTGCGATTACTTTGTACTGCAAAGTAAAAAGATGTCAAGCTCGCCGTCGGCAGAATCGGTCTGATGCGACTGGGTCTGAATGGTATAAATGATGCCGTCTGTGACAAGAGGGATTGATATGCGCTTGGATTCAACTCGTAGATTGCGGCTCCGCCTGCCCGCGCTGTTGTTGCCCATGCTGGTATTGAGTGCGGGCCCGAGTTACGCCGGATTCGATCATGAATGGTCGCTCGACCAAAGCGGAATATGGGCCAGGAAGTATCAGACTGCGCTCGAGGGCGGCGTTATCGCCATCGAACTGGCGGGAAGCCTGTGGTACGGAAACGATAACGAATTGGGCCACACCTACTGGCAGACGGTCGATTCATCGGTGATTTCCGGCGTCGCCGCGCAGCTGCTCAAATACGGGTTCAGCCGCGCCCGCCCCGACCAAGGCAACAACCCCAATGCGTGGTTCCAGGGCAGCGGTCATGAGAGCTTTCCGAGCGGTGAAGTCACCCTGCAGGCGAGTTTCGTCACGCCATTCATCGTGAACTACGGCCGGCAGGATCCTTGGGTGTGGGCGTTGGAACTTCTACCCGCGTACGACGCCATCGCGCGCCTGAAAAGTCAGGCGCATTGGCAGACCGACGTCATCGCCGGGTGGGCGCTGGGCACCGGGGTGGGGTATTGGAGCACCACCCGGGCCGTTCCCCTGTCGGTTCAGATCCTGCCGCGTGGACTGTCCGTGGGATTCTCAAAGCGTTTCTAGTACTTTGCTGCGCAGAGCGAGGGAACCTTGCACATGCTGAGGCCTCTAATGCCCCGAGTCCACGGGCTAAAATGCCGGGGATCTGTGGCATCTGCCCGAAACTTTCGGTTAAAATTACATATTCATAATGGCGATGCCGTAGAGGCGCCAATACCATTGAATCTTGAGGAAGTACCAATCGCAAGCACCGTGTTGCGATTGAATTTGAGGAAGTAGTCCAATCGCAAGCACAATGTTGACTTGGTGCGGTTATGCGCTAGGCGCCGCCGCTTTGGTGTATGGCATTATCGCTTGTCTGGCTGTTCGCATGCAGTTACGCGCGGCGCGCGCCGCCGCGGGCGCTGCCCGGCGCGACATGCCCGCGGCCACGGTGTTGAAGCCGTTATGCGGCGCCGAGACTGAAACCTACGATTGCCTGCGATCGTTCTGCGATCAGGAGTACCCGACGTTTCAGGTGATCTTCGGTGTCGCCGACCCCAACGATCCTGTCATAGCAATAGCGCGGCGGCTGCAGCGCGAATTTCCGCAGCGCGACCTTAGGCTCGTCATCGACGGCAGGCAACACGGCAGCAGCCGCAAGGTGAGCAACCTCGTCAACATGATGGCGTACGCCAATCACGATTACATTGTGCTGTCGGACAGCGACGTGCGCGTGCGTAGCGACTATCTTGCCAAAGTCGTGGCTCCCTTGCTCGAGTCCGATGTCGGCATCGTCACCTGTCCGTATCGAGGCGTCTCGCGAGGCGGCCTGTGGTCGCGTCTGGAGTCCATGTTCATCAACGAATGGTTCATGCCATCGGTGCGGGTCGCCGCCGCCGCCGGTTCGCGCGCCTTTGCTTTTGGCGCGAGCATTGCCCTGCGCCGCGATGTGCTTTCCCAGATCGGCGGTTTCGTGTCGATTGTCGATCAATTGGCCGATGACTACCGCCTGGGCGAACTGACCCGAGGTCGCGGCCTGCGCACCGTGCTGTCCGACGTGGTGGTCGAGATCGCGGTCGCGCAGCGTAGTTTCCAAGAGTTGATTGGCCACGAGCTTCGCTGGCTGCGCACCATTCGCATGTTGCGGCCGGCCGGGTACAGTTTCAGCTTTGTCACGTTCACGATTCCGGTGGCGCTCATTGCAGCGTGCCTGTCCCGAGGTGCGCCAGCGGCCTTGATCATGCTCGCGATCGCCGCGCTGGCCCGTTTTTTGCTGCATTTGCAAACCCGCCAAGCGGGCGCCACAGCAGCTCAGCTGTTCATAGTGCCTTTTCGGGATATGCTGAGCTTGAGCCTGTGGGCCGTAAGCTTCCGCAATCGCCGCGTGCGCTGGCGAGATGATCATTTCGAGGTGACTCCAGATGGTTCGGTCGAGTTGGTTGTGAGGGGAACGCCATGAGAACTTTGTTTTTGCACCCGCCATCATTCGACGGCTATGACGGCGGCGCCGGCGCACGCTATCAAATGAAGCGCGAGGTGCGTTCCTTCTGGTATCCGACCTGGTTGGCCCAGCCCGCCGCCCTGGTCGAGGACTCGAAGCTGATCGACGCGCCGCCGCACAGCTTGAGCTTCGAGGACATCGCGGGTGAGTTCAAAGACCGCGATCTGGTGGTGATGCACACCTCAACCCCATCGTTCAAATCGGACGTGAAGACCGCCGAAATGATCAAGGCGATCAATCCGCGCATCAAGATCGGCTTCATCGGCGCCAAGGTCGCGGTGGAACCGGAGAAGAGTCTCATCGCGGGAAATGCCGTGGACTTCGTGGCGCGCAACGAGTTCGATTTCACCATCAAGGAAGTCGCCGACGGCAGGAATTGGGCCGATATCAAGGGGCTCTCCTACCGCAATGGCGAGGGCGCCATCGTTCACAACGAGAACCGCGAGGTTCTCGAGAACATGGATGCGCTCCCCTGGGTGACCCCGGTCTACAAGCGCGATCTCAAGATCGAGAACTATTTCGGCGGATATCTCAAGCATCCCTATATCTCGTTCTACACCGGGCGCGGCTGCAAATCGCGCTGCACCTTCTGTCTGTGGCCGCAAACCGTGGGCGGGCATAAATATCGGGTGCGGTCGGTCGAGGATGTCGTGGCTGAAATGAAATGGGCGAAGAGCGCCTTCCCGCAGGTGAAGGAATATTTCTTCGACGACGATACGTTGACCGACAATCTGCCGCGCGTCGAGGCGCTCGCCCGCGAGTTGGGCAAACTCGGAATCACCTGGTCATGCAATGCAAAGGCCAATGTTCCGCGCAAGACACTCGAGGTCATGAAGCAGAATGGTCTGCGGCTGCTGCTGGTCGGCTACGAATCCGGCAACCAGCAGATTCTGTTCAACATCAAGAAGGGTATGCGCGTGGAATTCGCGCGCCGCTTCACCAAGGACTGCCACGAGCTGGGCATCGTCATCCACGGCACCTTCATTCTGGGTCTGCCGGGCGAAACCAAGGAAACCATCCAGGAGACCCTGGATTTTGCCAAAGAGATCAACCCGCACACGATACAGGTGTCGCTGGCCGCGCCCTATCCCGGCACCTTTCTCTACCGGCAGGCGAAGGAGAACGGCTGGCTGTTCAACGAGGAAATCGACCTTCTGACCCAGGAAGGAACGCAGATTGCGCCGCTGAACTATCCGCACTTGAGCCACACCGAAATATTCGATTCCGTCGAGGATTTCTACAAGAAGTTCTATTTCCGCCCGTCCAAGATCGCCTCCATCCTGGCCGAGATGATTGCCAGTCCCGAGATGATGAAGCGCCGGCTGCGCGAGGGCGTGGAGTTCTTTCACTTTCTGCGCACGCGGCAGGACACCGCTTGAAGCGATTGATCGTCACGGCAGACGATTTCGGCGCTGCTCGCGAGGTCAACGACGCCGTCGAGACGGCGCATCGCAATGGCGTTCTCACTGCTGCCAGCCTGATGGTCGCGGCGCCGGCGGCGGCGGATGCGGTCGCGCGCGCGCGGCGCATGCCTACGCTGCGCGTCGGCCTGCATCTGGTGCTGGTCGAAGGGCGGCCCATGTTGCCGGCTTCGCAGCTTAAGTATCTGGTTGACGGCGCCGGCGCGTTTCGCTCCGATATGGCGGCCCTCGGTGCCGTCATTGCCATTCGACGCGAGGCGCGGGCCCAAGCCGCGGCCGAAATCTGCGCGCAGTTCGAGGCGTTTCGCGCCACCGGATTGACGCTCGATCACTGCAACGCGCACAAGCATTTTCATCTGCATCCGGTCATTGGTGCGTTGATTGCCGCCATTGGCGCTCGATTCGGCCTGCGCGCGGCGCGCGTTCCCGTTGAACCCGCGGGCGTGCTGCGCAAGGTGGAGCGCTCGCGCCGGGCGCCGGCGCTGCTGACGCAGCCCTTCGCGCACCTTTTGCGCCGGCGGTTTCGCGCCGCGGGATTCCTCGTACCCGATCAGGTCTTCGGATTGCAGTGGTCCGGAGCCATGACCAAAGAGCGTCTGTCCGGGTTGATCCGCAATTTGCCGGAGGGCTTGAGCGAGATTTATCTGCATCCCGCGACCGGCACTTATCAGGGAGCGGCGCCCGGTTATCGCTATGGCGAGGAATTGCAGGCGCTTGTGTCCGAGGAAGCCATCGGGGCGAGCCGCGAGACTTCGCTGCGGCTCGGCGGATTCGTCGATTTTCTGGGGTCGCCGGCGGCGCTGCATCCAGGTGCTGCCGTTGCGATGAGCAATGGGAGTTTAATGCCGTGAATTCGCCCGTGTCGGCGATCTCCGCATCCAGCGGCGCGCAGGAATCCTACCCCGACGGACCCATTCGCCGCGGCAGCGAGGCGCACAAGAGTTTGTTTTGCCGCACGCTGTTGGACACATTCAATCCTTACAAACCGGCGGTGATCGATTGGCCTGCGCTCGATGAGGAGGCGCGCAATCGCCTGGTGAGTCTGCCGATCTGGGATATTGCCGTGCAGACCGAGGGGCGGGCGCGCACCAATGTGGCCACCTATGCCGAAACCACCTCCGATCCTCTGCTGCGCAAGGCAATCGAACTCAATGCATTCGAGGAGGGCCGCCACAAACTGGTGCTCTCCAATCTCGTCGCCGCCTATGGGATTACGCTGTCGCCGGAGCCACCGTACTCCGTGAAGGGCGACCCGGAGTGGGCCTTCATGGTGACCGGGTACAGCGAGTGCATCGACAGCTTTTTCGCCTTCGGTTTGTTCGAATCGGCCAAGCGTTCCGGGTTTTTTCCGGAAGCACTGGTCGATACCTTCGAGCCGGTCATTCATGAAGAAGCGCGTCACATCCTGTTTTTTGTCAATTGGGCGGCGTGGCATCGCAGGACCATGCCGTTTTGGCGGCGGCCGTTCTTCGAGGTGAAAGTCCTGGCAGTGTGGCTGTTTCTCATCTGGGAGCGCATCGGCATCGCCCGCGATATGGGGAGCGGCGTTCAGGACAATAATTTCACTGTGACCGGGGCTAAGTCGGTGGGCGAGGATATCAACGTTGCGACCCTGATCGACATTTGCCTGGCCGAAAACGATCGGCGGATGAGCGCTTACGATAAGCGCTTGCTGCGACCCGCCTTGGTTCCGGCGCTGGCGCGGTTGGCGCGCCGTTTCATGCGCTCTTGATCCGGGCGCCCTAGCGCACGATCGCCAGTCGCGTGAAGCTCCGCATCGTCATCGTCGCGGCCCTCGGGCTCGCTCTTGCCCTCTACCTCGTCACGTACGTGGGGATTGGCGCAGTATTCACCGCCGCGGTGGCGGTGGGGTGGAGCGGGTTTGCAATCCTTTGCCTGTACATTCTCTTGCCGTTCCTCATCCTGGGAGCTGCATGGTACGTTTTGCTGACCGAGTCGCCCATCAGGTTGAGGATGATTGTTTGGGCGCGAATGGTTCGGGACGCGGCCACCGAGGTGCTGCCTTTCGCTCAAGTCGGTGGAATCGTCATCGGGGCGCGTGTCGCGATATTGCATGGAATTTCCCAGCCGCTGGTGTTTGCTTCCGTGATCGTCGATGTGACCACCGAGATGCTGGCGCAGGTCGCCTACATTGCCCTGGGTGTGGCCATATTGAGTGCGCGCGCGCCGCGAACCTCGTTCACGCAATCGCTGACAACCGGTCTTATCGCCGGGCTCGTGGTGGCCCTGATCGCCGGAGTCGTGTTTCTGGCGTTGCAGCGCCATAGTCAGAAAATGAGCGCAAGAATACTTGCACGCATCTTCCCGGGCGCGGTCGCGGCCACGGCAGCGGTAACCGCCGCGCTGAATGCGATCTATCGCTCGCCGCTTCGAGTTGGCTTGTCCGTGTTGCTGCATCTTGCGGGTTGGATCGCAAGCGGCATCGGCGCGTGGGTCGCCTTTCGTCTGATTGGGGCGCATATCGATCTCGCCGCGGTGCTGGCCATCGAGAGCCTCATCTGCGCGACACGCAGCGTCGCAGCGCTCATCCCCAATGCACTCGGGGTGCAGGAAGCTGCCTACGCGGTTCTATCGCCGCTGTTCGGCGTCGGCGCGGAATTCGGGCTGGCCGTATCGCTATTGAAAAGGGCGCGCGACATCTCCGTCGGCGTGCCGATATTGCTGATTTGGCAAGCTGCCGAAGGCCAGCGCGCGCTCGATCGGGCGCGGTCTTGAGTTCGCGTTAAAGATTGCCGCGACTGGGTCGACATATCAGGGTGGTAATCTGTCGTGCATCCGTGCGTTGCGTGCAAGCAACGAATGTTGTAACGCGACGTATATTCATATATGGTATACCACCGATACATAAATAAAGAGAGCGAGCGTGCGAATCGCGTAATTCGCGTGCTGAATTGAGGGGGGTACATGGGCTCAACGGCAACCCAGCCGCGTTTTCTGCCTTGATTTACTCGACTGCTTACCCGCCCGCTCGCGACCCGGGCTTTTACATATGCGGCGGCAGCACGGCTGTCCCCGTGTACTTCGGACTCCGTCGACATCGCGGTTGTGCGCTCAGCGCGACAACAAAAACCTTCAAGCCTTATGCGCGGGTAGATGCACACGACTCAACAAGCAAGAGCAATGTCTGGACTTATTCGATCAAACGACCTTTAAGAGGAGCACACGATGCTTAATCTAAGACTGGCGAGACCTATGCTGATTGCACTAGCAGCATGCGCCGCTAACTGTTTCGTCCAAGGCAGCGCCTTGGCGGATGATGCGCAGGAGAACAAAGCGCTCAAGGAGCAAATGCGGCAGATGATGCAGCGCATGGACGCCTTGCAGAAGCAAGTCGAGGCATTGCAAAGACAGCAGGCCGCTCCGCCGCCGGTTGTGACTGCGCCGCCTGCTCCTCCGCCGGCTGCACCGCCCGCAGGACCTGCGGTCGCAAAACAAGCGCCGCCAGAGCCCGCGTTTGAGAAATTCGCGAAAGGGTTTTATGGCACCTTGGATGTATCGGCCGACTATGCGACCAAGGGAATGAGCGAATTGGGCGCTTACCATTTTGAGGGGTACCCTCCGGCGGTCCCCGGCGTCTACCAGCAACTTGGCCAAAAAAGCGGTCCCGTGGGCCGGGTAGGCTGGCAGGCGGATTTGTCCACCAACAAATCGGTGCTCGGCTACCGAGGTTCGCACACCGTGCCCGGCGGCGCCTTTGATTTCATTTACCAGATCGAAGTGCAGCCGGCGATTACTTCAGCACCGGGCGCAAGCACCGGCTATACCGCGCAGTCGAACATCACCAAGGCCGGCATCGGCTACGGCAATTCGTACGTCGGTATTTCCAACAATACCTGGGGCAAGCTGAAGGCCGGAACCACCTACACGCCGTATAAGACTTCCACGGATCGCATGAATCCGTTCTCCGGAATGCTGGGCGATTATGCGGTGGTCATGGGCAACTCCGGCGGCGACAACCGGGTTGAATTCGGCACCCGCCTTGATCACTCGATCTGGTACGAATCGCCCAAGTTCGGCGGTCTGGTGAGCTTCGATGCACTGTTTTCGCCGGGCCAGAACCGCACGCCCTACAACCAAGGCCAATCCTCGGGCTCGCCCGATTGCGCCGGCGGCAACGTACCCGGCAGCGGCAATCTACCGCTGGCCTGCGCTGACGGCGCCTTCGACAATGCCTGGAGCTTCGACGTGAAGTTCGAGCAAGGGCCGATTTACGTGACCGCGGCCTACGAAGTCCACCAGGGCGTAAACCGCGCCAGCGACGGCATCGGTTCGAACAGTCCGTACTACGGTTCGCTCTATACCATCAATAATATCGTCGACCCGGTTTCGGGCGCCGTGCTTGCGAGTACATGCACCACCACCTCGCCGAATATCGATTGCGGCAGCTACAACGCCTATGCAGCGGAGTACCCGCTACCCGCGACGTTTGGGTCCCCCGGGCTGCTCAACGATGTGGTGAACGAGACGGCGTTCAAGGTCGGTGCGCAGTACACCTTTGGTTTCGGCCTGGCCGTGAGCGGTATCTACGAGGATCTGAAGCGCAAACTTCCGGCCGATATGATGTGGCAAAACGAGCGCCAGAGAAACGGCCTTTGGTTTGCTGCGACCTATGACCTCACGGCCAAGGATAACCTCGCCATCGGCTGGGCGCACGCCGGCAGGACGCCGGGGGATCCGGGCGGCCAGCACAACTACAATCCGAATAGCACCGAGGACTATGCGAACATGTACACGGCCGCGTTGAAACACCGTTTCGACAAGAACCTGTACTGGTATTTCAATATTGCGGATACCATGAATCACGGCAATTCCCACTATGACCTTGGCGCCGGCGGCCGCGGCGTCACGATCGATTGCCATGACGGCACGACGCAGGCGTTCATTGACTACAGCAGCGCGGGACCTACGACCTGGGGCGGATGCCATCTGATCGGAGTTTCGACCGGCCTGCATTACACCTTCTGATTCGGGGCAGAAGACCGGACAGTGGTTGATCGCGACGCGGCCAGGGACCTTTCGTCCCTGGCCGCTGTCTTACGCGTTCAACGGGGGTAAATCATGGCTCTGACTCGAAGATCGTTCTTGCTGTCCACTGCCGCGTTTTCTGTTGGGTGCGCGACGCACCGCGCGGGAGTCGCGGAGCGGGACGCGTCCGCTCCCACCGCTCGTCCACCGGCTGTGGGACAATCCTGGCGCTACGCCAAGCGTGACTTTTACACTCGTGGGCTCATCGACGATCAAATCGACAGCATCGCCGCGGTCGGCCGCACCATCGACATCGATTCGCGCAGCGAGGCGACCAAGGTCGCCGCCCCCGAACCGGGTTGGGGCACGGCGTGGTTGCGCAAGTACATCCCGCGCCGCGAGCTGCCCACAGGTCCCTTGCCGAATGAAATCCAGGAGCCGTGGGGCTCGATCTTGGTGGATCCGCATTGGAGCCAGGTTCAGGTCTACGAAACTCCAATACCGCTGTGGCCCAAACAATTGACGCCAGGCTGGAAATTCCACGTCAATACCAGGTACAAAACCCCCAGCAATGAATCCGGCTTGCCGTGGGATCAGACCATGACGGCGCGCAACTGGGAGATGATCAGCGTGCCTGCCGGACAATTCAAGGCATTGCGATTCACAAACTTGATCAACTTCAGATCAACCGACTTTTCACGCGCAGCCTGCAGGCGCCAGGAAACCATCTGGTTCGCACCGGAAGTGGGCCGCTGGGTTGCCCGCGAGAGCAGCGGCATCTACTATATCAATGACTCTTCTGTTGATACGCCTTATAACGAACCCGGCTTTCGCTGGGAACTGCTCGAGTGGACGTAGGCGTACGGAGCCGCATATTGCGCGATTTGCGTCAAGCCCTCGCCGAAATCAACGCCATCCGCACTCAGGTGGCGCGCGACACGCAGTTTCGCGGCTACGGTCCGATATCGATCGCTGCCAGCGGCGTTCTCGCACTCATCGTCGCCGCCGTGCAAAGCGGAATCACCAAGGATGACCGGGATTTTTTCGCGTTCTTTCTGGTCTGGGCGAGCACGGCGCTGATTGCCGTTGGGTTGACCGCCACGGAAATGATTCGCCGCACGCGGCGGGTTCATAGCGGCTTGGCCAACGAGATGATTCAGGCGGCGGTGGAGCAGTTTTTGCCGGCGCTGGTCGTCGGTTTGCTGTTGACCGCAGTGCTGATATGGGCGGCGCCGCAGCAATTGTGGATGTTGCCGGGATTGTGGCAATTGTTGTTCAGCCTGGGGGTGTTCGCCTCCTGCCGCTTCCTCCCCCGTCAAACCTTCGCCGTGGGGATCTGGTATCTGATCGCGGGCTTGACCTGTCTTGCGCTGCAAAGCGGCCCGAAGACCTTTTCTCCCTGGAGTATGGGAATTCCATTTGGCGTGGGACAATTGCTGGTGGCGGCCGTGTTGCAATATGGTTTCGAGAAAGCAATTGAAGACGCGTAACAAGAAATCGGGCGGGTCCTCGCGTTTCGCCTACGACGGGCTCAACCGGGTCATCCACGAGCGTGCTCGCGTGAGCGTACTGACATCCCTGATCACTCACTCGAAAGGCCTCGCATTCAGCGAATTGAAGCAACTATGCGCATTGACCGACGGTAATTTGAACCGGCACCTGCTGGTGCTCGAAGAGGCGAAGCTGGTGAGTGTCTCGAAAACCTTCGACGGGGCTCGCACTCAGACCCGCTGCAGAATCACCGCTCTGGGACGCAGGCGCTACCTTGAATATCTGGCCGTCCTCGAGCAGGTCGTGGCCGACGGCGCGGCCGCTGCCAGGTATGATGCGGCCGGAACGAACGGACCGGACCCTGCAAACGCTTGATCCTCAGGCGCTGGGGTCGTGCCAGGTTAGCCGCTTGGTAACGGCGTAATTCCACACCGCCCCGGCTGCGATTCCCGCGGTCGCCGCGAGATACCATTTGCCGCTCAATTGCCAGAGATATGTCGCAAGCCCGACGTTCATCGCCGCGCCGATGCCGCACGCCAGATTGAAGGAGAGCCATCCGCGCAGCCATTGCAGGCCACGCAGCCGTTCGTCGCGGTAGGTCAGCACGTTGTTGAGCACGAAGTTAAAGCTCATCGTGACCACAGTCGCGATCGCCTGACTTTGAACGAAGGGAGTCTTGGCAAACCGGAACAGGAGCGTGAGCACGGCGAAGTGCACCCCGACCCCGATCGCGCCCACCACCGAGAACGCGACGAAGCGTACCGGTACGATGTGTCCGATGGTCTTATCGACCAGCAGCATCGCATATGCCCAAAGGGTCAATGAATCGAGCTTGCTGTCGCCGGCGTGACGCGGGCGAAACTCATACGGCAATTCCTTGAAACGCAGCGGCGGTTGCGAGGATGCAAACAAGTCCGCGAGTATTTTCCAGCCAATCGCCGAGAGATTCCGGAGTGCGCCGTCGAATGCGCTCCGGCGCAACATGAAGAAGCCGCTCATGGGGTCCCTCAATCCGTCAGGCACCAGCGTGCGACTGAGCCGTCCAGCGACGCGACTCATGCGGGCCCGACCCGCGTCCCAGTCGCCAATGCCGCCGCCGTCCGAGTAGCGGCTGCCGACGACGATGTCCAGGGTTCCCGTTTTGAGTTCAGCGAGCATTTGCGCCAGAAGCCGCTCATCGTGCTGCAGATCGCCGTCGATCACCGCCAAGTACGGGGCCGAGCTCGAGAGCATTCCTTCGATGCATGCGGACGACAATCCGCGACGCCCGATTCTTTGGATGCAACGTATCCGGAAGTCCGACGCCGCAAGTTCGCGCACCAGATTCGCCGTGCGGTCCGGCGAGTCATCGTCCACGTAAATCATTTCCCAGGAAACGTCGCGAAGATGGTCCCGGATCCGATTCGTCAGCTCGACGACATTTCCGCACTCGTTGAACGTCGGAACGATGATGGAAAGTTCGGGTCCGCCATGTACCGCGCGGTCATTGTTGCCGATGCCATCCGCAGATGCTTGAGGTTCAGGCGGCACCGTGAGCACTTGAGCGTTCGACATGGCGGCCGATGATAGCATCGGCCGTGAGGCGCGTCCCGCCTTGGATCATCCGTACAGAAAGGTTGGCGGCAAGCCAAGTCGAAGACATGATTGCGAGGCCGGGCTCTCCGTCAAAACGATCCGATCCGCCAACGCCCCGGCCATTTGCACCAGCGATTGTTCCCAGCGACGCAGTCCATGCGGGGCGTCGAGCCCAAGACGTTCGCGTATCCATGCCGGAACCAATTCGACGGCGGCGCGTACCATCATGCGTTGCAGCCATCGAAGTTGGATCGGGAAAATCGGGGAGCCGCGCATGATCCGCAGGAATTCGAATATGATCTCCGAGCGTTCCAAGCGGCCGCGCGCGGAGTCGAGCAGTTCGCGCATTTCGTCCTCCGTGCTCGGCGCGTCGTGCGCGCCGTATAGCCGCGAAACCGGCACGCCCTCCTGGTACCAGGCGCTCATTTCAGCACTGCTCAATGGAGCCACATAGCGGCCATAGGCCTGAGCGAAGCCGAAGCTCGCCGTTGCGTGCACCCATTTCAGAAGCGCGGCGTCGTTCGCGCAAAACGGCACGCCCGCCGGCGTTTCACCCGTGACTCTCGCATGCATGCGCACCACGGCGGCGATCATCGGCTCTGCAACACTGCGCGCGCCGTAGATCGTTACCATGGCCGCCAGACCGGTGCGTCGCAGGCGGCCCATGGGATCGGTGCGAAACGTTGAGTGGTTCCACACACCGGAACGTACCGCCGGATCGGCCAATTCAAGAATGACCGCTGATATCCCACCAATGAACAGCGCAACCGGATTCTTGAAAATTCGCCACGAGACAGAACTCGGCGCCAGCAGCGCCGGCTCGCCCAGGGGACGGGCGAAGTCAATCTCCTGGCCCTTGTGCGCCATGAGCGCGGCGCCTGTGGCGGCGTGCAGCTTGCGCTGCAGGCCCTGTGGAAGCCGGATGATCGGGAGCATGCGCGCAGTATACTACCTGCAAATCATCTACTCGCAGCGCAAGAGATTGGCCACTGCGGTGATATTGATCGAGCTTCATGTATCGGTTGTACTTTGGCGAGCAAAGCGGGAACGCGTGTCCGCAAGACGGACGGCGCCGCAGAGGTATCCCTTGGGTTGGCGCCGAGATGCCGCAAATGCGTGACGAGTAGGCCACGATGGCCCCGCTCAACGACGAGCGCCGCCGGGGCGCATCTCTCGAGGTCTTGCGCGTGTTCCTCAAGCTGGGATTGATCTCATTCGGCGGACCGATCGCTCACATCGGTTATTTTCGCGAAGAATTCGTCGTGCGCCGGCGTTGGATTGGCGAGGCGGCCTACTCCGATCTTGTCGCGCTGTGCCAATTTCTTCCCGGTCCGGCCAGCAGCCAGGTCGGATTCTCCATTGGCCTCAAGCGGGCGGGGTATCTCGGCGGCCTGGCAGCCTGGACTGGCTTCACATTGCCGTCGGCAGCCGCCCTCGTGCTTTTTGCTCATGGCGCGGACGCGTTGCACGGAGCACTCGGGGCGGGGATGTTGCACGGCTTGAGGCTTGTCGCCGTTGCGGTGGTGAGCCAAGCGCTATGGGGCATGGCGCGCACGCTGTGCGCGGATCGGCAGCGAGCATCCATTGCCGCCGTGGTTGTGCTGCTCTATCTGCTCAGCCCATCGATTCCCGGCGTGTGGGCCATGGTCCTCGGCGGCATAGCCGGGCTTTGGCTCTGCCGCGGCGCCGTTACCGCGGCATCGCAATCCATTGCTGCGCCCGTTTCGCGCACGGCGGCCTGGATATCGCTCGCGATTTTTACCGTGCTGCTGATCGGGCCACCCATGCTGCGGGGTTGGGGACTGCCTGCCGACGCAGTGCACTTCGAGGCCTTCTATCGCTCCGGTGCTTTGGTGTTCGGCGGCGGCCACGTCGTGCTGCCGTTGCTGCGCGACGCGTTCGTGACGCCCGGCTGGGTCAGCGACGATACATTTCTCGCAGGCTACGGCGCCGCGCAGGCGGTTCCTGGACCGCTATTCAGCTTCGCGGCATATCTAGGGGCCGTGGTCCGGCCGTCCTCGTTGGGGCTGGCGGGCGCAGCGCTGGGTCTCGTGGGTATCTTTCTTCCGGGTATGCTGCTGCTCATCGGGACATTGCCGTTCTGGGAAGCTTTTCGCAGCCGTGCCAGTGCACAAGCGGCCATGCGCGGCATCAACGCGGCGGTGGTCGGATTGCTGGGCGCCGCACTCTACAACCCCGTGTGGACCAGCTCCGTGAGAACACCGGGAGATCTCGGCGTCGCGCTCATTGGCTACGTGCTGCTGACCGTGTGGCGTGCACCGCCGCTGCTGGTGGTAATTATCGGCGCTTTGGGCGGGATGGCGCTGGTGAAATAGTTACATAGCGCCGCGGCCATCCAATTGAGCGCAACGGGCAGGAAGTCGTACACCAACTTTTTCACACAAAGTAAAAGAAGATTGCGGGCAGAAATTGAGCACGCCGCGCTTGACATCCCCTTGCTTTGCGATACAAAGTACGTGGCAACCGCTTGATATACCTGATTGTAAGCGCCTCCCGGTGAGAGTGCGATTCCCAACATGCACATTGCGATCATCATGGACGGCAACGGGCGCTGGGCGGCGAATCGCGGACTGCCGCGCACCGCCGGCCACCTGCAGGGCGCAAAGGCGGTCAATGTCGCCGTGGAAGCGGCGGCTCGCGGCGGCATCGACGTCTTGACGCTCTACGCCTTTTCGGCAAACAACTGGAAGCGCCCGACCGCGGAAGTCAACGCTCTGCTGGATCTACTTGGCCGCTACCTTTTTACGGAAACCCGCCGCTGCGCCGAGAAGTCCATTCGCATCAACGTCATCGGCCGGCGCGATCGACTCTCTGCCAGCCTGGTACGGGCCATTGAGCAGAGCGAACGGTTGAGCGCAGCGGGAGAGGCGATGCTGCTGCGCATCGCGGTGGACTACTCCTCCCGGCACAGCATCGTGCAGGCCGCAGGCCGGGCACGTGACGGTGTGGACATGGAGGAATTTGCGCGCTTGATGCAGCACGCGGATCACTGCGTGGCGCCGGTAGCTGAAGTCGATTTGCTGATACGCACCGGCTCCGAGCAGCGCTTGAGCGACTTCATGCTCTGGGAATGTGCTTACGCAGAACTGTATTTCAGCGATTGCCTGTGGCCGGATTTTGATGAGCGCCAATTTTCATTGGCCCTCGGCGCGTACGCCGCGCGGCATAGACGATTTGGTGGCTTGATCGCCCAGGAGGGGTGAAACGCGCGGCTACGGCCACATCCTTCGCAGCACGCCATCGTGCTTGATGAAATGATGCCAAAGCGCCGCCAGCGCGTGCGCAGTCGCAAGTCCAAACACTGCGTATGCGAGATAGCCGTGGATGTCTTCGGTGGGCTCAAAAATCGCGCCGTTCTTCGCCACGCCAAAATCCAGCCGTACCACGCCTAGATCAAGCGACCTGCCGTGCCAGATGAACGTGACAATGCCAAAAATCGGAATGACAAACAGGAGCGCATACAGGGTCAAATGCACCGCACGGGCCAGCCTGCGTGTGACTGGCCCTAAGTCCGCCGGCGGCGGCGGTGGCGGATGATTGAGTCTGCCCACGAATCGCAGAATGAGGAGCATCCACAGGGATAGTCCACATAGGGCATGCACGTTTATCCAGAATGCCTGGCTGTTCTTCGGCCAGGAATCGTGCAGCAGTCCCAGAGTCCCCACCACGACGAGAAGTACGAACAAGACCCAATGTAGGGTGATCGCCCAGACCCCATAGCGTTCGGAGCCGGCCGGCGCCGGCGGCAAAACTTCTGAATTACTCACTCCGCATCCCTTGTTTGAATGATCACCAATGCCCGACCCGCACCGCCCGGACCAGCATTGCTCTGTGGCACAAAGTACATGGTATCGCCGATTTTGCGCAAGTCACTGCCCGACATCTTGCCAATGGCGCCGGCGCTGCGCACCAATTATTCAGTGGGGATAGTTTAAAAAACCGTAAAGCGGCGGTCCCCTGTGGCGTGCTATGTTCAGCCAGGCTGCGATGCGTCGATTACGAGGCCGGCCGTGCGTTTGAACCTGAGTATTTGCTGCCTGACGTGGGGTGCGCTCGCCACCGGATGCGCCGCCGTAAACACGCAGCCCATGCCGCGCGAGGTGCCGGCCGCGTTCGAAAACTCCGCGACTACGCAGCCGGCAAGGTGGCCCGCGCAAGAGTGGTACCGGGACTTCTCGAGCGACGAACTGAATGGCTTCGTCGATCTGGCCGTCAAGGATAATTCGGATCTGGCAGTGGCCCGCGCGCGGGTGGCGCAGGCCGACGCGCGAGCGCGCCAAGCCGGTTCCGCGCTCTTGCCGAGCATCGATGCCGCGGGTAATGCGAATTATCTAGCCGGTCATTCATCGCAGGGTGGGGGCCATGAACTGGACTGGTCAGGGATGCTGACCGCCAGCTACGAAGTGGATTTCTGGGGAAAGAATCGGGCGACCGCCGAATCAGCGCGCTATCTAGCCGGCGCATCGCGCGCACAGCGCGATACGGTAGCCCTCACCACGCTGGCCGGCGTTGCGGATGCCTACTTCCAGGTGCTGGCGCTGCGCGAACGGCTGACGGTGGCGCAATCCAACGGCGACGCCGCGAGGCAGCTGCTGGCAGTCGTCCAGTCCCGCTTCGACGCAGGTGCCGCGAGCCCGGTCGAGGTGGCGTCTCAACAGACGGCGTTCGACTCGGCACAAATCGCTGTTACGGAATTGCAGCAGGCCGAGGGCGAGGCCCGCGCCGCGCTGGCGCTCCTGCTGGGACGCGCTCCGGAGAATTTCATGGTGGCCGGCCAGGCATTGGATTCTCTCAGCGAACCGCAGGTGGCCGCCGGTTTGCCCTCGGAATTGTTGACGCGACGTCCCGATATCGTTCTCGCCGAGGCGAATTTGCGCGCCGGTCACGCAGATCTCGCAGCCGCTCGCGCGGCCATGTTTCCCAGCCTGAGCCTTACCGCGGCGGCGGGTGTGCAAAATCCCGCGTTGCCCGCGACGGTGCTGACCATTCCCGGGGCCGGGCCGTCTTTTGCGCTGGGCGCGAACCTGATTCAGCCGATCTTTGATCATGGACGACTTAAAGCCCAGCGTGACGAGGCGCAGGCAAAGGACATGGAGCTGCTGCTGGCTTATCGCGCGGCGATCATCGCAGCGCTCATCGATGTTGAAAATGCCCTGAGCGCGATCCAGCACCTGGACGCCGCCCGGGATTTTCAAGTGGCGAATATTGCGCACAGCGAACGCGCGTTCGAAGGAGCAAAACTGCGTTACCAGGCCGGATCAGGCGATTTTCTCACGCTACTTGAGGCGCAGCGAACGCTGTACGCGGCGCGTGATCAATTCATTCGATACAAGCTGGCAAGACTGCAATCCCTGGTCAGCCTGTGCAAGGCGCTCGGCGGAGGCTGGACGCAACCGGTCCCGCAAGGCGTGACGGCCAAATCAATGCAGCGGAATATGCACCAATGAATGCCATCATCCCAACGCTACGACTTGCAGTGTGCTGCTTGAGCGCGGCGCTATTGATTGGATGCCACAAACCGCCGCCGACTGCGGATGCAGCGGCGCAAAGCACCGAGGCCAAGGACAAGCCCGCCGCGGGCGAGGAATCCGCCGAGGGCGGCATCGAGCTGAAGCCTGATGAAATCAAGAAAATGGGCATCGCGACAACCGAGGCGAAGTCGATGATGCACATACCCGAAGCGTCCGGCTTCGGTGCGGTGATAGCTCATGAAACAATTGCGCAGGCAGTTGCCGAGGTTGCCACCGCGGTGGCCGGCGAACGCCAGAGCCGCTCCGCATTGGCGCGCGCGCAGAAATTGGCGGGGACGCCCGGAGCCATGCCCGTTGAATTTCTGGAGGCCGCCGAGCGCCAGGCGCAGGTCGATCAAGCGGGTTTGCTGCTGGCACAACGGCGCCTGTCGACCGCCTTGGGGCAAAATCCGCCGTGGAAGGACCAAGCGGGCAGCCCCGAGCTCGCTGCCCTGGCAGGCGGTCACATCAAGCTGGTGCGCGCAACATTTCCCTTTGGGGCGGTCGGAAATTCCATTCCAGTCGCCCTGCGTTTGACGCGAATCAACGCAACGCCGGGCGCCAAGAGCTGGGAGTCGCGCTCGGTATGGAGCGCACCCGCGGATTCCAGCATCCCAGGCAGGAGTTTTTTCGCCCTGCTCAAGAGCAGCGAAGTCGGCGAAGGCGAACGCCTGCTCGCCTGGGCGCCGGTCGGCAGCGCGGAGTCCGGCGTGCAGGTTCCTGCCGCGGCGGCGGTGATCAATGGCGGCAAGTACTGGTGCTACGTCGAGGAAAAACCGGGCGAATTCGTGCGCACCGAACTCGACACGAGCATGCCGACGGCGGATGGCTACTTCGTCAAGAGCGGCATATCCGCCGGCGACAAGATTGTAACCAGCGCCGCGGGCGAGCTCCTGGCGCGTGAACTAAATCCCAGCACAACAGCCGACTAGTCATGATACGAGCACTCGTCGCACTTTCCGTACGCCACTACGGAGCGATCAGCGCGCTGACGCTGCTGGCCTTGATCCTAGGGTCATGGGGCGCACTGCAGGCTCCCCTCGACGTCTTCCCGGAGTTCGTGCCTTCGCAGGTCGACATACAAACAGAAGCGCCTGGATTCGCGCCGCAGCAAGTCGAAGAGTTGGTGACAAAACAGGTTGAGAACGCGGTCAACGGCTCGGCCGGTCTTGCCACCCTGCGCTCCGAGTCGATCCCGGGCCTGTCCGTGGTGAACATCACGTTCAGGGATGGCGTGGATGTGCACGTCGCGCGGCAGGGAGTCTCCGAGCGATTGTCCGAACTCGGCAGTTCGTTGCCCGCCGGCGTGGGTACTCCCAAGCTGTCGCCGCTGGTGTCGAGCACCATGGATCTTTTGAAGATAGGTCTGGTATCCGACAAGGTGGACGCGTATGCGCTGCGCGACAACGCCGATTGGATCATCAAGCCGCGCTTACTGGCCGTTCCCGGCGTCGCCCGGGTCATCGTCTTTGGCGGCGACGTTCGTCAAATTCAAGTGTTGCCGGACACGCGGAAACTCTCCAGTTTCGGACTGTCGTTTTCAGAAGTGGCTGATGCAGCAAAGGCCGCGCTGCCGCTGCGAGGTGCCGGGTTCATCGATCTTGCCGCCCAGCGCGTGCTGCTGCAATCGCCCACGCCGGAGCCGGATACCAATTCCCTGGGCCAGGCCGTGGTCGGCGTGAGAAACGGCACGCCCATCTTGTTGCGCGATGTTGCCGAAATAAAATTCGCGCCGGCACTGCGATCCGGCGATGCCCTTGTCATGGCGAAACGCGGGGTGATGCTGTCGCTGTCGAGCCAGTATGGCGCCAATACGCTGCAGGTAACGCTGGCGATCGAGAAAGTGTTGGCCGATCTTGAGCCGGCCCTGAAAAAGCAGGGCATCACGCTTTACTCCGCACTGCACCGGCCGGCCAATTTCATTGAACGCGCTCTCCAAAATCTGAAGGAGTCCCTGATCATTGCCGTGCTGCTGATACTGGCGGTGCTGTACTTGTTCTTGCGCGACATCCGCGCGGCATTGATCGCGTTTACCGCCATTCCTTTATCGCTCCTGGCGGCGGTGGCCGTGCTTCGGTACATGGGGTTGACACTCAACACCATGACCCTCGGCGGATTTGCAGTAGCCCTCGGCGTGCTGGTGGACGATGCCATCATCGGAATCGAGAATATCCTGCGCCGCTTACGCGAGAATGGGCAGCTGGCCGAGCCGCAGCCGCGCCTGAAGATCGTACTGGACGCGTCGCTCGAAGTCAGAGGTCCGGTGATTTATGCGACCGCGGTGGTGATCGCGGTTTTTCTGCCGGAACTGTTCACATCCAGCGTTCAAGGCCGTTTCGTGGGTCCACTGGCGCTCGCCTTCATATTTGCGGTTACCGCCTCGCTCATCGTTGCCATGACCGCGACGCCCGCCCTGTGCGCTTTGTTTTTGCGCCGGCACGACTCGCGGCCACAAGCGCGTTGGCTTGCGCGCCTGAAAATCTGGCAGGGGGCCGCGGTTCGAAAAGTAGGCGGGCACATCAAGGCGACAATGATCGTTCTGCTGGTGCTGGTCGTTGCGGCGGCTGCAGCGATGCCCTTCCTGGGCGGCACCTTCATGCCGGATTTTCGCGAGGGTCACTTCGTGATGCAGGTCACGAGCTCGGTGCCGGGGACATCGCTCGACGAGATGCTGAGCGTCGGCAAAAGGATCAGCGAGGAGGTACTGGCGCTGCCGTACGTGCAGAGCGTCGAACAGCAGGTTGGCCGCGCCGAGTTGGGCGAGGATACCTGGGGCCCGCATCGCAGCGAGTTTCACGTCGAGTTAAAAGCCGATGCCCGCATCGATCAAGAGCAGGCCCAGGAGCAATTGCGCGACATTTTGCGGCATTACCCGGGCCTGCAGAGCGAGGTGGTCACATTTCTGGGCGATAGGATCAGCGAGAGCCTGAGCGGCCAGACGGCCCAGGTCGCAATCAAGATCTTCGGCACTGACATGGATGCGCTCGAGCGCAGCGCCGACAAAGTGGTTGCGACGCTGGGCAAGGTAAGCGGCATCGTCGATCTGCAATTCAAACGTCAAAGCGGCACTCCGGCCATTTCCTTTCACATCATGCCGCAGGCCCTGGCGGCTGCAGGTCTCAAGGTGCAGGAAGTTCTGGACACGATCGAGACAGCTTACGCGGGGGCCAAAGTCGGCCAGACGTTTCAGGGCACCCGCACCGTGGATGTGGTGGTGTTGTTGCCCGACAGCCAGCGGCATCAACCGACGCAACTGCAGGGTTTGATGATTGCAAGCCCGCTCGGTCCGGTACCGCTGGCCCAGGTGGCAAATGTCGAGGTGACGCAGAACCGCTACAGCATCGAGCACGATGGCGGTCAACGCCTGGTGGCGGTGACATTCAATGTGGGATCGGGCTCGTTACAGAGCGTCGTGGGCCAAGCCCGGCAAGCCATACTCAAGTCCGTGGCACTCCCTGTTGGCGTGTTCCTGGAGTTCACCGGCGCCGCCGATGCGGAGATTAAAACCCGCAATGAGCTGATGCTGTATTCGGGACTGGCACTGGCGCTCATTGTGATGATTCTTTTCATCTCGTTTCATTGGCGCGTCAATAGCTGGCTGGTATTGGCGAACATTCCATTCAGCGTAATCGGCAGTGTGTTGGCGATTGCCGCGACGGGATTGGGTATTTCACTCGGAACGGTTGTGGGTCTGGTAACGGTATTCGGAGTCAGCGCGCGCAACGCGATACTGCAATTGGCTCACTACGAACATTTGGTTGAAGTCGAAGGCTGTACCTGGAACATTGAGCTCGTGGTTCGCGGCGCGAATGAACGATTGGTGCCCATTCTGATGACCGCCGCCGTGACCGCCTTGGGCCTTGCGCCGCTTGCATTCGGCCTCAATCGTCCCGGACTGGAAATCGAGGGACCGATGGCGGTAACGGTGCTGGGGGGGCTGTTGTCCTCGACCTTGCTCAACCTGCTGGTGCTTCCGGCGCTGGCGATGCGCTACGTGCGCGTCGCCGATCGATCTTCGATGACGGATTAGGTCGCACCCGATAGGATATTGAGTCGGCGACTTCGGCTCGGCACCTATGAGAATTTTGCTAATCGAGGATGATCATGAGACGGCCCACTACATCTCGCTGGGACTGCGCGACGATGGCCATGAGATCGCCGTGGCGCGAAATGGCCGAGAAGGGCTGAATCGCGCCGGTCTGGAGAAGTGGGACCTGCTCATCGTCGATCGCATGCTGCCGGAAATTGACGGACTGAGCATGGTCAAGCAGCTGCGCCATGCGGGTGCGATTACGCCGATTTTGTTCTTGACGACGCTTGGCGGCGTCGATGATCGGGTAATGGGCCTGAACGCCGGCGCCGACGACTATCTCGTCAAGCCGTTTTCCTTTTCGGAGCTGCTGGCGCGTGTTGCAGCTCTCGGTCGCAGAAGTCCGCGCCTGGCAGTGGAAACGACCCTTTCGATTGCCGATCTGGAGATTGATCTCCTGGCCAGAACCGTCAAGCGCGGGGGCATCGCGGTTGAACTGCTGCCGCGCGAGTTTAGATTGCTGGAATATTTGGCGAAGCACACGGAACAAACCGTCACGCGCGCGATGCTACTTGAAAATGTCTGGGATGTGCATTTCGATCCAAACACGACAGTGGTGGAAACGCATATCAGCCGATTGCGCAGCAAAATCGATCGCGGCCAGTCGATTCCACTGATCCACACGCTGCGCGGCGCAGGTTATACCTTACGTGTCCCAGTTTAGAGTAGTTCGAACTTCCAGCTTTCGCCTCGCACTCATGTATGCGACGCTCACCGGGATATCCTTCCTGGTGCTGTTCAGCGTGATTTTTCTGTCCACGACCCGGTTCATGCGGCATCAGATCGACGACAGCGTCAGCAGCGAAGTGGACGAGATCATGGCCGACGCGCCGGACCGTGGCGTGGTTGCGCTCCAGGCAGTGGTGGAGGCGCTCGCCAAGCATCCGTCCGGGTTTTTCTACCTGCTGCAGGATTCGAACGGCATGGTGCGGGCGGGCAATCTACCGGCCGTCGATCCAAAGGAGGGCGTCCGCGAATGGCCGCAGTCCGCGAAAGGCCGCGCTTCGGCATTCTCCGCGATTCGGGGTCGCGGCATCAATCTGTCGGGCGCTTATCTGTTTGTCGGCTGGAGCACCCACCAATTACTCGAGATGGAGGAAATGGTCATCAGATCGTTCGCTTGGGGCCTGGCGGCGTCGATTGCGCTGGCGCTGGCGGGGGGATTGGTCATGAGCGGGCGACTCATGCATCGCATTGAGACCGTCAGCCAGACCAGCCGCGACATCATCGGCGAGGATCTGCAGAAACGGCTGCCGGTGACGCGGGCAGGCGACGAATTGGACCACTTGGCGGGCAGCATCAACGCAATGTTGGATCGCATCGAAGGATTGATGAACGATCTGCGCCAGGTGACCACGGACATCGCCCATGATCTACGCACGCCGCTGACGCGTCTGCGGCAACGGTTGGAGTTGGCCAACCGTGCTGAGCACGACGCCGATTTGGCGCGCACCACGCTCGCCAGCGCGGTGGCGGAGATCGACTCGATTTTGGCGATATTCAGTTCATTGCTGCGCATCGCGCAAATAGAAAGCGGCGCGCGGCGTCAGGGATTCAAGGAGGTCCAACTCAGCGAATTGCTCGGGACGATTGGCGAGCTCTACCGGCCAATGGCGGATGAGAACGGACAGGTGTTGATCGAAACGATTGAGTCATCCTTATGGGTTGTGGGCGAGCGCGAGCTGCTGCTGCTGTTGTTTGCCAATCTAATCGAGAACGCGCTGCGTCATTCACCGCGCGGATCGACGATTGCGATTCGCGCTTCCGGGCTCGGCCGTATGGTTCATGTAAGTGTGGTCGACGATGGCCCGGGAATTCCGCAAGAAATGCGGGATAAGGTGCTGCAGCGTTTTTTTCGTCTCGAATCAAGCCGCACGACCGCCGGCAGCGGCCTTGGCCTGAGTCTCGCCAGCGCAATCGTCAAGGTTCACGGCGCCACGCTGGAATTGTCGGACGCCGGCCCCGGTCTCAACGCGACGGTGCGATTCGCGGCGGCGTGACCGGCATGCGAGGCGGTATCGACGCTGCGCGGATTGGCATAGTATTGAAGCCTAGCGTGGAATTCATAAACGGTGGGGGAACGTCATGGCCGAGAATGTGTATAAAGTCATTGAGCTGGTTGGCACCAGCACCGAGTCCTGGGAGAAAGCGACCGCGGCCGCGATCATGCGGGCCAGCAAGACGCTGCGCGACCTGAGGGTTGCGGAAGTGGTGAAGCTCGACGTGCAACTCAAGAATGGCAAGGTCGAAGCGTATCGATCGCGCATCAGCGTGTCATTCAAGTACGAGAGCAAGAGCTAGCGCTCGCCGGGTTCGGCGTCGTGCTTGCTTAGCAGCCCCGGCAGTTCGGCAAGGGTTCGAATTTCGTGAGCCGGCGCTCCCGGCAGCCGCTCGCGGCGCTGGCCATAGCGGTTGCACCATACCGTCTGCATGCCGAAGTCCGCGGCCCCGTGCGCGTCCCAGGCGTTGGACGATAGATACGACACGGCCAACGCCGGAACACCGAGTTGGTCCAGCGCATACTGATAGACTTTCGGGTGGGTCTTGAACGCCCCAACCGCATCCGCCGACAGTACATCATCAAAGAAGTCCGCGAGGCCGGCCCCGGCGATGGCGGATTCCAGCATGGCCGGTGATCCGTTCGAGAGGATCGCCGTGACAAAGCCGGATTGCCTCAAGGACCGCAGCACATCGGGCACTTCCGGAAATGCGTCGGGGGTGCGGTATAGATTCATGAGGCGCGCGCGCAGAGCCGTGTTTTCCAGGTCCAGGCTATCCATCGCGAAATCAAGCGCATCGCCGGTGACCTGCCAAAAATCCACGTACCGCCCCTGCATCGTGCGCAGCCAGGTGTATTGCAACTGCTTGTCACGCCAGATCGAGGCCAGGGAAGCTCGCTGCTGCTCGGGAACACCAGCGCAGCGCGCGGCAGCAGTGGCAAAATCGAATATTGTGCCGTAGGCATCGAATACGCAGGCGCGAACGCCTATGAGCCGGCTCATCGATGCGCTCCGCTGACGATTAGAGGTACGATAGTCATCGATTATCGGTCGACCCGAGACCTTAGCTCAATACCAATCTGCAAGGAACCCAATGATCTCCACCATCCTCATTGTGGGCGGCGGTCAGGCCGGCGCGGAGGCCGCCGACACCCTGCGGCGCGAGGGATACGCTGGCCGGCTGATACTGGTGAGCGATGAGCCGCAGTTGCCGTATCAGCGGCCGCCGCTGTCGAAGAAATTTCTGGCGGGGGGATTGGAATTTGACCGCTTGTTGTTCCGCCACCGCTCGTTTTATGACGAGCACAGGGTCGAGCTCAAGTTGGGAGTCCGGGCGGTGCGTCTCGATCCACCCGGGCTCCGTGTCGCGCTCGCGAGCGGCGAGCAGATTGCATATGACAAGGCGCTGCTCTGCGTCGGCGCAGTCTCGCGGCAATTGACATGTCCCGGCGCCGACCTGGCAGGTGTGTGCTATCTGCGCTCGGTGGCTGATGTACCGCGTATTCAGGAAGGCCTGAAGCCGGGTGCGCGCGTTGTCATCGTCGGCGGCGGCTACATCGGACTCGAAACGGCCGCGACGGCCCGCAATATGGGCTGCAGCGTCACGGTTCTCGAAATGGCGGATCGCGTCATGAATCGCGTGGTGGCGTCGAACGTTTCCCAATATTTCGAGAATGAGCATCGCGCGCAAGGCGTGAATATCGTGTGCAACGCGCGCGTGATGCGGCTGGAGGGGCCTGGGCGGGTAGAGCGCGTGGTGTGTGCAGACGGCAGCGCCTATGAAGCGGACCTGCTGATTGTCGGCGTCGGTGCCATCGCCAATGTCGAGCTTGCCAGCGCGGCAGGATTGAAATGCGACAACGGCATCGTGGTTGATCAGTACTGCCGCACCAGCGACGCCGCGATCTACGCGGCCGGTGACTGCACCAATCATCCGTCGGCGCGCTTCGAAATGCGCGTGCGGCTGGAATCGGTCGACAATGCCTTCGAGCAGGCAAAGGCCGCGGCGCTCAACCTGCTGGGGCATCCGACGGTCCATGACCGCGTGCCTTGGTTCTGGTCGGATCAATTCGACAGCAAACTGCTCATCGTGGGTCTGTCGCAGGGCCACGATCAACAAGTGACCCGCGGCGATCCCAAGTCCCGGCATTTCAGTGTCTGCTATCTGAAGGGCGGCGAATTGGTGGCCCTGGAGGCGATCAATCACGCGAAGGATTACATGGCGGCGCGCAAGCTCATTGCAGATCGGGCGCGGCCGAATCTCGACAAGCTCGCGGATCCGCAACTGGCATTGAAGGAAGCAGTATGAAAACCCAGCATCTCGTCGATCCGCAACTCCTGCCGCTGCTGGAACTGTTTCCCACGATGCAGTTCTCCGTCGAACTGCTGCCGGAGATCCGGGCGCGCGCCTTTCCGGCCCCCGCGGATCCGCGCGCCGCGGCGGTCGCCATGGAAACGCAGATGGTTTCCGGGCCCGCCGGAGCTCCTGATGTTCCGATTTTCATCTATCGGCCGCGCGAGAAGAGCGGCCCGCTGCCGTGCATCTTTCACATCCATGGCGGCGGCTACGTGGTGGGATCGGCCGCAACGATGGAGCCTTTCCATCGCCCGCTGGCGCTGGACGCGGACTGCTGCATCGTTTCGGTGGATTACAGGCTGGCACCCGAGACCCGCTATCCCGGTGCAATTGAGGATTGTTATGCAGCGCTTGCCTGGGTTCACAAGCAGGCGGCCGCCATCGGCGTCGATGCGCGGCGCATCGGGGTCATGGGCGAAAGTGCCGGCGGTGGCCTGGCCGCCGCGCTTGCTTTGCTGGCGCGCGATCGGCGCGAATACAAACTGGCCTTCCAGCACCTCATTTATCCGATGCTGGACGATCGCACCTGTGTTTCCGCGAGTCCCCATCCCTTCACGGGCGAGTTCATCTGGACCCCGCACAATAATAAATTTGGATGGTCATCGTTGCTCGGTGTCCCGCCGGGCTCGGACGGCGTATCGCCTTATGCCGCGCCGGCGCGCGCCGCGGATCTGGCCCGATTGCCGCCAACCTTCATATCGACCGGCGCGCTCGATCTATTCCTCGAAGAGGATATCGACTATGCCCAGCGGCTGGCGCGGCACGGCGTGCCGGTTGAACTGCACGTCTACCCTGGCGCGTACCACGCATTCGATCTGGAGCCCAACGCGCAGATAGCGGTGAACGCAAGGCGCGACAGCGTCGCCGCCCTGCGGCGTTTTATGCATGAGCCTGGCTAGGCGCTCGCGCGGCTACACCGGATCGGTGGCGGAGATCAGCTGCGGCGGTTGAGTGGTGCGCCACGCCATCACCATGGCCACGAGCACCAGCAGCGCTGAGGCGAGGAAGGCGCTGCCGGGCAGCAGTTTCCAACTGTTGTGGGTGCTGACCGAAGCGGCGAAGATCTGGGTGAATAGCGTGGGACCAAGCAAGCTCGCCATGCCCTGCAGGCTCGCCAGCGAGCCTTGCAATCGGCCCTGCTCGGTGGAATCCACCAAGCGCGTCATGATGGCCTGCAGGGAGGGCGTGGCGATTCCCCACAGCGCCATCACCGGAACGCCGATCCACATTATCAGTCCACTGGGTGCCAGGCCGTAGATTGCGAAACCCGCGGCGCCGAATGTCAGTCCCACGACAATTGCGCCTCGCTCCTTGAGCAGCTTGACGGCGGGCTTTACCAACAGCCCTTGCACCAGCAGCGAGGAAATACCGACACCCGCCAGAAGCATGCCCACCGCGCGCGTATCCCAGCCGAATCGATAGTACATGTACAAAACCGCGACGCTGGGAAGCACCACGTGCGCAAGGCTCACGAGGAAGAAGCTTCGCGAAAGACCGGCCAGCATTGGATGCGAGCGCAGCAGCTTGAGTGCGCCCAAGGGATTGGCGTTCTTCCACTGGAATGGCGTGCGTTTGTCCTTGGGCAACGATTCCGGCAGGACGAAGAGACCCCAGCATACATTGGCCAGCGCCAAGAAAGCCGAAGCCCAGAATGGTGCGCGCGGCGAGATGGCGCCGAGAAAGCCGCCAAGCGCCGGTCCCAGCACGAAGCCGATGCCGAACGCCGCGCCGATCAGTCCGAAACTCGCGGCGCGCTTTTCCGGCGGCGTGACGTCGGAAATGTACGCCCCGGCGGTGCTGAAGCTCGCTGCGCAGATACCAGATATCACCCGGCCGACCAACAGCCACCAGACATTGGGCGCAAGCGCCATGAGAATGAAATCCAAACCCAAACCCGTGCACGAAATCAGGATCACGGCGCGCCGGCCGAAATGGTCCGACAGCGATCCTTGCACGGGCGAGAAGATGAACTGCATCAACGCCCAGGCAGTGCCGAATGCACCGTAGATTTCCGCGCCGCGCGCCGCATTGCCCCCGGCGAAGTTCTGCACCAGCAGGGGCAGGACGGGAATGATCATGCCGAAGGCCAGCATGTCGATGAGCACGGTGACGAAAATGAAGGCCAATGCGGCCTGGCGGGGCGGATGCGCGGGATTACTCATACACTCGAGCGTATCGTAGCGGCATCCACAAATAGTGTCGAAATGCGCGCCCCGGTGTTGCCAAACGGCGTTCCGCGAGCCTGCCACCGGGCAGGGCGATGCTGTTCGCCGGCGGGCCTGTGATTTTATACAGCCTCTGGCAAACATGCATGATGGATGCGATATTGTCCTTTAAGGGCACACCGTGAGTGCTGGTTTTTGCTGCGAATTTGACGTGCTTCCTGCCATTTAACAGAAGAATTGGTTCTCATCGCGCTCAGGCTTTTTAGGGACGGTTTCAAGTATGGCTACACCAGCTCGATCGATTGCGTCATTGACGATTTCCTTTGGCCTCGTCGCCATACCGGTGAAGCTGTATTCGGCGACGGTTTCCTCCGAGCGCATCGCCTTTAATTTGCTGCGCCAAAAGGACGGCTCGCGGGTCAAGCAACAATACATCGCCGTCAATGATGGGCAACTGGTCGAGCGTTCCGAGATGGTCAAAGGCTATGAATTTGCCAAGGACCAATACGTCATGTTCAGTCCCGAGGAACTGAAGGCGCTGGAGGACACCACCACGCACGCGATCGACATCGGACAATTCGTCCCGCTCGAATCCGTAGATCCGGTCTACTTCGACGGCACTTACTACCTGGCACCCGACAAGGGCGGCGCCAAGCCGTACACCCTGTTGGCGACAGCGCTGCGCAAAACCCACCAGGCCGCCATCGGCCGCTGGATCTCGCGTGGCAAGGAACATATCATCATCGTCAGGGCACTCGGCGATGGTCTGGCGATGCATCAGCTGCATTTCAAGGCCGAGGTGCGCGATCTCAAAGATCTGGGTATTGAGCCCTCGCCGGTGTCGGAACCGGAACTCAAACTGGCGCAGCAGCTGATCGATCATTTGGCGGCGAAAAAATTTGACCCCAATGAATACGCCGATGAGCACAAAGCGCGCGTCGAGGCGGCGATTCAGAAGAAAATCGAGGGCAAGGAGGTGTCGCTCGCCGAAGGGCCGGTCAGCGCCAAGGGCGGCAATGTCATCGATTTGATGGAGGCCTTGAGAGCTAGCATCGATGCCCGAGGATCAAAGACCAAAGAACTCAAGGAACGCAAGCCGCCCAAGCGCGCGGCAGCGGAAGGATCATCGCGCAAATCCGCTCGACGATGAAATGCATGCCTACGACACGAAGGATCTCAAGCGGTTGTTCGGATTGCCGGCGGCCGCGGTTCGATCGCTGGCGCGCGCCGGCCACTTAACTCCGGTGAGGCGCGCCGGGCGCCTGCACTACTCATTCCAGGATCTGATCGTGTTGCGCACCGCAAGCGCGCTGCGCGCGGCCAGCATTCCTGCCAAGCGCATCAATCGCACGCTGCGCAGACTTCGCGCCGATCTTCCCGTGGGCGAATCGTTGAACAAGCTGTCGCTCACCGCGCTCGGCAATCGCATCGCCATCCGCGAAGGAAAGATGCTTTGGGAGTCGGACAGCGGCCAATATGTACTCGCCCTCGACATCGACGAGGAGCAGGGGGGCTTGCATGTCATCAGCAGGCCGGTCTCACCAGCGAATGCCTCGAGCGCCGCAGACGCGGGAGACGCCGCAACTTCCGCGGACGAGTCCTATGTGCGGGCCTATTCGCTGGAGGAAACCGATCCGGCGGCCGCGCAGGCTGCCTACGAGGCCTGTCTTGCGGCCGACCCCAAGCATCTTGAAGCGCGGGTCAATCTCGGCAGACTGCTGCACCTCGCCGGACGCTTCAAGGAAGCCGAGCACATGTATCGCTCGTCGGATCGCCCGGAGCCCTTGCTGACCTTCAATCTCGCGGTGTTGCTCGAGGATCTGGGTCGTGAGCCAGAGGCAATCCTTGCCTATCGTGAAGCGCTGGCGCTCGATCCGCAGCTCGCCGATGCGCATTTCAATCTGGCGCGCCTCTACGAACGCGCACGTGATCCCAAAGCGTCGCTGCGCCACTTACTGGCGTACCGGCGCATGATTGATCGCCAAGGCACCTGACATTGGCAAAGCCGGCGCTCTTGAAGTATCGCGCCAAGCGCGACTTTACCAAGACTGCCGAGCCCTCCGGTGAATCCGCAATTGCGCCGGCGGCGCGCCTGCGGTTCGTGGTGCAAAGGCACGCCGCCCGCCAATTGCACTACGACCTGCGGCTGGAACTGGACGGGGTGTTCAAGTCCTGGGCGGTTGCCCGCGGTCCGTCAATCGATCCTGCCGACCGGCGTCTCGCGGTGGAAGTGGAGGATCATCCGCTGGATTATGGGGATTTCGAAGGCACGATTCCGAAGGGTGAGTACGGCGGCGGAACCGTGCAGTTGTGGGACCGCGGCTACTGGAGTCCGGAAGGCGGAAAATCGCCGCAGCAGGCGCTGGAAGGCGGGGATCTTAAATTTTCCCTGGACGGCAGCCGCCTGCACGGCAGCTGGGTGTTGGTGCGCATGCGCGGCGACCGCTACGGGGGCAAGCGGACCAATTGGCTGCTGATCAAACACCGCGACTCCAGCGCGAATCCGGGCGATGCCGATGCGCTGCTCGTGGAAGATCGTTCAGTCGCATCCGGCCGTACCATGAAACAGATTGCCGACGGCGTGGGCAAGCGGCCCAAGCCCTTCATGCTGGCAAGCACCACGCCTACAAAGGCCGATGCGGTCTGGAGCGCGAAACCCCAAGTCGAACCTGCAAACCTGGCGGCGATGCAGCCTGCCCCGGTTGCAAAGCGCAGGCCAGTGATGGTGGCGCGAATGCCGGATTTCGTCGCGCCGCAGCTCTGCAAGCTGGTCGAGCGGCCCCCTTTGGACTTGGGCTGGGCACACGAAGTCAAACTCGATGGCTATCGCGCGCAGGTGCGGGTGCAAAACGGCAAGGTCGCGATCCGCACCCGTACCGGGCTTGATTGGACCGAGCGCTTCAAGGCCATCGCACAGGATGCAAAACTACTGCCGGATTGCCTGATCGACGGGGAAGTGGTCGCGCTCGATGAACGGCAGCTGCCCAGCTTCGCCGCGCTGCAGAAAGCGCTGTCCGACGAAAAGTCCGACGATCTCATTTACTTCGCATTTGATCTGCTGTTTGAAGGGCGTGAAGACCTGCGCACGCTGCCGCTGGCGATGCGCAAGGCGCGGCTGGAGAAATTACTGCGGACGCAAAATGAAAAATTTCGGCTGCACTACGTGGCGCATTTGCTGGCGAACGCGCAGGACACGTTCGCCTCGGCCTGCAAAATGGGACTCGAGGGCATCGTGTCGAAGAAGCTCGACGCACCCTACCGGTCCGACCGCTCCGGCAGCTGGACCAAGGCCAAGTGCCGTGCGGGGCAGGAGGTGGTGATCGGAGGTTGGACATCGGCAGGCGGCACCGTTCGATCGCTGCTTGCCGGGGTGTATCGCAGTGGCGATCTCATTTATGTGGGTCGTGTCGGCACCGGCTACGGTCGCATCGTGGCGAAGAGCCTATCGCCACGGCTCGAGAAACTAACCCGCGAGGTGAGTCCGTTCAGCGGCGAGAATGCGCCGCCGGAGGAGCGCAACGTGCGCTGGGTAAAGCCAGACCTTGTCGCCGAAATCGAGTTTGCGGGGTGGACGCGAACGGGAATGATTCGACAGGCGGCGTTCAAAGCCCTTCGCGAGGATAAGAAGGCTCGCGACGTCGTTGCGGAAATTCCGGCGACGCCCGCCGCCGATGTCGTCGTGACAAAACCGGCCAAAGCCAGAGGCGCGGCAGTACTTAGATCGAAATCCCGGCCTGGCTCGTCGGCAGCCGGTGCCGACCCACCTGCGGGACCTGCGGTGGTGCTGGGTGTGACCATCTCGAAACCAGAAAAGGCGCTGTGGCCCAACGCCGGCGACGGCGTGCCGGTGACCAAGCTCGACCTCGCCAATTACTACGAACAGGTGGGCGAGTGGATGCTGCCTCACTTGATCGGCCGCCCGTGCTCCCTGGTTCGAGTGCCCAGCGGTATGGGGAGCGGGCAATTCTTTCAGCGTCACGCGATGTCCGGCATGTCTCCGTTTCTCTCGTCCGTGAAAGTGAAGGGCGAGAAGGAACCGTACCTGCAGATCGATCGCATCGAAGCTCTGGCCGCGGTGGCGCAAATCGCGGCGTTGGAAATTCATCCCTGGAATTGCGCGCCGGGCGACCCCGAAGTGGCCGGCCGTCTGGTGTTCGACTTGGATCCCGCACCGGATGTTGAATTCGCTGCGGTCGTGGCAGGCGCCCTCGAGATCCGGGACCGCCTTGCCAAGGTGGGCTTGGAATCCTTTTGCAAGACGACGGGCGGCAAGGGACTGCATGTGGTGACGCCGCTTGCCGTGGGCAGGCAGGCGGTCGAATGGCCCGTCGCCAAGAACTTTGCGCACATGATCTGTGCGCAAATGGCGCAGGACAGCCCCGACCGGTATCTTGACAACATGGCGAAATCCAAGCGCGCCGGCAGGATATTCTTGGATTACCTGCGCAACGACCGCACCGCCACTGCGGTGGCCGTGCTGTCGCCTCGGGCTCGCGACGGCGCGCCGGTGTCGATGCCGATTCACTGGAAAGAGGCGCGCCCTGGCTTGGATCCCAAGAAGTTCACCGTGAGAAGCGCAGCCGCGCTGCTGCGAAAGACGCAGCCCTGGGAAGGCTATGGCAAGGCGGCGCAATCCCTATCGGCCGCCATTCGCGCCATTACTCAATCGGATAAGCCGAAACGCCGGCGATAAATTTGCGCGCGCACCACGGCGGTTGATGAGGTCATCGTGCGCTTCAGAATGTTCCCGCCCACGCAATGAACGCAGCGAGCATCTCGGCCTGCACGTCCTGATCGGTTCGACCACTGCGCTTCAACACATGAAAAGAGTGGTCCGCGCCGTCCAGCGTCTTCAAGGTCGCGCGCTCTCGAAGTCCGTCGGCGAGCGGCCGCAGCAGGGCGAGGTCCGCCAGGTTATCGCGCGTTCCTTGCAAGAACAGCATGGGGATCATGATCTTGGCGAGATGCGACCCTCTATCGATCGAGGGTTTGTCCGGCGGATGCAAGGGAAAACCAAAAAATGCCAATCCCCGAACTCCGGGCAGGGGTAACGCGGCTTGAGTCTGCGAGGTCATCCGGCCGCCGAATGATTTCCCGCCGGCGATGAGCGCCAGATTCGGTAGCAGCCGCCCTGCGGCGGCAACCGCGGCTCGTACCGTGGCATGGCACAGGGGAGGGGGATCGGTTCTTTTTTCGCCGCGCTCCATGTACGGAAATTGATAGCGCAGCGTGGCGACGTCGTGGGCCGCAAGATCCTGCGCGAGAGTCGTCATGAAGCGGTGCTCCATTCCCGCTCCGGCGCCATGCGCGAGCACCAGGCACAGCCTCGAACTCTTGGGGTTTTCAAGCAATCCAGACACTTGAGTGGTGTCATTAACGTCAATTGTGAGACGCGTCGAAACGGCGGACGTCATGTTCATGTCCAGATGGGGGGACCGAGATTAAGCGTTTGCAGTGCAGCGCTCAACATGGTCAGCCAGGCGCCCGGCGAGCGCGGCCGGAATGCGCGGCGCGGTTGCCGTTCAGCGAGGGGCGTCTGGCCTCATTTCAGTGGTCTCAACCGCTGCGGGAGCGGCCTGACCGCCCCCCGAGCCGGCAACGGCAGCCACAGCGATCGTCATCGCGATCAGCAGTACACCGCCGACAACCCATGGTAGTAGGTCATCTTCTGGACCTTGGCTCATGGAAAAATTATGCCCGCGCGCTGCGCCGGAAACGATGAACAGGATCACACTGCGGCCACGAGGTTGCCGCCGGCATTGCAACCGCATCGTTGATTATTCTGCAGGGCGAGGCGACCGCGCGTACAAAGGCGGAGCGCCTCTATCGGCAAATTCTTCAAGCCGATCCGAGACATGCGCATACCATGCACCTGCCTGGCGCTGCGCGGGCAATCCAACTTCTTTACAATCGGCCGATGCTTCGTCGCATTTGCATCTTTTGCGGCTCCAGTCCGGGAGAGAACTCAGTTTATGAGCAGGCCGCGCAGAGCATAGGGCGGCTGCTGCCCCGGCGCGGCATCGAACTGGTCTACGGTGGCGGCAATGTGGGCCTGATGGGTGCCCTGGCCAATGCCTGCCTGGAGGCGGGCGGGCGCGTCATTGGAGTAATCCCGCAGTCACTGGTGGACAAAGAGGTGGCGCATACCGGATTGACGGAGTTGCGGGTGGTTGGCTCCATGCATGAACGCAAATTTCTCATGGCAGAGCTGTCGGATGCATTCATCGCGTTGCCCGGCGGCTACGGGACCTGGGAGGAATTGTTCGAGATGCTGACCTGGTCGCAGCTTAAGATACATCGCAAAATCTGCGCAATACTCAATGTGAACGGCTATTACGATCCGCTGCTCAAAATGGCGGATATTGCCGTCGGCGAAGGATTTCTCCGCGTGGCAAATCGTGCACTATTGCTCGCGGATACCGATCCCGAGCGCCTCATGGACCGCGTCAGCGGGCACCCCGATACAGCGACGGAACTTTGATCTCAAATCAGCGTCGTGTTATTTAGTGGGAAAGACCACGGATATTTGCCGAGTCATTGGTGAAGGCAGGGGGTGACTGACATGAAGCCGATCAGGAACGCGGGACTAACTTCGGCCCTTTTCCTCCCGTTGGCGCTTTCAGCGTGCGCGAGCACCGATTACGTCTCGCAACTCTCGCAACCCAATCATGGTTTGCGTGCCTTGCCGGCATTCAGTCTGGAGCCGTCCGCTCTGATGTACGGACCGTTTGCACCCAAGCCGTCGCAAGTTCCCTGCGTGGCGGCAGACTATCGCTGCACGCCGCAAATGCAGCTGTTTTGGGCCGATTCAGCGCCGCGCTGACGCATAACATCATAACTTTGGAATGTGAATGCGGCTGATCATCAATGAACCCGAGAGGCCGAATAACAGTGTCAACGGGTGAAAAGAGTGTCCCGAAAGGCTGAGTTTACCAAACCACAGGTGCTCGCCTATTGCGCCAATAGCGGCTGCGAAACACAACACGCAAACCAGGACGAAGGACGTCGGTATTGGAGTGCCTTCGAAGTATTTCACTTTCCCGGTGCCGGCTGAGAGCGCATCGGCGGTGATGTTGTATCGAGCGAGGCGCGAGACTCCACAGGCGACGAAGAATACCAGGACGATTCGATCATATAAGCCTTGCATGCCCAGACCGTAGCCGATCATCGCGGGAGCAACTCCGAACGATATGACGTCGGCGAGCGAATCGAGCTCCCGGCCCATGGCTGATGCCTTCTGCCGCCATCTTGCGACTCGGCCGTCGAGAACATCGAATACCAAGGCGAAGAAGATGAGCGCGCACGCGAAATAAACATGCGCAACGACGTCGCTCTGAACGTACGTTATCGTCGCGAACAATGACGCCGTCCCGCAAACGGCGTTGCCAAGAGTGAACCAATCCGCTAAGTGGAACTCGCGGATCATTGCGAAGGGCTTGGGCGGCGTGTCGATGCTCACTTTTTCCATTTTGACACAGATTGGATCGTGGCCAGTCAACGCGAATACAATTGCATGGCTTAGACGAGTCATCCTAGGAGAGCACAGTGAATAACCTGACGGGCGGCGGACTGCTGGCGAAGACCTTGCAGGCGGCGGGTGTTACCGAAGTGTTCTCGCTGCACGGCGGGCACCTCGATTCCTTCCTCATCGCCTGCAAGGACCATGGCATTCGATTGACCGACACGCGCCACGAGGCCTCCGCCGGGCATGCCGCCGAGGCCTATGCCCGGGCCACCGGCAAGATTGGCGTCGCGGTGGTCACCGCCGGCCCTGGTTTTGCCAACGCCTATACGGCCATGGCAAACGCCTATGTTGATCGCATGCCGGTACTCTTTATCGTCGGCGCGCCCTCATCGCGTGAAGCTGACCTCAATACATTGCAGGGCGGAATCGACCAGATCGCCGCCGCCTCTCATGTGACCAAGTGGACGTATCGAATCTCCAATGGCGCGCGTGTGCCGGAAATCGTCGAGCAGGCCATTCGCCGCGCGATGAGCGGCGCACCGGGTCCGGTGCTGCTGGAGATACCCATCGAAGTGATGTTCACGCCCGTCAAGGCGCCCGAACGAGCGGAGAAGATGGACAATTTTGGCGGCAACGCCGGCGCGGCGCCGAGTTCCGCGCAAATCGCCGCGCTGCTGGATCTGCTTCAGGAGGCGGAGCGGCCCGTGGTCATTGCAGGCGGGGGCGCCACTCTCTCGAGATGTGCAGAGGCACTGGCGGCATTCGCGGAACTGGCCCAGGTTCCGGTCGTGACCGGGACGAGAGCCGAGGGGCTGATGCCGCAGGAAAGCGAATTTTACGGCGGCAGTTCCATGAGTGTGCCAGTGGCCGCCGCGATGGGTGCGCCCGCGGATGTCGTGCTGCTGCTGGGTGTGCGGATCGGCCTGTTCACGGGCGGACGCTACGGTCTCATTTCTCCTGACGCAAAAGTCGCGCAAATCGACATTGATGGCGCCGAACCCGGGCGCGGCGGTCCCATCGGCCTCGCGGTAACGGCGGATTGCCGTACTGCGCTGCTGGAAATGACACTTGCCGCCCGGCAACGACGCTGGCCCGATCGACGCAGCTGGGCTGCGAAGTTGCAAATGGCGCGGGAGATTCCGAACCAACAAATGAGTTCGACCCCGATCTACAATGCGCAAGGACTGCTGCACCCATACCATGCGGCTAAAGCACTGGCAGCGGCTATCCCTGAGAATGCCGTGATCGTATGCGACGGCGGCGAATCCTCAATCTGGATGCGCGACCATATTCGGCCGCGCGGCACCGGGTCGTTTCACACGACCGGCTATCTCGGGGCGCTCGGGGTTGGTCAAGGCTTCGCAATCGGCGCGGCGCGAGCGTTTCCCGATCGGCCGGTGATCTTATTTGCGGGTGATGGCGCCGTCGGCTTCCACATTTCGGAATTCGACACCATGCTGCGCCATGGGCTCAACATTCACACCGTCGTGCTCAACAATGCCTGTTGGGGCATGTCGCAAAACGGCCAGGACTTGATCTACGGCAAGGACAAGCGCGCCATCGTGTCCTTGCGCGACACGGACTACGAAAAGGTCGCCGCGGGCTTTGGCGGTTTTGGCGCGCGCGCCGGCAAGGTGGAGGAGATCGGCCCGGCAGTTCTGGCAGCCCTTTCAAGCGGCCGTCCCTCCTGCATCAACGTGCGCATCGACGGCGACATCATCAATCCGGTCACGGCACGGATGGTGGGTGTGGCGCTGCCGCCGGCCGGCAAGGCGCCGGAGAAAGCCACGACGATGAGTGCCAAGCCGGACAAAGTGGTGATGCCGTACTACGAAAACGTCGAATAGGTCAGACGAGAGACGAGGCGCGCCGCAGGACTTCACACCATTTCGTAACGGATCGGCAGCACCTTCGGACCGTTCACGAACCATGACTGGGACAGCAGCGGCTCGCCATCGAGCTGCAGCGATTTGATTCGCGGCAGCAGTTCCTCGAACAGGATTCGCATCTCCAATTTGGCCAGATGCTGCCCCAGGCAAAAATGCGCGCCGGAACCGAACGAAATATGGCGTGCGGGCTTGCGTTCGGGCCGAAACTTAAACGGCTGATCGAACACCGTTTCATCGCGATTGGCGGACGCGTAGCACAGCATCAGCCAGTCGTTCCTGGCGATGTTGCGCCCGCCGAGCCTGGTATCCGCGGTCGCCGACCGCATGAAGGTTTTCACCGGAGTCGTCCAGCGGATCGATTCTTCTACGAGCCCGGGTATCAGCGCGGGATCCGACGCCACCCGGCGCAATAGTGCGGGATCCTGTGCCAGGGCCTGCAGACCCCCGATCGTTGAAGAAGAAGTGGTGTCGTGACCGGCTGTGGCGACGATGATGTAGTAACCGGTCGAGTCGATATCCGAAATCGGTTCGCCGTCGACCTGGGCATTGGCGATCACCGTCGCCAGATCGTCGCGAGGATGCAGGCGCCGATCGGCGCTGATGCCGGCGAAGTAGGCGGTGAAATCGGCGACTGCGGGCTCGATGATTTTAGAGAATTGCTCCGCGGTCAGCACGGCCGCCGCGCGCGCGCCATCCGGGTCGGCCGCACCAAACAATTTTTGCGTGAGCATCAGCATGCGCGGTTCGTCCTGTTCGGGCACGCCGAGGATGCTCATGATCACACGCAGCGGATAGCCGAATGCGAAATCGGCGCCGAAGTCGCAGCGTCCGCCGAGTGTCGCGAGGCGCTCGACTGCCGCACGCGCGATCGCACGGATCTGGCCTTCGAGTTTGCGGACGTTGCCCGGCGCAAACCAGCTCGCCGTCAGCGCGCGATACTTTGCATGGCCCGGATCATCCATTTGCACCAGCGATCGCACCAGATGCGGACTGCCGCCGGTGATCTGGCGCACGCGCGCATCGTCGGCCTGCGTGGTCAGCGTGGCCGGCCGATCGCCGTTGTGAAACAGCGCATTTTGACAGCTGATCTCGAGAACATCGGCGTGGCGGGTGACCACCCAGAAGGGATCGAACCCTTCGGTCTCGGCAAATCCCAGTGGATTGTTGGCGCGCAACCAGCGATAGGTCTCGTGAATGCGATCGCCGCCATAGGCCGTGGGATCGACAAGCGTTTTAGCGATTTCGGCTGGAATGCGGGCATCAAGATGCTGCGACGTCATTTTTATTCACCTTCCATCATTGTGCGTGGGATAGCAAAGCCTTCCGCGGACCTGCGTAGCCAAAAAGAAACGCTGCCACTTTTCGCATCTGAATCTCCTCCGCGCCTTCGGTGATCCGGTAGCGGCGATGATGGCGATAGATGTGCTCGAACGGCTTGTGCCTCGAATAGCCGATGCCGCCATGAACCTGCATCGCGCGGTCGGCGGCATCGCACACCAGGCGGTTCGACCAGTAGTTGCACATGGAGACCTTGTCGGAGAGTTCGCGCTCGATCATCTTGTGGTCCATCCGGTCCATTTCCCAGGCCGTCTTGCGTATCAGCAGACGCAGCATTTCCACCTGCGTGGCGAGCTCCACGAGCGGCCATTGAATCGCCTGATTGTCCGCCAGCGGCTTGCCGAATGGCTTGCGTTCACGCGCATAGCGGACGCTTTCCTCGATGCAGTAGTGTGCGGCGCCCAGCGAGGAAGCCGCTTGTCTGATGCGGTTTTGATGCACGAAACTCTGACCCAGCCTCAAGCCGTGGTCGATTTGCCCCCAGTAGCTGTCTTCAGGCAGCCAGACGTCGGTGAAGCTCACACGCGGATGGTCGGTCGGCATGTTGAAGGTCCACAGCCATTCCTCGATCTTGACTCCGGGGGTGCGAGCGGGAACGATGAAGCAGGTGATGCCGCGCGCGTCGCCGTCGCTACCGGAAGTACGCGCGAACACCATGACATGGGTGGCGACGTGCATCCCCGTGGTCCACATTTTCTCGCCGTTCAGCAGCCAGCCCGGCCTGCCGTCCCTGGACTGAGGTATCGCGCGGGTCTCCATGAATGTTGCATCGGAACCATGATTGGGCTCGGTGAGGCCGAATGCCGTGCGCATTTCTCCTTTGAGCAGTTTGTCGCCGTCGCGCGCGTCCTGCTCCGGCGTCGCGAACTCGCGAAACAGGATCACGAATGGATTGTTGCCCACGATGGAGTGCTCGTTTTGCAGATCGTTGTGCAGCCCCAACCCTAAAGCGGCCAGATGCTCGCGGATCACGGCCATCCACAGGTTTGAGCCGTCGCGGCCGCCATACTGTTTCGGCCACGCAAAGCGAAAATGACCCGCCGCATCCGCACGACGGCGTGCTTCCCCGAGCAACGCCTCCCATTCCGGCCGCGGCAGTCCGTTGTTGTCCCAATCGGTGCGGCTATGCTCGCGGCGATGATCGAAGAAGCGCTCGTTGTCGTCCTGCGCCTGCAGCGGTTTGATCTCATGCTCGATGAAACGGTCCAACTCGGCCAGATATTCGATGAGATCGGCGGGCAAGGAAAAATCCATATCACGCATCCTTGGTGTCGAAGGTCGCGAGCGCAGCCCGGTATCCGGAGTAGTTCGGCTGATCGACTCGAAGCTTCTCGAGCGCGGAGGCAAGCAGATGCGCGGACATGCCGGGCGTCGCCAGCCCACAGGCACCGGATGCAAGCGCATCGGCCAGCTCCGCAGTGAGCGCCGTCAGGGTCCCGGAGTGGCCGAGCAATGCCTGCAGGCGCTCGAGTTCGGCGTCCTCGCCAGGGGCACCAAGTTCGAGTTGTCGGCGCACGAGATCGACGGCATTGGCGGCGACCCGTGCCTGAAAAGCGGTATGTGGATCGGTCTTCACCATTACCGTATCGCGCAAGAATGCAGCAATGGCGGCAAGGATTTCGTCGGGGTGCGGTTGGTCTTGCATCGGTTTGCTCACCAAGGTCAGTTCGCCATGAGACGCAGCAGGTCGATTTCGGTTTCGGAGGTACGCCGCGCGATCATTGCACGCTCGACGGAAGGATCGGCGCCGCGAAAGGCGGCCAGCGAGCCAGTGCACATGACGCCCCAGCGCAGCGTGCCGAAAGTTTCCCACCATTTCGCCGTGGCGCGGTTCACCGGCGAGCCGCCGGCGGCCTCGTAGCCGGAATACAGATCGGCGTATTCGCCGAATCCGCCCACCGGCTTTTCGATACGCCCGAAGCGCCAGGAATTCACACACAGCCAACCCAGATCCTCCATGGGGTCTCCGATGTGCGCGAGTTCCCAATCGAGCACCGCCCGCACGCCGTCGGGACCGATCATCAGATTGCCGTTGCGGAAATCGCCGTGCACCAGCCGGGCATTCTTGGGCGCAGGCGGACAGTTCGCGGATAAATCGCGGAAGGCCAGATCGAATACCGGCCGACGGATGATGTCGCGGCGATAGGCGGCGTGCCACTGCCCGATGAGATCATTCGGCGTCTGTCGCACCAGCGTTGGAAATCGGCTGGCATCCATGGCATGGATACGCGCCAGGATTTGTCCGCAGGAATACGCCAGGGTTTCGCGTGCGCCCGCGAGCGTCGGCTCTTTGACGATGCGTGCACCGAGCGTCTCTCCCGCCACGAATTCCATGATGAATCCCGAGCCCAAGCCATCCTCGGGTGCGAGAACGTGCAACACCTCGGGTGCCGACACTCCCGTGGCTCGCGCGGCTGCGATCAACTGCGCCTCCACATCGAGGCCGACCCCGGTCACGGAGCTGCGACTGCCGCCCCGGGCGCGGCGCAAGATCAGCGGCCGGCATCCTTCGGTGGTATCAAGATCGAATCGCCAGATCTCCTGCGTTGCACCGCCGGAGAGCCGCTTCAATCCGGAAATGTTGCGCGCCGCGGAACCAATGCGCGGCGCAAGCGCCGCGAGGGCCGCGCGTACCGCGTCCTCGCCCTCGGTTGCGGAATTCATCTGCGCGGAACACTCCTCAGCGCGGAATTTTCTTGGCGGGAGCGCCGCGGTCTCCCTTCTCAGTTCTCATATGAGACTATAATCATCCACTCATCGTGTCTATTATTAAATGACGCAAGCAGTGAGGGGGCGATCATGGCTGCTGAAGTGAAACTGGGAAACTCCCCGGCCGATGCACCTTTCAAGGATTGGCCCGTCAAAGGGCCCGAGATCACGGTGGAGTACCGCGATGATGGGTGCATTCTGCTGAGGTCGAAGCACGCCGTCGGCGAGGAGCCGCGCTCCATAGCGCACCTGTTCGTCGACCAGGCTGCGGCTTTTCCGGACCGGCCCTTCATGCAGCAGCGGCTTGGCGGCCGCGGACCCTGGCGCGCCATCACCTATGGCGAAGCACTGCGTGCGGCGCAGGCGATCGCCCAACATCTGCTCGATCGCAATCTGTCAGCCAATGACGGCGTCATGGTGCTGTCGAGCAATTCCATCGAGCATGGTCTCATCAAGCTTGGTTGTTACTTGTCGGGCGTTCCCGTGATACCGATCAGCCCTGCCTTCTCGCTGCTGTTGGGCGATCATGGCCGGTTGCGGCACTGCTTCAACGCGACGCGGCCGCGGATCATCTTTGCCCAATCAGGTAAGAGCTTCGCCCCGGCGTTCAGCACCTTGCGCGCGCTGGATTCGAATCTGAATTTCATCACCGCCGAGGATCACTCCGCGGACTCCATCGCGCTCGAGGTGCTGTTGAAAACCAAACCGAGCGATGCCGTGACGGACGCGCTGGAGCGGGTGGGGCCGAACACGGTGGCCAAGTACCTGTTCACCTCCGGATCGACGGGCATGCCGAAGGCCGTGCCGCAGACCCACGGCATGATGACGGCGCTGATTGCCGGCCTCGAGGGACTGAATCTGCCCGAGCACGTCGAGGAGCCCGACTTCGTGCCGCGAACGCTCGAATGGATGCCGTGGAGCCATATCTCGGCGGGCAATATTGGTTTCAATGGCGTGATCAAAAGCGGCGGAACGGTGTTTCTGGATGATGGCAAACCCATTCCCGGCCTGTTTGAAATCACCGTGAGAAATCTGCAAGAAGTGCAGCCGGTGGTGTTCGGCTCTGCGCCAATTGCATTCGGTCAGCTGGCCGCGGCGATGGAGAAGGACGTTGAGCTGCGGCAGGCCTTTTTCAAGAATCTACGCTACATGGCCTATGGCGGCGCAACGCTCTCGAATGATGTTTATGAACGATTGCAGGCCCTTGCCGTATTGGAAACCGGCCAGCGCATTCCATTGACCACCATGTATGGGGCCACCGAGACCCAGGGAATCTCCATGACCCACTGGGTGACGGAGCGGGTCGGTTTGATCGGTCTGCCGTTGCCGGGACTGACCATGAAGCTTGTTCCCAACGGGACCAAGCTGGAAGTGCGGGTGAAGGGTGCGACGGTCGCTTCGGGGTATCACGGCGATCCTGCAAAAACCACGGCCGCGTTCGATGAGGAAGGATTTTACAAACTGGGCGATGCCGTGCGGTTCGTCGATGAGAAGGACCCGTCCCAAGGATTGGTGTTCGACGGGCGCGTGACCGAGGACTTCAAGCTCGATAGCGGCACCTGGGTGTCGGTCGGCGTATTGCGGCCGGCGATCGTGGGCGCGTGCTCGCCCTATGTGCTCGATGCCATCGTCACGGGGCAGGACCAGCCATTCGTCGGCGCGCTGTTGTGGCCGTCAGCGACTGCGCTCGAACATTTTCGCAAGTCCGACGGCAGTCCGGATCTCGAGGCGCTCAAGGAGGCGATCCGGACCACTCTTGCCCGGTTCAACGCAACCGCCGGCGGATCTTCGCGGCGCGTCGAGCGCTTTGCGATTTTGACCGAGCCACCTTCTCTGGCAGCCGGGGAGATGACGGACAAGGGCTACGTCAATCAACGGCTGGCGCTGGAAATCCGCGCGGCCGCCGTTGCCGGTCTGTATCAGAACCCGCCGCCCGGCGGTGTGGTAACGGTACGATGAACATCCCGCTCAGCATTGCTTGAATTGACGGGAACTCGCCGCGACGCGCCGACGAATGGCGCGAGCCGCAGACGTTGTGCAAACGCGGCTGTATCGATAACGTGTCCATACGAGTACTAAAGCGCAGGGGAGCATTGCAATGGATATATCCAAACAGGTGGCGGTCGTTACCGGAGGGGCCAGTGGACTGGGAGAAGCGACCGCCCGGGCGCTTACCGCGGCCGGGGTCAAAGTCGCGATTTTCGACCTCAATGAGGCCAAAGGCGCCGCCCTTGCAAGGGAAATTGGCGGCGTCTTTTGCAAAGTGAACGTGACGGACGAGGCCAGCGTCGACGAGGGATTCGCCAAAGCGCGGGCCGCCCTTGGACAGGAGCGAATATTGGTCAACTGCGCCGGTACCGGCAATGCGATCAAGACCGCGAGCCGCGATAAGAACACCGGTGCCATCAAGCATTTTCCGCTGGATTCCTTCGAAGCCATCATTCGCATCAATCTGATCGGCACGTTCCGCTGCCTGGCCAAGTCGGCCGCGGGCATGATGACCCTGGCTCCGCTCAAGGACGGCGAGCGCGGCGCGATAGTCAACACCGCAAGCGTTGCCGCCGAGGACGGACAGATAGGACAGGCCTCCTACTCGGCGTCCAAAGGCGGTGTGGTGGCAATGACTCTGCCGGTGGCGCGTGATTTGTCGTCAGAAGGGATCCGCGTCAATACCATTCTGCCGGGTATCTTCGATACACCGCTGCTGGCCGCGGCACCGGAGAATGTGAAGGCTGCGCTCTCCGCATCCGTGCCTTTTCCCAAGAGGCTGGGTGCGCCGGCGGAGTTTGCCAGCCTGACGCTGGAGCTGTTGCGCAATTCGTATTTCAACGGCGAGAGCATCCGCTTGGATGGCGCCATTCGCATGGCGCCGCGTTAAGG
>DATMRC010000070.1:0-148541 GCA_035567075.1 Steroidobacteraceae bacterium
GATGTAGTCGATCGCTTGCTGAACCGTGGTGATCTTTTCGGCATCCTCATCGGGAATTTCCGTCTCGAATTCTTCCTCGAGCGCCATCACCAGTTCCACCGTGTCCAGCGAGTCTGCCCCCAGATCGTCGACGAACGAGGCGTCATTGGTGACTTCTTCTTCTTTAACGCCCAGCTGTTCGGCCACGATCTTTTTAACCTGCTGCTCAACCGTACTCATCGTTATGGTGTCCTCTCGGATTTGCTATTCATGCGATTTTTAAAAAAACCCGCGACCAGCCTCTCGCATCGACCGGGCGCGTATTTTATGTGAACGCGGCCACGGCGGCTACCACGAACGCACATTTGAGGGCAACGGCACCCTGATTGTCTTGACAAAAGACGGCGACTTAGGGCGCAAACGCCCTCAAGCCATGTACATACCGCCGTTTACATGCAGCGTTTCCCCGGTAATGTAGGCGCCGTCGGCGGAGCACAAAAAGGCCACAGCGCCGGCGATGTCGGCCGGCTGACCCAGTCTTCCCAAGGGGATCTGACCGTTCAGCGTGGCGCGCTGCGCCTCGGTCAACGCCCTGGTCATGTCGGTGTCGATGAATCCCGGCGCGATGGCATTGGCCGTGATGCCGCGGGAACCGACCTCGCGCGCAAGCGATTTGGTAAATCCAATGATTCCCGCCTTGGCGGCGGCGTAATTGGCCTGGCCGGGATTGCCGGTAAGTCCGACCACCGAGGTGATGCTGATGATGCGCCCCGAGCGGGCCTTCATCATGCCGCGCAACACCGCTTTGGACAGGCGGAACACCGAGGCCAGGTTGGTTTGCAACACCAAGTCCCAGTCATCTTGCTTCATGCGCAACAACAGGGTGTCGCGGGTGATGCCGGCATTATTGCAGAGAATGCGGATCGGACCTTCCTTGGCTTCGATGTCCGCGACCACCGCATCGATGGACTCCTGGCTATTCACATCGAGTACCGCGCCGCGCCCGCCGCGAGCGCCCAAATTCTCGCTGATGCGGGCGGCCCCATCCGGCGTCGTGGCAGTGCCGATGACCCGGGCGCCGTCAGTGCTCAAGCGATCCGCAATGGCGGCGCCGATGCCGCGCGATGCTCCGGTGATGAGCGCAATTTCTCCGTTCAACATGGCGGCGCTCCGCAATTTGCAGCCGCGCTCATGGGTTTCTTGCCGCGGCGAGCGCGGCCTCCACAGCCTCCGGATCCTCAAGAGCCAGCATCGTGAGGTCACGATTCTTGTCGATGCGGCGGTTCAACGAGGTCAACACCTTTCCGGGACCACATTCGAAAATCTGCGTCGCACCCGCAGCGATCATGGTTCGCACGGTCGCCGCCCAAAACACCGGCGTCGACAACTGTTTGACCAGCCCGGCCCGGATGTCCTCGGGACCGGAGTGAACTTTGATGTCGACTCCGTACACCGCGACCTCGGAGCGCGCGGCCACCGGCGTGCTCTCGAGCCGAATCCGCAGCTTCTCCGCGGCGGGCTGCAGCAGCGAGCAATGCGCGGGGACACTCATGGGCAACGTCACCGCGCGCCGCGCGCCCTTGTCGGTGGCGCTCTCAATGGCGCGTGCCACCGCTGTGGCGTGCCCGGCGATCACCACCTGTCCCGGGGCATTGAAGTTGACCGCCTCCACGACCTCGCCCTGCGCGGCCTCCTCGCAAGCTGCCTCGACGTCCGCATCTTCGAGCCCCAGCACCGCTGCAATCGCCCCCTGGCCGCTGGGTACCGCCGCCTGCATGAGTTCGCCGCGGTATTTCACCAGGTCCACCGTGGTCTTGAAATCCAGATACCCGGCTGCGACCAGGGCGCTGAATTCGCCGAGGCTGTGGCCTGCCATCATGGCCGGCACCCGGCCGCCTCGCTCGAGCCAGAGTCGATACGTCGCAACAGCCGCCGTGAGCATGGCAGGTTGGGTGCATTCCGTGGAATTGAGCAATTCCGCGGGTCCCACCTGGCAGCGCTGCCAAAGATCGTATCCCAGCACCCCACTGGCCTCGGCAAAGGTCGCTTCGATGACCGGCGAGATTCTCGCCAAAGCACTCATCATGCCGATGGACTGGGAAGCTTGGCCGGGAAATACGAACGCGAGGGACATGACTATGCTTTTCCTATCCTTAGGCGCGAGAACGGGGTTGCCAGGCGAGCCGGATTATAGCGGTCCGCCACGAAAGTAGTGCCCCCACCGCAAATCCGGAAGCGGCGCCGTACAAGTGCGCATCCACGACCACCAGCGGCGCGGCATGTCCGCCCCATTGCTCCCAGGCCAACTTAACGCACAATCCGCCGAACAATATCCAGCGGTCCCACGCGCGCACGGCAAGATGCTTGACGGCACCGGCAGCCATTACCGAGTGCAGGACTCCCGACGCCCCAACGTACCAGCCGACCCGCGGACTCAGCCACCAAAGCCCCGAGCTGATCGCCAGCGCTCCGGACATCACGATCGCGCACCACTCGACTGCATCGTAATCCTGAGCAAACAGCGACCACATCAGCACCAAGCCGAGTTCGTTCAGAATCAGGTGATGCAAATCGAGGTGCACGATGTGGGCCGTAAGCAACCGCCACCATCCGCCAGCCGCAATCGCTCCGCGATCATAGCGCAGCAGCGCGCTGACACTGTCGCCAAGACCCAACACGGCGCCGAGCAGCAGCAAAATCAAAAGCAACCAAATCCAGCGGCCGCGATCCCACTGTAGTGCCGCAGCGATCTCCCGTAAGCGATTTGCGGCCTCACGAGGCATGGGTTCGGCCTATTTTGCTATGATTCAAAGAATTTTCGAGGACTTTATGCGCAATCGCCAACGTGGTTTCACCCTAATCGAGATCATGGTCGTCGTGGTCATTCTCGCAGTGCTTGGCGCCCTCGTGGTGCCCAATATTTTGGGTAAGGTCGATACTGCCCGGGTGACGGCGGCAAAAACGGATATAAAATCAATCGCGACCGCCTTGGACCTATACCGCCTGGATAACTTCAAATATCCCACCACCGAACAAGGATTGCAGGCGCTGGTTAAACAGCCCGCGGACCCGACCATCACCAACTATCCTCCACACGGCTACTTGTCCACATTGCCGAAGGACCCTTGGGGCAATCCCTATGTGTACGCCAGTCCGGGCGCGGATGGCCGCGAATATGAAATTATGTCGTACGGACGCGACGGAAAACCCGGTGGCGAAGGTCCGGATGCCGACATCCTCAGCTGGACTCAAGAGCAGAAATAAGCCTCCTGCGATGGAAACGGCGCGATGCGCAGCAAAGGCTTCACTCTAGTCGAGATTCTGGTCGTCCTCGTGATCATGACCGTGGTCATATCGCTTGCCGTATTGTCGGTCAACGCGACCGGGCGCGACAGCCAGCTCGACGAGGAGAGTCGGCGCATTCAAGGCCTGGTCGGGCTGCTGCATGACCGCGCTCTGTTGGAGGGCCGGGACTTCGGATTGCGAATAGAGCCCACCGCCTACGAATTTGTGGTCTACGATCCGCGCCGCGATCGCTGGATGATGCTCAATCAGGAGCAGGAGTATCGGCACCGCGAATTGCCCAAAGGCATCAGTTTTCAACTGCAGCTCGATGCGCAGACGGTGATCATCAAACCCATCGACCGCAGTCTCTCCAATGACGCACCGCCCCCGCCGCAGGTTGCAATCGCCGCGAGCGGCGAAGGAACGCCCTTTCGATTGACCTTGATGCGCGACGCGACGCAGGCGAGAGCCTCCGTGGACGGCGATGCGCTCGGCAAGATTACGCGTGAGAGTTCCAACCAAGTGGAAAAACGCACATGAGCCGCGCAGCGGCGCGGATGTCGCGCGGAACTGAAGGCCTTGCGCGCGGCTTCACCTTGGTCGAGGTGTTGGTGGCGTTGACGATTGTCGCGCTCGGTCTCGGCGCCCTGATGGTCGCCGTCAACGGCACGGCGCGCACCAGCGGCTACCTGCGCGACAAGACCGTGGCACAGTGGATCGCGCTCAATCGCCTTTCAGAGGTGCGCCTGAACATCAACAAATTCGGTCAAAACACCGATACCGGCGAGCTCGATTTCGCGAATCGAAAATGGCACTACGATACGCGCTACTTCGATACCAGCGTCGGGACCATGAAACGTGTCGTGGTGCGAGTCTACAGCGGCGATGCGAAAACCAAGGGCAATCCCATTGCTCAGTCGATCGGCTTTCTCGGCAATTCCCTGAGCACGCCGGGTTTTTCGAATGTGGATTGGACACAGGGCTCGCTTCCCGCGCCTCCCACCGCCACGCCTGGCGCCGGGACCACCACACCGGGCACGAATCCCGTCAATCCGGGCAACGGCACCATCGGCGGCGGCACTACCATAAATCCTTCGCCTACCCCGATCCAGCCAACCCCGCCGATCAGGCCATGATGCGCCCGTCCCGAAACCACAGGCACCGCAGCGCGGGATTCACTCTGATCGAGATCCTGGTGGCATTGCTGATCATGGCCATCATGTCGGCGCTTGGCTATGCCACTTATCGCGCCGCGCGCATATCCGCGGAACGCACCGAGGATTCCCTGAAGCGTTCGCGCGAAATCGAATTCGGCATGCGGATGATGGTGCAGGACTTGGCGCAATCCGTACCGCGGCCGGTGCGCGATTTGCTGGGGCAAGCCCGGCTTCCGGCGTTGCGCGGCACGGCCGGCGCCGGCACGATCACGGCCCCCATTGCCACATTGAGCTCGAACTCCGGCTCCGGCTCGAGCTTCAGTTCCAGCGGCACCTCGAGTCCGGGCATGACCTTCAATTCCGGCCCCGGCTTCAATTCCGGTCCCAGCTTCGGCGGGACCACGGACACCAATGTCATGCCGCTCATCGATGTAACTCGGGCAGGATGGTCCAACACCGCCGGACAGCAGCGCAGCACCTTGCAGCGGGTTTCCTATGCGCTGGTCGGCGACGTGCTCAAGCGCAGCTACCAGAGCAATCTGGATACCGTACAAGGCAACAAACCCGTGGTGCAGGATCTGCTCACCCGTGTGACCGGAGTGCAGCTGCGCTATCTCGATGCCAATCAAACCTGGCAGAACCAATGGCCCGGGCCGACCTCCACGCCGGATCTCTTCCAGTCCCGGCCGGTCGCGGTGGAACTCATCATTCAGTTCAAGGATTGGGGCGCGGTGCGCCGGCTGATCGAGGTGGCCGGATGAAACCGTTATCGCCCGGTCGTCACAGACAGCGCGGTGTTGCGCTCATCATCGCGCTCATTCTCGTGTCGCTCGCCACCATTCTCGCGGTCAAGTTGAGCTTCGATGGATTTCTGGAACAGCGGCGCACGGTCGGCATACTCGCGGCCGAACAGGCGCTGCATTTCGGCATGGGGGCCGAAGCATTGGCCGCCGATGCGCTGATCCAGGATTTGCAGAATAGCGCCACGTTGACCACGTTGGCCGCCCCTTGGGCCCAGCCCACCCAGCCGCTGCCGATAACTCCAGAAAGCAACCCGGATGGCGAGCCCATCGGTACTCTGCAAGGCGGCTTGGAAGACATGCAGGGCCGATTCAATCTGAACAGCCTCGCCCGCTTGGGGCCCGACGGCAAAACCGAGGACCCGTTGCCGCTGCAGCAATTCCAGCGGCTGCTGGCATCCGTGGGCGTCGAACCCCGATGGGCGGGATTGGCCCGCGATTGGATCGACCCGGACGACGTGGTCAGCGATCCGGATGGCGCGGAAGACTCGGTGTATACCTCGCAAACCCCACCCTACCGCACCGGCAACTGGCCGATGATGTCCGCCAGCGAGCTGATGAACCTTCCGGGCTTCGGCGCCGACCGCTATCGAAAAATCGCCCCGTATGTAACCGCCCTGCCGAACGCGAATACCACGATCAATATCTGCACCGCGCCTGCGCTGGTGCTGGAGAGCTTGGTGGAAGGGTTGAGCGGCGAATGGTCGGGCAATCCGGCGGTGCTCGCCAACGGCCGGAAATCCGGCTGTTTTCCCGACAAGACCACGTTCACCAACGTGGCGACCAGTTTTGCCGGGCCAAAAGCCATGGCGACCATCGGCAGTCCCATCGACACACGGAGTTCCTACTTCCAGCTCACCACCCGGGTTACCCTTGGCACTACGCAGTTCACCTTGTACAGTCTTTTGTATCGCGGCAACCAAAAGGTGACGCCGCTCCTGCGCTCGTTCGGGACCAACTAAGCTCATATGCCCCAATCATTGCTGTTACGCCTTCCCGCGCCCGGCCAAGAGGAGACCGAATGGCTGACGCTGGATGAAAGCGGCGCCCCGACGCTGACCCGACAGCGCGGTCCCTTGAGCCTCGCCGCCGCCGTCGGACGTACGGGCAAAGTGATCGTGCTTGCACCGGCGAGTCAGATTCTGCTTGCCCAGCCCGAACTGCCCCCCGGGAGCGGCGCCAAAATCGCGCGCGCCGTGCCTTTTGCATTGGAAGAACAATTGACCGAGGACGTCGATCAATTGAGCTTCGCAATGGGCAGGCGCCGCGCAGGCGGCGGCACGCCGGTGGCGGCGGTATCGCGCTCAGTGCTGCAATCCTGGGTGGCGAACTTGAGTGCTGCCGGCATCGAGCCGCACGCGATCTACCCCGACATCTCGCTCATCCCGGAAAATCCCGGACAAACGGTGCTGTGGCTCGAGAAACAACGGCTCGCTGTGCGCCGGCCGGGGGCGCTGCCCTTTGCCGTGGAGCTTTCGCCGGTCAAGGAAGCGCTGGTGGTCGCGGGCGTGATCGCCGATCCGCTTGAGACCGCCCCGGAGCCCAAGACTCCGGAAAGCGCGATTCTGTATGTGAGCCGCGAAGACTGGGCGCGCGTGCAAACTGAATTTGAGCAATTGGCGCGAGACTTCGCCTCGCTCAAAGTCCAGCTGCTCGCGGACGGACCGTTGCCGTGGCTGGCACGCGGACTTCAAGCCGACGAGGCGGTCAACTTGTTGCAGGGCGAGTTCTCCCGGGCCGCCGACTACAGCGAAAGCTGGCGCCAATGGCGGGTAGCGGCGCTGCTGGCCGCGGCGCTGCTCGGTGTGCACGTCGCCGCTCAGGCTCTGCAGATTCGCTCGGCGAAGCACGAATCCGCGGCCCTCGACAGCGAGATATCCCAGGTGTTTGCGACGGCCATGCCCACCGACCGTATCACTGATCCGCGCCGCCAGATGCAGGATCGGCTGGAGCGGATCCGAAAATCCGGGGCCGGCCCGCAATATTTTCTGCGCGCCCTGCAAACCTTGAGCGCCGCGCTGGCGAACACGCCGAAAACCACCATCAATTCCTTGAGCTATCGCGATCAATCGATCGAAATGACGGTAAATACCCCCAGTCTGGCGGCACTGTCGCAGCTGTCGCAGCTCGTGGCCAAAGAAGGCCTCGCGGCCGAGATTCAATCCTCCAATCCTGTGGCCACCGGGGTGGAAGCGCATCTTCAGATTCGCATGCAAGGCGCGCGGGCGCCGCGATGAATAAACTACGCGCCTGGTTCGTGGGTCTCACGCAGCGCGAACGGCGAGTGGTCGCCATCGGTGCGGTGGTTCTCATGCTGATCGTGCTGGTGGGCGGGATTCTCCTGCCGCTGCAATCCGCCGTGTCGAGCGCGGTCCGGATCAATGCGGTCAAGCGCGAAGATTTGGCATGGATGCGCGTAAATTCTCCCGAAGTTCGTGCCGCCGGATTTGCGCTGCCGGCCGACACCGGTGAAGCACCCGTGGTGCTGGTGGACCGGGTAGGCCGGGAAGCAGGCCTCGCCGCCGCGCTGCGCGGCACCCAGCCGAATACGACCGGAGTGCGGGTGCAACTCGAGGCTGCCCCGTTTGACGTCATGATTGTGTGGCTCGACACCCTCGATACACGTTACGGGTACGCGCTCGAATCGATCACCGTGGATCGGGGTACCGCGCCCGGTATGGTCAATGCCAGCGTCAGCTTCACGAAGCCGCGACATTGAGCGAAATCGGCCGGCGCGATGGCGCTGGCCGTGGGTGCTCCTCGGAGTCGCGGTTCTGTTGGCGGGCGTGGCCTTCGCGCTGCCGGCCTCGGTGGTCGGGCATTTTCTTCCGCGCCAGGTGCATGCCGAGGATTGGTCCGGTACCGCAATGCACGGTGCCGCGGGAAAATTGAGCGTCAATGCCCGCGATGCCGGCGCGATCGAGTGGCAGCTCCATCCGCTCGCACTGCTGCGCGGTCTCGTCGAGATGGATATTCACTGGGTCAAAGTGGGCATCGTCGTCGACGCCACCACCGAGATCGATCGCCACGGCATGACGCTGCGTAATATCCGCGGCGGCGGGCCCATTGAGAGCCTCGCCGATTTCGGGGTGGCTTCGGGCTGGCGCGGTAACGCCGCCGTAAACTTCGAGGAGTTGAAAATCGACTTCGCCAGACCTCTTAGCGTGGTGGGAAAGATCGAAGTAACCGATATCTCCGCGGCGAACATCGCAGCAGGCGCCAATCTCGGCAGCTACCTGCTGCAGCTGCCCGCCGGAGCCGTTGCTGCTGATGGCAGTATCAGCGCCAATCTCAAGGATACCGGGGGACCCATTGAGCTGGAGGCGCAGATTCGGATTTCTCCAACGGCGCGCACCGGCTTCTTTTCAGGAGCCCTGAAGGAGCGTCCTGAAGCCCCCGCGGCACTTCGAGCTGAGTTACAAAATTTAGCTCAGCTTCGACCTCGAGATGCGCAGGGGCGATTTCCCGCGGAGCTCGAATTTACGTTCTAGGCGGCGATGAAAAAATTCAGCTTATTGCCGTCCAAGTCGCGAAAGTAGCCGGCATAAAATCCTTCGCCGCGCTGTCCTGGCGCGCCCTCGTCAGTGCCGCCCAGCTGCAGCGCTTTGCGATGCAGGGCATCCACCTTGGCCTTGCTGTCCACCGCCAATGCCACCATCACTCCGTTGCCGACCGTGGCCGCATGTTTGTCGAATGGTTTGGTGACCGCCAGACCCGGGGATTCCGGCCGTACGGACCACGCGACAAATTGCTCGCTTTCCATCATTCGTTTGGCGCCTATATCCGAAAGCAAGGCATCGTAAAAGGCGACGGCGCGCGGGAGATTATTGGTCCCTAGGGTTACATAGCCGATCATGGGGGCACCTCTTGAAGGGTAATTGCGGAAAATCCGATACTGTTTGTATATCCAGTACCCGCGCTAGTCAACCCCAGGTAAATCTCCGGGCCGGGGGTCGATCCGCAAGCTCAAGCTCCCCACTCCCGCCACGCCCGCATCAGGGGAAAATACAGCCCCAAGCGCACGGGTTCAGGCCCGAGCTTCTTTGCAAAGCGCGCGTAGCGCTGCAGTTGCGGGGTGTAACGCTCCACCTCGCGGTCTAGAAATTGCTCCGCGCCGCTGCCCAGGTGCTGGCTGGTTTTGTAGTCGATCACCCAGCGCACGCCTTCGTCGTCGATGAAGCTTCGATCAAAAACCACCCGCCACATCTCGCCCTGCCAATGACCCGACAGCGCGTGTTCGCGAAAATCGTCCCGGTAGCCGGATTTCAGGATCCAACGCCCGCGTGGATCCTCGAGCACCGCAAGCAGTGCCTCGGTGACGCGCGCCGCGGATGCCTGCAAGAGATCCGACGGCACGCCATGCAAGGCCAGCCAGCGCCGGAAATGTGCCTCGCGAGCGCGAATCGCATGCGCGTCGATGCGCGTCAGCTCCATGGCCTGCAGTTGCGCATGCACCAGGCTACCCACCCGCCTGGCCGTCTCGCCGGCCCAGTCGAAAACCGGCCACTCTTCCCGAAGCGGCTGCGCGGCGATGGCCTGCGCCTCGAGCGGCGCCAGGAGCTGCCCTTCGGACCACTGCGCAGGCAGGCGCTGCAACGGGCCGCCGCGAGGCGCGGCATCCGAGGCAACGGCGCCGCCGCCCAGCGGTTCTGGCGCCGGGCCGCCCCGCAGAACGAATTCATTGCCCACCACCGGCCACAAGGTGGCCAACAGGCTGCCGGCCCTGGGCGTCCAAGCATCACGCGCGGCTGACTGCTCTCCCCATTGCAGGGATTCGTCCCCGTCGCCCACGGTAGCCGTCAGGCGCAACTGCCATTTCGCCCGCGTGCAGGCGACATACAGCAGGCGCTGCGCCTCGAGAGCGGCAGCGTCGCGGGCCTGATAGCGCAGGAACTCGAACAGCAAGTCGCCCTCGGCCCCAACCGGTGGCCGCGCGGCCATCACCATGCCGTCGCGGCCGCTGCGCGCGAACTGGTGCGCCAGCAGCAACTGGCCGCGATCGGGCGGGACCGGCCGGTCAAGCGCCGGCAGGACGATCATGTCGAACTCCAGGCCTTTGGCTTTGTGAATGGTCATGATTTCAACGGCGCCTGCATCACCGAAGTCGGCGAAAATGTCCGCGAAGCTCTTCGGCAACTCCGCGGCGTCCGGCAGGCCGTGCTCCTCCAGGCTTCGCAGCCGGGCAAACGCCGCGCCCGCCAGTTCGAGATCCTGCCGCGACGCGACGCAGCTCGCTCCTCCCAAACTGAGCCAGGTTCTCTCGATCCAGCGCGCCACGCTGCTGTCATTGCGCACGGCAAATGCGGCATCCAGGGTCGCGCGCAGCCGTTCGCAGCGGGCGCGTCCATCCGGGCTGAGTCGACCCAACAGGACATCGTCCCGAATCGCATCCCACACAATCGGCGCGGCGCGCCCGATCAGCAAGAGATCTGCCAGCTTGAGCCCGGTCCATGGTGCACGAAGTACCGCGAGCCATGCGATGCGATCGCCCAAATGCAGCAGGGCGCAAGTGAGAACGATGATGTCGCGAACCGCCGCACGATCCTGCAGGGGTTCGATGTCCACCGCCCGAAACGCAATGCCGCGCGCCCGCAGACTGGCCGCGATCTCGCGCGCATGGCTTTTGGCGCGCACCAGCACCGCGATCCGCCATTTTGGATGCCGCGTGATTTCGCCGCCGATCATCTCGGCGATGCTTGCGGATTCCGCGCCGCGGTTTGGGAATCCGAGCAGTGCAACGCCGAACTCCGATTTCTCGGTCCGCACTACGGCCTCACTGCCGCGAAACGCAATGGCGCCGCGATTGCGATCGTCGACTCGCGGCATGAGGCGCGAAAAGCAGTTGTTTATCCAATTCACCAGCGGCTGGACGGAGCGAAAATTGCTTTGCAGCCGTTGGATGTCGAAGCGAACTTCGCCGATGCCCTCCTCCGCCAGCTCGAGAAACGCGCGCACTTCTGCCTGGCGAAATCCGTAAATGGACTGCATCGGATCGCCCACGCAAAACATGCTGCGGCCATCTTGTTTCTGCCATCCCGCGGTCAACAGGCGAACCAACTCCAGCTGTGCGCTGGAAGTGTCTTGAAATTCGTCCACCAGAATGTGCTGCAAGCGATAGTCGAGGCGCAAACCCAAATCCGTCGGCTTGGCATCGCTGCCCAGCGCGCGCAGCGCCGCCAATGACACGGCCGGAAAATCCACCGCCCCTTGTTCGCGAAGCACGCCGTCCAGCTCGGCCGCGGACAACACCAGGACCTGCGCGACTTCGCGCACCCGCCCCCATGCAGCCTCGCCGTAGGCAGGGTCCGGCAGCGCGCGCAGCTCCAGGAGCACGTCCCGCAACGGCGGCTCGCGGGCGAATTCCGCCAAAAGATCCTGCATCGGCGCTTTGTCGGCGCAATCCGGCGGAAAGCCCTCGGCAACGGTGATGCGGGTGCGCGGCGCTCCCTCCGCCGTGAGCAGCAGCCTGGCAATGCAGCGCCAACGCGCGGCATCCCGGGAGTCAGCGCGCACCGCGCTGCCGTCCGGAAACCACGGCGCCAGGATCGACGCCGATCCCAAGCGCTGGGCGGCGCGGTGCATGAGCGGCGACAGTGCCGCAATCCTCTCCTCACCCAGCGCCTCGCGCGAACGAAGCAGAACGCGGGTGACCAGAAGCTTGAGATCCTCATCGAAGTGCGCGCGCACGCTCTTCAGTTGCGACTCGTCGAGCGCGCTGGCCGCATAGAGGCGGCCCGCGAGCAACGGCAACCAGCGGTCGCGGCTCGGCAGCATGTCCGCGATCAGTTCCACGAGCTTGCGCCAGCGCTGGTCATCGAGCGCGAGCACCCGATCGACGGCGGCGCCGAACTGATCGTTCTCGGCGTGCGCCAAGGCGCGTCGCGCCGCCTCTTCGTAGCTTGGACGAACGTCGGTCAGCACCGAGACGTTGAATCCCGAGCCGGCGGCAACCGGCAATTGATTGGCGAGCCATGAGTTGAAGGAATCGATGGTTTCGATGCGCAGCCGCGATGGCTGCGATTCAACGTCGAGATTCAGCGCCTCCAGGTGCCTTCTCGCGGCCACCGCCAGATCCCAGGTGCTGCGGTTGATCGCCGCCGGACACTCGGCGCTGCGCGCCGAGCTGAGCGCATCCAGCACGCGCCGCCGCATTTCCTGGGCAGCAAGCCGCGTGAACGTCAACGCCAGAATGCGCTCGGGCGCATCAACTGCGGCGAGCAGCCGCAGATATCGCGACACCAACAGAGTGGTCTTGCCCGAACCGGCCGGCGCCTGCACCAACACCGATCCTTTCGATGCGACCGCAAACTCGCGTGCAGCGCGGTCGACAATGGCCTGGGCCTCATTCATTCGCGTCGTCCGCGGGTTCGAGCGCCGCCGGGACCCGGCACAGCCCGTGCAGCTTGCAGGTTTGGCATGCATTCAGCGTCGGCGCGACCTCGGCATGCCCCGATGCAAATGCCGCGGCGAGCCGCTCCACACGCCGGGACCACAGGCCGATCAACGCCGCAAAATTCGGCATCCCCTCAAGAGCTGAAGTGCGCGACCCCAGCTTGAAAATATCGCGTCGCTCCGCCTCGGCAGTGAATCCGGAATCGCCGGCGTTGACCCTTGCATAGGCCACCGCAACCAGCGCTTCGGGCCGCAGCAGCGCATAAATCGGAAGCTGCGGATTGTCGGGGCGGTCGCCGCGCCAATCGGCATTGGCCGCGCCGGTTTTGTAATCAATCAGAACTCGAGCGCCATCGGCCAGGCGGTCTACGCGATCGACACGTACCTTGAAGTCCAAGCCCGCAAACTGCGCGACTTGCGCGCCCTGCTCGAGATATTCCACCGCGAACGGCGCGCGTTTTCGTTCGACGTCCAACCACAGCGCCAGCAGGTGGCGGAGGCGTGCGCGTTCGCGCGCTTGCCAACGAGGACCCGGGTCGCGCCGCTTGCTGATCCATGCGATCGCACCAACCGCCGCTTCATCCAGGAGCTGCAGTTGCGCACCGGGCGCCAGCAGCTGCAGTTCGTTTGAATTGCGCAGCACCGACCACGCATGCTCAAGCGCATGATGCACAAGCTCGCCGCGCTCGCGCTCATTGAAGCCCGGAACCGGCTGTTCCAAAGTTTTCGCGGCCAAGCGCGTTTCGGCGAAGCCGCGAAATGCACAGCGCGATTGTGCTCTCAAGGTGCTCACGCCGCGGGTGCGCTCATCGCCTGAAAACGGCGGCGCCGATTCGTCAGACAAGCTCTCCAACGGCGGCGCGGCGTCCAGCAGCGCGCGCCAGTGCGGCTGCGGAGCGGCCGCAAGCTGTGCCCAATAGCGCTCAGGTTGCGGCAGCGTGTTCGGCGGCAGCAGGGGACTCGGTGCGCTCGAGCGGCCGTCACCTGGATCCGCGAAGCTGAATACGCATTGCATCGCGCGCGCCCGCCAGCGCCGCTGTAGATCATGCGCCAGGTTCAGTTGCGTCTCCGCTGCCGCGGAGATGACGCCATACTGGCGCTGCAGGCGTACCGGCAGCAGCGCAATGGGTTCGACCCGCGGCGGCCAATACTCGTCGCTGCAGCGTGTAACCCAGATGCCATCGTAATTCACCCAGGGGTCGATCAGCTGCCCGCTGACCCAGATCGCGGGAACCCCGGTTTGCGGTTGGAATGCAGTGTCGTGCGCGGCGCGCTTGAGCACGCGCAAAGCCGACTCCCGAGAAATGTTCCCGAACAGCGATTCGGCCGTCGCCAGCTCCGCCAGCAACTCCCGAAAGCGCTGCGCTGCTTGATATTCGCTGCTTGACCAGCGGCTGCGTTCCGCCCACGGACCTGCTTCCAGCGCCGCAATCCACGCCGATACCCAGACACTGATGCGCTCTGCATTGCGCGAGTCGGCGAGCGCCCGCCGCGCGGCGCGCAGCCGCTGGACCGCGGCCACCGGCCCCATGTTCTCGCTGCGCGCGACGCGCTCCGCGAGGCCAAGCCAGGTGTCGATGTCCGCCTCGCTGGGAGCGTGGCTGCGCAACGCGACGTCGAGCGCGGCAGCCGCACTGGCGTCGGAATGAGTTGCCTGCATTTCAGGCGTCCGCAGCAGGACGCTGAATCGGGGGAACGACACCGCGCCCATGCTCACCGTCAAGGTCTCCAACGCGACGCGCACCGGTGCAAAGGCGGCGAGCGAGGTTCCGCCCGCCACGGCATAAGGTGCGGCCCCGGCGGCATAGCGCAGGCTGAACCGCTGCCGCGCCAATGCCGCATCCATCGCATCCACCACTTCGGCGCGGCGCTGATTAAGATCCGGGATGCACACCCAGGCGCGAAAGCGCTCGTCGGCTTGCAGATTGAACTTAGCCCAAGCCGCCAGTGCCGACAGCTCCGCCGCCGGCGACGCCGATCCAAGCCGCGCCGCAGCCTGAGCCGCAGGGATCTCCTCGGGCTTCAGCAACAGCGCGTTGCGCGCCAGCCATTGGCGCGCCACCGGCCGCCAGGCGGGACTTTCGATCCACGCGAGCGGACTTTGGGGTGCGTCCGCGCTGGCAAGCAACGCATCGGCGCTGATGCACTCCAGTGCCCGACAGCGCTCATCGAACGCCTGGTTCCATTTGAGAAACGCTTCGCTCTCCTCGGAAAGCTCGCGCCCGATGGCCTGCAAAGGAATGCCATATTCCTGAATGGCGCGCCGCGACCGGCGGGCCGCGCGCGCGGCGGCGGCGGGATCGAGAAAATCACGCCCCCGCTCCTCAGCCTCGATGACGGATCGCCACAGCTCGCGCTCTTCCACTTCGGTGAGACAACGGGGCGAGTCGGCATTCGCCAGTTGCCGGTAGGCATACTGTTCGCGCAGCCAGGTTGCAAAATCGAAAACCTTCGGGGTGGGCCAGACAGCCTCGCCCTTATCGCGATGCGCGCGCTCGATAGCCGCGAATACCGCGGCGGCCAATTCGGAATTCGGCGCCAGAATCGTCGATCCACCGGCCGCGGCCGCGAGCAGGCCGGGTGAAACGCGCTCCCCGCTTGCGCTCACTCAAGCCTCTGGAGCGGATCTTACTATCTTGAGCTCTGGTCCGGCCGCCGCCTGGGCGTCGAGCAGTTCCTCGATGCGCGCGAATACGGTTGCCAGCACCTGCCGCTCCGGCAGGTTGGTGATGCGGAACGCGTTGCGATACGGCACATTGAAACTCACACCCGGTGCGACCAACACGTGCTTGCTTTCCAGCAATTCAAGTGCAAAGGCCTGGTCGTCGAACTCCGGCAGCACATCGCTGCGCACTTCCACGAACGAGTACAGGGCGCCCATGGGTCGCGACAGCTTTAGATACTTGCTGCTCGCGACGCCGTCGAGAATCGCTTGCCGCGAATCGTACAGGCGCCCGCCCGGGCGGGTCATTTCCAGAATGCTTTGATAGCCCCCGAGAGCCGTCTGCACGGCCCACTGGCCCGGCACATTGCTGCACAAGCGCAGGGACGACAGCAGTTCCAATCCGCTCAAGTACTCCGCGGCACTCTCGATGTCGCCGGAGAATGACGCCCAGCCGACGCGATAACCGCACGCGCGATACACCTTCGACAGTCCGCTCATGGTGCAGCACAGGGTGTTGTGCACGAGGGTTGCCATGGGCACGAATTCCGCGCCGTCGTAAAGAATGTGATCGTAGATCTCATCGCACAACACCACCAGGCGACGTTTCTCGGCGATGCGCGCGATCGCGGTCAAGGTTTCCCGCGGGTACACCGCTCCGGTGGGATTGTTGGGATTGACAATGACGATGGCGCGCGTGCGCCTGGTGATGAGCGCCTCGATTTCCTCCGGATCGGGTATGAAAGCGCGCGCTGGGTGGCAGGGATAATGCACGGCGCGGCCGGTATTGAGATTCACGGCGGCAGTCCACAGAGGGTAGTCGGGACTCGGCACCAGCACCTCGTCGCCGGGATTCAGCAACGCCCGCAGCGTGAGATCAATCAGCTCACTCACGCCGTTGCCGATGAACACCTCCTCGGCGGTGACGCCGCGCACGCCGCGCTCCTGCTGTTGCATGACCACCGCTTCGCGAGCCGGAAATATCCCCTTCTGGTGCACGTAGCCTTCGCTATGGCGCAAGTTTTCGATCATCGCCAGACGCATGGTTTCCGGGGTGCGGAAACCGAATGCGTAGGGATTGCCGATATTCAGCGAGACGATGTCATAGCCCAGGCGTTCCAGCGCCAGAGCGCGCCGCGCCAATTTACCGCGAATTTCATAGCGTACGTTGGCGAGACCCTGGCTGGGCCGCACTGGTATTCGTTGTGTCATGTGGGGAAGGATAGCGGAATAAGAGTCTCGTGCGAACGATGACAGGCAACCCAGTGCCCGGTGGCGGCCTCGGCCAGCGGCGGCACGGTGCTTGCGCACACCGGCCACGCATAGGGACAGCGATCCCGGTACGCGCAGCCGCCCGGCCGGCCCGCCGCGGGTGGTTCTTCCACCCTCAAGGGTGCCGCTGCACCCTTGGCCTCAATTTCGATCTTGGGCACTGCCGCCAGCAGTGCCTTCGTATACGGATGCCGTGGCGCGGCGAACAATGCATCGGGCGTGGCGATTTCCACCAGTTTCCCCGAGAACATGACCAGCACCCTGTGGCTCAAGTGCCTCACCACCGCGAGATTGTGGCTGATGAACAGCATTGAAGTGCCGGCATCGCGTTGCAGATCGAGCAGCAGATTGACAATCTGTCCCTGGATGGACATATCAAGGGAGCTTACGGGTTCATCGCAAATCAGAAGCTTCGGGTTCAAGATCATGGCGCGCGCAATTCCAATGCGCTGGCACTGCCCGCCGCTGAATTCATGCGGATAGCGCGCGCCCATCGCCGCCGCCAGCCCGACGCGCTCCAACATCGCGCCAACCCGCAGCGCGCGCGCATGGGCACTTAAGCCCGGTTCGAATATGCGCAGCGGCTCGGCAATGGCGTCGCCGACAGTCATGCGCGGATTCAAACTCGAGAGCGGATCCTGAAACACGATCTGCAGGTCGCGGCGCTGCGCGCGCAACTCTGCCGCCGAACAGGTCAGCAGATCCTTGCCGCGCCATTCGACGCTGCCTTGCGCGCTGCGCAGCAGCCGCAGAATGGCGCGCGCCAGGGTCGATTTGCCGGACCCCGACTCGCCGACCAGCCCCAATGTTTCGCCGTCGAACAGCTCAAAACTCAAGTCCGATATGACCGCATGGGCGCCAAATCCAACGCAGAGATCCTTGACACGCAGCAATGCCTCCGTCATGCGGGCAGCGGAAAGTGGCAGGCGACCGAAGCTGCGCCGGCCGCGGTCAACAGCGGTCGCTCCGATCGACAACGCGCGGCAACCCGCGGACATCTGGGCGCGAAGGCACAGCCCTCGGAGATTTCGCCCGCCTGCGGCGGCTGCCCTGCGAGCGTCGGCAAGCGCGCCAGGCGCGGACCGGATAGTGTCGGTACGCACTTCAGCATCTCGGCGGTATAGGGATGGCGGGCGTGGCTGAATATTTCCGCCGCCCGGGCGCTCTCGACGATTCTTCCGGCATACATCACGAGAATTCGGTCCGCGAGGCCCGCCACCACGCCAAGATCGTGACTGATCAGCGCCAGCGCCATGCCGAATTCATGCCGCATGGCGCGCAGCAGCTCAATCAGCTGCGCCTGCACGGTGACATCGAGCGCACTCGTGGGCTCATCGGCGATGACCAGTGTCGGCTCGCATAGCAAGCTCATGCCGATCATGACCCTCTGGCGCATGCCGCCCGAGAGCTCATGCGGATACTGGCGCAAGCGGCGCTCGGGATCGGGCACCCGCACGCGTCCCAACATGCGTCCCGCCGAGCTCCACGCATCGCGCCACGACAGCCCTGAGTGGCACACCAACACCTCGGCCAGCTGCGTACCGATGGCAAGATGCGGTGCCAGCGAGGTCATGGGATCCTGAAATATCATCGTCAGCTTCGAGCCGCGGACGCGATTCAATGCCGCCGCATCGGCCCTCATCAATTCACCGCCTTCGAAGCATATGCTGCCGCTGGCCGCGGCGTTTTTCGAAAGCAGCCCCATCGCCGCCATGAACACCTGGGTTTTTCCGGATCCGGACTCGCCGATGATGCCGACGCATTCGGACGGCGCGATCTCAAGCGACACGTTCTGCACCGCCGCGATCGCAGCCCCCTGCCGCGGAAAGCTGACGCTAAGATCGTCAATGCGCAGTGTCGGAATCAATCAGGATTCCTTGACGTCGAGCGCGTCGCGCAGACCATCGCCGAACAGGTTCAAGCACAGCAGCAACAGCGCGAGAACGCCGCCGGGCACCAACAGAATCCACGGCGCGGATTCCATTTCGCCGGCGCCCTCGGCAATCAGCGTGCCCAGGCTGGCGTGCGGTTCCTGTACACCCAGGCCCAGGAAACTCAAGAAACTCTCGAATAAAATGATCTGCGGCACGCTCAAGGTAGCGTACACGATGACCGGTCCGATCAGATTGGGTATCACGTGCTTGACGATGATGCGGCTGGCGCTGGCCCCGGAAGCGACCGCCGCTTCGATATATTCCCGCCGGCGAATGCTCAAGGTCTGGCCGCGCACGATGCGCGCCATGGTCAGCCAGCCCACCGCGCCAATCGAGACGAACAGAAGATATTCATTGCGGCCGAATACCACCGTCAACACGATGACAAAAAAAATCAGCGGCAAGCCGCTCAAGATCTCGATCATTCTCAACATCAAATGATCGATACGGCCGCCGCGGTAGCCGGCGATCGCGCCGAAGCTCAAACCGACCACCAAACTGACGACGCTGGCCACCAAGCCGACGCCGATGGAGACGCGCGCACCCGCGAGCGTACGCATGAACAAGTCGCGGCCCAGGCGGTCGGTGCCGAACCAATGCGCGCCTTGCAGGCCGGGACGGGTTGCGACATGCAGCCAATCGAGCGCCTCGATGCTGTTCGGATTGAGCCATGGACCGAGCAGCGCCAGCGCCGCGAGCGCCAGCATCGCGTACAGCGCAAACACGGCCGCCGGATTCGAGCGCAGCCGCCGCGCCGCAGCTTTGTTCAGGCCGCTCAAGATCTATGGCCTCACGCGCGGATCGAGCCACGCGTACAGAAGATCCACCAGAAGCCCCATGCCGATGAGCAAAGTCGAATAAATGATCACCATGCCCAATACCAGCGTGTAGTCCCGATTCAATGCGCCCTGCACCAGGTAGCGTCCGATGCCCGGAAGCCCGGCGATCGATTCCACGACCAGCGAACCCGTCATGATCGAGGCAACCGCCGGAACCAGATAGCTCGCCACCGGCACCAGCGCCGGACGCAGTGCATGCCGCAAGATCACGGTGCGCAGCGGCAAGCCCTTGGCAAAAGCGGTGCGGATGAATTCGCTGCGCAATACCTCGAGCATGCTGCCGCGGGTGAGCCGAGCGATGTAGGCCAACGGCGGCAGCGCCAGAGCCACCGTGGGCAGCGCGAGATGCCGGATGGAACCGGGCTCCCATCCCGCAATCGGCAGCCAGTGCAAGTAGATGCCGAAGAGCAGGCCGAGAAACGGCAGCACCACAAAGGTGGGAATCGCCAATCCCAGGACCGCCAGCGACATCGTGGCGTAATCCGCGGCGGAGTTGTGATGGAGCGCCGCAAAAATACCCGCCGGGATGCCGATGCTCAACGCGAGACTCAAGGCGATCAGGCCGAGTTCAAGGGTCACCGGAAAGCCCTGTCTGATCAGCTCGGTGACCGTGAAGTCCTTGTATTTGAACGACGGTCCGAAGTCACCGTGCGCCAGGGCCCCAAGATAGCGCCCGAATTGCGTCCAGATCGGCCGGTCCAAGCCGTAGGCGCTCTCAAGGTTGGCCATGATTTCCGGGGGCAGCGCCTGCTCTTGATCGAATGGGCCGCCGGGGGCCGCGCGCATCAAAAAAAAAGTCGCCGTGACAATGATGAACAGCGTCGGGATTGCTCCCGTCAGCCGCGACAAAAAGTAGCGAAACATCGCGGCGAGTCTATCGATTGACCGCGAGGTGGACAAGGCAAGTGTGGCTCCTTAGACTAGCGGCCCAATTCACGCATTGAGGATTCATGGATTCAACACGCCCGATCCGCGCGCTGATGCGCGGTCTTGACGCGCTCACTTTTCTCAATTTGCGTGCCGGCGCGACGGTTTCAGAAGTGGCTCATGAAATTCGTCTGCCGCGCACCACCGTCTACCGGATTTTGGAAACCTTGTGCAGCAGCGGATTCGTATACCGCGACAGCACGGATGAACGTTATCGCCTGACGGTCCTGGTGAAAGGCTTGAGCGGCGGATTCGACGACGAGGCGTGGGTCACCGAGATCGCAAGGCCCATCATCAACACTCTGTCCAGCGAAATCGCCTGGCCGGTCAGCATCGCGACTCTGACGGGCACGAAGATGACGCTGCGCGAAACCACGGACCATAGCACCCCGCTGGCGATCGAGCGCTATTCCGCCGGCGTGCAGATGCCCTTGCTGACGACCGCGATGGGCCGTGTCTATCTCGCAAATTGTCCGCCGGCGCAGCGCGACACGCTGATCGAGATTCTGGCCCGCTCCGGCAAGGAAGAAGACAAGGCCGCGCGCAATCGCGCGGATCTGCTGCGCGTGCTCGCCGAAATCAAGGCGCAAGGTTATGCGACTGCGACGCGTACCCGGCGCCTCGCGGACGAGTTCGCTGTCAGCGTCCCGGTACCGATGAATGGCGGTACCTTGGCGGGTCTTACGGTGCGCTTCGTTGCCTCCGCAATGCCCCTCAAGGCCGGGCTCGAGCGGTTTTTGCCAAAGTTGCGCCACAGCGCGGCTAAAATCAGCGCAACATTCTCGACACAACAGGCGCAGGCCGCAGCCACAGGGCGCAGCCGCATCACGGCTTAAGGAGACTGCATGCAGAAGATCATGGTCTGTATCAAACGCGTTGTTGATTACAACGTGCGCATCCGGGTGAAACCCGACGGCAGCGGGGTGATGCTCGACGGGGTGAAGATGAGCGTGAACCCCTTTGATGAAATCGCGCTGGAAGAAGCGCTGCGCATCAAGGAGCGCGGCGGCGGCATCGAGGTCGTTGCGGTCAGCATCGGCGTGGCCGACACCCAACAACAGCTGCGCACGGCGCTCGCCATGGGTGCCGATCGCGCGATTCTCGTGCAAACCGATAATCCGGTCGAGCCATTGACCGCGGCCCGGACGTTTCTCGCCCTGGCGAAGAAAGAAAGCCCTGATTTGATTCTGCTGGGCAAACAGGCGATCGACGACGATGCCAATCAAACCGGGCAAATGTTGGCCGCGATCTGGGAGCGGCCGCAGGCCACATACGCATCCAAGGTCGAGATATCGGCCGGCAAGGCGAGCGTCACGCGCGAGGTCGACGCCGGCCTCGAAACCATCGAAGTCGATCTGCCCGCGGTTGTAACCGTGGATCTGCGTCTGAACGAGCCCAGGTACGTGAAATTGCCGGACATCATGAAAGCCAAGAAGAAGCCGCTGGATGTGACTTCGCTGGATGCCCTCGGGGTGAATGCAGCGACGCAGCTCAAGGCCTTGCGGACTGAGCCGCCGCCGCAGCGCCAGAAAGGCGTCATGGTCAAGGATGTCGCTGAGCTTGCAAACCTTCTCAAGACCAAAGGCTTGATCTAATGCACAAGGTACTGATTGTCGGCGAACACGACGGCAAGGCGCTCAACCCCTCCACCGCAAAATGCGTCACCTGCGCAGCGAGCATTCCGGATGCGGACATCACGATCGCGCTGCTGGGTGAGGACACCTCCAAAGTAGCGGCGCAGGCTGCAGCCCTCGGCGGGGTTGTGACGGTGCTGCGGGTGGACCGGCCGGAAAATGCCCATCCGCTGGCCGCGGTGTTCGCGCCGCAAGTCGCGGCACTTGCCGCCGACTACACCCATATACTGGGCCCCTCGACCAGCTTCGGCAAAGACCTGATGCCGCGGGTGGCCGCATTGCTCGGCGTTGCGCAGGTCAGCGACCTGATGGCGGTGGAAGCGGCGTATCGCTTCCGGCGCCCGATATACGCGGGCAACGCCATTGTCACGGTGGAGGCGGATGCTTCGCGCAAGCTGATTGCGACAGTGCGGGTCGCGTCGTTTCAGGCAGCAGAGAGCGGCGGGACCGCCGCCATCGAGTCCAAGACTGTCGCGGTGACCCTGCCCACGCACACCCGCTATGTGGGCGCCAAATCCGGCTCCACGGACCGGCCGGACCTGCAAACCGCCGCGCGCGTGGTGTCGGGCGGCCGAGCGCTCGGCAGCGCCGAGAACTTCAAGCTGCTGTTCGGCCTGGCCGACAAGATCGGCGCCGCGGTCGGCGCTTCGCGCGCGGCCGTCGACGCAGGTTACGCGCCCAACGAGATGCAGGTCGGGCAGACCGGCAAGATCATCTCACCGGAAATGTACATTGCCATCGGCATCTCCGGTGCGATTCAGCATCTGACCGGAATCAAAGACGCGCGCACCATCGTGGCCATCAACAAGGATGGCGAAGCGCCGATATTCGAGGTGGCCGACGTAGGATTGGTCGGCGATCTTTTTCAGATCGTGCCCGAACTCACGCGACTCATCGGAACCTGATAGTCCTAGAGCTGATTGAGGACGTAGTCGGCCGCGGATACTTTGAATTCGCCGGGCTTCTCGACGTCAACCTGGGTCGCGACTCCGTTTCTGACGATGAGCGCGAAGCGCTGGCCGCGGGTGCCCATGCCAAATTTCGAGCCGTCCATTTCCAATCCCAGCGCCTTGGCGTACGTCCCATTGCCGTCGGCCAACATCAAGATCTTGTCGCCGACGCCGCCATGTTTGCCCCAGGCGTTCATCACGAAAACATCATTCACGGCCGTGCATGCGATGGTGTCGACGCCTTTGGCCTTGATCTTGTCCGCGAGCTCAACGAAACCAGGCAGGTGCTTGGCGTCGCAGGTGGGGGTAAAGGCCCCGGGCACCGAAAAGAACACCACCGTCTTGCCGGCGAATAGCTGCTCGGCGGTGATTTTCTGCGGACCGTCTTTGGTCATATGGGTAAAGCTGCCCTCGGGCATCTTATCGCCGGCCTTGATCGTCATGATTCTTCCCCCTGTAGCCCCTAAGCCCTGCCCTCATCCACCTATAAACCCCGTTAGCAAACAGCCCTAAGATATTGTTTCTGCGTATAATTCCCACAGTTTCACGATTCGCGGACTGACGCCGGGCGCGCCTTTGAGCAGTGCAAAGGACTTCTTGGCGTCGGCGATGCTCTTGAGAGCCACCTGCGACCGACCCAGGTAAACGTACGCCTCGTCGATATGCTTGATCTGGCCCTTTTGAACGCCGGAGTTGATGACGGCGACGGCGCCGGCATAGTCCCCGAACCCGAAGTGGACCTCGCCAGTCTTGACGCTGAGATCCCCCGCCGGGTTTTTGGCCGCTTCCGCATCCAGCTGCGCCAGACCCTTTTTGTCAGTGTCCGCACGGGTCTTCAGCGAATTCAACAGCCGGTTGGTGCGCTCCTTGTGCTCGTCCTTCATCAGCGTGGAGCTCATCAACACTTCGAGCACGCTCTGCGCCTCGCCCGGCAGCCCGGCATCGCCGAGCAGCTGCGCCATTTCAATATAGTCGGTGTCGGCGTTCATCGACTTCGTGTCGTACATGACCCGATAAATCATCAGCGTATTGTGATCGTCGCGCTCATCCTGGCGCTCGAGCCGGATCAGATTGTTCCAATACTCGGTTTTGCGTGTCAGCCGGACCAGGTCGTACAAGGCGGCCAGCTTGCCCGGCGTGTCGTTGGCATCGTCCGCGCATTTCAATTTGAACAGGTAGAGATTTTCCTTGGGCGTCTCGCCGGCCTTGCGCGCCGCCGCGATGGCTTTGTCGCCCCAGACATTGGAGTCCTTGCAGTCCTTCTGCAGGTAATAGAGCTGCGCCATCACCACCAGATCATCGGTATTGGTCACACCGGCATCGGCCGCCTGCTTGCCGAACTCGATGGCCTTGGTGTAATTCTGATTGCCGGCGGCCAGACGAAACAGCATTCTGTAGGTCTTGCCGGATTCCTCCGGCGTATAGCCGCCGGTGGCGAGCGCCGCCTCATAGGCCGCCTCCGCCGCCTTCATATTGTTCAACTTGATGTTGACGAAGCCCTTGAAGTCATAAATGGTTTTCTTATCGAAGGTCGTGAGCGGGGATTTGGTTTCCGCCGCTTCCAGGTTCTTCAGCGCCTCGGACCATTGACTGGCCTGCATGGCTTTCTGAGTCGCGGTTATTTCCTTGGCAATGACGCGGCTGATTTCCTGGCCCTTGGGCTTATCGGCGGCGAGCGCCGCGGGCGACACCGCCGCGAGGCACACGCAGGCCAGCAACACATAAGCACCCATCGACCCTCTCCGCAGTACCGCGGGTTGGGGCCGTTCATTGTGTTTCGAATGATTCATTAGCAAACCTCGTTCTGTATCGAAATCATTGCGCTGGGGACTTAAAGCGTCACCTGCAAATCAAATTGGTCGGGCGAACGGCAAACCGCAATGGAGCGCAGCGCGCCATAATCGCGTGGGGCTCTTTAGAAGAAATCGTTGTTGACGAACCCTATCTTCTTGAGGCCGCGATGCTGCAGATCCGCCAGGGTTTGCGCCACGATCTCGTACTTGGCGAACTTGTCGACCGTAATGTGCACTTCCGGCTGCGGTTCTTTCACCGCTTCCGTACTGATATAACCCTGCATCGTTGTGCGATCCACGGGCGTCTTGTTCCACAGCAGCGTGCCGTCGAAATCAATCTGCAAATCGATGACCTCGGGCGGCGGCGGCGGCACGAAATTCGGCGGCGGCGGCAGGGGATTATCGATCTTTACGGCGTGCGTCTGGCTCGGAATCGTGATGATGAAAATGATCAGGAGCACCAACATCACGTCGATCAGCGGCGTCATGTTGATCTCGGATAAGGGGCCTTCTTTGCCACCACCTACTGCAATAGCCATGGTGCTCTCCTAGGTTCCCGGACCAAAATGATCAGGCGTGGTGATGAACGCTACTTTGCGGATGCCGATCCTCTGGGTCGCCACCAGAACCTGGCCGACGAATTGATAGCGGACATTGGCATCGCCGCGGATGTGTACCTCCGGCTGCGGATCCTCACGCACGATCCCTCGCAGGTGCGTCAGCAGCTCATCCTGGCTGGCCAGCGGCTTGGTATTCCAATAAATGCCTCCCTGCTTGTCGATCGCGATGGTGATGTTTTCCGGCTTGGTCTGGGTCGGCAGATTCGTGGCTTTGGGCAGATCCAGCTGCACCTGCTGGATGATGACCCGAATCGTAATGATGAAAATGATCAGCAGCACCAACATCACGTCCACGAGGGGCGTCACGTTGATGTCCGACATCACCTCGCCTTCGTCTTCCCCACCTCCAACTCGAAGCGCCATGGATCTTCAGTTCCTAGCGCGCGGCTGCTGGCGTCGCCTTGCCGACCATCGGCGGCGGCTTGTCCATACCTAAGCCCATTTTGACGCCGGAGATCAAGTACGCGTGCAACTCATGCGTGAAGTGGCTGACGCGCTCCTGCACCGACTTGTTGCGGCGCAAAAGAATGTTGTAGCCGAGCACCGCGGGCACCGCCACCGCCAAGCCGAATGCCGTCATGATCAACGCTTCGCCGACGGGTCCCGCCACCTTGTCGATCGAAGCCTGTCCAGCGACTCCGATGGCGATCAAGGCGTTGTAAATACCGATCACGGTGCCGAGCAAGCCGACGAAGGGAGCTGTGGCACCCACCGAAGCAAGCACCGGCAACCCCGACTGCATGCGGCTGATGACGGCATCCGCTGTGCGCTGCAGCGAATCGCTGATCCAATCGCTGGTGCTGATTGCGCCCGACAAACGCGTCTTGTTGGACTCGTGATATTCGTAGGCCTGCTTGCCGGTTTCCGCCAAGGCGCGAAACGGATTGGAGCCACCCTTCAACTTGCCGATGGCATCGGTCAGGCTGGTCGCGCTCCAGAACTCCTTTTCGGCTTCGATCCCCTGCACGCGTTGGCGGCGCTGATCGAAATACTTGGTGATCATGATGAACCAGGTCATCAGCGACATGATCAGCAAAATTGCGAGGATCGACCGGGAAACGATATTGCCTTGCGCGATCAGCGCGCCAAGGCCATACGGGTTTTCTACAGCTGTGTCTTGCATTGACCGAATCCCTCTACTTATAAAAGCTTAAATTGTGGATTGAGCTGAAAATCTACTCTCAAGCAACGGCTACTTGCCCGTCAGCTTCCAGGTAATCTTGAAGGGGAAAACCCCTTCGACCGCATGGCCGTCTTCCATCGCCGGACCCATTCTTTGTCCCTTGACCCCCTTCAGGCACGCTTCATCCAAGCGTGGAAAACCGGTGCTGGTTTGCACGGTGGCGTCCATGATCGAGCCGTCCTTCGACACCTTCAGCTGCAGAATACAGCTGCCTTCTTCATTGGCGCGCTTGGACGCGTCGGGGTAGTACTCTTCGCCGATCTTGAACGGATGCCTGGGATCGTACTTTGGCGGTGTAACCGTGTGCTGTACGGGTGCGGGGGCCACCACTGGCGCCGGTGCCCGGACTTGCGTGGTCTCCGTGATCGCGTTCGTGGTCTCAACCGCAGCCTGAATATCGACGAATTCGGGCGGGGGAGCAAAGGGTTTGATTTCTTCGAGTTTGGGCGGCGGGGGCGGCGGCTTGTCGACGTCTTTTTGTTTATCAATCTGCGCAATTTCCACCGGCGGAATTATGTGCTGTACCAGCTGACCGGCGAGTCCCGTATAAAAAGCCCAAACAAACAAAACGTGGAGCAGGATGACGGCAATAAGGGCGGCGCCTCTCCTGCCGGAAAATAACGATGGCGGATCGTAGTTGTACATAAGCCCCTGCGACTACCCCTATCTCATGGTCTTGCGCGATGCGCGCGCCTCGAACTTGCGCCCTAGATTTCCCAGCAGCGACCCTTCAAGTTCCCTTCGGCGAGTAAAGAGCCTGACACATATCCCGCCCGAACTGCAAGCACGACTTAAGGCTAACCTTAAGCTGCGCGCGGCGCTAATCATTCGATCTTGGCGACGCGCTCAAGATCGCGGCAGGTCCGTGACCGCACCCAAGGTGGCGCTGCTGACCTCCCAAGAATACTTGGCCAGTGCTCCGCGCCGCGCATACGGTTTTGGCGCCTGCCAGGATGCACGGCGGCGCTTCAGTTCCGCGGCGCTGACGTGCAGCGTAATTTCGCGGCGCACGGCATCGATTGTGATCTCGTCGCCGGTCTTTACCAAGGCCAGCAGGCCGCCGAGGGCCGCTTCCGGAGACAGGTGCCCCACCACGAAGCCATGACTGCCGCCGGAAAACCGCCCATCGGTGATCAGCGCCACGTCCTTGCCAAGTCCCCTGCCGGTGATCGCGCTCGTTGGACTTAACATCTCGCGCATGCCCGGGCCGCCTTTCGGGCCTTCGTAGCGGATCACCACGACATCGCCGGCCTTCACCGTGCCCTTAAGGATGCCCTGCAGCGATTGCTCCTCGGAGTTGAACACGCGCGCCTTGCCTTTGAAGCGCAGTCCCTCCTTGCCGGTGATCTTCGCGACTGCGCCTTCCGGAGCCAGGTTTCCGTACAGGACCACCAAGTGGCTGTCCTTCTTGATCGGATCGCCGAGCGGTCGAATGATCTGCTGGCCATCGGGATAGGGGGCCACCTCCCGGAGGTTGTCGGCCAACGTGGCGCCGGTCACCGTCAGGCACTCGCCGTGCAACAACCCAGCATCGAGCAGGGTTTTCATGAGCGGCTGGATTCCGCCGACCGCGACCAACTCCGACATCGAATAGCGTCCGCTCGGCCGCAAATCGGCGAGCACCGGAACACGTCTTCCGATCCGCGTGAAATCGTCGAGTTTCAGCCGCACGTCGGCGGAAGAGGCGATCGCCAATAGGTGCAACACAGCATTTGTGGAGCCACCCAGCGCAATGACCACGGTAATCGCATTTTCGAGCGCCTTGCGCGTGATGATGCGCCGCGGGGTCAGCCCCAACTTGATCAATTCGACCACGGCGGCGCCTGCCCGCGCGCAATCATCGCGCTTCTGGCCCGAAATCGCCTCCTGTGCCGAGCTGTTCGGCAAGCTCATCCCCATCGCTTCGATGGCCGATGCCATGGTGTTGGCCGTGTACATTCCAGAGCAGGATCCCGGACCGGGGATCGCCGAGCGCTCCACGAATTTCAGCTGCTGTTCGGAAACCGAGCCCTGCGCATACCCGCCCACCGCTTCAAACACCGAGACAATGTCGCGGCGCTCGGCGCCGGGACGAATCGTACCGCCGTAGACGAAAACCGCAGGGCGGTCGAGGCGCGCGATCGCCATCATGCATCCAGGCATGTTCTTGTCGCAGCCGCCGATGGCGACGATGCCGTCGAACCCTTGCGCGCCCACCACCGTCTCGATGGAATCGGCGATCACTTCGCGCGACACCAGCGAGTAGCGCATGCCGGGAGTACCCATGGAAATTCCGTCCGACACCGTAATGGTGTTGAAGGTGATCGCCTTGGCGCCGGCCCGCTCAACTCCCGCGGCGGCCAATCGTGCCAGCTCGTCGATGTGCATATTGCAAGGCGTCAGGTTGCTCCAAGTCGACGCCACGCCGACCTGGGGCTTATCGAAATCCGCATCCAGGAAACCAACGGCACGCAACATCGCGCGGCTGGGCGTTTGTTTCACCCCGTCGACCACGATGCGCGAAAAGGGGCGGACATCGACAGCGGATTTTTTTTGCATGGGCTTAAGCTTACGCAATACCGTAGCGCTGAACCAAGTAGCGATACGTACCGCGAATCGCCTGCGCCTCGGCGCCGATGCTGCGGCCCGGCCGATCCTTGGAATTCCAAGCATACAAATCGATGTGCAGCCAGGGCGTCGATTCGGCCACGAAGCGTTTCAAGAACAACGCGCCGAATATCGCGCCCGCCAGCGGCGAGGCGGCGACATTGTTCAAATCGGCGATTTTGCTGGCCAGCTCATCCTCATAGCCGGCCCACAGCGGCATCGGCCACAGCGGGTCGTGCTCGGCCGCAGCCACCCGCGCCAATTCCAGCACGATGCGCTCATCGTTGCCGAATAGGGCCGGGAGCTCCGGGCCCAAGGCAACCCGCGCCGCGCCTGTGAGCGTCGCGAAATCGATGATCAAATCGGGATGCTCCGCATCGGCAAAGGCCAGGGCGTCGCACAGCACCAGCCGCCCTTCCGCATCCGTGTTGCCGACCTCGACCGTCAATCCCTTATGCGTGCTCAGCACATCGCCCGGCCGGTACGCGTTGCCGCTCACGGCATTCTCCACCGCCGGAACCAGCACCCGAAGCTGCGCGCGGATCCCGGCGCTCATCAGCAGGTGCGCCAGCGACAATGCAACCGCAGCGCCGCCCATGTCCTTTTTCATGAGCGCCATCCCGGAGCTCGTCTTGATGTCCAATCCGCCGCTGTCGAAACACACGCCCTTGCCCACCAGGGTCAAACGCGGCAGGCCTTGCGCGCCGCGCGGCCAGCGCAATTCGAGCAGTCTCGGAGTCGCATTACTGGCGCGGCCCACGGCGTGAATCGCCGGAAAATTCGCCGCCAGCAGCTCATCGCCCACCCACTCTTTGAATTCCGCGCCGTGGCTAAGGCTAAGCTGGCGCGCCGCAGCAGCCAACTCTGCCGGACCCATATCGCCGGCCGGCGTGTTGATCCAATCGCGCGCCATGCGCAGCGACTCGGCCGCGTGCGTCACGTAATCCTGCTGTGCATTCGACGGCGCGATCAGCGTCGCTGCGCAGGTCTTGGCGCAACGGTAGCGATCGAAGCGATACACGCCGTAGGCGAATCCCAAGCACAATTGCGTGGCCTCCGCCTCCGTGAATTCCTGCGCGAGGCGAAAGCTCCGCGCCGGCAATCTTTCGGCGAGCCCTGCGGCGTGCCATAGCGATAGTTCGCCCTGGCGTTTGCCGAGGCCGCCGACCGCCGCGGATAAGCCGCCGCCGGCATCCGGCAGCAGCACGACTCGATGCTTTTCCCCTTTGAAGTTCTGCTCGATGAGCCACTGGCGCACGGGTGGAGTCTGCTTGGCGCGCCATGCTTCAATTTCGTCTTCGTACAACAGCCACAACGGCACCGGGACGCTGCTATCGACCTGCATGAAATCACGTCCTCGCGACTGGATTTAAGAGCCTGGAAAGCCTTGCATCATATGGGATTCTGTGGTGCTATTTAACGGAAGTTTTCAGAGCGCTTAAGCGCATTTTTCTTAAGACCCCGCTTAAGGCTGCCAGTCTTAATGCGGGGTTTTGCGCACTTAGGCGCCTCAAGTTTCGGTCAAGGAGATCTGCATGCGTTTGTATTCGCAAAAAGACGTCGACAAGAAAGCCCTGCGCGGAGCACGCATCGCGGTACTTGGCTACGGCAGTCAGGGACGCGCGCATGCGCTCAATCTGCGCGACAGCGGCTACGAGGTGGTGGTCGGCGTGCGCAAGGGCGACAGTTGGAACAAGGCCAAAAAGGACGGGCTGAAGGTGATGGAGCCCGCGGCCGCGGTCAAGGGCGCGCAGCTGGTGGCGATGTTGGTGCCGGATCTCACGCAAAAGCCGCTGTACGGCGAGTTGAAGACCCTGATAGAGAAAGGCGCCACGTTGCTGTTCGCTCATGGCTTCAATATTCACTTCAACCAGATCAAGCCGCGCAAGGATTTGGACGTGGTGTTGATCGCCCCCAAGGGCCCGGGGGATCTGGTCAGGCGACAGTACCAGCAGGGCCGCGGCGTGCCCTGCCTGATGGCGGTGGCGCAGAACCCATCCAAACATGCCAAGGCCAAGGCGCTGGCATATGCGGATGCGATCGGCGGCACGCGCGGCGGCGTGCTTGAAACCAGCTTTGCCGAGGAGACCGAGACGGACTTGTTCGGTGAGCAGGCGGTGCTGTGCGGCGGCGCGACCGAACTGGTGGTGAAGGGTTATGAAACGCTGGTGGAGGCCGGTTACCAGCCCGCGGTGGCCTACTACGAATGTCTGCATGAATTGAAGCTGATCGTCGATTTACTGCATGAGGGCGGCATCACCAAGATGCATCGCTTCATCAGCGAAACCGCCAAGTACGGCGATTTGACCCGCGGGCCGCGCGTGGTGAACAAGGCGACCAAGAAGGAAATGCGCAAGATTCTCACCGAGATTCAGCAGGGCAAATTCGCCCGTCAGTGGATCGCCGAGAACAAGGGCGGACGGCGCAAGTATTCGAAGCTGCTGAAGGCGGATCTGTCGCACTCGATAGAAAAAATCGGCGCGCAGTTGCGCGCCCGCATGCCGTGGTTGGAAGCCGGCAAGGCGTGATTGCATGAGCGCGCGCACGTTATTCGACAAGGTGTGGGCGGCGCACGAAGTGGTCGCCGAGGCGCCGGACACGCCCGCCGTGCTGTACATCGATCTGCACTTGATTCACGAGGTCACCTCGCCGCAGGCATTCAGCGTGCTGAAATCCCTCGGGCTTCCCGTGCGCCGACCCGAGCGCACGCTGGCGACCATGGACCATTCGACGCCGACCACCACGGAGCAGGTGTTCGGCAATGTGCCGATCAAAGTCGACGCCGCCGCCAAACAGGTGCGCCAGCTCGAGCGCAATGCCGAGGAGTTCGGCGTCGAGCTGTTCGGCATGCGCGATGCGCGCCGCGGCATCGTGCACGTCATCAGTCCGGAATTGGGCTGCACGCAGCCGGGCATGACCATTGTCTGCGGCGATAGCCACACCAGCACTCACGGCGCCTTTGGCGCCCTCGCCTTCGGCATCGGTACCACCGAAGTCGGCCATGTGCTGGCCACTCAATCGCTGCTGCAGCGCAAGCCGAAGAGCTTCGCGGTCAATGTCGAGGGCAAACTGCGGCCGGGAGTGACCGCCAAGGATCTGATTCTCGCCATCATCGGCAGGATCGGCGTCTCGGGCGGCACCGGTTATGTGCTGGAATATCGCGGCTCGACGATTCGATCCCTGTCCATGGATGAGCGCATGACGGTGTGCAATATGTCGATCGAGGCCGGCGCCCGCGCCGGCATGATCGCGCCCGACGACATCACCTTCGGCTATCTTAAAGATACGCCTCGGTCGCCCAAGGGACACGACTGGGACGGCGCGGTGGAGCGCTGGCGCCATCTATGCACCGACCCGGGAGCCAAATTCGACGCCTCCGTGGACATTGACGCGGCGGAGATCGAGCCCATGATCACCTATGGCACGAATCCCGGCATGGTGGTGCCGATCGGGGGTTCGATCCCCAACACTGACGGCGACGCGGCGTTCGACAAGGCGCTGCGCTACATGGGCTTTCATAACGGTGACGGCATGCTCGGCAAGCCCGTGAACGTGGTGTTCATCGGCAGCTGCACCAATGGGCGGCTCGAGGATTTGCAGGCCGCTGCCCGGATCCTCAAAGGCCGCCGGGTGGCTCCTGGCGTGCATCTGATGATCGTGCCGGGTTCGCAGCAGATCAAGTTGAAGGCCGAGGAATCCGGCCTTGCGGACATTTTCAAGGCCGCGGGCGCGGATTGGCGCGAATCAGGCTGCTCGATGTGCCTGGGGATGAACGGCGATACCGTCGCCGCCGGCCAGTATTCGATCAGCACCAGCAATCGTAATTTCGAAGGCCGCCAGGGCGTTGGCGCGCGCACGCTGCTGGTGAGTCCGCTGACCGCCGCCGCCAGCGCGGTGACAGGCAAGATCACTGATCCCCGGGAACTTATGTCATGCAAGCCGTGAAGCGGGTTCGCTCCAAAACCGTGGTCATCGCCGCCAGCAACGTCGACACCGACCAGATCATTCCCGCGCGCTTCCTCACCACCACCACCAAGGAAGGCTTGGGGAAACAATTGTTCGCCGATTGGCGCTACGGCAGCGACGGCGAACCGAAAGCGGATTTCATCCTGAATCGGCCGGAGGCCGAGGGCGCGAAGATTCTGGTGGCCGGGCGCAATTTTGGCTGCGGATCCTCGCGCGAGCACGCGCCTTGGGCGCTCCTGGATTACGGCTTTCGCGCCGTCGTCAGCACCGAGATCGCCGATATTTTTCGCGGCAATTCCCTGAAGACCGGCTTGCTGCCGATCGTCGTGGACGAGCCGACCTCGCAATGGCTGCTGCAGAATCCGGGCGCCGAGGTCGATATCGATCTGGAGGCCGCGCGCTTGACGCTGCCCACGGGCCGCGCGGTGTCCTTCCCCATCGAGGCGTTTGCGCGCCATTGCCTGTTGAACGGTCTCGACGAACTCGGCTATCTGCGCAGCAAGCTGGCGTTGATCGAACGCCACGAGGCTGCGCTGAGCGGCGCGTTGGTTAAGTGAAGGCGCTGATCGCAGTCCTTGCCGGCGACGGGATCGGCGGTGAGGTCACCGCCGAAGCCGTGCGCGCGCTGGCCGCCGTGGCGGCGCGCTTCAACCACGATTTTGAGTTCGAGTCGGCGCTGCTGGGCGGCGCGGCGATCGATGCCACGGGCCTGCCGCTGCCGCCGGCCACGCTGGCGCTGGCCATGCGGGCCGACGCGACATTGCTGGGCGCGGTCGGCGGCCCGAAATGGTCCGACCCCGATGCCGAAGTCCGGCCCGAACAAGGTCTGTTGCAGCTGCGCAAGGCGCTGGGGCTGTTCGCGAATCTGCGTCCGGTTGTGCCGCACCCCGCCGTGCTGCATGCCTCGCCGATCAAGGCCGAAATTCTGCGCGGCGTCGACATCATGGTGGTGCGCGAACTCACCGGCGGCATCTATTTCGGCGAGAAGACCCGCACCGCGACCGAGGCCGTCGATGTGTGCCGCTATACGCTGATGGAAATCGAACGCGTGGTGCGTCTCGCAGCCGGCTTGGCGCGGCGCCGCCGCGGCAAATTGACGTCGGTGGACAAGGCCAATGTGCTCGAGACCTCGCGCCTGTGGCGCTCGACCGTCAATCGCATCATGGCGGCGGAATTTCCCGACCTGCGGGTCGAGCACATGCTGGTGGATTCGGCGGCGATGCATCTGCTGCAGCGGCCGCGCGACTTCGACGTCATCGTGACGGAAAACATGTTCGGCGATATCCTCACGGACGAGGCCTCGATGCTCGCCGGCTCGTTGGGGTTGTTGCCCTCGGCATCGCTCGGGTTGGATGCGCGCGGCGGGCTGTTCGAACCCATCCACGGCTCCGCCCCGGACATCGCCGGCCGCGGCATTGCCAATCCGTACGCGGCCATCTTGAGTGCGGCGTTGCTGCTGCGCCATGCGCTGGGTTTGGAGGCGGAGGCCAAGGCGCTGGAAAACGCGGTCGATCGCGCCGTCACGTCCGGCGCGCTGACCGCCGATCTCGCCGCGCCGGGAAAGGCGATTACGACGCGTGCCGCCGCAGATGCGGTGATGGCTCTACTGTAGCGGCGCGTTCGAGCCCGGCCGCAAGATCGGCAATCAGGTCGGCGTGATCCTCTATGCCCACCGAGACCCGCAACAGGCCGGCGCCGATACCTGCGCGCAATCGGGCCGATTCCTCCATGCCGACGTGCGACATGGTCACCGGATGCGCGATCAGGCTCTCAACGCCGCCCAAGGACTCGGCCAGCGTGAAACATGTGAGCCCGCCGAGAAATGCGCCAACCGCCGGCTCGCCGCCGGCAAGCTCGAAACTGAACATCGCGCCGAATGAGCGTTGCTGGCGGCGCGCGATCTCATGCCCGGGATTGCCGCTGAGTCCGGGATAGTAGACACGCTGCACGGCCGGATGCCGCGCCATGAAGTCCACTACCGCAGCGGTATTCTCCTCGTGAACGCGCATGCGCGCGTGCAGGGTGCGCACGCCGCGCAGCGTGAGAAAACTGTCGAACGGCGCGCCGGTGACGCCGAGGGCGTTCGCCCACCAGGTCAGATTCTGCTGCAGTTCGGCGGTGGCGGCGATCACCGCGCCCCCCACCACGTCGCTGTGTCCGTTCAAATACTTGGTGGTGGAGTGCAGCACGATATCGGCGCCGAGACTCAAGGGTTGCTGCCAGAGCGGCGAGAGAAAGGTATTGTCCACCACGGACAGGGCGCCGGCGGCGTGAGCCGCCTCGCTGAGGGCGCGAATGTCGACCACGCGCAGCAACGGGTTGCTCGGCGTCTCGATCCACACGAGCTTCGCACCCGCCGCAAACGCGCTCTGCAATTCACGCGGGTTGCTTTGATCGATGAATTCGACCACGAACTGTCCCTTGGCATGCAGCGCCGCGAACAACCGATAGGTACCGCCGTAGCAATCATAAGGGGCGATGATGCGTGCGCCGGTGGGCAGGGTCGCCAGGATCAATGTAATGGCAGCCATTCCCGTACAGGTCACAACGGCGCCGGCGCCGCCCTCCAGATCCGCCAAGGCGCCGGCCAACTGATCGCGAGTGGGATTGCCGGACCGGGTGTAGTCGTACTGGCGGGGCCGGCCGTGGCTTTCGAACGCGAAATTCGTCGACAAATAAACCGGCGGCACCACCGAGCCGTACATGGCATCGGACTCGAGTCCGGCGCGCACCGAGCGGGTGGCGATGTTTTTGGGAGGGGCTTTGCTGCTCATGTCTACTGCTCCGCAAGGGCGTGTTTGATGATGGGTGTCAGGGCGGCGCCTTCTTTCAGGAAGGCGTCGTGGCCGAAAATGGAATTGATCTCGATGAGTTGCCGCGGTCCGTTCAAGCGGGCGGAGAGCGCCTGCATGTCGGAAAACGGCACAAGTTGATCTTCGCGCACGGCGATAAGGGTGGCGGGGGTACGCACCTGCGTGGCATCCATTTGATGCAGATCGATCGATTCGCTCAACGCCAAAAACGATTCGGCGCGGTACTTGCGCACATAGTCATCGCCGCGCGCGAACAAGTAATCCTCGATGGGGAATCTGAAGCGATCGGCGACTCGCGTCGGCGCCCCGCCGAAGCGGATCGCAAATTCGACATTGCTGCGATATGTGGCCATGGCCAGCGCCCGCGCCAGTTTGAGACCCGCGGCGCCGTCGCCGCGAGCGATCGCCTCGCGCACGATTTGCCGCTGCACGCTGCGCCATGCGGTGGACAGCACCTGCGCTTTGTCGGCACCGCTCAACACCACGATATGCTGCACCAGATCGGCGTAGCGTTCGGCGAAGCACAGCGCCACCATCCCGCCATAGGAGGCGCCAACGATGGCGTGCAGCGACGATAAGCCCAGATGCCGTACGATGAGGCTCATGGCGGCGGCTTGATCGTACGAACTGATGGGCGGAAAGCGGCCACCGCTCTCAGGCGTCGAACTCAAGCCGAAGCCGCCGATGTAGTCGATGCCGAGTACCCGATACTTGCGGGTATCCACGCCGAGACCCGGACCGACCATTTCCGGCCACCAGCCGACACCCTGCGCACCGGTGACGATGCGGTGCGCGGAAATGCCGCCGAGGACTGCAATGACCGGCCCCTGTTCATTTCCCACCACACGGAACGACACCCTGGCCTCGGGCAGGGAGTCTCCATAGTGCATCCGGAAGGGTGCGAGACTTATCGTCTCATCGATGGTATGCGGGGAATCGTCGGCCACAAACTTCAAGCTCCTTAAAGGTGACATAACCCCTGGAGCGCCGACATTGCCCTAAGAAATTCGCGCGACTGCGCGCAATCGGCCGCCTATCTACCGGATCCTCAGGTCGCGACGACCTGAAGGCTCCGCAGGAGTTGGCACCGTTCCGCGACTGCTCCCAAGGAACTGCGCGGGTGGTTGCCCCGGCTTCTAAGGGCCTTTCCCTCAGCCGGTCTAGATAAGCTGATGCGAATTTTAGGCGGACGCCGTGGGTTGCGTCAAGGCAATGCCGCCAAATCCTTGATTCAGTTCCGCCAGTGTAATAACGTAATAGCGCATTAATACATTAGATGAAAGTCCGGACCTGGATCCCACGCCTCGGTATGAAAACCAATCGGCCGGTGACGCTGCGCCAGGAGCAGCAACACGAACGCGCACTGTGCACTGCGATTCTGACGCTGCGCTCGGTCGATGAGTGCCGCAGTTTTTTTCGCGATTTGTGCACGCCCGCGGAACTGCAGGCGATGGCGGACCGATGGGCGGTGGTCGAACTGCTGGAGCGCGGCCTGCCGTACCGGGAGATCCACAGACAAACCGGCGTCAGCGTCACCACCATCGGCCGCGTCGCGCGCTACCTCATGGCTGGCAATGGCGGCTACCGGGCCGTCACCGAACGGTTGAAGCTCAATGCGTAAGCACCTACGATGAGCGGGCGTCCAATCGTATTCCTGGATCGAGACGGCACATTGAACGAAGAGACGCCGGACGAGCGAATCGACAGCCTGGCGAAGGTCCGTCTCATGCCCGGCGTCGTACCGGCGCTTCTCGATCTGCAACGCGCCGGGTACAGCTTCGTCATTGTCAGCAATCAAGACGGCTTGGGTACGCCCACCCTGCCGCGCGAGCCTTTCGAGGCGACGCATCGCTTCATCATGGAGTTGTTCAGATCCCAGGGCATCGAATTCGAGGAAGTGTTCTTCTGCCCGCACTTCAAACATGAGGGATGTGGTTGCCGCAAACCGCAAGTAGGCATGGTGCGGGAATATCTCGCCGCCAACGAGATCGACAAGCAACGCAGCTTTATGGTCGGCGACCGGGACACCGATCTTGAATTCGCGGCGAACCTCGGGATTTCCGGCCTGCGCATTCGCTTGAATGGCGGCGCGCATGAAACCTGGCCGGGCATCGCTGCGCGGATCATCGCGGCGCGGCGCGCCCCCGCTCCGTCCTGAGGACCAATACGCCGAGCGCCTCCTAATGCAGCGCCGTGGCGACCGCCGCAAAGAACGCGGCATCGTCTTGCAGTTCGTCACGCGAGCCATCGACCGGCTTGGGCCGAGCGCTCAAAACGACAATGGCCAGACGTTCTCGCGGATTGATGTAAATGTATTGACCGAAAATACCGATGGCTTCAAACGCCCCGACATGGACGGGTGTGCTCTGCGGAGGAATCCACCACATGTAGCCGTAATCGACCTTGCCTCCGCCTATGGTGTGGGGGGATCCCGCTTCCGCGAACCATCCTTCCGGAACGATGCGCCGCCCCTGCAGGCGACCCCCATCGGCAGCGATCAGCGCGAATCGGCCATAGTCCCGGAGCGTCGCCCCAATGCCGCTACCTGCCCACGCCAATCCATCCGGCCCATCCACCCACCAGGTGGCATCCTGCTCCATCCCCGCCTGCGACCAGATCTTCTCCGAGAGATACTCAGCCAAATGGCGGCGTGTTGCCCCCTCCACCACGGCCCCCAGCACAAAGGTCTCCCCGGTGCTGTAGTTCCACACCGACCCGGGAGTTGCGGCCCGCGGCAACGAGCCCATGTAGCGCAGCACCTCGCCCGGTAACCCGCCGATTTGCAGTTCCAGGACTTTTCGACGATCGGAATTGGGATCGGTGTACGTCTCGTCCCAGCGCACGCCCGAACTCATGGTCAGTATTTGACGCACGCTGACCCCGTCGTAGGCGCTGCCCTTCAAGGCCGGAACATAGCGCACCACGGGATCGTCCAGGCTCGAAATGGCGCCGTCAAGCAATGCGGCTCCGACCAGTGTCGAGGCGATCGACTTCGCCATCGAAAATGAAATCCAATGCGTATTTGGATCAATGCCAAGTTCATAATCTTCAAACGCGATCTTGCCTTCCTTGAGCACCAGAATCCCCGCGACCCGATTGGTGGACAGGTAGTCGTACAGATCGAAGTGATGCCCCCGAATGTCAAAATGAATCGGTGGAAATGGCTGCGCGCGTTTCGGCAGCGCCACCGATGAGTCGCCACGCTTCACGACCCGCACCGGCTGCAGCTTCTCCGAATGCGAGAACGTGGCGACCTCGACTCCGGGCAACATGTTGCCGTCGTACAGCTGCCGCATGCCAGCCAATTCATCGTGGGCAGCGCGCACGCTCCAAGGCAGGCACACCAGGATGAGGACCGGAACGGCAAATGCGCGATGACAGGTCACTGGCGCGCCGCGCCAAAATTGCGCCGCAATGCATACAGCCCTATCCCCAACCAAGCCACGTTCAGCGCCACCGACGGCCAGGCGTTGTTCCATACGCAATTGATGATGAAGCCCACCGCGCCGATGATGTTCATGGCCTGATAGACGTGCGAACGCGACTGGATCTTGCCGAACGACAGCAAGGCGTAGGCGCTCAAGATCAGCACTGCCGCGGTCCACCCGGCAACGTCGATGAAAGTCTTCAGGGTCATGCAGGGCGCTCCGCGGCCAGCGCTTCGGCGGCTAGCGGCAATCGCAACCTGAATTCCCTGCGTACCAGCCAAAGACTGAAACATGCCTGCAACGTGACGCTGCCAATGGACACATACCACAACTGAACCAATTCAAAATGCGGCGCTGCTGCCAGCCACAACGCCGGCACCACGAAGGTGACGACCCGGCTCGCCGAACTCAATACCGACGGGATGGTATTGCCGAGTCCCTGAAATACCGCGGAGCATGTGAACACGAAACCGGTTGCCACGAAGTTCCAGGATATGATCCGCAAGTAGTCGGCGCCGACCGCTATCGCCCGTGGTTCCTTGGTAAATGCGCCGATCACCCACGCCGAGCCCCACTGACAAAATACAGTCAGGCAGACCATGATGCTGCTGCCGATCAATACCCCCAAGCCAAAGGTTTCGCGCACGCGCCGATGCTTGCCGGCCGCATAGTTCTGACCGACGATGGGGGCCGCGGCAAAGGCCACCGCCATCGCCGGCAGGAACATGCTCTGCATCATGCGTGTGCCGATTCCAAAACCCGCCTGCGCATCCTCGCCAAACGGCCGGATGATCCAATAGATCACCGCCATGATGATGAACATGAGCGCGAACTCGCCTCCCGCGGGCAGTCCGATGCGCAACAGCCTGCGCCATGTGGCGAACTGCGGGCGCCACAGCGTTGCGTCGAACCCGACGTATTTCTCGAGGCGGTGGAAATACAATCCGAGCATGACGCTGCCCGCGGCCAGCGCCAGCGAGCTCGCGAGACCCGCGCCCGCCACGCCCATGGGGTGGCCGGTGCCCCACCCTGCGATCAGCACCGGCGCCAGGATGGCATTCAAAATCACCGTCAACACTTGCACCAGCATGGTCGGCCGCACAATGCCCGTGCCGCGCAGCGCCGATCCCATCGCGACCACCGCGAACTGCAGTCCGAGCGCCGGCAGGTACCAGTGCAGATAGCTGATTCCCGCCGCCACCGTGGCGGGATCGGAACCCAGGGTGCCCATGTAGTATGGACTGCCCAGATAGCCGAGCAGCAGCGCCACCACGCCGCAACTCAAGGACATCACCAGACTCTGATTGAACACCAGCGTCGCATCCGCCTGGTCCTTGCGACCTGCCGCATGCGAAATAAGCGTGACGGTGCCAACGCCCAGCACCTGGGTGACCGACATCACGATCATCGTGACATTGCCCGCCGCGCCGACGCCGGCGAGCGCGGCGGCGCCCAATCCCCCGACAAAGTACAGATCGATCAGAAAATACAAGGTCTGAAAGATCATGCCCGCCGCAATCGGCAGCGCCATGTACAAAATGTTTGTGGCGATCGGACTGTTCGTCAAATCCTTCACGCAATCATTCTCCTGGATGTCGGGCGTTCGGCCCGAGGATATTCACGGCCATGCCTCATTGTGCCATAGTGCAAGTGCAGCACTGCGGCCACAAAACCCATGAGGATTCCCGCGAGGTGACAATACTACCGAGTTTCGACATGCTGCTTTTCGGCGGGACCGGCGACCTCGTGACGCGCAAGTTGTTGCCCGCGCTGTACCGGCGCTTCGCGGCAGGCCAAGTATCCGCGGAATCGCGCATTTTCGGGGTTGCGCGATCGACATTGTCGCGCGCGGCATACTCGGCTCAGGCGGAAAAGTCGTGCCGCGAGTTTCTCGGCAAGGAATTCGACGCCCAGCGGTGGCAGGAATTCAGCGCGCTGCTCGACTACGTCAAACTGGATGCGGGAGCGGAACCGGATTATGCCGCGCTGTCGGCGCTTTTCAAGAATCGCGACGCCATCGTACGCGTGTTCTTTTTTTCCACCGCATCGAATCTATTTTCGGTGATCTGCCGAAATCTCGCGAAAGTCAATGTCGTCACCCCGCTGTCGCGCGTGGTGCTGGAAAAACCCCTGGGCCACGACAGCGAATCGGCGGATCTGATCAACGCCCAGGTTGGCGCGGTATTCGCCGAGAAACAGATCTACCGCATCGATCATTATCTCGGCAAAGAAACGGTGCAGAATCTCATGGCGCTGCGATTCGGCAATGCGCTGTTCGAGCCGCTGTGGCGCCGCGGCATGATCAAGCACGTGCAAATCACCGTCGCCGAGGAACTCGGCGTGGAGCGGCGCGGAAATTTCTACGACAAGACCGGCGCGCTGCGCGATATGGTGCAGAATCATCTGTTGCAGCTGCTGTGTATCATGGCCATGGAGCCGCCGGCCAGCAGCGATCCCGATGCCGTGCGTGATGAGAAGCTGAAGGTCTTGCGGGCGCTGCGGCCGCTGCGCGACCGCGATGTGCTCACCAAATCGGTGCGCGGCCAGTACAAAGCCGGTGCCGTGCACGGCGCCGCCGTGCCCGGGTATCGCGACGAGGCCGACATTGCAGCCGATAGCAGCACCGAAACCTTCGTGGCGCTCAAGGTCGACATTGATACCTGGCGCTGGGCCGGCGTGCCTTTTTATCTGCGCACCGGCAAGCGGCTACAGGATCGAGTCACGGAACTCGTGGTGACCTTCGACGAGGTACCGCACCCGATCTTCGAGATGCCGAACACCACCCATACGGCCAATGAACTGGTCATTCGACTGCAGCCGGACGAAAGCATTACCATGACCATCCTGGCTAAGAATCCGGGTGAAGGCATGCGTCTGAAGCCCGTCAGTCTCGCCCTCGACCTCGGCGAAACCTTCAAAACTCGCAGCCTTGACGCCTACGAGCGTTTGCTTATGGATACGGTGAAGGGAAATCTGACGTTGTTCATGCGACGTGACGAACTCGACGCCGCCTGGGCATGGATTGATCCGATCCGCGCCGGTTGGGAGCGATACGATGACGGACCGAAGATCTATGTTGCCGGCAGCTGGGGTCCCGCCGCCTCCAGCGCGATGATAGGTCGCGACGGATTTGAGTGGCACGATGAGCTCTGAACCTGATGCAACGAAATTCGCCAGCATGGACGCGCTGGCGCGCGCGCTCGCGGCGCAGATTGCCGCGAGCCTGGTGGCCGCCGTCGCCGCCCGCGGACTTGCCAGTCTGGTGGTTTCCGGTGGGAAATCGCCGCTCAAGTTGTTCGAGTTGCTGCGCGAAGAAAAACTCGATTGGAGCCGAGTCTGCATCGCGCTTGCGGACGAACGCTGGGTGGATACCAACGACCCGGACAGCAACGAGAAGCTGGTGCGCGATCAGCTGCTGCACGGTGCGGCCGCGGCCGCCAGGTTTCACGGCCTGAAGAACGGCGCGCCGACTCCTGACATGGGCGCCGTGTCGGCATGGGAGACCTTTGCGCGCATCCCGCGGCCGTTCGATGCGGTGGTGCTCGGCATGGGCGACGATGGACATACGGCCTCGTTGTTCCCCGGTTCGCCGAATCTGCCAAGCGCGTTGAATCCGGCTGCGGTGGCCGGTTGCGTGGGCATGTGGTCGCCGATGGCGCCGCAGCCGCGCTTGAGTCTGAATCTGAGCGCGCTGCTAGACGCGCGCCGCGTAGTTGTGCTGATTGGCGGCGCGGATAAATGGCGCACCTTCCTCGCCGCCAGCGCCCCCGGCCCGGTCGAGGCGATGCCGGTGCGCGCGGTTCTGCGTCAAACCCGCACGCCGGTGCAAGTCATGTGGGCGCCGTGAAGGCTGATCTGCAGCTCGAGGACGATCGCACCGCGCTGACCAAGGATGCTCTGAAAAGCGCCTTCCTCGATGACTTGTTCTACATGCAGGGCAAGTTTTCGGCGCTGGCGACCACCAACGACTACTACATGGCGCTGGCGTACGCGGTGCGCGATCGCATGCTGCAGCGCTGGATAAGCACCGCGGCGGTCTATACCAAGAATGCCTCGCGCACGGTGGCGTACCTATCCGCCGAGTTTTTGATGGGGCCGCACTTGGGGAACAACCTCGTCAATCTCGACATTCTCGAACGGGTCAGGGCATGTGTGAGCGAGCTGGGGTTGAATTTCGATGAATTGCTGCAGCAGGAAAAAGAGCCGGGCTTGGGCAACGGCGGACTCGGTCGACTGGCCGCCTGCTTCATCGATTCCCTGGCGACGCTGGAAGTACCCTCCGTCGGCTACGGCATACGCTACGAATTCGGCATCTTCCATCAGGAGATCATCGACGGTTGGCAGGTGGAGAAAACCGACAAGTGGCTGAGCTTCGGCAACCCCTGGGAATTACCACGGCCCGAATGGTCGGTCGAGGTCAAGTTCGGGGGCAGCGCCGAATCCTACGTCGATGAGCAGAATCGCCCGCGGGTGCGCTGGGTGCCTCACAAAACCGTCATTGGCGTGCCTTACGATACGCCGATCCTGGGCTACAAGACCAATACCGCGAACACGCTGCGGCTGTGGCGGTCCGAGGCGCCGGAGTCCTTCGACTTCGCCATTTTCAACAGCGGCGACTACTACGGCGCGGTCAATCAGAAGGTCGAATCCGAGAATTTGAGCAAGGTGCTCTACCCCAATGATGAACAGGCGCGCGGCAAGGAACTGCGCCTGGAACAGCAATACTTCTTTGTCTCCTGTTCCCTGCAGGACATGCTGCGCATCCTGCGCACGCAGAAGCTGGAGGTGAACCAGTTTCACGTGAAATTCGCGGTGCAATTGAACGACACGCATCCGGCGGTCGCGATTGCCGAGTTGATGCGCCTGCTCATCGATGATGCGCTGCTGTCCTGGGCCGACGCCTGGGAGGTGACGCGCCAAACCTTCGGCTATACCAATCATACGCTGCTGCCCGAAGCCCTGGAGCGCTGGCCAGTCGAAGTATTTGGCCGCGTGTTGCCGCGGCTTTTGCAGATCATCTATGAAATCAACGCGCGCTTTCTTGACGAGGTGCGGCTGCGCTATTTCGGCGACGAAGCCCGCATCATCCGCATGTCCATCATCGACGAAACCGGAGAGCGCTATGTGCGGATGGCAAACCTCGCCTGTATCGGCAGCCATGCCATCAACGGTGTCGCCGCCCTGCACTCGCAGCTCTTAAAGAGCGATGTCCTCAAGGACTTCTATGAGCTATGGCCGCAGAAATTCAGCAACAAGACCAATGGCGTGACGCCGCGGCGCTGGATGGTGCTGTCCAATCCGAATCTGGCGGAACTCATTTCGCGGCACATCGGCGCTGGCTGGGTCAAGGATCTTACGCAATTGAAGGCGCTTGAACCGCTCGCCGATAACGCGGAATTTCGCGGCCGCTGGCGCGAGATCAAGCAATTCAACAAACAAAAACTGGCGGCGCGCGCTGTGCTGCGCACCGGCATCACGGTCGATCCGAATTCGCTTTTTGATGTTCTGGTCAAGCGCATTCACGAGTACAAGCGCCAACATCTGAAGGTGCTGCACATCGTTTCGCTGTATCACGCCATCAAGTCGAACCCCGCCCGCGAAATTCAGCCGCGCACCTTCGTTTTCGGCGGCAAGGCGGCTCCCGGCTACCATCTGGCCAAGCTCATGATCAAATTGATCACGGCGGTCGGCGATGTGGTCAACCGCGATCCCGATGTACGCGATCGCCTCAAGGTGGTGTTTTGGCCCAACTTCAGCGTCAAGAGCGGCCAGCGCATCTACCCTGCGGCCGATGTGTCGGAACAGATTTCGATGGCCGGCATGGAGGCATCAGGCACCGGCAACATGAAATTCTGCATGAACGGAGCCCTGACCATCGGCACGCTGGACGGCGCCAACATCGAAATCCGCGAGGAAGTGGGCGCCGAGAATTTCTTCCTGTTCGGATTGAGTACGCCCGAAGTCTATGCGCTGAAAACAAAGGGCTATCGGCCGATGGACTACTATGAGGGCAATCAAGGGCTGCGCGACGTCATCGACCTGATTCACAGCGGCTTCTTCTCGCGCGGCGACACCGAGCTGTTTCGGCCGCTCATCGACGGCCTGCTCCAGCATGACCCGTATCTGTTGCTGGCCGACTTCCAATCCTATATTGATTGCCAGGTGCGGGTCGCGGAGGCTTACCGCGACACCGAACGTTGGACGAGAATGTCGATCCTCAACACCGCCCGCAGCGGCAAGTTCTCATCGGACCGCACGATCCGCGAATACTGCGAGGACATTTGGCAGGTCAAATCCGTGCCGATCCATCTGCTCACACACGCGGAAGCAGGAAACGCATAGTGCGCCGCAGCGGCTCGGCCGCGCCCCACAGCAATTGATCGCCCACGGTGAAGGCGGACAGATACTCGCCGCCCATGGACAGCTTGCGCAGCCTTCCCACGGGAACCTGCAAACCGCCGCTCACCGCCGCGGGCGACAGAGCGGCCATCGAGGCTTGTTTTTCGTTGGGAACGATGCGCACCCATGGGTTGCCGGCGGCGATCAGCGCCTCGATTTCGGGCAGCGGCAAGTCCCTGGCGAGCTTGATGGTGAGTGCCTGGGCATGGCAGCGCATGGTGCCCACCCGCACGCAGATTCCCTCGATGGGAACCGGGCGTGCTTCCAGCCCCAGGATCTTATTGGCCTCGGCAGCCGCCTTCCATTCCTCGCGGCTCTGACCGTTGCCCAAATCCTTGTCGATCCATGGAATGAGGCTGCCGGCAAGCGGCACCTCGAAGTTGGCGCGCGGAAATTCCGCGCCCGACAAGGCCGCGCTCACCGCCCGGTCGATCTCCAGAATGCCGGCGGCCGGATTTTGCAGCAGCGACGCCGCCGAACCGTGCAGCGCGCCCATCTGCTGGAGCAGCTCGCGCATGTTTTGTGCGCCCGCCCCCGAGGCCGACTGATAAGTCATCGCGGTGATCCATTCCACCACACCCGCCCGCAGCAGTCCTCCAACCGCCATCAGCATCAGCGAGACGGTGCAATTGCCGCCGATGAAATCCTTCACGCCGCGCGCGGCAGCCTGCTGCATCACCGGCAGGTTCACGGGATCGAGAACGATGACCGCATTCTTGTCCATGCGCAGGCTGGATGCCGCGTCTATCCAGTACCCCTGCCAGCCGGCGGCACGCAGGCGCGGATGAATCGCCTGCGTGTAGTCGCCACCCTGCGCACTGATCAGCATCGGCAGCTTGGCGAGCGCGGCGATGTCGTTGGCGTCCTGCACGGCCGCGGCCGCGGCCGCGCAGCCAGCGATTTTGGGGGCTGCCGTGCCGGCCTTTGAGGTGCTGAAAAAGGTCGGCGTGATGAGATCGAAATCCTTCTCTTCCCGCATCCTGTCGAGCAGGACCGAACCCACCATTCCGCGCCAACCGATGATGCCGACAGGTTTCATGAGGGAATAATAAACTCGCGCGCCGGCGGGCGGCGGTTATAGCTGGAGGACATGGAATAGCCATATGCGCCGCAGGTGGCGATCAGCAGCACATCGCCCTCCATGGTATTCGCCAGCCAGCGGTCCGCACCGAATTGGTCCGCGCTTTCGCAGATCGGGCCGACCACGGTGACGCGAGACTTTAGCGGCTCGCCAAGCCTGGTCAGGTTGCGGATATCGTGATGCGCCCCATACAGCGCCGGCCGGATCAATGAGTTCATGCCAGTTGCGATTCCCACATACTGCACATCGCCCTTACCCTTCAATTGCGTCACCACCGCCACCAGCACTCCCGCTTTGGCCACCAAAAATCGCCCCGGCTCCATCCAGAACTCGACGCGCGGCATCTGCTTCGCCAGTGCCGCAACTCCCCGCTCCAGTTCGGCGAGATCGATCTCATTATGGCTGATTTGTTCGGGAACTCCGATTCCGCCGCCCAGGTTGATCACTCTAACGTCCGGGAATCGCTGCGCCAGGCCGCCCAGCAGCGCGCCGGTCTCCGTCCAATTCGCGACATCGAAGATTCCGCTGCCGGTATGCGCGTGCAAACCGCTAACCCGCGCGCCGGCACTTATCGTCAGCGCGATGAGCTCGTCCACATCGCTCAAGGACACGCCGAACTTCGTATGCACGCCGGCGGTGCGCACATGACTGTGGTGTCCACGGCCAAACCCAGGATCGATACGCACGAATATGTCCTTGCCGCGGAATAGCTCCGGCCACATCTTCAAGGGATGGAGATTGTCGAGGGTCACGCGCACGCCCGACCTCAAGCCAAATTCATACTCGCTGCGCGGCGCAAAATTGGGCGTGAACAGGACGCGATCGCGCTCGAGCCCCGGCACCGACGCAAATGCATGCTCGAGTTCGCCTTGGCTTACGCACTCCAGGCTCAAATTGGCGGCGTATACGCGTCTCAGGATGTCCGGGTGCCAGTTCGCCTTCATGGCATAGGCCCAGCGCTTGACCGACTTGACACTCAGCACCGCGGCCACCGCCGCATCCAAGGACGCCATATCGTAGACAAAGGCAGCTGATTCGCGCGCTGCGATTTCGAGCAGGGCGCGGCGCTTGGGCGGTTCCTCCCACCAGTTCAGCGTCGGGCTGGTGCTCTTGGTCTTGTCGGTAAACAATTGCGCCCAGGTGGGGCCGAGTACCTTGTCCGAACCAATGCTTTGAATGAGCCGTTCGTGCAGCTGCTGCACCAAGCGATCACCCTGGGATTCGTCGATGACGAAGGTGAAATTCAAATCGTTGGCGGCCTGGGTCACCAGATAGATCTTCTGATCCTGGAACAATTCGAAGGCGGACCCCAGTTCGTGCAGGATGCCGCGAATATTCTGACCCAGCAGGCTCAAGGAAGCGCACGGCCCGAGAATCTCGACACGGCAGAGCTCGCTCAAGTTCGCGCTGAGGCGCTCGAGCGCGGCCCCATCGAGCGCGTTGGCGCTGGGATCCAAGGAAACCGTCACGTTGGTTTCCGAGGTCGACACCAGGTCGACGGACATGCCGTGGCGCTTGAACACCTGGAATGCATCGGCGAGGAACCCCACCTGATGCCACATGCCCGGACTTTCCATCGACACCAGCGTAATGCCCTTGCGGATCGCGATCGCTTTGACCTGCGCGGCGCTGTCCACCGCGTTCGCGGATATCACCGTACCCTCGAGGCCGGGAGCCTGGGTTGCATACACATGCAGCGGAATCTTGTACTGGCGCAGCGGCAGAATGCAGCGTGGGTGCAAAACCTTGGCGCCATTGCTGGCAATTTCCTGAGCTTCGTCGTAATGCAGCTGGCGCAGCAGCCTCGCCGTGGGGACGGCGCGCGGATTGGCGCTGAACAGACCGGGCACGTCGGTCCAAATCTCGAGGCGTACCGCGTTCAACTTGGCGGCGAAATAAGCTCCGGAGGTATCCGAGCCGCCGCGGCCCAGCAACACGGTTTCGCCGGCGGCGTTCGAGGCGATGAATCCTTGGGTGATCACCACCTGATTGAGCGCCCGCCAATCGGCTTGCAGCTTAAGATCAGGGCTGAAATCGCAGGTTGCCGACAGGACGCTGGCCTTGACTGTAGAGGCATCGCGCTGTTCGGCATGCAGCACCAGACGGGCATCCGCCCACACGGTGCTGATTCCCTGCGCGTTCAAGTACGCCGCCCCCAGGGTGGTCGAGAGCAGCTCGCCCGTGGCCATCACGCGTGCCCGAAACACCTCGTCGCTGCGCCGGCCGTGCGCCAACTCGTCCGCCATCTGGCGCAGCTCCTGCATGAAGCCGTCGAATCGGGGGCTTAGCGCAACGTTCAATTGCTGCGCGAGATGCACATGCGCGGACTCGATGCGATCCAGAGTCTCCCGCTGGCTGCCCTGTCTCGCCGCCATCAGCGACTCGAGGCGATCCGTGATTCCTGAAAGCGCCGAATGCACCACCACCGGCCGGAAGGATGCGGCGATGCGGCTTCTAAGTACCGCGGCAATGTTGCTCCAGTTTTGGAGCGTGGACACGCTGGTGCCGCCGAATTTGAGCACCACCCAAGCTTGACTGCTGCCCGGCAGCACGAGAGGAGAAGACATTGGCATTAATCCCGCGCCAAACGCGTGGCGAGAAAAGAACGACGGCTAGTCGTCTTCGAAAATTTCGCGCAGTTCCTTTTCCAGCTGCCGCTCAGCCAGTACGTCTTCCACCCGGCTCCATGCCGCTTTGCCGCGTTTGGCGGCGGCCACGGCTTTGGGGCGCCGTTCCGGGCGCTCAATCAGGGGATCGAAGTCGTGCGCCTCTTCGGCTTCCCCGAGAAACTCATCGTCGATATCGAAATGTTCGTCTGTGCGTTCGCTCATTGTTCGAGAAAAGCCCCTGAAATCAATAGGATCGATCAGCTGGGAGACATGAAGTTGCGCACTATAGCCGATTCTGTCCGGCATTCAACTAGTGCGAGAGCAATCCCCAAGGATATGACCGGCGCGCGCCAACTTTGGTTGCAGCAGGTTCGGAGCGGACCTTATGCCGTTTTATATCAATAAGTTATAAAACATTCCGCATGTCCAGTACCAGCTCCTGACCTCAAGTGCCGGTGCGCGCCGATTCGACCCGCCTCGGCAACGCGCCCTGCGCGATGGCTCTGTTGACCGCCGAGACTATCGCCAGCAGCGAGGCCGTGATGATGTTCGGGTGCATTCCTACGCCGAAAAGTGTCCGCCGCGATCGGGTGGTGATCTCTATGTAGGAAACTGCATTGGCCGCGCTGCCCTGTCCCCTCGAGTGCTCCTCATAGGACAGCACATCGAAGGGCAGCGCAATCGCGTTGACCATGGCGTCGATGGGTCCCGACCCCTGACCCAGCCAGGTTTCGACGCGACCCGCGTTCTCGATCTGCAGGGTCAAGCGCTCGCTGTCGGCGCCATCGGTCGAGGCGGCGAGCTGGTGCGAGCGATATACGTAGGGCGTGCGAGGGTTGATGTATTCGCGATTGAACAGGTCCCATAGCTCCTGCGCCGTCAACTCCTTACCGGTGATATCGGCGGCGGTCTGGACGACCTGGCTGAATTCGATTTGCAGGCGTCGCGGCATGATCAGTTGGAATTCTCGCTCCAACAGATAGGCAACGCCGCCCTTTCCCGACTGGCTGTTGACCCGGATGATTGAATCATAGGAGCGGCCAAGGTCGGTAGGATCGATGGGCAGGTACGGGACGTCCCAGATGTCCGCCTCGGTTCTCGCGCTAAGGCCCTTCTTGATGGCGTCCTGGTGAGATCCGGAAAATGCCGTGAACACCAGGTCGCCCACATAGGGATGGCGGGGGTGGATGGGCAATTGATTGCAGGTCTCGGCGCAACGTGCCGCCTCGTTGATATTGGAGAAGTCCAACTTTGGATCGACGCCTTGCGAATACAAATTAAGGGCCAAGGTCACGATATCGACGTTCCCGGTCCGCTCACCATTGCCGAACAAAGTCCCCTCGATGCGCTCGGCGCCTGCCATGACCGCGAGCTCGGCGGCCGCCACCGCCGTGCCGCGGTCGTTGTGCGGATGCACGCTCAGAACGATGCTGTCGCGGCCATTGATGTGCCGCAAAAACCATTCGATCTGGTCGGCGTAGACATTCGGCGTGGCCATTTCCACGGTTGCCGGAAGATTCAGGATGGACCTGTGCGCAGGCGTCGGCTCCCACACCGCGTTCACGGCATCGCAGATCTCGACTGCGAAATCCAGCTCGGTGCCCGTGAAGCTTTCGGGGCTGTATTCGAAGGTCCAGTCGGTATCCGGCTGGCGGAGTGCATGTTCCCGCACCACGCTGGCGCCGCGCACGGCGATATCTATGATGCCGGCACGGTCGGTACGAAACACCACGCGGCGCTGGGCCACCGAGGTCGAATTGTAGACGTGCATGATGGCACGGCGCGCACCCTTCAAGGACTCAAAGGTGCGCGCAATGAGTTCGGGTCGGGCCTGGGTCAGCACCTGAATGGTGACATCCTCGGGTATCAATTCGCGCTCGATGATCTCGCGCACGAAATCGAAGTCGGTTTGCGAGGCGGCCGGGAATCCAACCTCGATCTCCTTGAAGCCGATCTTCACCAGCATATCGAACATGCGGCGCTTGCGAGCCGCGTCCATCGGCTCGATCAGGGCCTGATTACCGTCGCGCAGATCGACGCTGCACCACTGCGGAGGCGCGGCAATGACGCGATTGGGCCACCTACGGTCGGCTATGTCGATCGGAGTAAAGGCTCGGTACTTGGTCGATGGATTACGCAACATGGTTCACTCACTCGCTAATGTCACTGATCGCCGCTGAAGCGGCTGATGAGATTTTCCGGTCTTGTCAGCGCCGACCGATGGCGCGTAAGGTTTGTGCGCCTAGCGGCGCAGCAGCAGCGCTGCTAAGCCCCAGGGCAGTGAGAGGCCCGGGGAAGTGACAAATATGCTGCCGGAAGAACGCATTACACGCGAATCTAGCACCGCATGCGCACCGCGCGCAAGATCGCGCTTCAATACTGCGCTTCAAGCCCCACGCAACCGTCCCTTGACGAGGTTCGCCAGCGCCCGGGCATGATCATCGTCATCGTTGAGGCATGGCACCAGTGTCAGTTGCATGCCGCCCCAGTGGATGAATCGGTCGCGGTATTCCATCGCCACCTCTTCCAGCGTTTCCAGACAATCGACGGCAAAGGACGGCGAGGCCACGGTAATCCTGCGCACGCCGCGATCCGCCAGTTGCTTGATGGCATCGATGGTGTAGGGCTGAAGCCAGGGCACCTTGCCGAAGCGTGATTGGTAGCAATGCGACCATTGATGGTTTTCGAGCCCGAGGCGGGCAACCACCAGCCGCGTCGTCGCCTCCGCTTGGCGCTGATAGGGATCGCCACAGGCCACGTACGAGGACGGTATCCCATGATAGGAAAATAGCAGATGCGAGGATTCACCGGGGGCATCCCGGTGTCCGCGAATTTTTGCCGTCAAGACCTCGATGTACTCCTCATCGTCATGATAGTCATTGATGAAGTGGACTTCCGGCAGGCGCCGCCAGCGCCGCAACGCACGGTGCACAGCGTCGAACACGGATCCGGTGGTGGAGGAGCAGTAATGCGGATACAGCGGCAGCACGATGAGCTTGGCGACGCCCTGCTCGGCCAGGGTTTTTACCGCGCTCTCGATGCTGGGATTGCCATACGTCATTGCCAGCTGCACGTGCAGTCGATCCTGAAGCCCCGGCCGCAGCAGTGCATCGACCTTTGCGCTCAAGCGCTTCGAATAAACAGCCAACGGCGATCCATCCGGCATCCAGATCTTGCGGTAATTGCGTGCCGTTCTTAACGGGCGAAACGGCAGCACCACGCCGTACAGCAGCGGCAGCCAGATCAACCGGGACGTGTCGATGACTCGACGGTCGCTCAAGAATTCGCGCAAATATCGCTGCACGGCGAAATAGGAAGGCGCATCCGGCGTTCCCAGATTGACGATCAATACCCCGATACGATCGGGCTTCGACTCGCCGCTAGACGCTGCGGCGGATGCCGCGGCGTGAAAATAAGGCATTGATCGGATCCTTAAGATAAACCATCGGCACAGTATACTGCCTCACCGATGATGCCTAAGCACAAGGCCGGCCAATGACGTTTTGCTTGAGCGCCAACGAAAGTGAAGCGCTTTTTTTGAGCTTGAGCGTGGCCGTCCGCAGCGTGTTGCTCAGTCTGCCGTTCGCGATCGTGCTGGCCTGGGTGTTGACCCGACGCCAGTTCGTGGGCCGCACGATTCTCGATGCGCTGGTGCACTTGCCGCTGGTGCTGCCGCCGGTGGTCGTCGGCTACCTGCTATTGCTGCTGTTCGGCACCCGCGGTCCGATCGGGTCCTGGCTGCAGCGCGGACTCGGCGTCGAACTCATTTTTACCCGCAACGGCGCGGCGCTGGCCACGGCGGTGATGTCCTTTCCGCTGATGGTGCGTGCCATGCGCATCTCGCTGGAAAACGTCGACCGCGGACTGGAGGATGCCGCGCGCACTCTGGGCGCCGGTGCGTTCGACCGCTTCATGAGTATCACGCTGCCGCTCATGCTGCCGGGTGTGCTGGCGGGCGCGATCACAGCGTTCTCGGCGGCGCTGGGCGAATTCGGCGCCGTGATTACCTTTGTGTCGAACATACCGGGTGAGACGCGCACGTTGCCGCTCGCGCTGTATGCGGCCTTGCAGACACCGGGCGGCGATTATGCCGCGGCTCGCCTGGCCGTCATCTCGATCATCTTGGGGTTTGGCGGTCTGTTGTTGTCCGAGTGGTTTGCGCGCCGGGTGCGCCGCTGGCTGGGACGCTGATGCTTCAAGTAGCTGTTAAAAAGCGTCTGGGCGCGCTTAGTCTCGATGCCAAATTCGAGCTGCCGACTCCCGGAGTAGTCGCGCTGTTTGGCCGCTCCGGATGCGGCAAGAGCACGCTCATCAACGTGATCTCCGGGCTTCTCGATGCGGATTCAGGCAGGGTTGCGCTCGACGACGCGGTCCTGCTCGATACCGCGCAGCGCCTCGACGTCCCGCCGGAACGCCGCCGCATCGGCTATGTTTTCCAGGAAGCCCGGCTGTTTCCCCACTTCGACGTTGCGGGAAATTTGCGGTACGCCGAAAAGCGCGCCGGGTCCCCGAGGTTCGTGGGCTTCGATTTGGTCGTCGAACTGCTCGACCTCAAGCCGCTGATGCACCGCCGCGCGCATCAGTTGTCGGGCGGCGAGCGGCAACGCGTGGCGATCGGCCGGGCGTTGCTGTCGCAGCCGCGAATGCTCCTGTTGGATGAGCCCCTGGCATCGCTCGATGCCTCGCGGCGCGAAGAAGTGCTGCCGTACCTGGAAATCATGCGCGATCAACTGGCGATTCCCATGGTCTACGTCAGCCATAATTTCGAGGAGGTGTTGAGGCTCGCGACCTATCTCGTGCTCATGGAGGCCGGAAGAACCACCGCCCAGGGAGTCATCGGCGAGATGAGCTTGAACCCAGGCGTGCGCGCGATCATCGGCGCCGATGCAGTGGGCGCCATCGTCGATGGCACGGTCCTCGGTACGGATCCTGCAAGCGGCTTGACACGCGTCGGCGTGGGAGGCGGCGAACTCAAAGTCCAATCGACCGCCGCGGTCGGCGCAAAGCTGCGGGTGCAGTTGCTGGCGCGCGATCTCATCGTCGCCACCCAGGCGCCACAGCAGTTGAGCGTGCGCAATATCCTGACGGGGTTCGTGACAGGTGTCACGGCCGACGAAGGTGATGCGGATCTGATCGCCATCGACATCGGCGGCACCCTCATCATGGCGCGCGTCACGCGCGCCGCAACGCAAGAACTCAAGCTCACGGCCGGACTACCGGTGTGGGCGCTGGTCAAGGCGGTGTCGTTGCGCAGTCATGTCACGCGCGTGCCAAGATGAAGGATGGCCACTATGTGATCGTCGGCCCGAAGCCCCACGGCCGACTTTACCCGGCTGTCGTATGCCGCCGCGCCGGTTTTCCACATCACCCCATAGCCCAGGGCGTGCGCCGCCAGAAATAAATTTTCTGCCGCCGCTCCGGTGGCTATCACCTGTTCGATCTCCGGCACTTTGGCATTGTCCTTTTGCACGCTGCATCCGACGACCACGATGCAGGGCGATTTCATGATTTTCTGGCGCTCCAGCTGCACCTGCTCGTCGGTCAGCGTCGGCACCCGCAGCCGCTTGGCGTTGGCGGCCGCGCTGGCGAAGGCTTCGCGGGCGGCGCCATTGACCTCAATGAACCGCCACGGCCTCAGGCGCCCATGGTCCGGCGCATGCGCCGCGGCCCGCAGCAGCCGCTCCAGGTGCTCCGCGGTGGGCCCGGGCTCGGTCAGCCGCGCGGCGGAGGATCGCGATTCAATGGCGTCAAACAGTTCCATCTCAACCCCTGAACATGAATAAAGAGAGATATCCCCAAGCATGCCTTGGCTTTCGGCTATCATTCGCGCTCGAGATGCCGAGCTTGGCACGCTCGAAATTATACCCACGTCTTCCAAGGAGCCCTCAATGAACCGTATTGTTTTGGCGTCACTGGCCGCGTTCATCGGCGCGAGCGCGTTTGCAGCGCCGGTCACCTATACCCTCGACCCGGCGCATACCTATCCGAGCTTCGAAGCCGATCACTTCGGCGGCTTGTCGGTTTGGCGCGGCAAATTCGACAGCACCTCCGGCACCGTGGTGTACGACAAGGAAGCCAAGGCCGGTTCCATCGAAGTCACCGTGGACATGAACACCATCGATTTCGGCATGCAAAAATTGAACGACCATGCCAGGTCGGTCGAGATCTTCGATGTGGCGAAATTTCCCGTGGCAAAATACAGCGGCAAGTTCTCCAAGTTCAACGGCGATGCGCCCACCGAAGCACAGGGCACCCTCACGCTGCACGGCGTGACCAAACCCGTGACGCTCAGCATCAATCAGTTCAAGTGCATCATCAATCCGATGACCAAGAAGCAGGTTTGCGGCGCGGATATTTCGGCCACGATCAATCGCGCCGATTTCGGCGTGAACTACGGCGAGAAATTCGGTTTCAAGCAGGAAGTAAAACTGCTGATCCAGGTGGAAGGCAGCCCCGCAGCCTGATCAAGCCGCAAAGGCTTCAGGCTCCGCGAGTATCGGCCCGCCGCGAAAGCTGCGGGCCGATTTTATCTGCGGCAACTCACTTCGATGCCGCTGCCGATGGGCAACGACACGGTATCGAACTCCAACTCGCGGATGCGGCGCTGGTAGCGCGCGGCGTCGGCGCGCACCTGCTCGGGTTGAATCATGTTGTCCGCGACCACGAAAGCGCCCGGAGCGAGCTTCGGATACACGAGATCGAGACAGGCAACGTACAAATCCTTCCAAAGATCAATGAGCACGAAGTCGAAAGGCCCCTGCGTGCGGGGCAGCGTCTCGAGGGCGTTGCCGACCTGGATGTCGACGCGGTCCGCTACACCCGCCCGTGCCAGCGCAGCGCGCGCGTACAGCGCCTTGTCTCCCGAGAGTTCGAGGCTCACCACCTTGCCGCCGGTGTGGCGCGCCGCGTCGGCCAACCACAGCGTCGAGTATCCATACGAGGTGCCCAATTCCAAGATCGAACGGGACTTTGCGCTCCTGATCAAGGTGTGGAGCAATTGCGCCGTGTCCGGACCGACCGGCAGTAGAAATTCGTTGCGCCTCGCCGAAAATTGCGAGGGATCGAGAGACTGCGTCAGCTGACTTTCAGCCGCCATCCGCCGCTCATATTCGGCCAAAACCTCAGTTACTGCCTGATCCATCGCTACCACCTCGGAAGTTTCACCGCCGGCGTTGGGACAAGTTGCCGCAGATGGGTATTATTGCGCGACTTAAAGCCCACGCAACCCATATCCTCTTGCACATCATCGGCAACTCTAGCATCGATCGCCGCGAATTCGCGTCGCGCTTTCTGCAACTCGCCGCGCTGCTGGCGTTGCCGGCCTCTGCAATCAGCGCCGCGGACATGGGTCCTGACCGCGTGAGCGTACGCCGCGATGTTCGGGTGCGGATGCGCGACGGGGTGCTGCTGGCCACTGATGTCTACCTGCCGGCGCAGGCCGCGGGCGCCAAGCCAACGCGAATACCGGCGATCCTCGAGCGTACGCCGTACGGCAAATCCCAGGATGGCACCCGCCATGCCAGCATCGAGGTGGCAAACCTGTTCGCCAGCCACGGCTACGCGGTGGTGTTTCAAGACTGCCGCGGCCGCGGCAAGTCCGAGGGCAAGTACGTGAAGTATTTGAGCGACGGTTTGGACGGCTTCGACTGTTGCGCGTGGATACTCGCACAGGATTGGAGCAACGGCCGCATCGGCACGATGGGACTGTCCTATGCGGCCCACACCCAGGCGGCACTCGCGAGTGCGGGGGCGCCCGGCATTGCCGCGATGTTCATGGATTCCGGAGGCTTCTCAAATGCCTATCAGGGCGGGATCCGTCAGGGCGGCGCCTTCGAGCTGAAACAGGTCACCTGGGCATTCAACGAAGCGCTCGAGGCGCCGGAAGTGCGGCGCGATCCGGCGAAGCTTGCCGCCCTCAAGGCAATCGACTTGCAGGAGTGGTTTGCACGGCTGCCCTGGTCGCGAGGCCATTCGCCCTTGAGCGCGGTGCCCGAGTACGAAGACTACGTGTTCGATCAATGGGAGCACGGCACGTTCGATGAGTTTTGGAAGCAGGTTGGAATTTACGCGGCGGGTTACTACGATCGATGGCCAGATGCCGCCGCGGTGCTGATTTCGTCGTGGTACGATCCTTACCCGCGCACTGTGACCGATAATTTCCGCGCGCTCAGCGCGCGCAAGCACCGTCCCTGCAGAATGATTCTAGGGCCATGGACCCATGGCAACCGCGAGCAAACGTTTGCCGGCGACGTCGACTTCGGCGCAGCGGCGGCATTCGATGGGAACGTTGCGCAGGACTATCTGGCATTGAAGCTGCGTTGGTTCGGGCGCTTTCTCAAGGGCGAGGCGAACGGCATCGATCTGGAGCCTGCCGTGAAAATTTTCGTCATGGGCGGCGGCACGGGTCGCCGCGACGCTCAAGGCAGGATGAATCACGGCGGAGCATGGCGTGCGGAGCGCACCTGGCCGATTCCGCGGGCCACACCCACTCTTTACTATCTACAGTCCAAGGGAATGCTCTCGGATCGTGCACCGGCGCGGGGCTCCAACCCCTGCGTATACCGTTACGATCCGGCGACCCCGGTTCCCACGATCGGCGGCACGATCACTTCCGGACAACCCATCATGGTCGGCGGCGCATTTGATCAGCGTGAAGGCCCCCGGTTCTTTGGCTGCCGCGAGCCCTACCGAGCCTTAGAGCAGCGCGCTGACGTACTGGTCTTCGCGACGACGCCGTTGGTGGACGATGTCGAGGTGACGGGCGCGATCGAGGCGCGGCTGTGGATCTCCTCAGACGCGTTAGACACGGACTTCACCATCAAGCTGCTCGACGTGTATCCGCCAAATGAGGATTATCCGCAGGGCTTCGCGATGAATCTGAGCGACGGAATCCTGCGCTGCCGATACCGGGACTCCTGGCAGCGCCCGCGCCTGATGGAACCCGGCCGAATCTACGCCATTGGTATCGAGGCCTTTCCAACCTCGAATCTGTTCAAGGCCGGGCATCGGATTCGCATCGACGTGTCCTCCAGCAACTATCCGCATTTTGACTTCAATCCGAACACCGGTGAGCCCGAAGGGAAGTCGACGCGCATGCAGATTGCAACCAACCGTGTGTATGTGGACCGGGACCACCCCTCGCATGTGGTGCTGCCGGTGATCTGCTTATAATGGCGGCAGTGAACTCGTGGAGGGACGATGCCTGACGAAACCGGAAAATTAACCCAGGAGGAGTACGCGAAGGTCAATACCTGGCTGATGTCATTCGGCAAGACGCCATTCATCTGCCCCACTTGCGGTAGCGATACGTGGTCCATCGGCCCCCATTTGATTCAGCCGGTTACGCTCGGCAAGGACCTGGCGCTGCAGTTGGGCGGAACCGGCTACCCAATGGTCGCACTGGTCTCGCAGCGCTGCGGATATGTCATGCTCTTCAGCGCGGTAATGGTGGGAGTACTCGCCGCGGTCCCGCCGCCGCCATTGACGGTTTCCTCAACGGTTGAGAACTAGCGGGGCTGTTGTCGCACGTCAGTCAGAAGACTAACATCGCTCGTGCTTAGGACCGCGCTGCGCGGTGGGAAGAGCCAAAACATACTAAATAATTAGAATCAGGAGCAACCCATGGTACCCCTAGCCTCGTTGTGGTTGCCGATCGTCGTATCGGCGGTGATTGTGTTTCTCGCCAGTTGGATTATTCACATGTTCCTGCCGTTGCATCGCGGCGACTACGCAAAATTGCCGAGTGAGGATGCCGTTCTCGATACATTCCGCTCACTGAACATAGCAAGCGGCAATTATCTTGCGCCGTATGCCAATACGCCGGCTCAGATGCAGCAGCCGGAATACTTGGAGAAGCGCAAGCGCGGTCCCACGTTCTTCCTGACGCTCGTGACCAACGAGCCTGGCATGGGCAAGTCCCTGGCGCAGTGGTTCGTGTACCTGCTGGTGATCTCGCTGTTCGTCGCCGTGGTGGCGAGTCACGCGTATGCGCCCGGCAAGCCGTATATTTCGGTGTTCAAATTTGTTGCCGTGGCGGCATTCATGGCTTACGGCCTAGGCCACGCTCATCAATCCATTTGGATGCGGCAAAATTGGCGCACCACCGCAGTTTATTTTTTCGACGGACTCGTCTTTGCGCTGCTGACGGCGGGGGTATTCGGCTGGCTGTGGCCGCGATAGGCCCCGGCCGTCCTAGGCACTTCGCGTCGGGATGCGATTGAATGGGATGTCCTTGTCCACCCGGATGTCGGGCGGCAGGCCGAGAACCCGCTCGCTGATGATGTTGCGCAGGATCTCGTCGGTGCCGCCTTCGAGCCGGGTGGCCGGGGCACGCAGCAGCATGGCCTGAAACCGTCCGCCGTCGACCGCGCCGACCGGGTCGCTGACGACGCCGAGCGGCCCCGCCAGACCCAGCGCGAATTCGGCAATTTCCTGCATCGTCGACCCAGCCACGAGTTTGCCGATCGAGTTCTCGGGGCCCGGAGTGGTGCCGCGCGATAGTGCGGTGATGGCGCGGCTGGCGGTGTACCTGAGGCCGCTGCTGCGCGCCGCCCAGGTGGCGAGGCGCGAGCGCACGGCGCGATCATCGAACACTCTCGCGCCGGACCGCTCGAGCGAGCAGCACCAGTTGAAAATCGCCTCGAAGCCCGTCGTCATGCCTGAACCTATTGCGAGGCGCTCGTTCATCAAGGTCGTCAGCGCGACATGCCATCCTGCGCCAACTGCGCCGAGCCGCTGTTGATCCTTGATTCGCACGTCCGTAAAGAACACCTCATTAAAGCCGCTCTGGCCATTGGCCTGCTTGATCGGCCGCACCTCGACGCCCGGCGCGTGCATATCGATATAGAACATGGTCAGACCGCGATGCTTCGGCACGGAAGGGTCCGTACGAGCGAGCAGCAGCCCGAAGTCGGAGATCTGCGCAAAGCTGGTCCAGACTTTCTGGCCGCTGATGACCCAGCCATCGGCAACTGCGCTCGCGCGGGTACTGATGCCGGCGAGATCCGAGCCCGCGCCCGGCTCCGAGAACAATTGACACCAGATCTCCTCACCCGCGGCGAGCGGCGGTAAGTAGCGGCGACGATCATCCTCGCTGGCATGACTCATCAGTGTCGGTCCGCACATGCCGTGGCCGACGATGAATGGCGTTGCGAGCCGCCCGTAGACGCCCTCCTCCTGTTGCCAGATCACCTGTTGGATTGGCGTCAACCCGCTGCCGCCGTACTCGCGCGGCCAGTGCGGACAGGCCCAACCGGCCGCCGCCTTGCGCCGTTGCCAACTCTTCGATGCGTCCAGCACATCGATGCCACCGAGGTTCAATTCGCCAAATCCCGCCTGCCGCAGCGCGGTTTCGAATTGCTTCGGCGCGTTCGCATCCATCCAGCGGCGGGCGAGGTTGCGAAATTCGGCCTCGGCCGGTGAATCCTCAAAATCCATGACTAATGCTCCGTCGCGGCGCTGCGCCGCCTTAGTGTGTCGACCAAGCGATCCTCCCACGGCGCAAGCCCTCCCAAGGCGAGGGCCAGCAGATTGGACCGGCGATAGTAGAGATGGCAATCAACCGCCCAGGTAAATCCCGAGCCGCCGTGCACTTGAATGTTGTTGCGCGCGCAGTGCTGAAACGCCTGTGTAGCGCTGATGCGCGCGCTGGCCGCGGCTTCGCCCAGCGCCTCGGCACCGGTGCTGAGCGCCCATGCGCCGTAGTAGCAGTTCGAGCGCGCCAGGGTTGCGGACACGTACATGTCGGCCAGCATGTGCTTGATCGCCTGATTCGAGCCGATCGGCCGGCCAAAGGCCCAGCGCTCCTTGGCGTAGGCGCACGCCGCTTCGAGCGCGAAGTCCGCCCCGCCCAGCTGTTCGAATGCCATCAGCACCGCGGCACCGTCCAGTACGCGCGCCAGCACGCGTTCGCCGTCCCCGCCCACGCCCAAGGGTTCGGCGGGCGCGGCGCGAAATGTCAGCTCCGCGAAACTGCGCGATGGATCGATGGTTGCCAGCGGCCGGCGAGCGACGCCTGCGCCATGCAAATCGACAATGTAGAGCGAAGCTGCGGGCGCACCGGCCCCGCCGGCGGCAACAATGGCGAAGTCCGCCGTGTCGCCGTCGGCGACCGCAGTCTTTGTTCCGGTGAGTCGGCCGCCGTCAACCCTGGCGCGCAGCGTCCCCGCCACCGGCTCTCCCGCTGCTTCGGCCATCGCGAAGGTTCCAATCAGGGCACCCGATGCGAGCTTGGGGAGATAGGCCGCCTGCTGCGCGGGCGATCCGCCGACTTTGAGGAATTCGGCCGCCAGATATGTCGAAGAAGCGACCGGCACCGGCGCCAACACCCGGCCCAGCTCCTCGGCAATGACGCAGAGTTCCAGATATCCGCCGCCGCTGCCGCCGAACTCCTCGGGAATCGCGATTCCTAGGTAGCCGAGTTCGGCAAGTTCCCGCCACAAGCCCTTATCGTAGCTTTCTTCGCCCTCGAAGACTTTCCGCACCGCTGCGGGCGTACAGCGCTCGGCTAGAAAACGCCGCGCGGCGTCGCGCATGCGCTGCTGTTCAGGCGAAAAATCCAGGTTCATGCTCGGCTCCCCCTCATACCACGCCGCCGTTCCGCGCAGCACGCACGAGGTGATCGGCGGCGCGAAATGCCAGCGCCGATATCGTCATCGTCGGGTGATTGCGGCCGCCCGTCACGAAGCTGCTGCCATCGACGATGTACAGATTTGGTACATCGTGCGCCCGGTGGAATTTGTTCACCACCGATGCTTTCGGATCATTGCCCATGCGGCAGGTGCCCCGGCTATGGGCACCCCCGCTGCTGTCAGTCACAGGATCTGCCCAGACCGTGTTCGCGCCGGCCGCGGTCAGTATCTCAATCGACTTTTGCCTGAAGAACTCCATGCTCTTGAAGTCATTCGGGTGACTCGTGGTGGTGATGCGCATCGCGGGCAGTCCCCACGCGTCCTTCACCTCAGGGTCGAGATCCACCCGGTTGGTTTCGAGCGGCAGCTGCGTGATGAAGCTGGTCACGGTCAACTTGCGATTGGCCTGATCCTTAAGCGCCGATTTGTAGCCTGCGCCCCAGCTGGGCGCGCCGTGCGTACCCGAGAGCGCGAACTGAATCGGCGACTCCTGACCTCGGGCGGTCATGCGGCCACCGCCGTAGAAGCCGCGCTTCGGGTCGCTTGGCACAAAATCCAGGATGGCCGCGCCGGTCACAGCTCCTTTATATTCATCGAGCGGACGATCAAAAAGGCCGCTCGCCGTGCTGGCGTTGCCGCTCATCAAATACTTGCCAACCAGTCCGCTTGAGTTTGCCAGGCCCTCGGGAAACAAATTCGACGTCGAGAGCAGCAGCAGGCGCGGGGTCTCGGTGCCGTTCGCGCACAGCACCACCGCCTTGGCCTTCTGAAAAATTTCCCTGTTCTGCGCATCGAAGTAGATGGCGCCCTTGACCTTGCCGTCGCGGGCCAGCGAAATCTCGCGGACGTAGCTCAGCACCCGGATCTCGCAGCGTCCGGTTGCCACGGCAGCGGGCAACAGCGTCACCGCAGAACTCGACTTGGCTTTCACCTGGCAGCCGTAGCCGCCGCACATGCCGCAATTGATGCAGGCCGGACGCCCCTGATAAGGGCGGGTAATGATCGCGGCGACATTGGGGACCACCGTCAGGTTAAGTTTCGCTGCCGCAATCCGAAACAGCGCGCCGGAACTCTTCTGCGGCAGCGGCGGCACCGGATAGTCCTTCGACATCGGCGAAAACAAGGGCGAATCGAGCCGCTGGCCCGATATTCCAATCTGCCATTCGGCCTTGGTGTAGTAGGGCTCCAACTCATCGTAGCTGATCGGCCAGTCCGATAAACCGCTGCCCGCAATCGTGCCTTCGTGCGTGGCTTCCGCGAATTCATACGGCAGGTGACGCCAGCTGCTGGCGCCGTAGGTCACCGTGCCGCCGCCCACGACGCAGCCGTAACTATGCGTGCCGGGAAGCGCTTTTTCCTTGTCGCTGCGACGAAACGTATTGCGCTGCCGATTGGGATCGCTCATCAAGCGGTTGACCGGATCCTGGGAATACAGGTGCAGCAGCTCATCCTTGATGTAGTCCTGCTCATGCCCATAGGCGCCCCACCCGCCCTGTTCCAGCACCACCACCGAAAATCCAGCAACGGCCAATTCCTTGGCCATCACCGCACCTGCGGCTCCGGATCCAATGACGACAAAATCCACTTCCGTGTTGGGCGCAAACTGTTTCATGTTTGGCGCTGGTCGTAGTAGCCGAATGGCGGCGTAAAATTCAATGTGTCGTCGAATCCAATGAGTTTCCACCCGGCCTTGCGGTAGTTCCCGCCGTGTTGCGGGCTGGCGAACATGCCGATGACGGTATGGTCCCGGACCGTCTTGAAAAACGGCGTGGTCTCGATGTCCGTGAGCAGCTGGATCTGCTGGGCCGGATTCAACGCCGAGAATTTGCTGGAACCGGGAAACATCTCCAGAGTTTTTTTCTGCAGTTCCTCGAACCCTTGTAGATACCGCTCCCGGCTCGCGCTGGCAAAGGTCGCCACGCTACGATCAATGAAGTACACCACCCCCGCCTCGCGCGCTCCCGGCGTCTCGTCGCTCGGAATGATCTGCGACACCATTGCTTCGAGTTCAGCAGCCTGGGCATCGGTGAAAACCGCGAGAATCACCGCCCCTCCGACGCGCGCGCTTTGCCGGGCGAGTTGTGCGTACTCGCCGGCGTCCGCGATTGCATGCCAGTCGGCAGCCATCCAAGTTGCAACTACCGCGGCCGAAGTCGCCAGGAAGGATCGTCTTGACGGCAACGAACCGTCCGCGATGCTCTGGCCAGTGGGAATTCTGGTTTTGGTTTTATTCACGCCTGCTCCCGCCATCGCTAAGAGATTGCGCCAAACCCATGGCAAAAGTAAGCCTCGCGATAACGGCATAGTTTCGCCAATCTAGTAGATGTAATTTGGAGATATGACTCATAGATAATTGTTTATATTGTGATTATTGTTGACCTATGCGCCGCGATTTCAGGCCCGAGTCAGTGCCGCTTCAGTCTCTCCCCGGGCCGGCCCGGTATTGCTCGTCGCTGACCTGCTCCATCCACTCAACAAATTTGCCGTCGAGACCTTCCTGGACAGCGATGTGGGTCATGGCCGTGGTCGGGGTCGCGCCATGCCAGTGCCGGTGATTGGGCGGACACCAGATCACATCGCCCGCGCGGATTTCGACGACCGGCTCGCCATCACACTGCGTCCACCCGCATCCCGCGATGACGATCAGCGTCTGGCCCAGGGGATGCGTGTGCCATGCCGTGCGCGCGCCCGGCTCAAAGGTAACGCTCGCGCACGAGACACGCACCGGCTCCGGCGCCGCGTTCAGCCAGTCGAGGCGGACATTTCCCGTGAAATAGCTTGCGGGTCCTTTCTGCGAAGGCTGCGAACCGGCGCGCTTCAGTTCCATGGCGGAAACCTCTCCAATTGGAAGGACTCAGTGACCCGGCCACCAGATCGATTCGGGCAATCTAGCGCATTTCTAAAGGGCGGCGCTCAACTGCCGATAGCCTTACCGATAGAACCTCGAACAAGGCCCGCGCGCATGACAAGCCACCCGTCACGGACTCAAAATGAGGCCATCCGCGCCCTGGTTCCTGCGGAGTTCCTCAAGGGACTGTCCGCGGAACTGGCGAACGGCGACATCCGCCTGCCCTCATACCCCGATGTCGCCCAGCGCGTGCAGCGAGCCCTCGAGGATCCCCGTGCAACGCCGGCCAAGGTCGCACGGGTGATCGGAATTGATGCGGCTCTCGCCGTGCGCATACTGCAACTCGCAAACTCGGCGTTCCTCAATCCCTCATCCAAACCGATCACGGAACTGCAACAGGCCGTAAACCGCCTCGGCCATCAGCTGGTTCGCTGCACGGCCGTATCCTTCGCCTTGCAACAAATGACCAAGTCGTGCGAGACCGCGCTGCGCCCGCAGCTGCATGAACTCTGGCGCCAGGGAACACTGGTCGCATCGATCGCCTACGTGCTGGCGCGAGAGACCCGGGCCGTGAATCCCGATGAGGCACTGGTGGCCGGGCTGATGCACAACATCGGCAGCTTGTACATCATCATTCGCGCCCACGAGCATGGTGCGGCATTTAGCACCGACGATGCGGCGACTCGGGTGCTCGCCCAAGGCCATCCGAGAATTGCGGGCGCAATCCTCGGTCACTGGAAGTTTGCACCGGCAATCGTTTCGGCGGTCAGCAATCAAAAGGGCCTTAAATCACCGGCCAAAGAAACTGACCGGCTCACCGACGTGTTGATCGCCGCGATTTCGCTCGTGCCCTGCGTTTTTTACCGCGAGTTGCTCGACGAGACGGTAACCGCTTCCGCACCGTTCCAACGCCTCGCATTGGACGCGGCTGCCTGCGGGCGCCTGCTCAAAACCACCGCGCAACAGATTAAAGCGCTGCACAGCGCCCTGGTCGGCTGACAGGAGGCGCGAACGGCACGCGGTTGTTAAGCGGCGGGGCTACGCAGCCGTCTTGAAATCTTTGATTTGTGCCTCGAAAGCGCGCTTGAAAGCGGGGCGCAGAGTACAGCGCCCGACGTAAGCTGCCAAACGCTCGTCACTCGAGACGATTTCGGTGTACTGCAGGATCCGCAACACCGTCGTCATCATAAGATCGCCGACCGTAAAGCGATCTCCATCAAGAAAGGGCTTGTTGCCCAACGATTTCGAGAGCGCAGACAGGCGCTTCTTTACGAACTCCACGGCGCCAGGACGCCGCAGTTTCGCCCATTCCTCCTTCGCATAGAAAAGGTCGATGATCGCGACATTCATGACGAAGGGCTCGATCGAATTGAGCGCTGCAATCAGCCACTGTGTGGCGCGTGCGCGCCCAGCGGGATCCGTCGGCAGCAGCGTCGCGCTGCGCTCCGCTATATGCAGCGCAATGGCTCCGGACTCGAACAGCACCAGGCCGTCCTCCTCGAGGATTGGCACCTGCCCAAAGGGTTGCAGGGCACGATATTGCGGATCTTCCTGGTCTCCTTGTTCGAGAAGGCGGGTCTTGTACGGCAGGCCGGCTTCCTCCAGCGCCCAGCGAACCCGCAGATCGCGCACCTGGCCGCGGGCAAAGTCTGGAACCCATTTGAATGCGGAGATCGTGATCATTTTGCATGCTCCTCGGATAAATCGTGTGCGCGTCCGCCGGCGATGCGCTCCGAAGACAGATGGCGCACCAGCTTATCGAGCGCGCCGGCCCAGCCCGCCTCGTGGCTTGAGCGCGATGCCTCCGTCTTGAGTCGCGCATGGGTGAAGGTGATCTCGGTCCCGGCATCGATGGGTTTGAAGTCAATTTCGACGCGCGAGACTTCGTCGTGCTCGTCGGGTTCGCCGCCAGTGGTCCATCGCCAGCTCATGACCAGGCGTTTGGACGCCACGACTTCGAGATACTCGCCGGTGCTCTCATGCTCGGTGCCGTCGAGCGTGCGAAAACGCACCTGGAATCGGCCTCCCATGCGCGCATCCGACTCGGCCAGGAGTACGGGACCGGCGTCCGGCCCCCACCATTGCGCAATGCCGTCCGGCGTGGTCATCGCCTCGAAGACGATCGACGGCCGCGCACGGATGCGGCGCACGAGGGTTAGACTGGTCATCTTGCTTTCCTCCTCGCTTCCTCTTCCTTGCGTTCGGCATATGCGGCAAGCCGATCAAGACTGCCCGACCAGAAGCGCTCGTAGCGTCGCAGCCAGTCCATGGCTTCCTTCATGGGTTGCGGCCTCAATCGTACCGTGACGACGCGCCCTGCTTTCGACCGGGTGATGAGACCGGCACTTTCGAGCACGTCCAAATGCTTCATCACGGCGGGCAGCTTGATCGCGAAGGGTTCCGCGAGCTCGGTCACGGACGCGCTATGCTCGCGCTCGAGCCGCGCCAGGATCGCCCGCCGAGTCCGATCCACCAGCGCCGCAAAGGTGCGGTCCAGCTGCCGTTCCTGATAGTTCACCATGTGGTGTACTATGACGGCCGACACCAAACGTGTCAACCCCAGCCATTGGAAACTCTACCGCCTTGCGCCCCGGCGGGGAGTTGAATAACCTGCCCGCAATATGAACGCCCGCTGCGCGCCTCGCGCCGACCTGGCCTGAAGCTGCGCATGGCCCGCTCCAAGTCGCGTCGCAGGCGCATCGTACTCATCTCCGCGGGCGGCGCGCTGGTGGCACTCGTTGCCATCGGCAGCATCTGGGTCGTGTATCTCGATCATCTCGTGACCCGGCAATTTCAGGGGCGGCATTGGTCGGTGCCGGCACGCGTCTATGCGGAACCGCTCGATCTCTATGTCGGTGCTCCGGTAGGGGCGGACGACCTGGAACAGGAACTGCACCGGCTCCACTACCGCAGCGGCGATCCTATGGCCGGGCCGGGCATCTACCGGCACGTGGGCGGCAATTTCGACCTGCATACGCGCCGTGTGCGCTTCGTCGACGAGCTGCGCGAACCTGGTCTGGTGTCGATCCACACCGGCAGCAACTCGATCACGGACCTCAAGAATGCGGACGGAACCGAGCTTCCGGTGTTCCGGCTCGATCCGCTCCTGGTCGGCAGCGTCTTTCCCATTCACGGCGAGGACCGCATCGTTTTGTCGCCGGCCGATGTGCCGCCGATACTGCGCAGTGGCATCAAATTGGTCGAGGACCGGCGCTTCGACGAGCACCACGGCGTCGATCCGTACGGAATTCTGCGCGCGCTGTGGGCCAACCTGCGGGCCGGCCGGGTCATCCAGGGCGGCAGCACACTGACGCAACAGCTCGTCAAGAATTATTTTTTGTCCGACGAGCAAACCATCGGCCGCAAGGCGACCGAGGCGGTGATGGCGTTGCGGCTCGAGGCGCACTTCTCCAAAGAGGACATCCTGGTCGCGTACCTCAACGAAGTCTACCTGGGCCAGGACGGCGAGCGCGCGATACACGGTTTCGGACTCGGCAGCGAGTACTACTTCGCCAAGCCGCTCGCCGAGCTCGATGTCGGAGAACTCGCGTTGCTGGTCGGATTGGTCAAGGGTCCATCCTATTACGACCCGCGCAAACACGCCGAGCGCGCGCGCGCCCGGCGCAATTTCGTGCTGCAGGAATTCGCCAATGCGCATCTGATCGATGCGGCGGCCGCGAAACACGCCGCCGCCGAGTCGCTGGGTCTACGGCCGCCCGGCGGCAGCTACGTACCCGCTTATCTCGATCTCGTTCGCCGGGATCTGAAGCGCGACTACGCCGAGGCGGATCTCGACGCCGCAGGGCTCGCCGTGTACACGACGTTCGATCCACGCGCGCAGGCTGCGGCGGAGCGCGCGCTGGCGCGGCACTTGAGCCGCCTCGATGCCGCGAGCCGCGTGCGCGGTGCGCACCTCGAGGGCGCCGTGATCGTCGCCGAGCCCAACAGCGGCGATGTGGTTGCCGTGGTCGGCGGCCGCGACGCGGGCGCCGAAGGATTCAACCGTGCGCTCGACGCACGTCGGCCGATCGGATCGCTGGTGAAGCCCGCCATCTATCTGGCCGCCCTTGAAACCGGCCGCTACAACGCTGCCACGATGCTCGAGGACGCGCCGATAGAACTCAAGCTGAGCGGCGGCAACGTTTGGGCGCCGCAGAACTTCACGCATGAGATTTACGGCCAGGTGCCGATGGCGCGAGCCCTGGCCGAGTCGATGAATCTCGCGACCGTGCGGCTCGGACTCGACCTTGGACTGCCGCGGATCGCCGATACTTTGCAGAGCCTCGGGCTCGAGACGCGCCCGACTCTCAATCCGTCGCTGTTGCTGGGTACCGTGGAGATGACCCCGCTCGAGGTCGTGCAGGTCTACACGTCGCTCGCAAATGGGGGATTTCGCGCGCGGCTGCGCGCGGTGCGTGCCGTGCTCAACGAGCAAGGGCAGCCGCTGAAGAGCTTCGAGGTCAAAGTGGAGGTCGCGGCGCCCTCGTCCGCCGTTTACCAGCTCGACCGAATGCTGACGCTGGTGACCACGCACGGCACCGGGCGCGGCGCGCTCGCGTACTTACCGCCCGGAACGATTGCGGCCGGCAAGACCGGCACATCCTCCGACACGCGCGACAGCTGGTTCGCGGGATTCACCGCCAGCTACCTCGCGGTCGTCTGGGTCGGTTACGATGACAACCGCGTCACCGGACTCACCGGGGCCGCCGGGGCGCTGCCCGTGTGGGGCGACACGATGGCGAGCCTCAAGGCAGCTTCCTTTCAACCCGTGCCGCCGGAACTTATCGAGGATCGATGGATCGGATTCGAGGATGGACTGGAGACCGCTCCCGGCTGCAATGCAAGCGCGGTCGCTATCGCCTTGCCGAAGGGCACGGTATTGCCCGGTAATCCCAGCTGCGGCTCGCCAGCTGGCTCGCTGACTGACAAGATCAAGGCATGGTTCAAGACGATCGTTCACTGACCAGGCTCGCCGTTGCGCTCGCCGTTGCCGTCCTTCTGGTTGGCTGCGCCACCCAGCGGGCGCCCTCCTCATCGGCACCATCCTCATTGCCGCCCCCATCGCCACCGCCGTCATCAGCGCCGTTGACGAACCCATTGCCGCCCCAGCCGGCGCCGCCCGAACCAAAACCTCCGCGCGAAAACCATCTCTCGCCGGCTACCCGCTCGCTGGTCACCCAGGCGCAAGCGCAAGTAGCGCGCGGCGACCTGCCGGCAGCATCGTCGACGCTTGACCGAGCGCTGCGCATCGAACCGAACAATCCGCTGCTTTGGATCGAACTCGGACGGCTAAGGCTGGCGGAGAACGATGCGCATCAGGCTGAGATTTGCGGTCGCAAGGCACTGGCGCTGGCGAGTGGCGATCACGGCACACAGTCACAGGCCGGGCGGCTGTTGGCCGACGCACTGCGTGCCCAGCAGCGCAATCAAGAAGCGCGCGAAGTCGAAAGCCAGCCGTTTATGAAGTAGGCGTATCGCTGCGCGCCGCCGCGCCTGCGCGCCGCAGCCGGAAGTCATAGTCGACCGTATAAAACGGTGTTGTCAGGCGCGCGCCGTCTGGACCGATTCCGGGCGGATGCCGCTCGAACTTTGCAACCAGCGATTCCTTCATTCCGAACACGGCATCGGCGTCGCGCCCTATCGCGCTGATTAGCGGGCAGAACATACGCCATGTATCCTTCAGCGGTATGCGTGCTAATTGCCAAGGTGGCCCCGATCAATGGGCCGTTCTACCACCGCGCCTGCGTCAGGCCGCGGCACGAAGTATCAATTCAATTCTGCTCGAGACATCACGATTCGATGCTTGCAATCGGCACAGCTATCTTTTTCAAGATCCAAGACGAATTATCACTGCCAACCGGCTGGACCAGCTTCCCGATGTCTTTGCCAAAATAGAGCTGGCATTGGCCGAGGGTCTGTACGTGGCGGGATATCTCTCGTACGAGAGCGGATATCATTTTGAGAATCTCGACAACCCCCACGCAGGCGCCGCCGCGGAACAAGCGCTTGCCTGGTTCGGCGCCTACGGTGCGCCTCATGTTTTCGACCACGCCAGCGGCCACTCTCAGGGAGCCGAATTGGCGCATGACTGCAGCCGCGAGCCGCCGATTGAGAGCGCCACAATCGCAGACGATATCGCGCTCGAAATCTCGGAGAGCGACTACGCTGCCAAAATCCTCAGGATCAAAGAATACATCGCCATGGGCGAGTCGTATCAGGTCAATTTTACCGACAAAATAGCGCTCGCCAAATCCGTCCCTCCGCTGGCCGCTTATTTGGGACTTTCGAGTCAGCAATCCGTCGCCTATAGCGCGTTCCTGAACTTGGGCGATCACCACGTCCTGTCCTTCTCTCCGGAACTCTTTTTCAGGACTGAGGGCTCCAGAATCGTGACCCGGCCAATGAAAGGAACCATGCCGCGCGGACGCGATCTGCTGGAAGACCAGGAGATGGCGCTGCGGTTGCGCAACGATGGGAAGAACTGCAGCGAACACGTGATGATCGTAGATCTGTTGCGAAATGATCTCGGACGAATTTGCACGCCAGGCAGCGTCCAGGTCGAAGCGCCATTCTCGGTAGAGCGATACGAGACGCTGCATCAGATGACGTCCACCGTATCGGGCACGCTTTTGCCGGGGATCAAATACTACGACATCTTCCGCAGCATATTCCCCTGCGGTTCCATCACCGGCGCCCCCAAGATTCGGACCATGCAGATCATCAGTGAGCTGGAGCGAGGACCTCGGGGCATTTATACGGGAGCCATCGGCTTCATTTCTCCCGCAGGCTCGTCGACATTCAACGTAGCCATTCGCACCCTGGTAGTGAGTACCGACGCGGTCACCATGGGTGTTGGGGGTGGAATCGTGGCGGACTCAGATCCGCACGAAGAATATCGCGAGTGCCTGCTCAAGGCGTCCTTTCTTGCCAGGACCCGCCGACCGTTTCGACTTATCGAAACCATGCTGTGGCAGCGAGACTATCCGTTGCTCTCTCTGCACCTCGACCGCCTGCAGACCTCGTCTGCATACTTCAACTTCGCCTGTGACCGCGACGCCATTGCATCGCAGCTCCGCGAATTGGCAAAGTCGTTCGACGCGAACCTGCGGTATCGAGTGCGCTTGCTACTGGCCTCCAGCGGCGCCATCTCGCTTGCCAGCGAGGAATTCTTCGGAGGCTCACCGTCATGCCATGTCACGGTTGCCATTGAACGCACATCGTCGAGCGACCCATTCTTTCGGCACAAAACCACGAATCGCGAGTTGTACGAGCGACTGCACAAGGCAGCCCGTGGCGCCGGCTTTGACGAAGTGCTATTTACCAACGATCGAGGCGAAGTCACCGAGGGCGCGGTCAGCAATATTTTCGTCGAGCGATCGGGCCGCTGGCTGACGCCGCCGCTTGCCTGTGGCGTACTGCCCGGCGTCTATCGCCGGCATCTTCTTGAAACCCATGGCGCGGCAGAGGAGCGCGTTCTTACCATCGCGGATTTGCAAACCGCGGATGTCGTCTATATATGCAATGCGCTGCACGGTGTTCGCAAGGTAACTGCGCTTTCATTCGGCCCGCGATTGATACCGCCTGTGGAGCGGCTTACGTCTTAGTCTGTTGTGCTGTAAACAGCCCGCCATCAACATCCCCTGGTTGAGTTGGTGCGACAGTTGAGATCGGCGGTGGCGGGTGTGGCGAGGTGTTGGTTACGCTGTGCATCGGCACGGCGCGCCTGCGCCAACTCCGCACGCACGCCGAGGAAGCACACCAAAACCGTGCCGAGGACCACGCCCGCTGCCAGCCATGGTGAACGAAAATTCATAGGTTCCGCTCCTGGATGTCGAATACAAACGCCGGACTGCAATCCACATCGATCGCGCAAAGCCTTGCGATCAACATCCGGCAGCTCCTAACCGATAGATCGAAAAGCGAAATGAATAGGCGACACGGTGTGCGGATTATTATTCTTGCTTTATGGCCGCGCAGTAGCCCCCGAGGCGATCCTTACGTACCGGGCAGGAATCAAGCCGCCCGTAGCGCGGTGGCGACGGGTAAGCGCGCCGCGCGAATTGGGCGAACGCCGAGCCCTGTGTGGTACTGGCCGTATGCCCGTTCAAGCCGAATAGCAGAACCGAAAAGAATCCGATCACATCGAGGGCGAAGAAGAATAGCTGCGTCAACATGGAGCTGGAATTTGGGTTGCGCCGTTACAGCGTCGAAAACAACGGACACAGTCTACACTGTCGAAGCAGCTGGTAGCGGATCGCGAACGTCGTCGGATGTAGTACGATTCACCGAAGGTCCATTATTACACACGACGGGCCGATGAGACGCCTTGACACGACGCAACAGTAGGGATTGTTTGGATCCACGGATGAAACAGGTATGCGCATTAATCGGGGCCGCTGTGATTCTCGCACCAGTGCTGCACGCGCAAGAAAAGTGCCCGGCCGAAGTCAAGCTCCTGCTGTCCCCGGCGACGCCCCAAACCGTGACTGCATCGCTTGGGTTTGGCGGTGAGACGATGACACGGGTCTATTTGTATGACACAGAAGCGCTTGAGCTCTTGACGCAAGGGGTCATCATACGAGTCCGCCAAGGCGCGAAGAATGATCTCACGGTGAAAGTGCGCCTTCCCAACGAGAATCAGCGAATCGATAAGTCTCGGCTTCGCGATCGATTTCCGTGCGAGATCGACCGAACTCAATCAGTTACAACGATTTCGTACGCAGTCGCGCGAAAATACGTGGCAACGAGGGTGCCTGAAATGGGCAACGACATCTACTCTCTATTCAATGCCTCGCAGATCAAACTGTTACAGCAGGCGCAAGTCTCGATTGATTGGGCTCTGGTAACTCGAATAGCCGACATCAACTCGACGAAGTGGCAAACGGCGGCGCGATTGCCATCCGAAAAACTTGCGCTGGAACTGTGGGAGTGGCCGGCAGGCAGGGTTCTCGAACTCTCCGCGAGGGTCGCGTCCGATGCGGAAGCGTCAAAGCTAGCTGAGTTGGAACGGCTCGTGAAGATGCATAACCTGCCCTTGAGCACCAGCCAGGACTCAAAGACCGGCATGGTTCTCGAGACACTTGCCCATCACGCGTCCCCGTCCAGATGATAGCGCCCATGCGAGGCGTGCGGAGAACTGATCATGGCGTTTACACGCAGAACCCTAATCATAGGCGCGTCGACCTTCGTAACCCTGGGACCCGCAGCTGGCGCCTCTTCGACTTCGACGGAGTCGAAAATTGACCCGCCAAGGGAACGCGTGATGGGCATCGGAGGGCTGTTTTTCCGATGCCGCGATCCCAAGAAATTGGGACAGTGGTACCAGCTCAACCTCGGAATTGACCTGGCACCAACAGACTATGGCCATCCAGTGTGGCAGCAAGCCGCCGGACCAACCGTATTCAGCCCGTTTCCGATGGATACCGACTACTTCGGATCCAAGACGCAAGCGTGGATGGTCAACTTTCGCGTTCGGAATTTGGACGCAATCGTCGCGCAGCTGCGGAATTCGAACATTGAGGTAAAAGTAGACCCGGAAAAATACCCCAATGGGCGATTCGCAAGATTGCACGACCCGGAAGGAAACCCAATCGAATTGTGGGAACCGATGAACCCGCCATAAGGGCCGGGAAGTCTAAAGTGCTGCCGGGTAGCCGCCACTCACGAGCGGGCGGCAGCGGCCGAAATCCTACCGGTAAGCCCACGGTGCAACCGCTCCGCGACCGCGATGGCAATTGCCTGGGCGCCGCGTGCATCGGGATGCATATCCCCCGGCAGATGCCAGCTCGGATCAAGCTTCACCTCCACATACGGAAGTCCCGGCTCATCGAGAATGCGCCGCCTCAGCATCTCGTCGGTCGCGGTCTCCGCACCGAATTGCGGTACGACGATGAGCGGCTCGGCATCCCGTGCGTGCGCAAGATCAACGAGCCCGCGCAGGCTGTCGCGGGTGCGCATGATGCCCTGTTCAACGGCAGCGGTGCTGCGGTAGGGAACCAGCCAGCGCAGCAGCGCGGCGAGGCGAGAGGACCGGACCGCCGGCTGCGATATGAATCCCGCTGAGAGCCGCGGGCGATTGTCGAGCAAATTGCGATCGAAGAGTGCCGGCATGAACAACGTCACCACGGCGACTGGATCGCGAAAACGCGGCAGCTCCGCCGACAATCGAAGGAGTGACTGGTCGTTGCTGTAGTCGGATACCGCGAGATTGGCGCTTTGGATCCCAAGCAGCGCACCCACGCGGGCGGGAATCGTCTCCTCCCAGGCGAGTCCGTAGCCCGCAATAATGGATTCGCCGGTGAACAGCAGCGTCGGCTGCTCAACATCGACCGCGGCCGCCGGCGCCGACACGCGATGTCCCGCGTTGTCAAAGCTGTACGACACGGGGCGACCCGCCTCCTCCGTCACGACCGATCGCGCCGGCACGAATTCCCACCCGAGCACCGGATCGGCGCGGCGTCGCGGCTCGAGCTGCAGCGGATCGGCATCGTGCGGATAAGGCGGATGGGCGCGCAGTAACAGCTCGGCGCAACCCAGCGCCAATACCACGGCGAGAAAGATGCGCAGCGCGTCGCCGACGGTCGCCCGGCTGACGGCAGCGGCGATTGGGCGGCGCAGGACCAGCAAGACCGCGACACCCATCAGGCAGATGAGCCCGCGCACCGTTATCTCCGCAGCAACCAGCGTGGAGCGTGCAATGGCAAAGATCGGCATGAAATGGCGGTCCCACCAAGCCTGTCTCGCCGCGAGTGATGCCAGGATCAAGGTGATCCCGAAGCCCGCCAACGCGGCTTCGGTCAAGCGGCGCCGGCTCACGCCGCCTCGCGGCGGCCGACGGTCACGAACAACCCGCCCTCGGATCCGAGGCTTTTCATCCACGCAAGCTGCGCCAGCCAGGTCTCGGGACGCCATGTATCGCCGGCTGCCGTGAAGAGTCCGTCCGGCGCCTCGCCGATGAGTGCGCTTGGGTAGGTTCGAACGTACTCGACGTGATTCTCGTTGAACCAATTCTGCACTTCCCCCACGGTGTGCCGATGCTCTTCGGGATGCTGATATTGGTCCCTCAGCCATGCTTCGCGCCGCGCGGGGTCAGCGTCTCGCTCGCGCAGCACGGGATCGAACGGAATCCAGCGATAACCGGAGCAACGCGCGATGAGCCGCCGAAGTCGAAACGGAATGCGTGCGAATGCATTGTAAAGGCCGACGATGATGATTCCACCCGGCCGCGCCAACGATGCGATGCGGGCGAACGATGCGCGTGGGTCCGGTGTGTGGTGTAGCACACCGGACGCGTAAACGACGTCGAACGCGCCGGCCCGCAATCCCGGACGGCGAAGATCGGTTTCAACGAACTGCACACGCGCAAGCCCGAAGCGCCGCGCCGCGCCCTGACCCAGCTGCAGTGACGCCCGTGCGAAGTCAGCGCCGATCACCAGCCGATCAGCGCGTGTCAGGTAGAGGCTCATCTGCCCGGTGCCGCATCCGACCTCCAAGATCCGCGCGTCACCGGGAATCGCTTGGTCCAGCAGCCGCGCAAATTGGCTGCGCTCAGCCCGTGCATAGAGCGACGCCAAGCTCTCGCGCGGCCTGTAGCCGGGAAACGGGGTGTGCTCGTAAAAGCGGCGTACGGCGTCAGAAGGTGCGTCACCTCCCAGTCGCAGATCCGGAATCCCGTCGGGGGCCGAGTAGCGGGCGCCGCATACCGTGCACCGCCATCCCACCGCCAAGGCGTTGCCGCAAGCCGGGCAGGCCAGCAGATCGCGCAATGCGTCCATCGATCAGAAGATCGAGTAAACGAACGGCGCGAGCGCCTCGACGCTTGCCGCGACGATCAACACGATTCCAATCACGCACAGGAAAACCGCCAGCGGCACCATCCACCGCTTGGCAGGACCGCTCTGCCACATCCCGCGCGCAAGTTCCGCGATCGATCCGCCAGCACTGCCGAAGACCACCAGGCTGCGTTCTAGCCTGCCACGCTTTTTGAGCATGAGATTATTTCCTTCTGAATTGCTGATGACGCGCGTTTGGCAACCCGGGCACTGCCGGCGACCAACACGTCGATGCCACTGCGCCGAAACGTCGAGTACCCCTCTACGGCACGGTTAACGATGGGTTCGCCTGCAAGGTTGAACGACGTGTTGAGCAGGATCGGTATGCCGCTGCGCCGTCCGTAGGACTCAAGCAATGCGTGGATTCGCGGCGCCATGCTCTGCTCGAGCGTTTGCACTCGGGCCGTGCCGTCGATGTGCGTAATCGCGGCCAGCCGGGTCCGCCACTCCGGCCGCACGCGAAAAACTCCCGACATGAACCGGGCCAGACGCGCCCCGCCGGGCGGCAACTCAAAATAGCGGTCAGCGACCTCGATCGGCACCACCGGTGCGAACGGCCGGAATTCCTCGCGATACTTGATATCGCGATTCAGCCGATCGCGCATGTCGGCCGAGTGCGGCGCGGCAAAGATACTGCGGTGCCCCAGCGCACGAGGTCCAAATTCAATGGCGCCCTCCATCCAGCCGACGACGCGGCCGGCGACGAGATCGTCGGCGGTCCGATCGACTAATTCCGCGTCGTTCAATTCCTCGCAAGATTGGTGATCCTCGCGCGCCAGTTGCACCAGCGCGGATCCGTCCACCGCCGGTCCCCAGAACGGATGGTCCGGGACCAGGCAATCCGGATTCTTGAAGTGGATCCGGTCGGCATACAGGGCCGCACCCAACGCGCAGCCAGCATCACCAGGGGCCGGCGGAACGAACAACCGCTCGAAGCCCGATTCAGCGAGGATCCGTGAATTGGCGACGCCGTTCAACGCCACCCCGCCGCCCATACATAGATCGGTCAAACCCGTTTCTTGGCGCAGGGCACGCGCGATTTCGACCAGCGTGTCTTCGAGTACCTGTTGCACACTTGCAGCGCAGTCAGCGAAGCGCCTGCCTTCTGCGGTTTCCAGATCGATCGGCTCGTATGGGCTGCGCGGCCGGCCGAACAGATCGATGAACCGCGGCGAATAGGAGCGTTGCGCGGTGGTATGGAAATCGAAGTAGTCTAGGTCAAGGCAGAAGGCTCCATCCGGCGTGCGGCGAATGAGCCGACGCACCTCATTGACCAGCGTCGGGCGACCGTAGCTCGCCAGTCCCATGACCTTGTACTCACCCTCATTCACGGCGAACCCAAGATAGGCCGTGAAAGTCGAGTACAGCAATCCGAGCGAATGTGGAAACCTGACTTCGCGCAGCAGGGTGATTGAGGCGGCGCCATTGGGGCGGCGCGCGCCGAGACCGACGGTGGTCGTGGCCCACTCGCCGACGCCGTCGGTCGTCAAGATCGCGGCCTCACGCGTGGGCGCCGCGAGAAAAGCGGCGGCCGCGTGCGACTGGTGGTGTTCCGTGAACAGAATCTTGTGCCTTGGCAAGCCTAAGTGCGACGAGATCACGCCGCGCACCCAGATTTTCTCCCCGATCGAATTTCTCATTGCCTGCGGGAATGCACGCCAGGAGCGCGGGAAGGCACGCAGAGCACTGGTCAGAATGCGATCGAATTTGAGCATCGGACGCTCATAGAAGACCACGGCGTCAAGGGCTTCCGGCTCGATCCCCGCGTGATCAAGGCACCATTCGATCGCGAGCAACGGAAATGCGGCGTCGTTCTTGCGCCGCGACAGCCGCTCTTCCTGGACCGCGGCAATCGGCATGCCATCGATGACAAGGGCTGCCGCGGAATCGTGATAGTGCGCCGAAATTCCAAGAATCTTCACCGTCAATACTCCCGGTCGAGTGAAGCATTGCGCTGCGGTGAAACCGGCAACCAGCCCGTAGGCTCCTTGCGGGCGGCACGTTTCGCCAGATAGCTAAACGGCGGCAACAGGGTGAAATACAGTATGGTCAGGAGCAGTCCGCTGATAACGCCGGCGAGCGCGAGCGCAAGTCGCAAGTAACCCTTCCATAGGCGACTTAACCGCGCGCGCCACAACAACACACGGTGGCGCTGGGGCGACACGCGCACAAGCTGCGCGAGAGTGTAGTTCATGTGGTAGACCTCGTCCCGAAGAACCTGATCAAAGACCGCACGCGTCGACGGATCGCGCTCGAGCACATCGCGATATGACGCGAAATCCGCAGCGGCGGATTTTTCCGAAAGGTGGAGAAAAGCCAGCAGCGGTCCAGCCTCCAACTCCTCGATCCGCAAATCGTCAAGACCGCGTTCGCCTGGTGCCAGCCAGTCGGCCCGATTGCCGGATCGGCAAGACCCGGAGAGCGCCTGGTGCAGCAGCGAACCGTGCCGGCGAAACAGTTCCGCATGTCGTTGTTCGTCGCGCGCATGGAAAAGAAAGAGCGTGCGGAGCTGTGGGTCGGGCGTCAATTCTGCAGCGCGGACGAGATCGCGGCCGCCTTCTGCCTCGGTTTCGGCGAATCGAAGCAGATTGCTCGCTCGCCGCGCCGCGTCGAGCCAGACCCAACTATGGATCGGCCACAGCAGTATCTGCCTCATTTTCATAAGAAAATTGGCAACATTTCCAGTGCACCCGTTCAGCGGCCCCGGCGGAAGCGCCCATGGGCCTTCACAAAATCACGCGCTCACTACCATGAGTACCTGAAACGCCCGGAATCGTTTAGTCAGGACGCGACAATCCCGCTCACCCAACCGGAAGTGTATCGGTGCCCGCCGCAGGTTGCTCGCCCATGTGCCGAGTGCAGCGCGTTCGCTGCTAACGCACGGTCGACGTCCAAACCAAGTGTCCGCGCCCCAGGTGATACCATTCGGCGATGCGCAGTAATGTAACCATGGATTGTCCCGGTTTGACCGGAGGGAACATTGGGACTCTGGAGTTTTGGATGTGACTGCACCTCGAAATGAGGACGCGGAGGAGGACATTGGTGGAACGCCCCCATGCTTCCTGAACGAGCTCGAAGCGACCGGGGTCGTCCGTCCGGACTCTCGTCAGGCAATGGATGTCAGCCGCTGGCGCAAGGCCGAACGCGAGCGGTTGATCAGCGTAAGGCTTCAGTTGTCGGCAGATTATCGCGCCGCACAGACAGCAGCCATGGCTCGTGATCTCAACCTGCTGATTCCCTCGGACTCTGACACGGTGGTCAGCGTGTATTGGCCGATCAAGGCCGAGCCAGATTTTCGGCCGTGGATGAATGCCATGTCGGAGCGTGGCGTACACATCGCCTTGCCGGTTGCGATCGCCCTCGGACAGCCTCTCATATTTCGCGAGTGGCGGCCCAACGCCCGAATGGCGCGCGGGCTGTGGAAGATACCCTACCCCGCCGACGGCGCCGAGATCGTGCCCTCCGTGGTGATAGCGCCGCTGGTGGGTTTCGACAAGAATTGTTTCCGCCTCGGCTACGGTGGAGGATTCTTCGACCGGACCTTGGCGCGCTTCGCCGCAACGCCGCTGGTGATTGGCGTCGGCTACCCAGGTGCATTGATTGCCACAATCTTTCCGCAAGCACACGACATACCGATGGACTGGATCGTCACTGGATCTGCGCCGCCTCTGCAGCGCGCTATCCGCTGAACTTTGCGAAGCCTCGCGCCAAGAATTTATTTTTCGATGTAGATTATAGCTATAAGATGTAATTTGTTGATTATAATAATAAAACAAGGCCATGGCCAGCCAGGAAATGCCTCGACCACCTGCTTTCGCGGCCATTATTTTGATCGGCTGTTCGAATAGCCACTCACAGAGCCATTCTTGGAGTTGTCGCGTGATCGGCAAAATCCTACACCCAGTGGCACTGGCGGCGACTCCTGACCACGCGCAGGCGACGATAAAATCATAATTTGCCCGTCGCGTGTAATGGAAGCGCTGATGCACCCTTTTTTCAAATGCCTGTTGTTTGCGTGCTGGCTTGGCGGCTGCGCATCGCTCCCGCCGGGATCTGACTATCCGAAGACTCCTTCGGTGGCCTTGACTGAACCGGAGGCGACACGGGTTGGGCAGCAATTCGCCTCGGCCGCGCATGAGCACGGCACAAAGGCCGCCTATCGCATCATCTCCGTCGGCGTCGACGGATTCTTGATGAGAATGGAGATGATCAATACAGCGGAACGTACCCTTGATTTGCAGTATTACATTCTGCACGGAGACGAATCCGGTCGGTTGCTGACGGATGCGCTGATGCAGGCAGCTGCCCGCGGAGTACGCGTCCGGCTGCTGCTTGACGATGGGGAAACAGTGCCGGGCGACGAGCAAGTTTTTGCGCTTGCTGGTCGGGCCAACGTCGAAGTGCGAGTCTTTAACCCATTTGCATACCGCGGCCACAATCAATTGATAAGAGCGACGGAATACATCTTCAGTCATTCCAGGCTTGACCATCGGATGCACAATAAACTGTTTGTCGCGGACAATTCGATCGCTCTGATCGGCGGCCGCAATATCGGCGATCAATATTTTCAAATTGATCCGCAATCCCAATTCGCCGACGATGATATGTTTGTGGGCGGCCCGATCGTCCACGAGTTGTCAGGGACCTTCGATGAATACTGGAACAGTGCTTTAGCAATCCCTGCACAAGCCTTGCGCGGCATCACTACGCATGCCCGGCAGCATAAATCACACACCGACAAGGTCGACAAAGCGGGCTTTGACTATCGATCAAAGCTTGATAGCGGTGAGCCCCTTGCCGGAATACTGGCCGGCCGGCAACCGCTCATATGGGCTAACGCTCGAGTCGTTTGCGATAGTCCCGAGAAAAAGCGGACGGCTGATAGGCCCGGCATCGCAAGTCTCATGTATGAACCCGTGGCCAATGCGGTCGCGCAGGCGCAGTCCGAACTGTTAGTCGTTTCGCCCTACGTTGTACCGTCGAAAGACGAACTGCATCTGCTCGAGGATCGACGTGCGCACAAGGTGCGCATTCGAATTCTGACAAACTCTCTGGAATCTGCGCCTGAGTTGTCGGCCCATTCCGGCTATACGCACTACCGGGCAGAGTTGCTGAACGACGGCGTCGAGCTGTATGAAGTGCGGTCCCGGCTCGGCAATTCCCGCGGCAGCGGCCAATCAACGAAGATTTCGCGCTATGGAAACTATGCGCTGCATGCGAAGCTCTATGTGTTTGACCGCCAGCGCCTTTTTATAGGCTCGATGAACCTCGACCAGCGATCCAGGCGTATCAACACGGAGGTCGGCTTGATCATCGACAGCGCGGAGTTATCACAGGAAACGGCGAAGCGGTTTGACGCAATGACCCTTCCGGAAAACTCCTATTCCGTAGCGCTTCCCTCCGCCGCAGACCAGTCGCCGCATTTGGTGTGGCGGACCGTTGAGAACGGCACGGCGGTCGAATACAACCGAGAACCAGCGAGACATCCGTGGCAGCGGGTCGAAGTCAAAATATTGTCGTTGCTGCCGTTGGATTCCGAACTTTGAATATTCGAACGCCACGGCGTTTGTTCGCGCACAGTTCTTGCGGATTTCACTGAAGCCGGGCGCCCTCAGGTTTCGGCTGACATCCGCTGGACTTGTTCTTGCCGCCTGTCTGAAGCGTAGAATCGTCCCTAGAGGGGGAGGGATCATGACCGCGTGCACACCAGAATTTAGAAAGACATTTGAGGACTGGGCATCAACAGGGCGGCCACCGATGCAAGGGGCAGGCGATCTGCCGCTTGCTGCGGCCGCCTTGATGGCGCACGCCGCCTTCGTTGAACCCGAGCGCCAGATAAGCATCTTTGATGCAATCGCCGAAGCGTGGCTCGATTTGAGCGGCGCGGACGCGCGACGAGCGTTGCTGCAAGAGCGACTCGGTTCGTTAAATCCTCGGTTATCGGCAGCCGCTGCGTGGAAGACACCGAAAGCGATCTGGGACGCGTTTTGGGCGATTGCGGATCCCGGTGCGGACCGGCAAGAAGGCGGATCTCAAGCCTTAAATGTGACAATGCGCGTCGTAAACATCGGCACAAATTACGATCAGGAGCTGCTGCTGCGCTGTGAGCGCGCTGTCCTCATGCATCCGGATGTCCACAGGCTGCTCGGCGAACCGGAAGTGCGTATGACCACGAACGATCTGCGCAATCGCCCGCCGGCCAGCCTGGGCACGGTTCTACTCGACATGCTGACGACCAAAGGTTATGACTTAGAGGTCATCGATGCCGACACCGTTCTGCTACCGCCACAATTCCCGGCGCAGAACCGCACTAACCGGCGCATCCTGCAATTACACGACGTCTGGCATTTGTTCGCCGACTACGGCTTCACGGCACAAGGCGAAGTTGCCATCTCAGGGTTCCAGCTCGCCCAATTCGGCCAGAATTATTCCACGCGATTCCTGGCGGTGAGTGCAACGGGCATTTGCTTGAGTCGGGCAGTCGATCCCGATCAGTTCATCACGCTGATGGTTGAAGGTTGGCGCCATGGACGTGTAACGCCTCCCTTGATGTCCGTGCCGTGGCATCAGTTGTTGGACACACCAATACCTCAACTGCGAAGCAAATTGGGCGTCAATCCATTTCAGAGCCGCACGCCGGAATTCCTTAATTTCGCCGCATAGCGACATACCATGAAGCTCTACCAGTTTTTCGCCTCGCCGTTTCCGACACGCGTCCGCCTGATGCTGTACGCGAAGGGCATACCGTTCGAGATTGTCGAACCGCCGGGTTTTGGCAACTCGAAACTGCCGAAAGGCGACTACTTGAAACTCAATCCGCTGGGTCGCGTACCAACACTCGTCCTCGACGATGGACGCGCGCTGCCGGAGTCTGAAGTCATCTGCGAGTACCTGGAAGAGATCTTCCCGTCTCCCCCGCTGCTGCCGGCGGACCCGTGGGAGCGCGCGCAAGTGCGGCTCTTGACTCGCATCAGCGACATCTACCTCGTCATGGCGATGGTGCCGCTGTTCGATCTACTCGCCACGAAGCGCTCAGGGTGGGACCGGGCTGTCATCGACGCGGCGGTCGGCAAGGTCGCCGAGGCGCTCGCGGCCCTCGAAGTCTACGTCGGTGCCAACGGCTATGCGGTAGGCCGCTCACTGACCGTGGCCGATGGTGCGCTTGCACCTATGCTCATTCTCGCCGAAGAGTGGGTGCCCTCAGTTTTCGCCACCGACCCGCCGCTGCACCGGTTTCCGAAACTCTCGGCATATTGGCGCAGTGTGCAAGATGATCCGGTAGTAAGCCGCGTAGTCCGAGAGACCCGCGAGGCGATCGCGCAGAGCCGCAGGCAACGCTTGGAGGCCCAGGGTCAATGACGCGGGTCACCGCGATCGGTGTCCGAACCACTCGGTTTTCCGCCATATCAGCCTACGCGGCACCGGGCGTACCGGAGGCGATGCTCCTGTACTGTGCCTCGCTCGTGATTCCCGGTTTTTATGCCACCGAGATGGGGCTTAGCACCCAGCTGATCGGCACCGTCATGGTGGCCGCACGGATGTTTGACGCTGTCATCGATCCGGTCATCGGGTACTTGTCCGACCGATCCGCCCATCTCTGGGGAGGCCGCAAGCCTTGGCTCGCAGCAGGGGCGGTTGTCTCCTCGGTCGCAGTCGCATTTCTCTACGCGCCGCACAAGGGCATCGGTGGCGGGTACTACCTTGGTTGGACCATCTGCCTGTACTTCGGCTGGACGATGGCGATCATTCCTTATGATGCCTGGGGTGCCGACATCTCAAGTGAGTATTTCGAACGGACCCGGATATTTACGTATCGAGCAACTGCATACTACCTCGGAAGCTTGCTGTTTCTGGTATCCCCATTCCTCGGCGCCTCGCGCGACGTGTCCTTCAATGCGGAAGTGCTGAATTTCAACGCGGGGCTCGTGGCCGTGTTGTTCGCGATTACGGTCCCGATTGCCTTTCGCTATGGGCCGCGCGGACGCCCGGGCCAGGCGCGCAGCCCGATCGGCTTCTGGAGCATTCTTGCCAACGTCCGAAACAACCGGCCAATGTTGTTGTTCCTGCTGAGCTACAGCATCAGCGGCATCAGTCTCGGAGTGTTTCTTGCGCTGTCCTACATCTACGTCGTCAGTTACCTCAAACTGCCACAGGCGTTTCCGGTCATCTTGCTGAGCTACGCGGTCGCCAATCTGATTTCCGTGCCAATCTGGTTGCGGATCATCCGCAGGATCGGCAAGCACAGGGCCTGGGCGCTCGGGGTGTTCGGGGATGCAGTCATCTACCCGTTTCTGGCGCCGTTAACGCCCGGCCCCGCGAGCTACATACCGGCGCTTGTGATAATTACACTGAGCGGATTTGCGGATGCCGTCAGCCGAGTCGCCGCCGATGCGATCCTCGGAGATATCGTCGACTTCGATGAGTTGAGAACCGGCAAGAATCGCGCCGCCAATTACTACGCACTCAAGTCGCTGGTCACGAAAGGCAACATCGCCCTGGGTGGCGGTTTCGCGTTCCTCACGATCGGTCTATTCGGCTACGAACCTGCGGCGCCATCGAACAGTCAATGGGGCGAGTTTGGTCTGCGCCTTACGTTGCTGTTCATCCCTGCGGTGCTGTACGTGGTCTCCGGCCTATTGATGTGGCGCTTTCCGATCGACAGGCGCCGGCAGGACACCATCCGCCGGCGACTGGACGCGCGCGCGTTGCGACAGGGACGGTCTACGCAGTCATGATTCGGTGGTTAATCAGAGTTCACTGCCCCGCATCCGGCTTGAACACGCTCGTCGACAGCCATTCCGGCCGGCTGTCCGCATCCGCCACCCGGCGCGCGAGAGCCGCCACGTAGTCGTCGAGCTTCATCGCCTCTTCTTTCATGACGCCCGGCTGATCCAGATTGTCGGACGGCGAGTGGTAGCGGTTGGCCCGCCAGTCGTGCTCGATGTCGAACTGCGGCGTGTCCTTGGCGAACCCGAATTTGAATGCCAGCGCGGGAATTCCCCGCCGCACGAAGCTGAACTGATCGGTGCGAATGAACACGTTGCGGTCCGGCAAGGGATCAGGAGCCATGGCGAGGCCCTGAGCCGCAGCCACCGCGCGGGCATCGGCACCGAGCGTGCTCTCATCCTCGCCCGGCGCGAACACCTTCGTCAAATTCCACAACGGCAGCGGCATGTCGAAGTTCAAGTCCGCCACGATGCTCGACGTGGGAACAGTAGGACGCTCGGCGAAGTAGTGCGAGCCGAGCAGACCCTTTTCTTCGGCCGTGACGACGACGAACAGGATCGAGCGCCGCGGACGTGCGCCCTTCCTCAGGCGGTCGGCAATGTCGAGCACCGTAGCGACACCCGAAGCGTCGTCCATGGCGCCGTGGTAGATCTTGTCACCATTGATGGGCGCGCCGATGCCCAGGTGATCGAGGTGCGCCGATATGGCCACATATTCTGCTGCCAGCTTACGGTCGCGTCCGGGCAGCTTCGCCACCAGATTCGGTGAACTCAGCCGCTCATGCGCCGCGACAATGCGGCCGGTGAGACGCAGCGGTACGTCGAAGTGCGGCAGTGGCTTGGACGCATCCGCGATGGCGCAGAGCTCGGCAAACGTGTGTCCGGAGCCCGCGAATAGGACTTCAGATTTTTCGGGATCGACGGCCGCGCCGAAGAAGCCGTCCGGCGTTTCGCGTAAGCTGGCATCCGCGAGATACATCCCTGGTTGAGCGGCAAGCAGCCGCTGGCGTGCCCAGGGGATTTCGACCTGATGCGGAGTCGTCAGAGCGATGATCCCCACCGCTCCCATCTTGCCGAGCAACGCAGCGCGCGCGAACCGCGCATTCGACTTGATCGGACCCGATACGTCGGCGGGACCGCCACTCAGCACGACCACGACCTTGCCCCGCACGTCCACATCCGCAAAATCGTCGTATCCTTGCTTCGGCAGGTGCAGTCCATAACCCACGAACACCAGCGGCGCATCGATGTGATCCGGCAGCGGCGCACCGCCCGCGCCGATCCTGGAGTTCTCGCCGACGTGCAGCGACGTGACCGCGCCATTGGCAGCCGCCACCTCCAGTACAGATGCCGGCTGGTCCACAAGTTGCTTCTCGAACTCCACCGGCTGCAGGTAACCCTGCGTGCCGGCCGGGGCCAGCCCTTCCGCTTTGAAACGCGAAATCACGTAATCGGCGGCCCGCAGATAACCGCGCGAGCCGGTTTCGCGGCCTTCGGTGCTGTCGCCGGCGAGCACCGTGATGTCTGCCCACCATTGCGCTGCTGGCTTAGACAAGGAATCGGCCGACGCAGTGGCAGCTGCGAGCATAGAGAACAAAGACATCAGCGTGAATTTCGAGCGTGCGGTCATTAATTACTCCAGCGGCGGCGGGCCGATCCAGAATCATACCGTTCAAGGCGACATTACGGTTGCTGTGCCACGAAGAGTCACGATGCGACCCTTTAGGGGCGAGTTCGGCGGGACCGCCCCGACGCCCATTGTCCATGCCGGCTGCCGGCCCGTTATTGATAGAAGCCTCGAACAAACGCTCCAGCGGACGAATGTAGAGTGTATGTCAGCCCAGCGCCTACACAATTTAGGGACTTCTGGCTTCTGGCAGGCATTGCAGTGCACGGCATACTGAATGCTCCGCACCTCAATAGGAGAACTCCTATGGGTCGCTTACTGGTGGCAATAACTACAACCGCCGTGATATGCCTTGTCTCGCAAGCACATGGCACAGATTCCAAAAATCAATCGGCGACAAGCAAGCGTCAGATGATCGAGCAGATTGTCGGTTGCGTGAAAAGGCGAATGGCTGCCGTCAAGGACAGCTCCTACAAGGAAGCGATTAAGGTCTGCAATGATCAAATAAACAAAGGCAGCGACAATTTGCAGTCCGATGCCGTAGTAGCGTCCGGCAATCAGGCAAAACCATGAACGCCCGTCAAGGTAAGATCTCAAGTATTGCCGGATCAGATGCTCACGCTCGCCATAAACTCCGACAAACTCCCATACACACCGCGCTCGCCGACACGGAATCTATCGGCACTCAACTCGGAAACTTCAACTGCCGCTCAATCTCCTGGAAGCGCGGGTCCTTGCGCAACGCGTCGAGGAGCGGATCCATCTTCAGAAAAATCAACCCTGGGTCGCGTACCCGCAGGGCCGTGTCAAGCCACTCCAATGACTTAGGTCTATTCCCCCACTGGGCGTAGATGGTCGCGTACTGGTACGCCACGGTATCACCGTTCGCTGCCTTCAACTTCGCGAGTTCGGCTTCCGCGTCGGCGTGCCGCCCAAGCTTTTCGTACACCACCGCCAGACACCACTGGGTTAACCAATGGTCCGGCTTGGCTTCGCATGACGCGCGCGCAGTTTGGAAGTTGCCGAGCGCGTAGTAGGCAAGGCCGCGACCGCCGAGGGTTCGGCCATTGTCGGGCTCGAGCGCCAGGGCGGCGTCGTAGGCGGCTACCGCCTCCTCATAACGGCGTGCGTAATGAAGTGCATCCCCGAGCCTGTAGTGACTGTTGGGATTTAGGGGATCCAGCGCGACGGCGCGGCGGCCGACCGCAATTCCTGCATCGGCACGGCCCATCAACACAGTAAAGCGAGCGTACTCCGGAAGTACCCGCGCATTGCCCGGCGCGAGTGCCACGGCGCGCTCGTACGCTTCACTTGCTTGCCTGTACTGCTGAGATGCGACTCCGAACATAGCCAAGGCCCGGTACCCTTCGGCCAGCTCCGGGGCGAGGGTGATCGCCTGGCGCGCATCGATGAGCGCCTTATCCACGTCCTCGCGAGTTGCTGCCGGATTCGGCGCGTATTCCGCGGCGTAACGATCGAGCGCTAACGATCGACTGGCGAAGGCGAGCGCGAATTTGGGATCGAGCCGGATCGCTTCAGTGAACTCACCGATCGCGCTCTGAAGACCCTTTGCATCGCCCACAGACCTGTACAAGGGCTTCGAACCGCGAAGATATGCGTCGAACGCGGCTGGATTGTGAGTTCCGCCCAGCTCGATCTTCGTCGAGATATCGCCAAGCAGAGTGACTTTCAGTGCAGTTGCAACAGCAGTTGCGATCTCGGTCTGAAGTTTCAGTACGTCGCCCAGGTCCCGATCGTAGGTCTTGGACCATAGATGAAACCCCGTGGCTGCATTGATGAGCTGCACGGTGACGCGAACCGTATTCGCCGAGCGCCGCACGCTGCCTTCAAGGACCGCGGCGACGTTGAGTTTGTGCGCAACGGTGACAATGTCTGGGTGCTCTTTGAATGAGAAAGACGAGGTGCGCGCGGCGACCTGCAGCTCCTCGATTTCGGCCAGAGAGTTGAGCAGCTCCTCCGTGAGTCCGTCCGAGAAGTACTCCTGCTCCTTGTCTCCGCTGAGGTTCACGAACGGCAGCACCGCGATGGAATGCGGCGGCGGAGTGAAGGCTGCGGCCGCAGGTGTTGCAGGCGCTGATGGTGCCGTAGCGGATGTCATCAACGGAGCTGTTGCTTCGTGCCTGGGGCCCGACGGCTTGTAGATCAGCCAGTAAGCGAGCGCCGCGACCGCCAGCACAGCGATCGTGACCGGAAGGCCACGCCGCAAGGACGAAGGCGCACCAACCGACACAGGGATGGGCGCCTCGTCCGACCCGGATGAAGGCGTCCGCTGCGCGATGGATGCAGGCTCCGGCGACAGCAGGCGCTTGATGCGCGCGGCAAAATCGGGATGCGCTTCGCCGCCAGGTAAGCGCATCGACTGAACGCGATGAAATGACTCCGGTACGTCCGTGCCTGCACCAGGCGCTGCGTCCAGATACACAGGGACGATGAACGGCCGGTCGCGGGCCATCATATGGGTGCGCTGATCCGCAAGATCCCATTCAAGCCGAAAATAGCCCTCTTGTCGCGAAGCTGTGTTTGCCGAGATGACGGGAATGAAGAGCGCACAGTCGTGGATCTGGCGACGGATCTTTTGATCCCAAACGTCTCCGCCCCGCAGCTCGCTCTGGTCGAGCCAGACCTCAATTCCCACGGTTCGGAGCGATTCGCAAATACGCCGGGCAGCTTCGGCGTCCTCCGAGGCGTAGCTCAGGAATACGGCCCCGGCGGTCATCTGGTTTGGCGATCCCCCTTCATCCTCTCCCTACTCTATCTCTTATACCGGCTTGGCGAGAATGCCCTGAGGAGCCGCGCTCAGGCAAGGCGCGGTGTGGTCGTCCGCTCTGCCGCCTCGGGGGACGTCGTTAAGGGCTCAACGAGACCGTCTCTTGGATTCGCCCTTTTCTCTTGCCCTCAGTACGCGGGCTTTCACAATGCGTCGAATTAGTACGTAAGGGATGCGCTTTTTGAACGGGAATTGCAGGTTACCTTTCGGCCCAGCGTAGGGCTTCACGGCTTGCATGAGGCCATCGTCTCCCCGTACCGGAGGATATAAGCCGATGTGCTTTTTAAATGCCGCGAAGTAGATCAGCATACCGTTCAGCTTGAACGCGGGCATTCGATAGCTGATAGATTCCTCGGCATCCGGTGCTGCCGCTTTGACCGTTTGACGTATCTTCTGGAGAACGACCTGAACGTCAGGCGCAAAAGTGGCGATGTAATCGTCCACTGTTCTGGGGATTTTTTGCGTTGGCATAACAGAGTCTAAGTTATGATTCGCCGGCCTACTTGGTTGTCGGTTCCGCCTTGATGCCGCCCGGGGCGAGCCCTGGCTAAAGGCTAATGAACTTGGGTCGCGTAACGCTGGACGAAGGAACCCGGTCGGCGGTGAATTAACCCGCCGTCCGGGTTCGCCCTCGGTTCAATCGTCGAGCGAAATTGCCTGAGTATAGGCGTCCTGGTTGGGAGCCGTGACACCCGGGCTGCCGCGGAAATCGGTCCAGCATGGATGCAGCACGCCATCAGACCCCAACGCCACCGCCGTATAGTCGCCGATGAACTCTCCCTGCAACACGGTGCCCGTTACCGCGCCGATGCCCACGAACTGAATCTGGGGGTTCGAGGTCTGCGACGTGACGCGGCGCACACGATGATTGCCCAATCTGCCCAAATCCTCCGCCTCGCCGGACACGTAGGCGACGTCAAGACCGATGCCATTCGGGTCGTACACGCGCGTATAGAAGCTGACGGCCACCTGGCCGCCGTAAGCCGCAATTGCAGGGTAAACCTCGTCCGCGTCGGTTCCCACACCGTAGGTCTGGGACCAGTGCCGGCCGTCACGCGACGTGACGATGAAAACATCGCCGTTGGTCTTGATGGAAGCTCCCGTGGTCGGATCATATTGACCGTCGCGGTCGTCGGACCACGCCGCATACAGCGCACCGGTGACTGGATCGATGGTCAATTGAGGAAAACTGTTGATGCGGAAATTTTCCCCCGTGAGCGTGTCCCGGCCGGTATCGGGGTTGAATGGAAAATCGAAATCGTAGGCAACTTCCTGATTGGTGAAGGTGCGTCCGCCGTCGCGCGAGGTTGCGATGATCACAGCATCGTGGTCGGTGGGCTGATCGCACGCCAGAGATTGGCATACGGCCGATTCATAGGCGATGAAGAGATCGCCGCGACGGTTTACCTGCGGGTTGGATCCGCTGCTGTACGCCGTGATGCCGCCCGGAACAAACGCGGAGGATGGATTCACGGCCACGGGCGCCGACCAGGTCGCGCCGCCGTCACTCGAACTAGAGACTTGAATGGGCGAGTCGCTGAGCCCGAACGAAGTCCAGGTCACATACACCGTGCCGCTGTGCTGATCGACGGTGATCCATTCCTTATCGTTAAAGTAATTGGTGTCGAGAGGATTGCCGCTGGCATCGACGCCATCGGTGTGCACGATCGAGGGCTCGCCCCAGGTTCGGCCGCCGTCGGTCGACTTGCTGACCACCACACCGCTGCCGTTGTTGAGGCGGCTGAACACGAGGTTCGCGTAGTACACCGTGTTGTGGGGACCGAACGCAACTGCGGGATCGCCGGCGGAGTCCATGTCGGACAACAATCCGGTCGCACCGGTCTGGAAAGTCAGATGGGGAAGTTGAACGTTCAACCAGTGGTGGCCGCCGTCATATGTCGTGTATGCGTAGCCCGAGCCGTCATTGCGTCCCTCGCGGGTATTAAATACCCGATAGTCGTTCGTCCCCGCCACTAGGTTACGCGGGTTGGAGGGATTGACCGCGATGGTCGTTTCGTTCTGCGCGGTTTCGCAGCCGAGTTGCGTACCGGCAAGCACCAGCTGATCGCCATTGATCTGATCAACGTTTGGCCGCGGATTAGCGTAGACGTTCAGCTGCCCGATATAAGATTGGCAGAGCGCGGACAGAGTCGGCGCGAGTGAGATCGCCGTGTCATCATCGCCGGGATCTCCCCCTTTGGGGAGCACGTGATTCGGAAAAAATGCGCTGCGAGCAAGAGGAGCTGCAGTCGCCATCTTAGGATGGCTCCTCGCGCCTTCCGCAACCGCGTTGCCTGCCAACGCCGCGCAGGCAGCCAGCGCGCACGCCGATGTCGTCGAGACTATTTTCATGAAAATTCCCCTACGGCTCCCAAAATGTCGCGCGAGGAACCCTCGGGGTCTATCTCTAGCGATGAGGATACCGAATTTGTTTATGTGAATTGCGAATTCGCCGACCGGCCGTGCAACGTGACACAGCGCCCCGCGAGGGCCGTAGAGTAAGGCGAAACCGCGCCGCTGGGAAGCGAATTGAGTTGCCGATCACCGGTCTCGGCCCGCTCGCGCCGAAGTCGGGTTAAGTTCGAGAGTCCCGGTTGGCGCGCCTGGAAAATCCGCGGACAGTAACCGGCGAATCATGGGGTTGCCGGGAACGAACATCCAGCATTTATTGTCAAATGGGCGACAGATCTGCTGAATCAACCCGTGAAGTAAACATAGGCTGCCAAAATGCAGGCCAGTATGAACGCCGACGCGGCGACGTCATGCCAGCCCCAACTGCTGCGGCTCTTCTCACGATCCGAAGCGCTGAGCGTCGCAAACGTGAGGCCTTGAATTTGCGCCGCATCGGGCGCCGCGCTCGAGAGGCTCACGCCGATGAGCACCAGCGCCGAGACCGCGGTGATCAGCACGCTGAAATACTGGAAATTGATGTTGTTCATGACCCAGAGAAGCGATCCATGCGCATAGCCGCCCGCCAGGCTCGGCATCTCCAAAGAGACCGGCGTATCGATCAACATGCGCAGGGCGCCGAGCGCAAAGCCGGCAACCAGCGCCCAGAAACAACCAAGGGCATTGGCACGCCGCCAAAACACGCCGAGGAAGAATACGACGAAGATCGGTGGGGCTAGGTAGCTCTGCACCGCTTGCAGGTAGCCATACAGCCCATGCGCGCCGCGGATCACCGGGATCCAGGCTAATCCCAACAGGACACATGCGATGGTTGCCAGTCTTCCTACGTGCACCAGCTCCTTTTGCGAGGCCAGCGGCCGCCATTTCTGGTAGAGGTCCACGGTGAACAGCGTCGAACAGGCATTGAACACACCGGCCAGCGAACCCATCAACGCCGACAGCAGTCCCGCTACCACAATGCCGCGCAGCCCCTCGGGCAGAAGATATTTCACCATGAGAGGGAATGCCGCCTGGGTCGCCGCCGCCACCGGCTTGCCCTCCGATGTCACCATGGAGGCGAGTTCGGGGATCTTGCCGCTTTTCGCCAAAGCGAAACAAATCAATCCCGGAACGATGAACAGATAAACCGGAAACAGTTTCAAAAACGCCGCGAAGATACTGCCGCGGCGGCCCGCGCGTTCGTTCGGGGCACCCAACACCCGCTGCACGATGTACTGATCCGTACACCAGTACCACAATCCAATAATCGGCGCGCAGATCAGCATGCCGGGCCAGGGGAAGTTACCATTGAAATACCATGCTTGCCGCGTCAGCGCGCCTGCGGCGTTGGTTTCCATCACCGGCGCCCAGGTCGAGACCACACCAGGCGGACTGATTGGTTTCCACAGATTCAGCATCTCGCTGCCGCACAGCCGACGCACCTCCGACCAGCCTCCGACCACATGCAGTCCATAGAAGGTCAGCAATGCGGAACCGCCGATCAGCACGATCACCTGTACCGCATCGTTGTAGGCCACGGCGCGCATCCCGCCAAGCCCGGTATACAGGCCGGTGAGCCCGATCGTGCCGACCGAACCAATCCAGAAGCTGTCGATGACGTATCCGGACACGGTTATTTTCATCTCGGGGAGCAACGACGAAAACACAACCCCTCCCGCAAACACACCCACCGCGATCTTCGAGACCACGAAGGTGACGAGCGAAACCACCGACAACACATAGCGGGAGCGCACCGAGAACCGTCGCTCGAGGAATTCCGGCATGGTGTACACGAGCGAGCGCGCATAAAACGGCACGAACACCCAGGCCAGCACCAACAGGCACCAGGCGTGCAGCTCATAGTGCGCAAGTGCGACACCATCTTGCGCACCGGAGCCGGCCAGTCCCACAATGTGCTCGGAGCCGATATTCGAGGCGAAAATCGAAGCGCCGATGATCCACCAGGGCAGATTGCGTCCGGCGAGGAAGTAGTCTGCGGCAGTGTCCTGGCGTTTGCGTACCACCCACGCGGCGACACCCAAGAGGATGGAGAAATACAGGGCGATCGCCAGCCAATCGTAGCCGCCGAATGTGTGCGCGCTCATAAGAAGAACTTTATAACTTTAAAAATGCCGGGATGCTGCGCCCAGGCCGTTGAGCGCAAGAGTTCGATCAACACATCTCCGCATTTTTTCTCCCCGGAAGTTGTCGAGCGAATCGAGACTGCATTGTGACAACGCTGACATAATAGCTCATCGCGGAGGATCGGCGCTCGGTCGTGCATTCCCGTGGACCCCCCCCAACTTCATCTTGTAGCAATTTATCCTGGCTTCTTTCTCCTGGAAACATCGGGCGTCCCATCGGAGCAGATCGCGATTATACTGCGGCGCACCATATCTGTCAGCGCTGACACAAGGCGCTGCCATTAAACACAACGAAAATATTTAATCGTTGACGCCGAGCGCCGGCGGAGTTAGCCTGCCGCCTGCGTCGACCTTGGCATGAAAATCGGTCGATGGGGGATAGAGAGCGCAAAATAGTGCTCGGCAGCGGGAAAATGAGGCACCCGCCGGGTCATCGGATTCGATGCGCCAGTAAAACAACGTCACTTCTGGGAGTCCCATTACCATGTCGCATCGAAGGGAAAAGCGCGCACGCCAGGCTGCTCGTTTGGCAATAATGACAGCGGTGTCACTTCCAACGTCACTCGCCGGCCACCATGCGTTTGCTGACGATCAGTCACAGTCGACCAGTCAGCCCGCGATTAAGGATAAAGACAGCGAGCTGGCGGAAATCGTCGTCACCGGCTACCGCGCATCGCTGCAAACCGCTCTCGATACCAAACGTCTTTCTAATTTGCCGATCGAGTCGGTGGCTCCAGAAGATATTGGCAAGATGCCCGACCTAAACGTGGCCGAGGCACTGCAGCGTCTGCCCGGCATCCAGATCGACCGGTCGGGCGCCAACGGCCAGGGCAACGCAGTGTTGATCGACGGCATCCGTCAGAATCTCACCACCCTGAACGGCGATTTGTTTCTCACGGGCAAGGAATTCTACGTCTCCGGAGAAGCGTCAGGCGGGGGGGCCGGCGGCAATCGCCAATACGCGTCCCTCGAAAGCATTCCAGCCGATCTAGTGAGCGGCATCGACGTCATCAAGAACCCGAATGCGACCATCACCGAGGGCGGCCTGGGCGGCACCATCAATTTGAAGACAGCTAATCCGCTCAATTCGGCCGACGGATTGACGCTGGGCGGATTGTTCCGCGAATCGTGGGCGGAAGGGGCCAATAAGAAAAATCCCGATGCCACCTTGGTGACATCATACAAACTCAATGACCGGGTCGCGGTAAGCGCGAGCTTCACTTTGGCCACCAACCAGACCCATACGGACGAGTACCAGGCGGCCAATCGCAATCAGTGGCTGATCAACAATGCCGCGACCGGCCCCTACGTGGGCGCGCTCACGCCCGCCGGCATCACTAAATTGCCGCAGTATTACATCGAGCCGCAACTCGCGTATTTCTCCGACATCTACGACGAAACGAAAAATCAGGGCGCAACGTTCGACATCGCCATTAAGGTGACCGAAGCGATATCGACAAATTTCCTGTACTTCTACGCCCGGCAGGATGAAACGGACTACACGTACTCCGACAAGGCGTGGTTCAACGGTCAGGGCGCCGCTCCAGGAACGCCGACCTCGCCTGGGACCCTAATGCCGGGCGTCGACCCAACGCAGCCGTATTCAATCGATGGCAACGGAGTCGTCGGAAACGCAGTGTTCAATGCGAACGGCGCCGAGACCGCCTCGCTGTTTCAACAGAACATCTCAGAAGGCAACAACTTCCAGTGGCACACGACGTTCGACAACGGTGGCCCGCTGCGCGGGCTGTTCGATGCATCGTTCGCGCATGCCTTCTCGAATCTGCAGGCCGATCAGGCAGACGTAGAACATGGCCTGTACAACGCCTTCAACGGCGGTGCTACCTCGCCCGCGGCGCCCGGTTGCAACAATGGCGGCTCGTTCTGCACGAACGCGACAGGCAGTCATGGATACGAGTTCAACTATTCGAACGGGGGCACCAGCGGTCTGCCCTCGGTCAGCTATCTTGCGCCATTCGCCGATGTTCTGAACAACCCGGCGTACACGACATTCAAATCGAACTGGGCGTGGGCCAATCGAACTGACGCTCGCGCGTGGGCGGTCAAGGGCGAAGTCGCGTGGGACCCGCCCTTCATCACCGACATCAAGGCGCACATCACGGCCGGCCTTCGCTACTCGGGCCGCGACCTGGATCAGACCTTCGGCCGCTACCTAATCAATGGCTCGGACCCCTATGGCATCGGCGGCGTGGGCGCCGGCACCGCGGCCGGCAATTGCTGCCTCAGCCCGGTCGGCGGACCGTGGATCTATTACTCGGATCCGGGTTACGCGACCATTCCCTATTCGACGGCGGCTTCGAACCCATCGTTGGCACAGACGGTCAGCAATTTCGCCGTGGGCAACATCACCGTTAAGAATCCTTCGACCGGCGGCATGAACAACCCCTCCACGTACCTGCAGAAAGTGTGGTCGGGCGCCGGGATCGTGAACAACACCGAGCAGTTCTTCGTCGACGGATTGAGCTCATTCTCGGTCACCGAAAGAACCACCGCGCCTTACCTAATGGTGGACCTCGGCAGTCCAAGCAGCCGTTTTCACGTCGATTTCGGCGTTCGGTTGGTGAACACGGATTTGACGATTAATAATGGTCAGGCGGCGTTGCAGCCGACCTTCTACGGCACCGCATCGTGGAACGGCGTGGATTCAAACGTCGTGCCGGTTGAAGTCAAACGAAACTACACCGACGTACTGCCCTCGTTCAACTTCGTGCTGGACGTCACCGACTCTCAGAAAGTGCGGTTCGGCGCGGCCCGAGTGGTCGCCCCGCAGGACCTTTATTCGCTCGGCTTGGGCAACTCTTACAACTTCACGCGCGGCGCGGATGACCCCGTCACCGGCAATGCGCGCTTTCAGTTCGCCGGCGGAACCGCGGGCAACGCCCACCTCGATCCTTATCGCGCCTCGCAATTCTTGATGTCTTACGAGAACTACTTCCAGCCGGGTGCCGTGGCGACCGTTGCGGGGTTCTACAAGCAGGTCGACAACTTCGTCGAGACGGAAAACATCCCGACCAAGGTGAACGACAGCTTTGGCGGCACCACCTCCAACGTGTCACAACCGGTGAATGCCGGCAACGGCCGAATCTACGGTATGGAGTTCGGCACACAGTACAACTTCGGACAGCTCGTGCACTGGTTGACCGGCGCGGGTATCGCGGCCAACTATACATACACTCAGTCCCAGTCTCAGCAGCCGACGAGCTTCACGACCCGCGGACCGATCCCCGGCGTTTCGTTGAACGCGGTCACGGGCACCGCGTACTACGAAAGGTATGGGTTCTCGGCGCGTTTGTCCTATTCGTGGCGCAGCCAGTATCTGAACGATTCCGCCGTGGGGTCGACCTTTGCATTCGCCGACCAGTACGGGCAGAGCAAAATATATGAAATCTTCGGCGCCGCCTACGGACAGCTCGATGGACAGATCAGCTACGACATCAACAAGCACGTGGGCGTCATCTTCTCGGTACAGAACATCACCAATGAGGCTCAGCACACGTACCTGCAGTGGTCCAATCAGCCTTTCACTTATGATAGCTGGGGTACCCGCTACCTTCTCGGGGTGAAGGGAAGGCTCTGAGCCCTCGCGCCCGCCGCACGTGAGAGCGTGCGGCGGCACGCCGCAGGCGTACGGGCCGGTCGCTCGGCCGGCGTTCACTGCGCGAACCGCGGTAGCCTCAATCCTGTCCGAGGTATCTGGTCATGTCGGATAAACCCAAGATCTCACGTATCGCCATTGTCGGCGGCGGTACGGCTGGCTGGATGGCGGCGAGCATTTTGGCGCGGGCGCTGCCCGGCACCGGCACCATGATCACTGTGATCGAGTCACCGGACATCGGCACTGTCGGTGTCGGCGAGGCGACTATTCCGCCCATCGTGGACTTACTGCGCTTTCTCAATATTAATGAAGCCGACTTCGTCCGGCATACGCGATCGACCTACAAACTAGGGATCAAATTTACCGATTGGTCGCGCATTGGCCAAACCTATTGGCATCCGTTCGGCACCTTCGGCGGCACGATCAATCTGCGGCCGTTTTTCCATGCGTGGCACAAGGCGCAGGCCGAGGGTCTCGCACCCCGCTTCAATGACTTCAGTTTGTGCGCTGCATTGGGCGATGCGCGCAAATTCCGCTTTCCGGATCCAAGCACCCAGGGACCAGTCTCCGGGCTGCGCTACGCCCTGCACTTCGATGCCGGGCTGGTCGCGAAATACCTGCGTACCTATTCCGAACGCCTCGGCGTCGCGCGCTTGGAGCAAACGGTCGAGAACGCCACCCTGCGTGCGGATGGGTTCCTCGAGGAACTGGTTTTCAAAGATGGCTCGCGCCTGCAGGCGGATTTATTTATCGATTGCAGCGGCTTTCGCGGCGTGCTGATCGAACAGATTCTCAAGACCGGCTACATCGACTGGAGCGATGTCTTGCCGTGCGACCGCGCGGTGGCGATGCCGACCGAATCAACCACCGCCCGGCCGCCCTACACCCAGGCCTATGCACGCGGCGCCGGCTGGCGCTGGCGCATCCCGCTGCAACACCGCGCCGGCAACGGATATGTCTACTGCAGCAGGTATATCGAGGACCAGGCGGCGCTCGATGATCTTACGATCGAGGTCGGAGAGAAGCCCTTGGCTGAACCGCGCTTTCTGCGATTTGTGACCGGGCGGCGCAAACTGTTTTGGAACCGCAACTGCGTTGCGCTGGGGTTGGCTTCGGGTTTTTTGGAGCCGCTCGAATCCACCAGCATTCACCTGGTGATGAGCGGTGTGTACAAGCTGCTCGAGCATTTCCCCAACTCTGGATTCGCCCAGTCCAATATCGATTCCTACAATTCCGAAACGATCCAAGAGATGGAACGGATCCGGGATTTCATCGTGCTGCATTACTGCATGACGGAGCGCACCGACACCCCGCTCTGGACTTATTGCCGGTCGATGAAACTGCCGGATAGTTTGACGCAGCGGATCGAATTGTACCGGCGCACCGGCCGAGTACGCGTCAAAGCTGGCGAGTTGTTTACAGATCTTAGCTGGTTCTACATCTTCGATGGGCTGGGCGTTCGCCCGGAAACCTACGATCCGTTGCTGGACGTGGTCGCGCTGCCGCAGCTGCGAGACATTCTCTCCGCCTACGCGCAAGCCACTGATGCGGCCGCGCGTGCGGCACCTTCGCACGACAGTTACTTTGCCGATGGGCTCGCGTGAAGATGACGCCATCCAAGCCCTTGCTCGGCGGCGTCGAGCTTGGCGGAACCAAGTGCGTGTGCCTGATCGGCACGGGGCCCGACGATATCCGAGTTCGAGGCTCGGTGCCGACGGGCAATGATCCTCTGGCGACCATGATCCGCATCGAAGAAATCCTGCGTGACGGAATGGCGGTGCACGGGCCGATTCGTGCGCTCGGCATCGCCTCGTTCGGCCCCCTCGATCTGTCGCGCCAGTCACCGACGTATGGTTGCATTACATCTACCGGGAAACCCGGGTGGCGCGATACGCCAGTGGCCGCGCCATTGGCGCATGCATTTGAGGTGCCCGTCGGATTCGATACCGATGTGAATGGCGCCGCACTGGCGGAGGGGCGGTGGGGTGCCGCCAAGGGCTTCGCCGATTTTGCCTATGTCACGGTGGGCACCGGTGTAGGCGTCGGGTTGATGGTAAACGGGTGCCTCGCACACGGCTTTGGCCATCCCGAACTAGGACACATGCGGATTGCCCGAAGAAGGGGCGACAACTGGAAAGGCACCTGTGCGTTTCACGGCGATTGCGTGGAAGGCCTTGCCTCGGGAGTTGCGATCGCGGCTCGCGCCGGGGTGCCGGCCGATCAACTTCCTGCCGACAGCCCGATCTGGGCGCCGGTGGTCCACGCGCTGGCGCAACTTCTGCATACCTTGGTGCTGGCGACCGCGCCGAGGCGCATCCTGATCGGCGGCGGAGTAGTCCACGAGCGGCCGCAGCTGCTCGATCAATTGCGCGGTCAGCTCATCGCAAGTCTCCACGGCTGTCTTGATCTCGACGAACTGACGGGCGACATCGATCGCTACGTCTTGTCGCCGGGTCTGGGGCCGCTGGCAGGGCCATTGGGCGCGCTGGCTCTCGCCGCGGATGCGTTGTAGCGTGTCGACGCGGAAAAAAATAATTCACGAAGGCGCGCCGGATGCGAATCCGACGGCGCTGTATCTCTCCGGAACAAATCTGGCGCGCGCGGGGGATCACAATCAGCGGGTCACGCTGCACGCCGTGCGCCTCAACGGGCCAGTCACGCGCACCGATCTCACGCGGAAAACGGGGCTGACCCCTGCCGCAATCGCCAATATCACCAATCGGCTGCTGAAGCATCAACTCATTCTAAACGCCGGCCGCTTGCGCGGCGCGCGCGGTCAGCCAGCGTCAAAATTCGTGATCAATCCTGACAGCCGATTTTCGATCGGTCTCAATGTCGATCGCGACCATGTAACGCTGGTGGTGCTGGATTTCGTGGGCAAGGTTCGGGCGCGCGCCTCGCGTGAAATTCATTTTGCCAATCCCGCAGCTGTGCGCACTTTTTTTCAGCGCTCGATTGGACAGCTGCTCGCCAAGGCCGGGATTGCACGCGAGCGCCTGGTGGGGGTCGGGGTGGCATTTCCAGACGACATCACGCGGGCTCACTTGCCGGACCAACCGGCCGACTACGCTGCCTGGGCGTCGGTACGCATCGACGATCTGATTCGCGATGTTCTGGGAATTCCCGTATTCATCGAGAACGATGCGGCGGCCGCGGCGATCGGTGAGATGCAATTCGGCTCCGGGCAGCGCTACCGAAGCTTTTTCTACCTGCTGCTGACCGCAGCGCTCGGCGGCGGCGTGGTCGCCGATGGCAATTATGTACACGGTGCCCAAGGACGCAGCGGCGAAATCGGCTGGCTGCGCGCCCGCAACGGCGCCGGCGAGGAGAATCAACTGCAGAACATCGTCTCGCTGTCCAGTTTGTACAGCCGTCTCGCCGAGCGAGGAGTTCATGTCGCAACGCCGCGTGGCCTCACCCGGCTCAACGCCCCGGCGCGCCTGATCGTGGCGCGCTGGATTCACGAATCAACCGAAGCACTGGTGGACGCTTTTCTCGCCATCAACTGCCTCATTAATCCCGAAGCCATACTGATCGGTGGCCGCCTTCCGGCACCCCTTGTCGACCAATTGGCCAAATCGCTAAATGACAGAATGGCAGTTCACAAGGCGCAATTTCCAGCCATCGCACCGGTTGCGCGGGCACTGACTTCCGATGACGCGCCTGCCGTGGGCGCCGCGATCCTGCCGTTCAGCTATCGGCTGTTGCCGACACGGTTCGCGCTGCTCAAGACTTCGTGAGCTTTAGCGCCATGGCTCAACGCCGCCCGTCTCAAGGAACCAAAGTGGAAGCTGGCGGTGAATCAATGCAGCACTTGGGGCCGGCGCAGCCTGGCGTCATCCCTACCTATCGCGGTTCATTTGCCGTGATGACGGTGCTGTTTTTCATGTGGGGATTCATGACCGTCTTCAACGACATCTTGATTCCCCGCTTCAAGGAAGCGTTTACCCTGGATTATTTTCAGGCGATGCTCGTGCAGTTCGCCTTCTTTGGCGCCTACTTCATCGGCGCACTGTTGTATTTTTTGATTTCGGCGATGGCGGGCGACCCCATCGCCCGCATTGGCTACAAAAACGGGTTGGTCATTGGACTTCTCATATCTGCCGCCGGCAGCGCGCTTTTTTGGCCGGCGGCGACCGTGCTTTCATATCCCTTGTTTCTGATCGCACTGTTCGTGGTCGGGCTCGGTTTTGCCGTGCTGCAAATCGCCGCCAATCCTTACGTGACGATACTGGGGCCGGAACGAACTGCGTCGAGCCGGTTGAATTTCGCGCAAGCTTTCAATTCAGTGGGAACGACCATCGGTCCGCTGATCGGCGGATATCTGATATTCCAATACTTCGCCAGCACCGGTGCGCACGGGGCGACTTCCGTCAAGGTTCCGTACATTGCATTCTGTGCGGTATTCCTGGTTCTCGCCGTTATTTTCTTCCTGATCCACCTGCCGCACGTGGGCGAAGGGGAAATCAGGCGCGGCGCAGGAGCGCTGAAACATCCTCACGTCGTGCTCGGCGTTGTGGCGATCTTCATGTATGTCGGCGGCGAGGTCTCGATCGGCAGCTCAATGATCAATTTTCTTGGTCAGGTATCTGTCGCCGGACTTGACCCGGTCGAGGCCAGCAAGTACGTCTCGCTCTTTTGGGGCGGCATGCTCATCGGCCGATTCATGGGCGCGGTGGAATTGAGCGAGATGAGGAAAGCGAACAAGCAGATTCTGCTATTGGCCATCCCCGTTGTCGCGTGCGGCGTTCTTGGCGCCTTGCGCGGTTGGATTATCGTAAGGAATTATCTGCCTCTGCTGATCCTATGCTGGGTGCTGTTTCAGTTCGGAAAAGCACTTGCTGGACGCACGCTGCTGATTTTCTCCGCGGCCATAGCCGTATTGCTCCTGATGGCGATCATTTTTGGCGGCAGACTTGCGATGTGGTGTGTGGTCGGCGTGGGTCTGTTCACATCAATCGGCTGGCCGAACATTTTTTCGCTGGCACTTGATGGCACCGGCATATACAAGAGCCAGGTGTCATCCCTGCTCGTCATGGCCATTCTCGGCGGCGCGCTGCTGCCGCCGCTGCAAGGACATGTTGCCGACATCGCGGGACTGCAAATTTCATACATCATTCCGTTGTTCGCATACGCCTATGTCGGATTTTACGGCTGGATCGGCTACAGGATCGGGAGGCGTGGGCCGCGCGCTCTCGCCTAGCCATCGCCCCAGTGCAGCCCGCGCTAGGCGCCCGCGGCTACCCGCCCGGATCCAATTCCCTGAGCTTGAGCAGCGGGCTTATGAATTTCTCATAGTTGCGCCAGCGGTCAACGGACGATGCGCTGATTTTCTGCCGCACCTGCCACTTGCTCGCCGTGATCACAGTGCGGTTAGTGAGGTGAAAATCGACGCAGCGAGCATCGTATGGCAGACCGATGAACGCCAACATTTTCCGAGTCCACGCGTCCTGATTCTCAACCAGGTCCTCATAAGTTACGTCCAGAATCGAGTCCGCGCGCAGGATCGTTCGCCAGTGGGTTACCAGTCGCAAATACTGGGTGTAATAATGCGCGAGATCCTCCAGATCATTCGCGTAGGAAACTCCGGTCTCAAAGCGCTGAAAGTAGATCGATAGACACGTATCGATCGGATTGCGCCGCATATGAATGATGCGCGCGCCGGGAAGCGCCGCGTGAATCAATCCCAACGCCCAGAAATTGGCGGGCATCTTATCAAGCACGTGCCGGGCGTCGGCCGATAAGTCCTGCAGCAGCCGAAGGTAATCAGCGGCCAACCTGCGTAGCAGAGCTGCGCTCGTTCCGGAGCCGTCCGCAGACGGCTTATATGCCGCAAACGCGTTGGTCCAGTACGGCAGTTCGCCGGCCCCGTACACCGCAGGATGCGAGGCCAGAATTTGTTCGGCAAGCGTCGTACCCGATCGCAGCATCCCGATGATGAACACCGGACGTTCCGGCTTCATGGTAAACGTCCCCGCCTCGCTCAGCCAACTCCGATCATACAACCGGGTGATTTGATCGACGGCCTGCTCCACAGCCCGCCGGTCATGCGTGGCTCCGTATTGCTTTGCAAGTTCGTTGGCGCGTCGGAAACTGCTGAATGCCTGGTCAAAATCCTGCACATCGTCGAAATATTTCCCGATCGCGTAGCGCAAATACGCTTCTCTTCGTGGCGACAGTTGCTGGCTGGCAATCTTTTGTGCGACTGTCAACCAAGCCGCATCGTCGACGGACATTTTGCGAAGGCTGGAGATCCCGGCCCACCCCTCCGGCGATTCCGGCTCAATCGAAATTATCCGCTTGAATATCTCTTCCGCCTCTGCAAATAATCCCCGGTCCGCGTGAGTTTCCGCGAGCGCCGCAACCGCCGCGGTTAATTTGGGATTTATTTCAAGTGCTCTGCGGCAGCTCGCTTCTGCCTCGACAGTGCGGCCGAGAAGCCTTAACGCAATGCCAAGGTTGCTGTGCGCTTCGGCGAAATCGGGTTTCAACACCAGAGCCCGCCGATAGCTTGCAATCGCCTCAGCAAGTTGCCCGAAGCCGCGCAACAAACTGCCCATATTGTTGTGCGCCTCGGCGAAATTCGGCTTGAGCGTAAGAGCCCGGCGGTAGCTGGCAAGCGCCTCATTGAGCTGGCCGAGATCAACCAAGACGTTTCCCAGGTTGCTATGCGCCTCGGCGAAATCCGGCTGAATTTCCAGGGCGCGACGATAACTCGCCGCGGCTTCGGCAGGGCGATACAGGAGCCGCAATGCGTTGCCCAAATGATTGTGCGCTTCGAAAAGTTGGGGGTTTATTTCGAGTGCGCGCCGATAGCTTGCCGCTGCTGCTTCAAATTGCCCGAGTTCCGAGAACGCGTTGCCCAAGTTACTGTGTGCGTCGGAAAAATCGGGCTTGAACGACAGCGCTCGCCCATAGCTCGCTACGGCCTGATCCCATTGCCCGAGGCGTGCCAGCGCATTGCCCAGATTGTTGTGTGCGCCAGCATCGGTCGGCAGGAGTTTCGCGGCCATTGCCGAGGCGTGCACGGAGTTTTTGCCCTGTCTCGCAAGTGCCACGCCCAACATCTGCCAGGCTGCGCCGGAATCCGGATGTCGCTCGAGCAGTTCGCACAGTGTGCTTTCCAGTTCGACGTAGCGCCCGGCGTGGAGCATTGCAAGGAGATCGTTTTGCACAGCCGGGCCGTAGCTAGCGGAAAATGATAACCACGGCCGCCGTCAATGCGAGCAGCGCTGCCGCATGAAATCGGTAGTCCTGCCAGAGCGGCACGCCTCGCAACCGCTGCTGTTCAGCGCGGCTATAGCTCAATCGCCACATGGTGGCTGCCCCTGCCGCTGACAGTGGCGCCGGCTTGTTGAGGCTTACCGCCAGCAAGATGGCGGCATCGACGAGCGTAAGGATCGGTGCAGCGTAGAGAAAGTGAAAATGTGTCCAATGGAGCACAACGTTCATCAAGAACAGCGCAAAGCCGCACAGCGAGCCCAACAGCATGGTCGCGGCGGCACCGTCCGCGGTCGCGCCGCGCCAAAACATTCCCACCCCGAACAATGCGACGACAGGCGGCACCGCATAGGCCAAAACCGCCTGCAAGTATTGCCACAGTGACGGGAACAAGTTCAGCTGCGGCGCCCAAGCGACGGCAATGACCAAAAGCGCCGCTGTGCTCCAACGGCCCACCCAAACCACATTGCCATCGGACATGCCGGGCCTGAATTGTTTCACGACATCCATTGTGATCAGCGTCGAAGCCGAATTGAGCATTGATGCGATCGACACCATGGTGGCGGCGATGAATCCCGCGACCACGAGTCCCACGAGCCCGCTCGGCAACAACTTTAAAATCAATGTGGGGTACACGGTGTCAGCCCGCGGCAGCTTGGGAAACAGCAGCAATGCACAGGTACCAGGCAAAACGATCAAGAACAGCACCGGAAGTTTCAAAAGACCGGCGAACAATGCACCCCAGCGCGCATGGTCGATGTTTTTTGCGGACAACATCCGTTGCACGATCGATTGGTTAGTACACCAGTAATAGAACCCCAACAGCGGAATACCCAGCAGCAAGCCGGGCCAGGGAACGCCGGGGTCGCCTATCGGCCGAATCAGCGAAATCGCCTCAGGATTCACGCCGCTCATGACCGCGTTCCATCCGCCGGCGCGGTAAAATGCGGCGATGGAGATCATCAATGCGCCCGCCAACAGCACCACCGCCTGCACCGCTTCGGTATAGATCACCGCGCGCAGTCCGCCGAGAGTCGTATACAGTCCGGCGGCTCCCGCCAAGACCGTGACAATCAGCCACAACGGCCAGGTCGGGAATAGCAATTGGCACACCAGCGAGCCGCTGTACAGAATGCCGGCGGAATCGACGAAGATATTCAAGAATAAAGTCAGCAGGGCGAAATGCAAGCGGACGCGTGCGTCGTACCGATGCTCAAGGAACTCAGGCATCGTATAGGTCTGGCTGCGGATCACGAAGGGGAGAAGAAAAAGACAGAAAAAAACCAGAATGACAACTGCCGACCATTCATAGTTGTAGACGGAAATTCCTACGGCATAAGCGCCGCCCGCGAGCCCAACCAGCGCCGTCGACGACATGTTCGACGCCAGCAACGCCAGTCCGATGACTGGCCAGTACGTGGCCCGCGAGGCAAGAAAATAGTCCGCTGGTCCAAAATGACGGCGCGACATCAACAGCCCCAGCAAGATCAATCCGCCGGAATAGATGCCGATCACCACCCAATCGAGCACGCCCAATAGGCCGCCGGGCGCGCTAGCTTGCAACATATCTGCCCGTTCGGTGGATGTTCATTCGATCAAGATCCTCATGAATTGACAGCGCTGACATTTCTGTATCGATCCGTGCTAAAGTCCCTGCCGGCCGAGCCGAGACCGCGCCAGTTTTAGGGTCGTCAGAATTGCAAAAACTATAACTATTATAGGTAGTTACAAGAATCATATGTTGAGGCATTCGACTTCCGTGGCGCTCCGCGCCTCCGCCTTATTGGCGGCTGGACTCGGTGTGGCATCTGCAACGTCTCCCCCCGTCAATTCCGTCCCCCCACAGCGGCATCCCGACCTCTGGCCCGTAGGTTCGCACAGCTTTGGCCGTTCTGGTATCGACGCCATGGTTGGTGAGCTTCTCGGCCAAATGAGTCTCGAGGAGAAGATCGGCCAAATGATCCAGGCTGACATTGCGTCCATTACGCCGGCCGAACTTCGCACCTACAAGCTGGGTTCGATTCTTGCCGGCGGCAGCGCAGCGCCCGGAAATGATGTGCGCTCGACGCCGCAAGCTTGGTTGCACATGACCGATGAGTATCACCGCGCGGCCCTGGCAGCGCCTACTCACGGGCACGCGGCGATACCGATATTATTCGGCATCGATGCCGTGCATGGGCACGCGAAAGTGGTCGGCGCCACCACTTTTCCGCACAATGTCGGGTTGGGCGCCGCGCACGATCCGGACCTAATCTATCGAATTGGACAAGCGACCGCGCAAGAAGTCTCCCTTACGGGAATCGATTGGACCTTTGCGCCGACCGTCGCGGTGGTGCGCGATGTGCGCTGGGGGCGATCCTACGAAAGCTATTCCGAATCGCCTGAGCTGGTGGCGCAATACGCGCGAGCGATGGTGACGGGGCTGCAAGGCGAGATGGATACCCCGCAATTCATGACGTCTGGACACACCCTGTCCTCGGTCAAACACTTCATTGGCGACGGCGGAACTGTCGGTGGCCGCGATCAGGGAAACACCGCAATTTCAGAAGTTGAGCTGCGGGACGTGCACGCCGCTGGATATACCGCCGCGATCAAAGCCGGCGCAATGATTGTCATGGCCTCTTTCAACAGTTGGAATGGCCTCAAGCTGCATGGCAATCATTATTTGTTGACCGACATTTTGAAGGGGCGCCTGGCATTCGACGGCTTTGTGGTCGGCGACTGGAACGCCCAAGAGCAACTGCCCGGATGCACCAAGTCCGACTGCGCCGCCGCGATACTTGCCGGCATCGATATGTTGATGGCGCCGGACGGCTGGAAGGAGCTGTATCAAAACACTTTGGCCGAGGCCCGATCGGGCGAAATTCCGGCGGCGCGCATCGACGATGCGGTGCGCCGCATTCTTCGCGTGAAGGCGATCGCCGGCGTGTTCAATAAGGCCACCCCGCCCACCGACAGCCAAGCGGGGCACTTTGAGCAGCTCGGAAGTCCGGCGCATCGCGCGCTTGCGCGCGAAGCCGTGCGCAAGTCGCTGGTCCTGCTGAAAAACTCGCACGGCATTCTACCCATCGATCCACATGCCACGATTTTGGTGGCGGGCGATGCGGCGGACGACATCGGAGCCCAAAGCGGCGGCTGGACCATCGACTGGCAGGGAGATCACAACACCAATGCGGATTTTACCGGGGCGACATCCATTTATAGCGGGATTCAAGCGGCGCTGGCCGCGTCCGGCGGTAAGGCGATCCTGAGCCGTAACGGCAGCTACAGCAAAAAGCCGGACGTAGCCATTGTGGTATTTGGCGAAGCTCCTTACGCGGAATTCGAGGGGGACCGCGAATCGTTGGAATTCTCCCCCCGGGACAAGCACGAGCTGCAATTGTTGCGCCGGCTGCACCGCCGGGGAATCCCCACTGTCGCCGTGTTTTTGTCCGGGCGTCCGCTATGGGTAAATCCTGAGATCAATGCCTGCGACGCCTTCGTGGCGGCTTGGCTTCCGGGCAGCGAAGGCGAAGGAGTCGCCGACGTATTGCTGCGCGGCGCGCACGGCGCCATCGGCTATGATTTTATGGGCCGGTTGAGCTTCTCCTGGCCGCGGACCGCGATGCCGGTGCGCTTCGATGGTGCCGGAAACGTCTCCGGCGCGCTGTTCGCAAGGGGTGCGGGTCTCGACTATCAGAGCGTCTCCAGTGTCGCGCAGCTTTCCGAAGATCCACAAATTCCGCTTCATTGGCGCGCACCCGCGGGAAGCCTATTTCATTCCGGACATGTCACCGCGCCGTGGTCCTTATTCGTGGCGGACTCCGGCGCCGAAGTTCACGTGACCAACATACGACAACAAAGCCCGCACGATGCGGTCGCCGTCGAGATTGAGCCGGTCGGCGTCGCTGCTTCGTGGAGCGGCAACCGGCCGGGCTCCCTGGTCATTTCCGGACGGGCGTCAGATCTTGATTTGCAGGCGAGTCAAGGAGGCACCATCGACCTGCGATATCGCATCGATCGCTTTCCCGAAAACATTGTCGAAATAGCCATGCACTGTGCACAGACGCATTGCGGAGCCGCTGCAGAGGCATCATTAGACGTCACCACCGCCTTTAAGTCCTCCCCCATCGGCAAATGGCAGAATTTGCGAGTGCCTTTGTCGTGTTGGACCTCTGCCGGCGCTCACTTACAGAATGTCGACGTGCCATTCTCGGTGACGACTGCCGGTCGATTTGCAGTCACCTTTGCGGAAGTCCGTATTAGCCGCAGGGCTGATCGGGAGGCAATTAAGTGTCCATGAGACCTAGGGATCTAAAGTAGCTTAGGATTAGCCATGGCTCACATTCCCCCCTCGGTGACAATTCAAGAGGTAGCCGATCTAGCGCAGGTATCGCCAAAGACAGTGTCTCGCGTCATCAACAATGAACCGCGAGTGCGCAGCGATACGCGCAATCGCATCCTCGAGGCCATCGAGCAGCTCAACTACCGGCCCAATCTCAATGCGCGAGGTTTGGCGAGCAATCGAAGCTTTCTAATAGGATTGTTCTGCGACCGCCCGGGGGACTACTTAAGCGAATTCCAAGCCGGAGCGGTCGAGCGGTGTCGCGAGTCGAGCCTGCACTTGATGGTTGAGCCCTGGGATATACAGAGCCCGAATGTAGAAAAGCAGATGGATACTCTGCTCGGGCAACTGCGCCTGGAAGGAGTCATTTTGCTGCCGCCGCTCTGTGACCATCCAATTGTCTTGACCAAACTGCAGGAGGCGGCGATTCCAATCGTGCGAATTGCGCCAAAGCAAAACTTGAGCGCAACACCCTCGATCGGCATCGATGACTATGCAGCCGCCCGGCAGATCACATCGCACCTGCTGAACCTCGGTCATCGGCGCATAGGCTTCATGTTGGGCCGGCCGGAGCATGGCGCAACGGAGCAGCGCTACCTCGGCTTTATCGACGAAATGCGCGCGCATAAGGTCGCGGTCGATTTCGACCTTGTCCAGACTGGCAATTTCCAATTCGAGGACGGCTTGGTGTGCGCCGAGCGGATGTTGCGTTCGGCAATTCCACCCACAGCCATCTTCGCCAGCAACGACGACATGGCAGCGGCCGTGGTTTCGATGGCGCGAAAGTTCGGACTCACGCTGCCGGGACAGTTGTCAGTAACGGGGTTTGATGATGCCCCGGTTGCCACGATGATATGGCCCGAGCTTACGACGGTTCGTCAACCGGTAGCCGCGATGGCGCGGATCGCCGCGGATTTGATTATCCGGTTCGAACCGCGGCGCAATGGCTGGCCCGAGCGCGTTCCGCGCCATCTGTTAGATCATGAATTGATCATTCGCGGTTCAACCGCACGCGTACCCGCGCCGACTCGTCCGCCTAGCCGCTAAAACAAAACGCAACGCTTGGATTAGTATCTAATGTGAATTATAGATAAATAAAATAATATATTGTTTATCTTGATAATTTATTGGACAACAGGCCACCGAACTCTCAGTCTAGGTTCCTGTTTTCACGAGAATTGCTTTCCAAGTTTCTTGGATATTGAGTCCGACTAGCTGTGGCCCCTCGGGACGTTGGAGTCTTGTCTCATCCCGATATTGATTTCCGTCCATTTCGGTCACATCGGCAACGACTCGTGCCCACTTTTCGCCTGGCAGGTGCCCAAAATCATTTGGTGGCCGACTCTGGTAAATCCATCCGAAACCTTGCACCGGCCTAATTGTTGCGATTATCATTTGATTATCCTACGATATAACTTGGATGTGAATGAGGAATACCGCGATTGTGAAGCTCGAGGAGCGCACGGCACGATTTACCATTCTGATCGACCCGCGTAAAAAGGCGGTACTGGAACGGCTGTGTGCCGAAGAGGACCTCACTCCCTCGCAAGTCGTACGTCAATTGATTCGGGAATATATCGAGCGGCGCCTCGGACGACCTTGGGTACCCGGCGACGAGGACCCAACGCGCGGGCGCGAAGCCGTTGCGCGCGGCGCATCCAAGCGGCGCGTTCCCCGCCCTTAAGCTTGGATTCGGCGCCTCCCTGTGGCGCCGGGCTGCGATGCATGTGTGTCATCCCGACGGCAGGTCAGAATTGCTCAGCAAGGGTGTGTCGCCGGCTTTGGACCCGCCGGTCGAACGTGCAAGGGCGGTCAGAATGGCTTGCAGGATTCGCGTTGGGCTCGGCGGACAGCCGGGAACCGCGACATCAACGGGGATCACATTCGAAACGCGTCCGCAGCTCGCGTAACTCTCGCCGAAAATACCGCCCGTGCACCCGCAGTCGCCGACGGCAACGACGAGTTTGGGGTCCGGCGTTGCCTCAAAGGTGCGGCGCAGCGCGACCTCCATGTGCCGCGACACCGGACCCGTGACAAGCAGCAGATCGGCGTGACGGGGGCTCGCGACGAATCGGATGCCGAGTCCCTCCAAGTTGTAAATTGGATTGTTAAGCGCGTGGATCTCGAGTTCGCAGCCGTTGCAGGAGCCGGCATCGATGTGGCGGACGCAGAGCGCACGCCCGAGCAGGGCACGGATCCGCTCGTTGAGGTGCTCCCGGAGGCGCAAGGCGTCATCAACATGCGGAGCGGGTTCTGTGACTATGCCGATCGAGGTAATTTGGCGCAGTGTTTTCAGCATAGGGACATGCGCTACAGGTCGTGACCGCTGTAACTGAGGTTGAATGATTTATTGATCAAGGGAAAATCCGGCACGATGTTGCCGATAATCGCGTGCTCCAGGACGGGCCAGTTTTGCCACGAGGGATCGTGCGGATGGCAACGCCGAATCATGCCGCTGGAATCGACTTCCAGTGCCATGAATACCGGCCCCCGCCAACCCTCGATCAGGCCGACTCCGAGCGTATCAGGTGCGGCTCGGCCGATGTCGATGCGATAGGGGCCCTGCGGCAGGCGCTCGAGCAGGAGCCGCACCAGCCGGCAGGACTCCTGCAGCTCCTCGAAACGCACCGTCACCCGCGCGGCGACATCTCCCTCCGCGCGCGCAATCTTCGCCGGGGCGATCTCATCATATGGTGGTGAAGGCAGGTCGACGCGCGCATCGTAGGCCTGGCCGCTGGCGCGACCGGCAAGCCCCAAGAGTCCCAGGCGTCGCGCGAGCTCCGCGCTCACCTGGCCGGCACCGACAAAACGGTCCCGCAGCCCGGAGTGCTCATCGTAAATCTCCTTTAGGTGGCGCGCGGCGACCGCAACCGCTTCGGCGCGATCGGCAAGGGCGTGCGCGGCCTGGGCGGACAGATCGACACGCATGCCACCTGGGACCACCGCATCAAGCAGGTAACGTTGACCGAACGCTTGCTCGACCGTGCGCAGCAGCTGCTCCTTCAATAGTGAGAACTGACTGAGGCCAAACGCGAAACCCGCGTCGTTACCGAGAGCTCCGAGATCGCCGAGGTGATTCTGCAGCCGCTCGACTTCCAGACACAGCGCCCGCAGGAAGGCCGCGCGTCGGGGGATGGTGCAGCTGCAAAGCGCCTCGAGCGCTTGGACATAGGCCCAGGAGAACGCCACGGCAGAGTCGCCCGACACACGTGCTGCGAGACGATGTCCCTCGGCGGCCGGCAGCTCCGTGAAGCGCCGCTCGATCCCCTTGTGAACATACCCCAACCGCTCCTCCAGCCGCAGGACTTTTTCACCAACGATGGAGAAGCGGAAATGTCCCGGTTCGATAATCCCAGCGTGTACCGGACCCACCGGGATCTCATGCACGCCGTCCCCTTCGACGCGTACGAACTCGTAGGAGTCCGCGGCCGCAGTGGCGTGGGAAGCAGGCATTGCTCCCGCGCGCAGTGGATGCGCATCGGCCGGCCACGCTAAATGACGGAGCCACGGACGAGAGTCAGGATCATCGGAACATGCCCCGACGAGATCAAACGCTGCGCGCTGCATGCGTGAGGCAGCAGGAAACAGCTCGTGCAGACTCGGGTACAGATCGCCGTCACGCACCGGCAATTCGAGAACCAGCACACCGAGATGCATCAGCAATGCAGCTCGAACTACGGCCGCGGAGGCCCTGGGATCCGACGCGGCCCATAATGCCAGTAGTTGCCCCCCCGCAGCCGCCGCGTCCGCAGCCGCCTTCAGCCAGTGCTCGGAGCTGACCGGCCGACGCCGGCTGCGGGTTATGCCGGAGATCACTTCGCTTCCCTCCCACCACGTGCGCATGGGCATGTCACTGTCCCCCGATCAAGCGAGCCGCCGCCCGGTACCAGTCAGCGAGGTATGGCGGGACGTACAAACCGAGCACCAGAACAATGCCGAGATGAGTAAATACCGGCAGCAGCGCCGGCGCGTGCGGCAAGCGGCGAGCTGCAGTCTCACCGAAGACCATCGGCTGCACGCGCCCGAAAATGGCCGCAAAGGCGACGCCGAGTGCCAAGAGCAAAATAGGTGTCGCCCACGGCTGCTCGCGCATCGCGGTGGTGAGGATCAGGAATTCGCTTGCGAAGACTCCAAAGGGCGGCATCCCTAAGATAGCAAGCGAACCCATCATCAGGCCCCAGCCGACAGTCGGGCTCAGCGTAATGAGCCCTCGGATATTTTCCATCAGCTGCGACCCCGATTTCTGTGCCGCATGCCCGACGGTGAAGAAGATGGCTGACTTCGTGAGCGAATGGACGGTCATATGCAGAAGCGCCGCGAAGTTGGCGACCGCACCCCCCATCCCGAAGGCAAAGGTGATGATCCCCATATGCTCGATCGAGGAGTAGGCGAACAAGCGCTTGATGTCGCGCTGTCGCCAGAGGAGAAACGCCGCGAGCACCACCGAGAACAGACCGAAGCCCATGAGCATGCGCGAGGGAATTTGCGAATGCAGCGAGCCTTCGACCAGTACTTTGCAGCGCACCACCGCATAGATGGCCACATTGAGCAGAAGCCCCGAGAGCACCGCTGAAATCGGCGTCGGACCTTCCGCATGCGCGTCGGGCAGCCAATTGTGCAAGGGGGCAAGTCCCACCTTGGTGCCGTAGCCCACCAGCAAGAAGACGAAGGCTAGGCCGAGCACGGTGGGCTCGAGTTGTCCCTTGACCGCATTCAAGTGCGTCCACAGGAGCGCCGTCGCGCCTTCCGCTCCCAGGACTTTCTCTGCGGCTATGTACAGCAGGATCGTGCCGAAGAGTGCCTGGGCAATGCCAACGCCGCACAGGATGAAGTACTTCCATCCGGCCTCGAGACTGGCCGCGGTCCGGTAGAGCGTCACCAGCAACACCGTTGAGAGCGTCGCTGCCTCCATCGCCACCCACAACAGCCCCATGTTGTTGGTAGTAAGGGCGATCAGCATCGTCGTCATGAACAGCTGGTACATGCTGTGATAGAGCCGCAGCCGGCCGGCACTCAGGCGTCCATGTTCCATCTCCACCCGCATATACGGACGCGAGAACAGCGAAGTGGTAAGGCCGACGAACGCAGTGAGGGTAACCAGAAACACATTGAAGGGATCGATGAAGAACTGCTCGCGCGCGACGAGAAGATCGCCCTCCCCGATCACACGTGCAGTGAGCGCGCACGCACTGAGGAAAGTCACGAGGCTAACGACCGAATTGAGCTCCGGCGCATAGCGCCGCGCTCCCAGGACCGCCAGCAGAAGCGCGCCAACGAGCGGGCTGCCGAGAAGCAGCAGAAATTCCATGCTACGGATCCTCCTTGAGCGATTCGAAGTGATGCAGATCGAGACTGTCGAATTGCTCGCGGATCTGGAAGAAGAAAATGCCGAGTACGAGCACGGCGACGAGCACGTCGAGCGCGACGCCGAACTCGACGATCATCGGCATGCCGTAGGTCGCGCTCATGGCACCGAAGAAAAGCCCGTTCTCCATAGACAGAAAGCCGATCACCTGCGACATGGCCTTGCGCCGCGTAATCATGGTGATGAAGGAAAGCAAGACGACCGCGAGCGCAATGCCGATCGAGCTGCGCGTGGCCGTGCTTGCGAGCGCCGCGATCGGCTGCGCAAGTCCAAAGGCGAAGACGACGACTACGAGACCCACCAGCATGGTGCCGGAGATGTTGAGCAGCGGCTCGGTATCCCAGTACACCTGCAGGCGACGGATGAGCCTATGCAGAATCCAAGGGAGAAAGATGACCTTGAGCGCCAGGGTGAGCGCGGCGGATAGGTATAGGTGATGCTCTCCCGTGCGCCAGGCGAGCAGCAGAGTCGCCGCGAACAACAGTACGCCTTGCATTGCCAGCAAGTTGACCATCACGACGATGCGCCTCTGTGCGAGCATCGCAAATGACAGCAGCAGGAGAAGCGCTGCGCACAGATTCAACAGTTGCAGATCGAACGGGATACGGGTCACCCTCAAGCTCCCAGCAGTAGGTGTACGAGAAGGCCCAGCACCGCAAGTAGAAACGCGACCGCGAGAAACTCCGGAGCCCTGAATACACGCAGCTTTGCCGAAACCGTCTCAATGATCGCGAGCGCCGCGCCGGCGACGGCGAGCTTCACGGCCAACAGCGGTATCGACGCCAACAACGACGCCGGACCATCCGTCCCGGTCGAGACCCCCCAGGGAACGAACATTGCGAAGCCGATGCAAGCATAGTTAAAGAGCTTTAGCGCGCTCGCCCATTCCATGAGCGCGAGATGGCGAGCCGAATACTCGAGCAGCGTCGCCTCATGAATCATCGTCAGTTCCAGGTGAGTCGCCGGATTATCGATGGGAATGCGAGCATTTTCGGCGAGCAGCACCATGGTGAACGCTATCGCCGTGAATGCGAGGCTCGGAAACAGGGCGAGATTCTGCGTCGCCAGGTGCTCGGTTATCGCCGGGAGTGCGGTGGTCGAGGAAATCATGGAGGCCACGAAGATCACCATCAGCAGCGCCGGCTCTGCAAGAAACCCCACCATCATCTCGCGACGGGCGCCCAGGCTGCCAAAGGCGGTCCCTACATCCATCGCGGCTAGCGCCATGAAAACGCGCGCGGTGGCGAGTAGGCCCACGAGCGCGATCGCATCGGCCGCCGTTGTCAGAGGTAGGCGCGTTCCCATGGAGGGAATAATGGCCGCCGCGACCACCATGGTTCCGAACACAATATAGGGCGCGAGCCGAAACAGCGCTGATGCGTTCTGGGCAATCACTGCGTCCTTGAAGAAGAGCTTCCGGATCCCACGGTAAGGGAGCCACACGCTCGGCGCCGTTCGGTTCTGCAGCCATGCCCGGCATTGGTTGATCCAGCCGAGAAACAACGGTGCCGCGGTCAGAGCGACAACCAGTTCCAACGCCTGGGTGAGCATTTCGATCGGCGTCACAACACCAATCCCAAAAGCACCACGAGGGTGACGAAACTGTAGAGTAGATATGCGGCGATACGCCCCTGCTGCAGCCACGCAAAGGCGTTGGCGACGGATTGCACGAGGGGTTCGAGCGGCGCGTATACGGCGCGCCAGATGAGATCTGCCACGACGACGCGATAATGTGGTTTGCGGTCGAAGGGTGACGGCAATTCGCGTTCGACTCCAAAAAACGCTTGAAAGATGTGTCGGATCGGCTGACCAAAGCCTTCCGCGCTATCCTGCATGCGCGCATCCAGCCGCCCGAATCCGCAGTCCCAGGGCGCCGAACGCCGCACGCGGCGGTGATAGAGGAGCCGCACGGAAAGCATCGTAAGGAGGACCACAGTCGCGACAGCAAGGAATAATACGAGGGCGGAATAGGAGGCCTGTCGGCCCGGCAAGGGTACCAGCAACCACCAAGGCGCATTCGCGTTCGGCAGCGCCGCGCCGCTGAGTTGCGTGCAAACGATACGCAGGGCGCGAAGGACATAAGTTGGCAACAATCCCAGTGCAATGCACCCTAAGGCGAGCCAACCGAGTCCGATCCGCTGGAGGATTCCCGCGTCCTTGGCGTGAGCCAGCCCCGCCTCGCGCGGTTGGCCGAGGAAGATGACGCCGAAGAACTTGACCATGACGTAAGCGGCGAGCGCGGCTGCCATTGCGATGAGCGCCGCCCCCATCGGCAGCAGCATGTTGACAAAGGACCGGGGTACTTCGTGGGCGAAGAGGAAGGCCTGCAGCAACAGCCATTCGGAGACGAACCCATTGAGCGGCGGGAGCCCCGCCATGGCCAGTGCGCCGATGAGCGTGAGCCACGCTACCCAGGGCATGCGATGAATCAATCCTCCGAGACGCCCCAGGTTGCGTTCCCCGGTTGAATGAAGAACCGCGCCTGTGCCGAGAAACAACAGGCTCTTGATGAACGCGTGATTCAGGGTGTGGTAAAGCAGCGCGATCAGCGCAAGTGCTTCGAGCGAGGGCATTCCCACACCGTGGAACACGATCGCGAGCCCAAGGCCGGTGAATATGATGCCGAGATTTTCGATGGAGGAATACGCGAGCAGCCGCTTCATATCGGTCTGCACCGCGGCAAACACCACGCCGTAGAACGCACTGAAGAGTCCAAGCCCGAGCGGCACGAGTCCCCACCACCACTGCGCGTGTCCGAGCAGATCGAAGCTCACGCGCAGCATTGCGTAGACAGCCGTCTTTAGCATCACGCCGCTCATTAGTGCCGACACCGGCGAAGGCGCGGCGGGGTGCGCCTCCGGCAACCAGACGTGTAGGGGCACCAGGCCAGCCTTTGCGCCAAAGCCAAAGAGTGCAAGAAGAAAGGCGACGGTCGCTGCCTGAGGTGCGAGCTGCGCACCGCGCATTGCATCGAAGGTGAATTGCCAGCTGCCGCCCTGCATGACGCCGAACGCCAACAGAATCGAGATCGCGCCAACGTGCGCGATCAGCAAGTACAAAAAGCCGGCTCGGCGGATCTCAGCGATACCGTGCTGCGCGGTGACTAGAAAGTACGACGACAGTGCCATCGTTTCCCACGCCACCATGAACGCATACGCGTCGTCGGCCAGCAGCACGAAGCCCATGCTCGCGAGGAACAGATGGTACTGCAGACACAGGAGCCCTGGCAGTGTGCCTTCTCCCCGGCGGAAGTAGCCCGCGGCGAAGATGGAAATACCGCTCGATGTAGCGCCGAGCAGGAACAGAAAGAAGCGGCTCAGTGCGTCACTGCGCAAGTGAACCGGCAGGTCGGGCAAGCCGATGGGCAAGATAGCCGTCTCCGGTGCGCCCGCCAAGCTCACTGCCGCGATCACCGCGAGGGCGATTCCGCAGAGGGCACCCAGTGGAAACAGCGTGCGGCCAACAAACCTTAGGCTCCTTGGACGCAGGAGACCGGCCAGCCCAATGAAGCACCAAAGCGCAAGCACGGTCAAACAAATGCTGAGCGGTGAGATAGCCAGAACCTTCACACAGAGTGCTACTCAGATACGTGTTAAATTATAATAACACTCAGCGCAGAATAAATGGCAAAACGCGGTACGGAGCATCAGCGACGATACGACCGCGTACCGGAATCCGCCCCGCCTGAGGCGGGTGTGATAGACAACTGGCGAGCCATGGTCTAAAGCCGTTGTCCGGAATCGACAATCGGCCTCTCGCTCGTGCGTCCTCTATTTATCGCCGTTTGCCTTGCCGGCTCCGCCCGGCGTCTGCGGTTCGTCTTGGTTCTTGTAGTCACCCACGACGCTCTTCAGCGGGCAGACTTTGAACGCGGGGCATTTCTTGCAGCCGACTGCTATCGCGATGGGGCAAAGAGTCATTTCATTTCTCCCATGTAGAACGTCTGCGTCGCCGGCAGACATCGCCCGTAACAACAGAACTCTCCTAGGTCTGCGAAGCCTCCAAGCGTACTCCGTTCGAAGGGCGGACGAAACGAAGTCGGCGGCAGGCGGCGGGAATTTCCGCCAGCGAATAGGCTGGAGGTGTGTTAACAGACAGACAATGCAGGGAGAGTTGGGCACGCTGGGGTTGATGTAGCAGGTATGCGAACAACCGGATCACGAATGCTTATGCATGTTGATCGAAACCTGGAATTGGACTTCATCAGGGAGTTCGCAGTTGGCGGAGAGCTGCTCAGATGCTCGAACGTTGATGACCGTCGTGAGTATGCGAAAACCGCGAGCGCGCCAGCCGAGTATGCAAGGCGAGTGGTCGACTACCTTCTAGAGTGCACGCAGAAAGTCGAGAATCGCCTGCTGGTCGCTAGGGGCCAGCTCTTTGAATCGGCCGACCACGGCGTTGGCCTCCGATGGCCCGTAGCAGGTGTGGGGCGCCCGATTATCGCCGTCTTGCGTGCAGTCCGCTGCCGCAGAGGCGTGGGCATCGATTGCTATCAGCAAGTCATCTGTGCGCCCATCGTGCAGAAAGAACCGGCGCTGACCGACTCCCCACAAGGGCGTTGTGCGGAACATATCACCCGTCGCGAGACCCTGGGTGATGTCGTCCGCCAAACGCTTGCCCATATGATGGATCAACAGATCCGAAAATGGGTGCACGGTCAAGTTTTGCAACGCAGCTGTCTCGCTCTTTGGCGGAGTCACCATCGTAGGTGTGTGGCAAGCCGCGCAGCCGATTCCGGGACGATCCGCTCCGGTGCCGAACAGATCTTGTCCGCGCGCTGCGCTGGCGGATAACACAGCGGGCTTCGGCGCGTCGAGGAAGCGCATGAACATCGCAAACATCAGCCAGTCCGGCGGCTCGTGCAGGGGGTTCGCAAAAGCCTGGTTGCGCGAGTCGTCCTCGTCCAGTCGCGAGATGTCATTCGGCTCGCTCTTGTCGGCGGTGCAGGCCGGAACCTCATCCGTGGCCTGAGTGAACAGGTCATTGGTGACCCCCATCTCGACGTTATAGGCCTCGGCAGCGAAGATCGCGATCGACTTGTTCTGCGCCTTCCAGCCAAAGCGGGTGATGGTGCCGTCATTGCCGCTGCGATTAGGCATGCCGGCAATTCCCAATTGCGAGCGGATGGGCGCTGTTGCGCGGTGGCGCGCGAGAATCTCCCGATCCTGGATGCCGTCGAGGATTCCCAGACCGAATAGCTGCAATGGAAGGCGAAAGCGCAAATTGCCACGCCGATATTCAGACTCGAAGTCCGGCTGCGCTAAGTCCGCGGTGGTGCAGTAGCCCGACTGCCACGGCGGGAAGACGTCGGAACGGCCCACGACGGTGAATAGCTGGTGTACGCCGCCGTCCGGAGTGCCGTCGGGCTTTCTGACAAAGCGCACCTCGCGAATCGGTCCGAATCGGGTGATAAATGAGGGGACGACATTGGCTGCCCCCTTGCGATGCGGGATCAGATCGAACATCGGATTCTCCGGCGCCCGCTGGCTCGCGACAGGGTCTTGCGGGTTCGGAACCATAAACCCGCCAGATCCTCCGAGGGCTGGATGATTGTGGCACGCGGTGCACTGGTCGCCATTGAAACGTGCTCCCAGGCCGGAAGAGTTGGTTTGGGTCATGACATTCGCCTTGGCCGGATCAACGGCCTCGCCCAGCGTAAGGTCGCTGCACGAATCGCACACAGCTTCTAGCTGGATGGCGCGCTCCAGACCTTCCTTGAATACGGCCATTTCGATGAGAGTCAGTCCATCGAGCGGTTTGCCGGCGCCTACAGGGCCAGCGCGGAGGCCAGGATCGTGCTGCGCGATACACAGCGAGGATGAAAAGAACAGCAATACGGCGAAGGCGCCCTGCGCCTGCGGTCGGGTGATGTGCGAATTCACGTTGTGCACTCCTGGTTCGTGTCGTCCCCGGTAAGTAATACGGATCCGGTCACGAAAAACGGCCAAGCTTGGCTATTGCGCGCCGCCTCGAGCGCCTGCAAGCTCATCGGATGGGACAACTCACGCGACTATTTGAGGCCGCGCGCAACGGTCAATCCGGCGCCGTCGATCAGATTGTCGCCCTCACCTATCGGGAGCTAAGTGATCTTGCACATCAGCGCCTACGGCGGGCCCCCAAGATCACCCTGCTCGATACCGGGGTACTCGTGAACGAGTGTTATCTGCGGCTCGTGAAGGTGGGCGACCTCGACGTCGACGACCGAGCGCATTTTCTCGGCTACGCGGGTCGCGTGATGCGTTCGATCGTGGTGGATTTTGCGCGCGAGCGGCTCGCGCAACGTCGTGGCGCCAATGCCCCGCATATTACGGTGGGAACCGATATTCCGGATCCCGCGGCGGCTGCGGAGGAAGAGGTCGTTCGAGTAGATGAGGCCCTGCAGGAGCTCGCGCGACTGGATCCGCGCTTGGCACAAGTAGTCGAATTGAAGTATTTCGGCGGGCTGAAAAGTGAGGAGATTGCCGCTGCGCTCGGCATAGCTGAGCGTAGTGTGCGCCGAGATTGGCAGAAGGCCCGGGTGTTGTTGCACGGGGAACTCAAGCCCTAAGCCGACAAGCGCCGAGCGGCACTGCAAAGGCCGTTTCACTTAGTGGAATACGTAGTTCATTTTGGCGGCGACAAACACGCTTATGAGAATCAACGCGGAGCAATGGTTAGTCCTTTCGCGGCTCTTCGACGCGGCAATGGAATTGCCACTGGAGAGCCGCGAATCCTGGCTGGATTCGCTGGGCCCGCTGGACGCTCACTTGAAGGATGAGTTGCGCGGGCTCCTTGAGCGCCACGCGCGCATTGAGACCAGCGATTTTCTCGAGACGCTGCCCAAGTTCCGCCCGGCGGAAGGTGCCGCAACGGATGCCGTGGAGTCGGCCGCGCTGTCGGCCGGGACAATCGTCGGGCCGTATGTCATCGAACAGGAGATCGGTCGCGGCGGAATGGGCGTCGTGTGGCGGGCGCGGCGTGCCGATGGACTCGTGAAGCGACCCGTCGCACTCAAACTGCTGCGTGCTGAGTTCTCCAGTAGCGAACTGCTGGCGCGCTTCGCGCGTGAACGCGACATCTTGGGTGCATTGGAACACCCAAATATCGCACGCCTTTATGACGCCGGCGTTGCCGCCAATGGGCAGCCGTTCCTGGCCCTCCAATATGTTGAGGGTACTCCGCTCGGCGATTACTGCGAGGCCAAGCGCCTCTCAGTCGACCAGCGCCTTGCACTTTTCCGACAAGTTCTTGGGGCTGTTCAATATGCGCATAACCACCTGGTGATCCATCGCGACCTCAAGCCGTCGAATATGCTCGTAACCAGCGCCGGCCAAGTCCAGCTGCTCGACTTCGGTATCGCCAAACTGTTGTCACCGGATGGCGCCAGCCTGCAGGCTCTCACCGAAATCGGCGGACGCGCTCTGACTCTCGATTACGCCGCCCCGGAACAGATTACCGGTGCCGCAATCACCACGGCTACCGATGTCTACTCCCTCGGTGTCGTTCTCTATGAATTGTTGACGGGACGTCGTCCTTATCGATTGACGCGCGATTCCCGCGGTGCGCTCGAGGACGCCATTTTGAGCGCCGAGCCATGCAGACCCAGCGAGGTAGTGTTTGAAGAGAATCAGGCGCCGAGGACTGGCGCTGGCGCAATCCCACGGCCCCGGTTACGAGTGCTGCGCGGTGACCTGGACACCGTTGTCCTCAAGGCACTCAAAAAGGCCCCCTCCGAGCGCTATCGCACTGTCGACGCCTTCGCCGCAGATATCGACAATCACTTGGCGGGCCGGCCCGTCCTGGCGCGTGCCGACACCGTGTGGTATCGGACCCGGAAATTTCTTGGGCGGAATGCCGTACTGGCGGCATCGATGGGCGCGGTATTCGTGGCGCTCGCGGCAGGCTTGGCCGCCGCCTTGTGGCAAGCCGATAGAGCGCGCGAGCATGCGCATCGCGCGGAGACGCAGGCGCGAATTGCGACTGCTGTTGAAAGCTTCGTGGCGAACATTTTTCACGCAAACTCAATCCAGCAGGCCGATCCGATCAAAGCCCAGCAAACCACTGCCAGAGATCTGCTCGACCTTGGGGCGAAGCAGATTGAGCGCGACCTCGCGGATGCTCCAGAGGCGCGGCTGCGCGCACTCAAAATGCTTGCCGACACATATACCGAATTGCGCATGACGGAAAAGGCTGTCGCGCTCAATCACGAGCGTGTCAGTCTGGCAAGGACACTGTACGGCGTCGATGGTGTCGAGGTTGCATATAGCCTGATCGACTTGTCGGATAACCTGCAGACATCAAAGGCCGTCTCAGAACGGGCTTCCGTGCTCCGCGAGGCCACTCGGATTCTCGACCTGCATCATGAGAGCTTATCGAACGCGCGCGGTCGGTTGTTGCGACAACTTGCTCAGATGAATGGGGATCGTGAGCCGGCCCGTTCGCTCGAGTACATCGATCAGGCAATCGCGCTGTATCGTGCGCGCCGGGAACCGATGGAGGTGGTGCGCTCCCTCATGGCGAAAGGCTACATACAGGATCGCGCCGAGAATCTGCGCGGCGCGCTTGTGGCGCTGTCCGAGGCGGCTGAACTGTGCGATGGTTTGCAACCCGCTTGCGCAAGTGAGGTGCCCCAGCTATTCAGTTATCTCGGCGACGTGCGCCAGGAAGTGGGCGAAATTCCAGGCGCAGAAGCGGCCTACCGGCGTGCTTTTGGGAGCGCGCTCGCGCATGCAGGACCCGATCACGCAGATACGATTCAGACCGAGTTCCGGTTGGGTGCGATGCTATTCGATACGTCACGAACCGCCGAGGGCATTCAAACACTGCGAAGCGCGCTCGAGCGCGCGATTCGCGCCAAAGGAGCAGACGACAGCTTCCATGTACCAAACGTGCGGATTGTGTTTGGCTATCGACTGATGCAGATGGGCATTTTGGAAGAGGGGCACGCGGTTGCCCATGATGCAGTGTCGATCTATCGAAAGTACCGCCCAAACAACGCGTCGTTGGCTGCATGGCTTGACATCGAGATGTATGGTCTCGACAACCTGGCTCGCCACTCTGAGGCCGACGAACGCCTGAAAGAGGCAGCCTCGCTATTAGCCCCTCTAGCGCGCACCGACCCAATGTGGACGGATCATGCTCGCTTTGGCGTCGAGCATTTGCTTGCCGCAGGCCGCGCCGCAGAGGCTGCTGATCTCGTGTCGCAGGCCGGTTTGAAGTCGAACCTGGATCCCGGGCCGCTGACGAGGATCGAGCTGCGCGAAGTCCTCCTCGTTGCGGAATGCGCGCGGGCCAACGGCCAGGCAGAGAACGCCGCGACGATTGCGCGTCGGGTTCGCGAGGCGATTCAGAGGGACTCTGCACGCCAATACTATTCAGTCTATGAAGCGAAAGCGGCCCTCATTGAAGCAAAGGCGCTCGTGGCATTGCGCCGCGCGCCGGAAGCGCTGCCGCTTGCGCAGGCCGCCGTGGCCGGCTTAACGTCGCTCTACGATCGGAAATTCAGCCCGGTGCTGTCCGACGCACAAATCGCGCTCGCGAATTGCTATCTCGCGCTGGGTCAGCCAAAACAAGCCACGTCATTGCTGGCCAGCGCCGCGGCGATTCAAGCGACCCATCGCGATCTCGGCGAACAGTACACAAGGCCATTGCGCAATTTACATACGCAATTGAACGCCAGGAAATAATTGAGTGGGAGTAACCTGCGGACGGCGGGAGCACTGACGACTCATGTTCCCACTCTCCTCTGGGCGCACTTACAATGAATTATAGTTATTGACCATAGTATATTGATTTTATTAAAAATATGGTGGGACGGCTGGGACTCGAACCCAGGACCAAAGCCTTAAAAGGGCCTTGCTCTACCAACTGAGCTACCGTCCCGTTTGCAGGGGCGCAATCATAGCCGAACTTCCGCCGCGGAACACCGCTAACGGTAGCGGGTGGGATCGGCAATATTTGCCGCGGCAAAGCCGGCGGCGCGCAGGCGGCAGGAATCGCATTTTGCGCAAGCGCGGCCTTGCGCGTCGGCCTGGTAGCAGGAGACCGTCATGCTGAAATCCACGCCAAGATCGATGCCGGCGCGGATTATTTCGGCTTTCGACATATCGATCAGTGGTGCCTGGACCTTGAAGCGCGTGCCTTCAACTCCAGCCTTGGTCGCCAATTGCGCCAAGCGTTCGAAGGCCTCTATGAATGCGGGCCGGCAATCCGGATACCCGGAATAATCCACCGCGTTGACGCCGACAAAAATATCCGCAGCTTCGGCCACTTCCGCCCAGCCCAACGCAAGAGACAGCAATATCGTGTTGCGGGCGGGCACATAGGTGATGGGTATGCCGGTGGTGGGCGATTCTGGTACGGAAATCGCCGCATCGGTCAATGCCGAACCTCCAATCCCGCCCAGGTCGACTCGCATGATCCGATGTTCGCGAGCACCCAGGGCCGCCGCCACGCGCATCGCTGCATTGAGTTCGGCGCCATGGCGCTGACCGTACTCGACGCTGAGCGCATAACACTCGTAGCCACGCGCACGCGCCATTGCAAGAACGGTGGCCGAATCCAAGCCGCCTGACAGCAGCACGATTGCGCGGCTCGCCGATCGCATCACTTCCCCGGAACGTCGCCCCACAGAACCTTGTGAAGCTGGAGCTGGAAGCGGACCGGCAGGCGATCAGCCAGGATCCAATCCGCCAAAACAGTGGGCGACAGCTGCTTGAAGCTCGGAGAAAACAGGATGCGGCAGCCCTGCCCCAAGCCATGTTCCCGTATAAATGCCTTGCTCCAATCGTAATCCTCACGCGAACAGATCACGAATTTGAGCTGGTCGATTGGCGTCAGCAGCTGAAAATTCTCGATTCTATTGCGCGCCGCTTCGTTGGAAGCCGGCGTCTTCACGTCGATGACGCGCGATACGCGCGCATCGACTGCCGTCACATCCATGGCACCGCTGGTTTCCAGCGACACGTGAAACCCGGCGTCGCACAAGTCCTTCAGGAGCTCGATGCAGTTCGGCTGCGCCAGCGGCTCGCCGCCGGTCACGCAGACGTGCTGCGCACCGAAGCCGCGGACCATCTCCAGGATGGCCGCCAGGCTGTACCAGCTTCCTTCATGAAAGGCGTATTCGGTGTCGCAATACTGGCAGCGCAACGGGCAGCCCGTCAGCCGCACGAACACCGTCGGATAGCCGACGCAATCGGCCTCCCCTTGCAACGAATGAAAGACTTCATTGATGCGCAAGCGCTTGAGCTTGGTCGCGTCCTCGATCAATGTTTCTCGGCCGCTATTTTTTCGAGGCGCTGCTGCGCCAGGCGCCCCGCCGGTGTGTCCGGGTATTGGGAAACCAGCTGCGTCAGCACCGTCTTGGCCGAATCCCATTGCTTCAGTTCATAGCGGCAATAGCCGATCTTGAGCAACGCATCGGGAAGCTTGCGCGATTGCGGATACTTTTCAACCACGCGTTGAAATGCGGACTCCGCATCCGGATAGGCCCTGTTCACGTAGTAAGCCTCGCCCAGCCAATACTGCGCATTGTCCGCAAGCGTACTCGCCGGGAAGTCCAACAGGAATTTCTGAAACGCGTCGATGGCTTTGTCGTACTTGCCGTCCTTGAGGAGATTGAAGGCTGCCTGATAACGCGGCGCGTCGTCCGGATTTGCATTCGGCTGCTCGGCACCCGCGGCGCCTGCGCCCGGACCGGCGCTACGCGCCGTGGTTGCAGCGGCGGCGCCCGGCGCTGTGCCCGCAATGCCGCCCCGGGCCTCGAGATTCTTCACGCGCAGATCCAGATCGACGTACAAATCGCGGCTCTGCTTGCGGCTGGCCTCCAGGCTGTTGCTCAGCACATCGACATCGTTGTGCATGGCGCGCACATCGGCGCGCAGCGCCTCGATCTGATTGGAGACCTGCAGCAGACTTTGATTCGACGTCACTTTTTCGATGCGTGCGAGGCGGGCATCAAGATCCTTCAATTTGATCTGCACCGGATCTTCGTCGGGCGGCGTGCTGGCGCAGCCCGGCAGCAAGCAGGCAGCAAGACAAGCGGCTGCGAACAGCGCGCGCATTGTCACGGCGGCCGGCTTCGTCACGGCAGGTAGACCACTTCCACGCGGCGATTCTTCGCCCACGCCTCTTCGTTATCGCCCTCCGCAGCGGGCCGTTCGGCGCCGAAGCTCACCGTCGAGATCTGCGATTCAGCGACTCCCTGCAGCATCAAGGCGCGCCGTACCGATTGCGCGCGGCGCTCGCCCAGGCCGATGTTGTATTCACGGGTGCCGCGTTCGTCGGTGTTCCCCTCCAGCTTGACCTTGAGTTTCGTATTGGAGGTCAGATTGCGCGCCGCGGTCGTCACGATGTCGGCGAACTCCGGTTTGATTTCGGATTTGTCGAAGTCGAAATAAATGACCTTGCGGGCCAATACTCCCGTGCCTTCGGCACCGAAGCCGCGCGCATTGTTGCTGGCATCGCCGCCCAAGGGCTGAGTCGAGGTCGCGGCGCCCTCCGCCGCCGAAGTCTGGGGAACCTGGGTGCCGGCGACCGGCGGTTCATTCACATTGTGCTTTTTTGGGCAGCCCGCCAACAGCGCCGCTGCGGCGAACAACAATGCGATCGATATGACTTTTTTCATTAATTTCTCCATCAGGCCCTAAGTGCTTCGCGTAACCGCTAAGGGTACCGACCAGGAGCCGGTTTGTGAACCTTGTTCGCGTCTTTCTCTAAAACGGCCCCCATGTGGGCTCTTGCAACTCGCCTTCGCTCGATACCACGCGCTGCTGAACTCGCCCGTCTGCGCTGACCAGTGCCAGAACTCCGCGTCCGCGATCGCGGCTTGCATAAATGATCACGGCGCCGTTCGGCGCATAGCTTGGCGATACGTCGAAATGGCCCTTGGTGAGCACTTGAACGTCCCCGTGCCCGCGAAGGTCCATGGTGGCGATGCGATACGCCCCGTCTTCCTGTGTCACGAACGCCAGCTGCGACTCGTCCGGGGATACGCGCGGCCGCGCGTTGTAACTGCCTTGAAAAGTCAAGCGCCGCGGCTTATCGCCTGGGTTGATGCCCACCTTGTAGATCTGCGGTCCGCCGGCGCGATCGGAGGTGAAATACAGACTCTGACCGTCTCTCGACCACTGCGGCTCGGTGTCGATGCCGGGATCATCGGTGATGCGGGTCAGCGCCTGGGTCTGAAGGTCCATCACATAGATGTCGAGATTGCCGTCCCGCGTCGACAAGGTCAGCGCCAGCTTTCTGCCATCCGGCGACCATGCCGGGGCTTGGTTCACCCCGGCATGCGCCGACACTCTGCGGCGCTCGCCGGTTTTCAGCGTCTGCACGTACACCGACGGCAGGCGGTCCTCGAAGGATACGTACGCCAGGCTTTGGCCATCCGGAGACCAGGCCGGCGACATCAGCGGCTCATTGGATTGCATGACGACCCGGGGATTCTCGCCATCCGCGTCCGCCACGATCAGCTGAAAGTTCTTGGCGGGCAGGTGCCCCTGCACCGATATGTAGGCGATCCGGGTGGCAAACGCGCCACGAATCCCGAGTATTTTCTCGAACACCATGTCGGCCACTTGATGGCTCGCCAATCTCAAACCGGGCCGATTCGAAGTGATCTGGTAGCCGAGCAGGCGCTGCCGGGTGAGAACGTTGTAGAGCTCGTAGGTGATGTTGAAATGATCCTGCCCTGCCGGCTGCACCGAGCCCACGACCAGATAGTCGTTGTTGAGCCGCCGCCAATCATCGTAGGCAATGTTCGAGCCGGGGTGCGGCTGATCAATCATGTCCTTGCGATCCATGGGATTGAACCGCCCACTGTGCGCCAGATCGTCGCTCACCAGTTGCGCCACGTCGAAGGAAGCTGCAGCGGCTTCGGCCGAGGAGAACGGCACAACCGCGATTGGAATCGCTTCGGTCTGACCGCGCGTTACCTCGACCACAAATGCGGCATGGGTCGCCAGGCTCGTGACACACAGGACAATGAGAGCAACATATGAAAGCGGTTTAGTCATAGGGCTAACTCTAGTCTTCCGGATGAAAGTGGATCACAAGATTTCGCTCGAACAGCGCCGGATCGGGCGGAGGCGGCAATGGCGATGCGCGATAAACCGCATCCACGATGGACTGGCGTGCCGCGGCATCGCCGTTGCACTGGCTCACTTGCGCGCTGGTCACGGTGCCGCCCGCGACCTGTGTAATGTTTACAATACAATCCAGACCGGCGCGCGCCGAAGGCGGCTTGAGCCAGGCATTTTGAATCTTGCTCGACAAGCGCGCGATGTACTGCGCGCGCGCTGGGCTCGCTTCCACGGCGCTCACATGTTCCTCATCGGCCAGCTGCCGGCGCAATTCAGCCTCGCGCTCCGCCTTGGCCTTGGCGTCGGCGGCGCGCTTCGCATCCTCGGCTTGCTTGGCAAGCTCCGCCCGCTTGGTTTCTTCTGCACGTTTCGCCTGCTCGGCGCGCTTGGCGTCTTCCGCACGTTTGGCGTCGAGCGCACGTTTGGCGTCATCGGCACGCCTGAGGTCTGCGGCGCGCTCGAGTTCTTCGTTGTGTTTTGCCGCCGCCACTTTCTGCGCGTCCGCCTCGCGCGCGGCTTCGGCCGCAGCCTTCTCGGCGTCGGCCGCAGCGTGGGCCTCCGCCTCCTTGGCGGCGCGCTGCTGCTCCTCGGCCGCGCGGGCGCGGGCTGCCTCCTGCTCGGCACGATCGGCGAGCGCTTGCTGCGCGGCATGCAGCACCTGCGAGTCTATGACGACGGCGTCGATCGGCAGCGGCACGTTGGTGGGCGTCGAACGGTTGATGGAAACCAGCGTTGCGAAGATCAGAGCCGCCGCGAGCAGTCCGTGCAGCAGCACCGAGACTGCGATCGACCAGGAGTGTTCGCGCAAAAAGCCCGGCATTCAACGCACGCCGCTGGCGGCTCCATTGGGCTCGCGCACCGGCGGCTTCGCCCGCACCGGATCGGTCAAAAATCCGACCTTGCTGGCGCCGGCTCGCTGCAGCAACACCATGGCGCGCACCACCGTGCCGTAAGCCACCGTGGTATCGGCCTGCACGAGCACCGGGGTTTGCGGATCGCGGCGCAGAAGCGCACCGGTGCGAGCGCTGACGGTGGCTTCGCTGACCGGCTGGTCCTGGTTCTGGCCAAAGTTGATATACAAGCGGCCTCGGGAGTCGATGGTCAATACGAGCGGCTGGTGCTTCGCCAGGAGATCGGCGTCAATGGGCTTGGCACCCGCGTCCGGCAAATCCACCTTGACGCCCTCCTTGAGCAATGGCGCCGTGATCATGAAAATGATCAGCAACACCAGCATGACGTCGATGTACGGCACGACGTTGATCTCGGCCATCAATCTGCGACGTCGAAGCGGCGCGGGCATCTACCTTAACTCTGCACCCGGCTCGGGCCGTGGCGCTGCAGGATGGTTGAGAACTCTTCGACGAATGTGTCGAAGCGAAGTTCCAGCCGGCTTACTTGATCGGCAAGGCGGTTATAGGCGATCACGGCGGGGATGGCTGCGAACAGTCCGACCGCGGTGGTGATTAGCGCCTCGGCGATTCCCGGCGCAACCGCCGCCAGCGTGGCCTGCTGCACATTACCGAGGTTGTGAAACGCCGTCATGATTCCCCACACCGTGCCGAACAAGCCCACGTAGGGGCTGGTCGATCCCACCGTGGCGAGAAACGCCAGGTTTTGCTCCAATCGGTCGAGTTCGCGAAGGTGCGCCACGCGCATCGCACGGCGCGCGCCCGAGAGCAATTGCTCGATTGGCGTGCCGAGGGTCCGCAAGCGGCTGAATTCGCCGAAACCGGACTCGAAGATGCTTTGCAGCCCGGTGCCCGCGCGTCCCTTGGTCTCGATGCTGCGATACAAGGTCGCCAGATCGCCGCCCGACCAGAATTCTGTCTCAAATTTGTCGGCCTGCCGGCGTGATCGGCCGATCACCTGGCCTTTGCGAAAAATAACCGCCCAGGAGGCAACCGACGCCGCGAGCAGCAGTGCCACCACCGCCTGCACGATGGGACTTGCATCCAGCACCAGGGTCCAAACCGACAAGTCATTGGGCATTCCGCCACTCCACGAAAAGATCCTTGGGGATGGCACGCGGCTTCAACGTGCCCGAATCAAGACACGCAACGCGAGTACTGGCGTCGATCAGTTGTTCGTCGCCGCGCATGATCGTCTGCTTGAAATGTATTGTCGCACCGCCCAGGCGCTGCAACTGCGCGGTGACGAGAATTTCATCATGCAGCACGGCGGGCCGCAGAAAATCCACGGTGACGTTGGCGACCACGAATTGCAACTGCCGCTCGGCGAGCAGGCGGGACTGATCGATGCCCATGGCCCGCAGCCATTCGGTGCGGCAGCGCTCCATGAACTTCAGGTAGTTGGCGTAGTACACCACCCCGCCCGCGTCGGTGTCCTCCCAATAAACAGAATATGCATGGGCGTAGCTCGGCGGCGAGGACATCTACCGTCCGTCCCGGAACAGCGGCAGATTCAGGTCCCGCTCGATGGCGGGCGCCGCCAGACCGAAGTGCGCATATGCCGAGCGGGTCGCAACGCGGCCGCGCGCCGTGCGCATCAAGAAACCCTGTTGGATGAGAAACGGTTCGATGACATCCTCGATCGTGCCGCGTTCCTCGCTCATCGCGGCAGCCAGACTGTCGACGCCCACCGGCCCGCCTTCGAATTTCTCGATGACCGTAAGCAGCAGCTTCCTGTCCAGCGTATCGAATCCTTCGGGGTCAACTTCCAACATATCGAGCGCGCCCAAGGCCACCTCGCCGCTGATGATGCCGGCGGCCTTGACCTCGGCGAAGTCGCGCACCCGGCGCAGCAACCGATTGGCGATGCGCGGCGTACCGCGCGATCTCTCGGCAATGCGGTCCGCGCCATCGGGCTGCAACTGCAGCTTCAAGATCGAGGCGCTGCGCACCACGATTTTGGTCAATTCTTCCGTGGTGTAGAACTCCAGCCGCTGCACGATGCCGAAGCGATCGCGCAGCGGCGATGTCAGCAAGCCGGCACGCGTGGTGGCGCCCACCAGGGTGAACGGCGGCAGGTCGAGTTTGATCGACCGCGCCCCCGGACCCTCGCCGATCATCAGATCGAGTTGCGAGTCCTCCATGGCCGGATAGAGCACCTCTTCGACCACCGGGCTCAAGCGGTGGATCTCGTCCACGAACAGCACATCGCGCGGCTCGAGATTCGTCAGCAGCGCCGCCAGGTCGCCCGGACGTTCGAGCACAGGGCCGGAGGTTTGGCGCAGATTCACTTTCAGTTCATTCGCAATGATATGCGCCAGCGTGGTTTTACCGAGGCCCGGCGGACCGAATATCAGCACGTGATCCAAAGCTTCGCCGCGCTTTCGCGCCGCCTGAATGAAGATGTCCATTTGCATCTTTACATTCGGCTGTCCCACGTAATCGGCGAGCGTCTTCGGGCGTACCGCCCGATCGACCATTTCGTCGTCGCGGCCCGGGCTTCCGGCAATGATGCGGTCTGGTTCGATTCCCATATCTGATTTTACGACTTAACGGCCGATTTAAGGGCGCGCCGGATGATCTCCGTCGTCGACAAACCCGGTTCGTCCGCCGACTTGAGCAGCCGCGTGATTTCCGCCGGCTTGTAGCCGAGCGCGATCAGCGCGCTGAATGCCTCGCTTTGCGCCGATTGCGCGACGCCTGCGCCCAGAAAACTGCTGCCGGCCGGCGCGGGCATCGCGAGTTTTTGCACACTGTCGCGCATCTCGATGATGACCCGCTCCGCGGTCTTGCGCCCGATGCCGGGGATTCGCGTCAACATCGCAACGTCTTCCGCCTCGATGATGCGCAGGAAATCCTCGACGCTCGCGCCCGAGAGTATCCCCAACGCAATCTTCGGACCCACCCCCGACACCTTGAGCAGGCCGCGAAACAGCCGCCGCTCCGCGTCGGTGCCGAAGCCGAACAATATGTGGGCGTCCTCGCGCACCACCAGATGCGTGAACAGGGCGACCGGTTCGCCGGCGGCCGGCAGCCCGTAAAACGTCGACATCGGCGCTTCCAGCTCGTAGCCCACGCCATTGACATCCACAATCAGCATCGGCGGCTGCTTCGCGGCCAGCCGGCCGGAGAGAAAGCCGATCATCCGCTGAAGCCCGCCCGCAGCAGCGTGGCCCGCACCCGGCCCCGAAGCGCGTGGCATACCGCCGCGGCCAGGGCATCGGCCGCGTCCGCGGCCACCGGCCCATCGAGCTTCAAAATGCTTTTCATCATGAGCTGGACCTGGGCCTTTTCGGCATTGCCGGACCCAACCACGGCTTGTTTGATCTGGCGGGTCGCATATTCAAAGATGCTGGCGTTGGCGTCGGCAGTACCGCAGATTGCCGCGCCGCGCGCCTGACCCAATTTCAAGGCGCTGTCCGGATTGCGGTTGACGAATACTCTCTCGATGGCGATCTCTTGCGGCTGGTATTGTGCGACGATGGTTTGCACGCAGCGAAAAATCTCGCACAGCCGCGCCGAAAATTCCGCGTGGCTGGTGCGAATGACCCCGCTGGCGACGTAGGTCAACCGCGGTCCGGCGGCGTCCAATACGCCGAAGCCGGTGCGCTGCGACCCCGGATCGATGCCGAGCACGCGGATGGTCGCTACTTCAAGTCCGCGCAATGGGTTTGATCTTTGGGGCTGGCACAGCCCTAGTATGATACCGGCAATAGGCGCTTAAACCCACCGCGCCAGCGTACGGAAATGGAAACCACCGCAACCACCCGCACCGCGAGCAGCAGGCTGCATGCCGGCGCCGCGGCTGTGCGCGAGTTGGACCTGCCGCCGGAAGGCGAACCCGCGCGCACGCAGGCTTTGGCCGTTGCCGAAATCGTTCGCGCTCTCGACGCCGACGACGATGTGGTTATTGCCGCGATGATTGAGCCGCTGCTCGACGGCAAATTCATCGATCGGGAGATGGCTGAGAAGCGCTTTGGCATGGAACCTGCGCGGCTGGCGCGTGCCTTGAGCCAATTGGGCTATTTCGGGTTGCCGCACGATTGGACTCCGGAGCGGGGCCTCGAGGCGGCCCAAGCGGAAAGCCTGCGCAAAATGTTGCTCGCCGTCATCGGCGATGTGCGCCTGGTTGTGGTAAGGCTGGCCGAGCAGCTGCAGCAGATGCGCTCCGCCAAGCACGTCGGGCCGGCATTGCAGCGCAAACTGGCCATGGAGACCCGGGAGGTGTACGCACCCTTGGCAAATCGCCTGGGTGTATGGCAGGTGAAATGGGAGTTGGAAGATCTGGCGTTCAGGTACTTGGAACCTGCGCAGTACAAGCATATCGCCGCGGCCTTGAAGGTGCGCCGCTCCGAGCGTGAGCGCTACATCGACGAACTGAAGGCGCTGCTGCAGGGCGAGCTGAGCCGCGCCGGCATTGAGGCCAGGATCGATGGGCGGCCGAAGCATATCTTCAGCATCTGGCGCAAGATGCAGGCCAAACAGCTGGCGTTCGAGCAGCTGATGGACATTCGCGCAGCGCGGATTCTGGTCAATACGGTTGCGGAATGCTATGCGGCGCTCGGCATCGTGCATTCCCTGTGGCAATTCATTCCCGGCGAGTTCGACGATTACATCGCGACGCCAAAGGACAATCTGTACCGTTCGATTCATACCGCGGTCATCGGCCCCGGCGCGGAACCGGTGGAAATTCAGATCCGCACGCACGAAATGCATGCGAACTCGGAACGCGGAGTGGCCGCGCACTGGCGCTACAAGGAGGGCGGCCGCAGCGACCAGGCCTATGAACGCAAAATCAATGAACTTCGCGCGCTGCTGTCGCCCGCGGAGGGCACCGGGAAGACGCGGGATTTTCTCGACCGCATGCGCGTCGATCTGTTTCAAGACCGGATCTACGCCGTATCTCCCAAGGGCGAGATCGTCGATGTTCCGGTGGGCGGCACGCCGCTGGACTTTGCCTATCAAGTGCACACGGACCTGGGCCACCGCACGCGCGGCGCCAAGGTGAACGGCCGCATGGTCGGCCTCGACTATCAGTTGAAGAACAGCGACATGGTTGAAATCGTCACCGGCAAAACGCCGCAACCCTCACGCGACTGGCTTAGTTCCCAAACCGGCTTCCTAGCCAGCCCGCGCCACCGCAACAAGGTGCGCGCCTGGTTTCGCAAGCAAAACGCGGCGCAAAACAAGATCGAGGGCCGTGCAATGCTGGACCGCGAATTGCAGCGGCTCGGCGTCAACAGCCCGCCCATCCCGGAATTGCTACGCGAGCTCGGGCAGGAGAGTACCGAAGCGCTGCATGAAGCGTTGGGTTTGGGCGAAATCAGCGCGGCCCAGGTTGCCGGCGCCGTGCAGCGGCTGCAGCATGCGCGCGAATCCCGCCCCGAAACCCGACAACGGACGCAGCGCCAGCGCGAGCCGGAAGTCGAGGTGCAAGGGATCGGCGATCTCCTGTCGACTTATGCGCGCTGCTGCAAGCCGGTGCCGCCCGAACCCATTGCCGGCTACATCACGGTGGGCCGCGGCGTCAGCATTCACGGCCAGACCTGCGCCAATCTGGCGCGCCTCATCGCGAAGTCGCCGGCGCGGTTGCTGGCCGTCACCTGGGGCAAGATGGGCGAACGGGAAGTCCCCGTGGATATCGAGGTGCAGGCCTTCGATCGCCGCGGATTGGTGCGCGACGTAAGCGCCGCGCTGGCGGACGAGAAAATCTCGATCCGCGGCATGACCACGGTCACCGACAAGCGCGACAATGTCGCGCGCATGCAAATCAGCTTCTCGATCACCGGGTTGCCGCAGCTGTCCAAGGTGTTAGGAAGGATTGCGCAGCTGCCGAATGTAATCAGCGCGCGGCGCAAGAAATAGCAATCAGCGATTGAGCCCGTCGATCGCCTTTTTGTCGGCGGCCAAAGCCGCCTCGTGCATCGCCTCGGACAAGGTGGGATGCGCGTGGATGGTGCGCTGAATATCCTCGGTGCTGGCTGAGTACTCCATCGCCAACACCGCCTCGCTGATCAGTTCGCCGGCCATGGGGCCGATCACGTGCACGCCGAGTACTTCGTCGTCATCCTTGGCGGCGACAATCTTCACCATACCGGCGCCCGCTTCCATCGCGCGCGCGCGCCCGCTGGCGGCGAAAGGAAACGTGCCTACTTTGTAGGCCCGGCTGCTGGCCTTGACCTGCTCCTCGGTAAGCCCCACCCATGCGATTTCGGGCTGCGTGTAAATAACAGAAGGAATCACCTCGTAGTTCACTTCGCCGTAGTGACCGGCAATGAGATCGGCGACCATCACGCCCTCCTCCTTGCCCTTGTGCGCAAGCATCGGGCCGCGCACTACATCGCCGACCGCCCACACGTTGGCTGCACTCGAGCGGCAGTGTTCATCGACCACGATGAAACCTTTTTCATCCAATTGCACACCGGTGCCTTCCGCCAGAAGATCGCGCGTATAGGGCCGGCGGCCTACCGCCACCACCAGCTTGTCGACCTGCACGGTATGCTCGCCCTGGGAGTCCGAATACACCACATCGACGGCGTTGCCGGCCACCGCGGCGCTCGAAACCTTGGCACCCAGCTTGATATCCAGCCCCTGCTTCTTGAAGTGCCGTTGCGCCTCCTTGGCGATGGTTTGGTCCACCATCGGCAGAAACTGCTCCAAGGCTTCGAGGACGATGACTTCGCTGCCGAGTCGCCGCCACACGCTGCCGAGTTCCAAACCGATCACGCCGGCGCCGATGACGCCGAGACGCGCGGGAACTGCGTCGAATTCCAGGGCGTTCCACGAATCGACGATGTACTTACCGTCGTGCGGCACGCTCTGCAGCCGGATTGGCGTGGATCCCGATGCCAGGACCACGTGCCTGGCCTCGAGCGTTTTCTCGCTGCCGTCCGCTCCTTTCACGACGACTTTGTTTCCCGGCAGCAAGCGGCCGTGACCCTGAACGCCGACCACGCCGTTGGCCTTGAACAGCGCATTGATGCCGTTGGTCATGGTCTTGACCACGGAGGCGCGGCGTTTCTGCATCGCGGCCAGGTCGAGCTTCAGATCGCCGATTTTGATGCCGTGAGTCGCAAACTCATCCTTGGCACGTTGAAACAGCTCCGACGATTCGAGCAGCGCCTTGGAAGGAATGCAGCCCGCGTTCAAGCAGGTGCCGCCGAATGCGTAGCTGCCGTCGGTGTTCTGCCAGTCATCCACGCAGGCCACTTTCAGCTTGTTCTGTGCGGCGCGAATAGCCGCGGGATATCCGGCCGGACCGGCGCCGATGACGATCACGTCGTACGAATCGCTCATATGCTTAACACCATGCGCGCGGGATCCTCGAGACATTGTTTCACCGTCACCAGGAACTGCACGGCTTCACGGCCGTCGATGATGCGGTGGTCATAGGTCAGCGCGATGTACATCATCGGACGCACCAGCACCTGTCCGTCGATCACCACCGCCCGATCCTGGATCTTGTGCATCCCGAGGATGGCGCTCTGCGGGGAATTGACGATGGGCGTCGACAGCAGCGAGCCGAACACGCCGCCGTTGGTGATGGTGAAAGTACCCCCGGTGAGCTCCTCCATCGTGATGGTCCCGGCGCGGGCGCGCCCGGCGAAATTGGCAATGGCTTTCTCGATGTCGGCAAAACTCATTTGATCCGCATCGCGCAATACCGGAACGATGAGTCCGCGATCGGTCGAGACGGCGACGCCGACATCGAAGTATTCATGATAAACGATGTCGTTGCCGTCCACGGAGGCGTTGACCGACGGAAATTTCTTGAGCGCTTCGACGCAAGCCTTTGTGAAAAAGGACATGAAGCCCAATTTCACGCCGTATTGCTTTTCGAACTGATCCTTGTAGCGCGCCCGCAATTCGTTGACGGCTTTCAGATCAACCTCGTTGAACGAGGTCAGCAATGCCTGCGTGGCTTGCGCCTGCACCATGCGCTCCGCGATGCGCGCGCGCAGCCGCGTCATCGGCACATGCTGTTCGGCGCGCGTACCGCGCGCGCTGGGCGCGGGGACAAACTGCGCCGGAGCCTTCGCGGCGGGATTTGGCGCTGGCGCAGCACTCGGCGCCGGCGTTGGCGCGGCGTCCTTTGCCTGCAGGTAATTCACCACGTCCGATTTGGAAACCCGACCATCGCGGCCAGATCCCGCCACCGACTTGGGATCAACCTTGTTCTCCTCGGCAACGCGCTTCGCGGCCGGGCTCAGCTTGCCGGCAATTGTCTGTGGGCCAGGCGCGTCTTTCGCGGCGCTCTTGGCGGCGCCGGCCGCGGTACTCGCGCTGGCAGCTCTGCCGGCGGCGGCTGCGCCCGCACCGGTAGCCGCTGCAGCCCCTTCCTCGATCACGGCCAGGAGCTGGCCGCTGGTCACCGTGGTGCCGTCCTTGAGCTTGATCTCCTTGAGCACTCCTGCCACCGGAGCAGGCACCTCGAGCACCACCTTGTCGGTCTCCAGGTCGACCAGATTCTCATCACGTACGACGCTCTCACCGGGCTTCTTGTGCCACGCGACCAACGTGGCATCCGCCACCGACTCCGGCAGCTGCGGCACGCGAACTTCAATAGTCATGACCCTGTCCTACTTTGAGCGGCCGGGAGGCGAATGGTTTGTCGGGATGTCTCTTCCGGCGGGGCGCCTTGCAGCGCCGCGGTGACCAAATTCTTCTGTTGTTGCTCATGCAGGGCAGCGATGCCCGTGGCGGGCGCTGCCGCGCCGGCACGGCCGGCATACAGAAGTTGGTCGTTGGCGGAAAGCTTTGCTTGCAGTCGATGCCGTATCTGGTACCAGGCTCCCTGATTTTGCGGCTCTTCCTGGCACCAGACGATTTCGCGCGCGTTTGGATACTTGTGCAGCACCGCCTCGTACTCCTCGGAAGGAAACGGATACAGCTGCTCGATTCGCACGATGGCCACCGATTCCGACTTGACCTCGCGCCGGGACTTCAGCAAATCGAAGTAGACTTTGCCGCTGCAAAATACGATGCGCTTCACCGCGCTGGGTTTGACGTCGTCGACCTCATCGATCACGTTTTGAAAGCCGCTGCCGGCGAGTTCTTCGAGCCGCGACACCGACAACGGATGCCGCAACAAGCTCTTTGGCGTCATGATGATCAGGGGTTTGCGCAGCGCGCGCAGCATCTGCCTGCGCAGCATGTGAAACATCTGCGCCGGGGTCGAGGGCACGCACACCTGCATATTGTACTCGGCGCACAACTGCAGAAACCGCTCCAAGCGCGCCGAGGAATGCTCCGGCCCCTGCCCCTCGTAGCCATGCGGCAGAAACAACGTGATGCCGGACAAGCGGCCCCACTTCGCCTCGCCGGAACTGATGAACTGGTCGATGATGACCTGCGCGCCGTTGCTGAAATCGCCGAACTGGCCCTCCCAAATCGTCAGGCAATGCGGCTCGGTGGTGGAAAAACCGTACTCGAATCCCATGACCGCCTCTTCGGACAGCACCGAATCGATGACCGAGAATTTCGGCTGATTGCTCGCCAGATGCTGCAGGGGAATGTAGCTGCGGCCGGTGAGCTGATCGTGCAGGACGGCATGGCGGTGGAAGAACGTGCCGCGACCGCTGTCCTGGCCGGTCAGACGAATCGGATAACCTTCCTGGATCAGGCTGGCGTAGGCGAGGTTTTCGGCGCAGCCCCAGTCAAGCGCAAGATCGCCATTCACCATTTTCTCGCGCGCCTGCATGATGGCGAGCACACGAGGATGCAGATTCCAGTCGGTCGGGAAGCTCGTGATCGCCTTGCCCAGGATCCTCAAGCGCGCCAGTTCAACCCCGGTCTTCACCGGCTCCCAATCGGCTTCCAAATACTCGCTCCAGTCCACGGTATAGCGGTTGCCGATGAGTCCGAGCGCCGCCCGCGCTTGCGGTTTGCCCTGGTCCAGGCCGGTGCGGTACTGCTCCATCATGGCCGCAGCTTCGCCTGCGCCGAGCACGCCCTCGTGGCTGAGTTTGTCCGCATACAATTGCCGCACCGTCGGCTTCTTGCGAATGACTTGATACATCAGCGGCTGCGTCGCGGCCGGCTCGTCCGCCTCGTTGTGCCCGTGGCGGCGATAGCACATCAAATCGATCACCACGTCCTTGTGGAATTTCATCCGGTACTCGAGAGCGAAGCGGATGACGAAGCAAACCGCCTCCGGGTCGTCGGCATTCACGTGCAGAATGGGCGCTTCGATCATCTTGGCGACATCGGAACAGTACAGCGTGGAGCGCGCATCGTGCAGAGCGCTGGTGGTGAAGCCGACCTGGTTGTTGATGATGAGGTGCACCGTGCCGCCGGTATAAAAGCCGCGCGCCTGCGACAACTGCAAGGTCTCCATGACCACGCCCTGCCCGGCAAACGCGGCGTCGCCGTGAATCTGCACCGGCAAAACCTTGTCACCGAGTGCATCGCCGCGCCGCTCCTGGCGGGCGCGCGCCGATCCTTCGACGACCGGATTCACAACTTCCAGATGCGAAGGATTGAATGCCAGCGCCACATGCACATTGCCCGAGGCGGTCTTCAAATCGGCGGAAAACCCCTTGTGATATTTGACGTCGCCGGAGCCGCGCAACTTGGCGAGGTCGTATTGGCCCTCGAATTCGCTGAACAGGTCTTTCGGCGCCTTGCCCAGCAGGTTCACCAGCACATTGAGCCGCCCGCGATGCGCCATGCCGATGATGGTTTCCTCCACGCCGTCCCTGCCGGCCTGCTGCACCAGCTCATCGAGCAGTGGAATCAGACTATCGCCGCCCTCGAGCGAAAAGCGCTTCTGGCCGACGTACTTGGTGTGCAGGTAGCGTTCCAAGCCTTCCGCCGCCGTCAATTGCCACAGGATGTTCTTTTTCTCATCGACGCTGAAACGGCGCTGCATGCGGGCGACTTGAAAGCCATCCTGCAGCCACAAGCGCTCTTCGGTATCCGACACCTGGGCGAATTCGGCGCCGATGGTGTCGGTGTAAATGAATTTGAGATCGGCGAGGATATTCCTCAGCGTGGTGCGCTCTGGAATGGCGTGATTGCGGCTGCCGGTGAAGAATTCGGTATCGAGATCCGCATCGGCAAGACCGAAGTACTGTAGATCGAGCACATAAGGCTTGGCCCGCTCCTGCAGCCCGAGCGGATCCAGATTGGCTACCAGGTGGCCGCGATTCATGTAAACCTGGATCAGCCGCGACACCGCGCCCTGCTTGGCGCTGGCGCCGTCGGATTGGCTGCCCTGTGGAGCGGCGCGCACCGGTGAATTCAACCGCGCCAGGAGACGCTCGCGAATCGGGCCGTGCGGGATCTCGCCGCCGCCGCCGCCGAGCGCGCTGAAATAGTCGCGCCACTTGGGATCGAGCGAACCCGGATCCCTCAAATACGCCTCGTAAAGTTCCTCGATGAATGCGGCATTGCCACCGGACAGCGCCGTGGTGGCAAATTGGTCGGCAAGTGATTGGCTCATGAGCGCAGAGTAAAGCGAAAAACCTCAAATATATCAAGAAGATAAGCAGCGGGGCCGAGTCGAAGTAAGCCGCGCCAGTTTAGCCGAAGGCGGCACAATATGGAATGTGACGGCAGTTGGAGAAATTGCAAGACGGGCCAAAAATCTAGCTTTTCAGCATCCACATCTCGTAAAGAACGAGCCAGATATAGATGAGCAGAACGCCGTACATCGCCAGGTCGACGCGGATCCAGCGCATGAATCGATAGCGGGCGAGAAACACCATCAGCACCACACCCAAGCTGGTGAGGCCCATTTTCACCGCCGCAAAAGTCGCGGCGCCGCGCAGCACCACCGGCGCCATGACCGGATTCAACTCGTCGGCACCGTCGAACAGCAGCATTAACGTGAGAAACGCGTCGGCTGCGCTCAACACCAGGATGCCGATCGACACCGCCAGCAAATGCGCCGCGTACCAGTCGAGCGAGTGATAACGCGAATCGTCCAAACGCCGCGGCGGCCGGCGGCGGCGTGGATTCAAGCTGCCGTACCACACGGACCACCAAAGACGGCTGCGCCGATCGCCGTGAGCACGCCGCTCGTGGCCCAAATCCGGCACCGGCGGCGCAGTTCCCTGTAACTGCCGTGCCGCCCAGTCATTTGTCGTTCTTGTACCGCTGGAATACTTCATCGCGCCCACTATCGCTACTCAGTGCAGTGCTCAGCAAGCCCGATGCGTCATAATGCGGGCCTTGGTTCCGGTATATTTTTGCGGTGATCTAAGAGGCGGTCACCAGTTTCGCCGCGAAATCGCCGACCGGCATTGCCGCCAGCGCCCGTTGGTCGGCAAACATGGCTTGTATCGACTCGGATTGCTTGGGTGGGAAGTGAGCCGCCACGCTGGACTCGAACTTGCGCACCAGCACCGGCATGCCTTCGGCGCGGCGCTTGCGATGTCCGATGGGGTAATCCACTGCAATGCGCTGACTCGCCGTGCCGTCCTTGAAGAACACCTGCACCGCATTGCCGATGTAGCGCTTGTCCGCCGCATAGTAGTCCGCGGTAAACGCCGGGTTCTCCACGACCTTCATCTTGGCGCGCAGCGCATCGACGCGCGGATCGCTGGCGACCTTGTCTTCATAATCGGAGGCCTCGAGCCTGCCGAAGAGCAGCGGGATGGCGACCATGTATTGAATGCAGTGATCGCGATCAGCCGGGTTCGCCAGCGGGCCGGTCTTATCGATGATGCGGACTCCGGGTTCCTGGGTCTCGATCGTGACGCGCTCGATCTGATCGATCTTCGGCGCAATTTGTCCATGCAGGGTCATCGCCGCCTCCACGGCAGTTTGGGCGTGAAATTCCGCAGGATAGGAGATCTTGAACAGCACGTTTTCCATCACATAGCTGCCAAACGGCTGCGGCAGCACCAGCGCCTTGCCTTTGAACAGCACGTCCTGGAAGCCCCAGGTCCTGGCCGTCAATGCCGACGGATATCCCATCTCGCCCTTGAGCGCAAACAGCGCATGGCGCACGGCACGACTGGTGGCATCGCCAGCCGCCCAGCTCTTGCGCGAGCCGGTGTTTGGGGCGTGCCGGTAGGTACGAAGTGCCCCGCCATCGATCCAGGCATTCGACACCGCGTTGATGACCTGTTCACGGGATCCTCCGAGCATTGCGGTGACGACGGCCGTGGAGGCCACGCGCACCAGAAGCACATGATCGAGTCCCACGCGGTTGAAGCTGTTCTCCAGCGCGAGAACGCCCTGGATCTCGTGTGCCTTGATCATCGCCGTGAGCACATCGCGCACCATGATCCGTTTGCCGGAGCGCGACAGATAATCGGCCACCGCCAGAATGGCTCCCAGATTGTCGGACGGATGTCCCCACTCGGCCGCCAGCCAGGTGTCGTTGAAATCCAGCCAGCGAATCATGGCGCCGATGTTGAATGCGGCGGTAATGGGATCGAGCTCGTAGGCGGTGCCCGGAACCCGGGCGCCGCCGGTGAGAGTCGCGCCTGGCACCACCGGTCCCATCAATTTGGTGCACGCGGGATATTTCAGCGCCTGGAAGCCGCAGGCCAGGGTATCCATCAGACAGTAGGCAGCGGTCTCGTATGCCAGCGTGCTTTTGATCTCGTAGTTGCTCGCGTAATCCGCGATGTCCTTGAGCACCTGGTCCGGGGCCGGCCGTTCTGCAGACCTGATATCGTGGGACATCCTTTCAGGTCCTCTCGGCGAGGGGCACGAAGGCCAGATTCTCAGGACCGATGTAGTTGGCGCTGGGGCGAATGATCTTGCCGTCTTCGCGCTGCTCGATGACATGCGCCGACCAGCCCGAGGTGCGGCTGATGACGAACAGCGGTGTGAACATGGCGGTGGGCACGCCCATCAGGTGATATGAGACCGCGGAGAACCAATCCAGATTCGCAAACATTTGTTTGATCTCGTGCATGACGGATTCGATTCTCTCGGCCACTTCAAAGCCTCGCATGTCGCCGGCCTCGCGCGCCAGGCGCCGCGACACCTCTTTGATGACGTGATTGCGCGGGTCCGACACCGTGTACACGGGATGGCCGAAGCCGATGATGACTTCCTTGTTCGCCACCCGCCGCCGGATATCGGCAGCGGCCGCATCCGGCGTCGAATAGCGGTTTTGAATCTCGAAGGCGACCTCGTTGGCGCCGCCGTGCTTCGGTCCGCGCAGCGCGCCGATGGCGCCGGCGACGCAGGAGTAAATATCGGAACCGGTGCCCGCGATGACTCTTGCGGTAAATGTCGAGGCATTGAATTCATGCTCGGCATACAGATTCAACGACGTGTGCATCGCTCGCACCCAGCTGGCGCTCGGCGTGCGGCCGTGCAGCAGGTGCAAGAAATGCGCACCGATCGAGTCATCGTCGGTTTGCACATCGATGCGCCGGCCGCTGCTGGCGTAGTGGTGCCAGTAGCACAGCATCGATCCCAGACACGCCAGTAGCCGATCCGCGATGTCACGGGCACCGGCGGCGCCGTGATCGTTCCCTTCGGGCACGCAGCAGCCCAGCGCCGAGACGCCGGTGCGCAGGACGTCCATGGGGTGACTCAGCGCCGGGAGTTGTTCGAGCACCGCCGTCACCGCCGCCGGCAGGACTCGCAGCGCCCGCAGCTTGAGTTTGTAGGCGGCGAGCTGCGCCCGGTTGGGGAGTCTTTCGTGCACCAGCAAGTGCGCGATTTCCTCGAACTCGCAGGTGGTGGCGATATCGAGAATATCGTAGCCGCGGTAGTGCAGGTCGTTGCCGGTTCTGCCTACCGTGCACAGCGCCGTGTTACCGGCGGTGACTCCCGACAGGGCAACGGACTTCTTGGGCTTGAAAAGGGATTGCGCTTCGGATTGTGTCGTCACTTTTCCTTGCCCTCCGCGAACAGTTCGTCCAGTTTGGCTTCATACGCGTAATAGTCCAGGTATTTGTACAAATCGGCGCGGGTCTGCATGGTATGCAGCACGTTCTTCTGCGTGCCATCGCGACGGATGGCCTGGTAGGTGTTGAGCGCGGCCGCATTCATGGCCCGGTATGCCGAGCAGCAGTGCAAGACGATGTCGACGCCCACCGTCTTCAATTCGTCGCGCGTGTAGAGCGGCGTCTGCCCGAATTCGGTGATGTTCGCCAATATCGGCACTTTGACGGCGTCCTTGAACTGGCGGTACATCGCAAGTTCGGTCATGGCCTCCGGAAAAATCATATCCGCGCCGGCCGCGACGCAGGCGATGGCGCGTTCAATGGCCTGGTCCATGCCCTCCACGGCCAACGCATCGGTGCGCGCCATGATCACGAACTGCGCATCGGTGCGGGCATCCACCGCGGCTTTGATGCGGTCCACCATTTCCTGCTTGCTGACAACTTCCTTGCCGGGCCGGTGACCGCAACGCTTGGACTGTACCTGGTCTTCGATGTGCAGCCCGGCCGCGCCGAATTTGACGAACGATTTCACGGTGCGCGCTATGTTGAACGCGCCACCCCAGCCCGTATCCGCGTCGACCAGAAGCGGTAGCGCGCAGGCATCGGTGATTCTGCGGATGTCGACCAGCACATCGTCCATGCTGCTGATCCCCAAGTCCGGAACTCCCAGGGAATTGGCCGCGACTCCGCCGCCCGACAAGTACAGCGCTTTGAAACCGCAAGCGGCCGCCATTCTCGCGCTCAACGCATTGATGGCGCCGACCACCTGCAACGGCCGTTCGGCGGCCAGCGCCGCGCGAAATTGCGCTCCCGGCGAAGCGTTCACCGCGGCCGTCATACGCGCCCCGCCACCGGAATCAGCGCCCCCGTGACCGCGCGAGCCTCGTCAGAAACCAGGAACGCGATGACTTCGGCGGCCTCGGCCGGGGTCACCCAACGACTGAAATCGGCCTGCGGCATATCGCGGCGATTCTGCGGCGTATCGAGCGTACTCGGCAATATGGCATTCACGGTGATTCTCCGGTCCTTCAATTCGGCAGCGAGGGCTTCGGTCAACTGCACCACGCCCGCCTTCGATGCCGCGTACGCGCCCATTCCGGCGGCAGCTTTGAGCGCGCCCATCGCGCCCACATTCACGATGCGGCCGCCGCCCGCCTGCAGCAGATGGGGCAGTGCGGCCTGACACGCGACAACGGCGGTCCTAAGATTCAGTCGATACATCGCATCCCAACTGTCCAGAGTGCCGCCTTCGAGTTTTTCCCAGCGGAATCCGCCGGCGACGTTGATCAAACCATCCAGGCGGCCGGCTTCCTTCGCAACCTGTGCCATCGCCGATCGCGCGGCGGTTTCTTCAGTCAAATCCACGCCGCCATAATGCAGGGCGCCGGCCGGCGGTACGAGCGGCGGCGAGTGCGAATGATCGAGCAGCGCCACCCGCGCCCCGTACCCGCTCAAGGTGGTTGCGACGGCCTGACCCAGTGCGCCGCTGCTTCCGGTGACCACCAGCACTTTACCCGATAGTTTCATGGCAAAATTATCCTCATCTTAAGCGGCCGATTCTAGCCTTGTGAATTACGGCGAAATTCACCGGGGCTTGCACCGGTCCATTTTCGAAACGCGCGATGAAATGCGCTGCGTTCCGAGAACCCCAATTCCAAGGCAATGTCCATGACGCTGCGCGTCGAGTGGCTCAAGTAGCCGATGGCCAGATCCCGCCGCAGCTGATCCTTGATCAACTGATACGACGCGCCCTCCTCGTGCAGCCGGCGGCGCAGGGTCGCGGACGTCATGTTCATCTCGATGGCCAATTCTTCGAAATCCGGTACCTCGCCGGGCAGACACTGGCGCAGCCGACGCCGAACCCGGGCGCTCAGGCTGCTGCCATTCTTGTATTTCAACAAGATGTTCTCCGGCGCCGTGCGCAGAAATTCCTTGACCGAGCCCTCGTTCTGCACCACCGGCAAATCGAGGTAGCTGGATTCGAACGCAAGCAGGGTATGCGGACGGCTGAAGCGCAAATCAGCGCAATACATCAGCCGATATTCCGCGCTGTGCGCAGGTTCCGTATAGCTGAATTCCGTCCGCAGGATGGGGATGCGCCGGCCCACCAGCCAGCAAGACACTCCATAGAGCAGCATCAGCAACAGCTCGTGCGCAAACACGCGGCCGCCGGCGCCTGCGGCTCGCTCATGCAGGATGATCCGCGCCTCTCCGGCATGCTCCTCGAGGGTGACCGATATGTCATCCAGGATCAGCGCATAGAAACGCAGGCTGCGCTCCAATGCATCCCGCAACGATTTGCAAGCCACCACCGCGTGGCACAGCATCGCAAAACTCCCGGATTTCATGCGGCGGGAATCCTGACCGAAGAATTCATCATCGAGAGCGAGCGCGATGGCGCGCCACAAGGCGCCGTACACCTTCGCCGACACCCGCGCCTGGGGCACCTGCAGCAGGCTGGCGGACAGCCCGACTTTTGCCAGCAGCTCCTCGGCGTTCAGGTTGCGCGCACGAACACTTTGCAGCGCCGCCGCAACGAAGCAGATGGCGATGGTGCCCGGTTCCTTGGAGCGTGCGGAAGCGGCCGCAGCCGCGCCGATTTCTCTTGGTTCACTGCTTAAATTCGGGCCATTCATCGTTGAAAATTCGTCACGAAGCCGGTCGGTTCGGCGAGCGCTGTATATAATCTCAGAATACGCCACCTGGCGCCGGGCCACAGAAGGTACTTGAGGCCGTCTCGGACTAAACTATTGAAGGCCTTACGAAAGAAGGGGAAATGGTATGGCAACTACTCCTGCGGCGCTTAAGACTCAAGTACCCAGCGTCAAACTGCTGCTGGACGGTAAATTCCTCGAATCAAGAACCGACGAATGGCGCGACGTCGTCAACCCGGCGACCCAGGAGGTGCTGGCGCAGGTCCCCTTTGCCACTGATGAAGAAATCCACGCTGCCGTGGCCGGGGCCTTGAAGGCCTACAAAACCTGGAAGAACACGCCCCTGCCCGCCCGCGCGCGCATCATGCTGACGCTTCAGGCGCTCATACGGCAACACATGAGCCGCATCGCGCACACCTTGAGCGCCGAACAAGGCAAGACTTTGGCGGATGCCGAGGGGGATGTATTTCGCGGGCTCGAGGTGGTCGAGCATGCCTGTTCGGTGGGCAGTTTGCAGCTGGGTGAATTCGCCGAGAATGTCGCCGGCGGGGTGGACACCTACACCATGCGCCAGCCCATCGGCGTGTGCGCCGGCATTACGCCCTTCAATTTTCCCGCGATGATCCCGCTGTGGATGTTTCCCATGGCCATCGTGTGCGGCAACACCTTCGTGCTCAAGCCTTCCGAACAAGATCCGCTGACTCCCATGCTGCTGGCGGAACTCGCGCTGCAGGCCGGTGTGCCGCCGGGCGTCCTCAACATCATTCACGGCGGCAAGCGCGCCGTCGACGCGCTCTGCACGCACCCCGATATCGCCGCGGTCTCGTTCGTGGGATCAACAGCCGTGGGCACGCATGTCTACGGCCTGGCGTCGCAGCACGGCAAGCGGGTGCAATGCATGATGGGCGCCAAGAATCATGCGGTGGTGATGCCGGATGCCAACAAGGAACAGTCGCTCAATGCGCTGGTCGGCGCCACCTTCGGCGCCGCCGGCCAGCGTTGCATGGCCACCTCGGTCACCGTGCTCGTCGGCGCGGCCCAGCGATGGATTCCGGATATCGTCGCCAAGGCAAAGGCGCTGAAAGTCAACGCTGGAGTGGAGAAAGGCGCGGATCTCGGCCCCGTGGTCTCGAAGAACGCCAAGCAGCGCATCCTCGGGCTGGTGGAGGACGGCATCAGGGAAGGCGCCAAACTCGAGTTGGACGGCCGCGGCGTCAAAGTGCCGGGATACGAGCAAGGCAATTTCAT
>DATMRC010000071.1:0-42803 GCA_035567075.1 Steroidobacteraceae bacterium
AATCGGCGATGTGAGTAGCCTGAAGCTGGCAAAAACTCGGATGGCAAAATCCGTACTCGATGCCGGGTGGGGTATGCTCAAGGCGCAGCTGCAGTACAAGGGCCAGCAGGCCGGCAGGTGTGTCCTTATCGTCGATGAGAGAAACACGACGCGAACATGCAGCAGCTGCTGGGCCTTAAGCGGTCCTACAGGTCTGGACATGCTCGTTGTAAAGACCTGGGTGTGCAGTGCGTGTGGTGTCACGCATGATCGGAACGTAAATGCGGGCCGAAACATCCGATCTGCGGGGAGGTGTCCCCCGTCCGTTTGCGGGAACGAGCCACCGCTTATCGTCGCGCCGCCAAGCCAGACATCCAATCGATGCGAGGCAGGGACCGGCGCTCTGAAAGCGGCAGCGTGAGCACCGGTATCAATTCAAGGTCGTGAAGCTCAAGGGCGACTTGGTCTGGCATGACCATCAGGAAACCGATGAAACGTTCATCGTCATCGACGGCGAGCTGCGCATCGATTTTCGCGACGGCGCGGTCCAGGTATCGCGGGGCGAGATGTTCGTCGTTCCGAAGGGCGTTGAGCATCGCGGGGCGAGATGTTCGTCGTTCCGAAGGGCGTTGAGCACAAGCCCTACGCCGAAAACGAGGTCAAGCTGCTGCTGATCGAACCGCGCGGGGTGAAAAATACCGGGCAAGCCGGCGGTGAGTTAACCGCCGAAAACGATGTGTGGATTTAACCCAAGCGCAGATTCCGAGGTGCAACCGTGGCAAAGAAGAAGCCGAAACACCGCGCAAAGAGGCTGGCGCGTGCTTACGAGGTGAAGGCCGAAATTTCCAACGCTACACTGGCCAAGGCCAAATCGGCGCTGTCACTGCAGATTTATCGCAAGCACATCAAGCTTGGCGAGATCCAGATCGGGCGTGGCTCGTTGTTCTGGTCGGGCGCGCGGCGCCAGAGCGCCAAGCGCATTCACTGGGGTCGATTCGCAGAAATGATGGATCGTCTGGCGTACGGGGGAGACCTTTAAGGGCCGCCGGGCTGCGGCCGTAGCCGCATGCCGTCTTGCGCCCAGCTCACCGGACCGTTGTATGTTTGTCGAATGGATGCCAGGACGGCCTGATGCATTGTTTCGGTGGCAGGCGACAGGTGGCTCAACAATAGTTCATGCACCCCGGCCTGCTTCGCGAGTTCGCCAATCGCGTGCGGCGGTGTGTGCAGGGTATAAAGTATGGCAGGGGAGCCGGGCGGATCGAGTACCGGGCTGTTGAACACCAGTAAGTCGCTCGCCTTGGCAATCTTCACCAAGTTAGGCAGGCCTTTCGCATCTATATCTCCAGAGAATGTAATGCTGCTGCCAGCGTAATCGATGCGGTAGATCACCGCCGGCGCATCGCCATGGTGTCCTGCAATCGCCGTGATCGTAAGCGCGCCGTCATTGACGATCACCTGCGGTATCGTGTCCGTGCTGATTCGGGTGGAAATATCGTGTGCATGAATGGTCATGGGCGCGGAAAACCCGCTCAAATATGCGAATGCGCCTTGCGGGCCGAACAAGAGATCAAGCAGCCGGCGCGTCGATGGAAAATAATCGCCGTGATCATGCGAGCGCGAACCGTCGGGGCCGAAAACGTTGAACTCAATCGGCCCGGAGCTCGACACGGCGCGCGCCTTGAACAGGCCCGGCAGTTCGCCCGCATGATCGATGTGCAGATGAGTCAGGAGAACGACATCGGTGTCCGCCAGTGAAATCCTGGCTTCACCGAGCCTTGCAAATGAGCCCGGACCTGCGTCGATCAGGATCCGCGCCACTCCATTGATGAGCACGAGGTAGCTCGAGGCGGCGCGCCCTGTGGCGCCGGGTCCTCCCGAACCAAGAACCACAAGTTCGCAAGTCGGTGCCGGCGGCTGCGCGAATGCCACGGGCGCGGAACCGAACAATTGCAGCAGGAATAAAATGACAAGCCCGGCAGCGTTGACTGGCGCACCCATTATTCCACCCCTCGTGCCTAAAATTCTCCGTAGCCCCGTGCCATGGCCGCCGCGAAGATCAGCAGCAGAACGAAAAGACCGAGTTCGGCGTGCAGATAGCGGCGGGCCGATCTTACGGCCGCATCGTCGGGTGTCACCCCCGACCTTCGCCAGCGAATGAACTGTATCGTGGGCGGCGCGGACAGCAGTCCGATTGCGGCGAAGGTCGCCATTTTTGCCCAGAAGAATGTGTTGTGAGAATAGTACGCCCAGCCCTTGGCTGCATAAATCGCCCGGCAGAAGCCGATGATCAAGACCACGCCGGCCAGTATCCCGTACCACATGTCGATCGCAGCAATGCGGGCGGCGGCGGCATTGCTGATGCCTGTCCGCAAGGTCATGAATTCCGCGAACAGAATTCCGAATATCCCGAAGATCAGAACGTGGTGAAGGATGGCGAGAACGAGATCCAGCACGGGCAAACTCCTCGCATTGCGCAGCCTCCATAGTACACCGCTACTTCGCCGCCACCGCCATCGGGTGTGCGCCCGACGTGCGCAGCGCATAGACTGGCGCATGGATTTTTGGTGCCCATAGGTGCTCATGACTACCGTCCCGGGATTCGACATGCAGACCCTGAAATTTCAAGGGGTGGCCCGCGTCGTTTATCAAGCGGGCCGCGGTCCGGCGGTAATCGTCATGTCGGAGATCCCGGGCATCACTCCCGCGGTCGCCGGCTTTGCGCAACGGCTGGTGGATGCAGGCTACACCGTGTTCATGCCGCTGCTATTCGGCGAGCCCATGCGGCCGCCGCGGCGTGGCTATGCCCTGCGCGTGATCTTGAAAGCATGCATCAGCCGGGAATTCAGAGTCTTGGCGGCCAACCAATCGAGCCCCATAGTCGACTGGCTGCGGGCACTCGCTCGCCACGCATATTCCGAGCGCGGTGGCCGCGGCGTCGGGGCAATCGGCATGTGTTTCACCGGCAATTTTGCCCTGGCCATGATGCTGAATGCGCCGGTGCTGGCGCCGATTTTGGCGCAGCCGTCGCTGCCATTTGCGGTCACCCGGTCGCGGCGCGGCGGATTGCACGCATCGCCCGAGGAACTGCGGGCGGCCCACGAGAAGATCGACCGCGACGGCGCACGCATCCTTGCATTGCGCTTCATTCAGGACCCGATGTGTCCCAAGGAACGATTCGACCGGCTGCGCGATGAATTCGGCGCGGCATTCGAAGCGATCGAGATCGACGAGAGGCATGCCAATCCGCGCGGACCGAAGCCGGCGCACAGCGTGTTGACCAATCATCTGATCGACGAGACCGGGGAGCCGACTCGGGAGGCGCTCGAACGGACTCTTGCCTTTCTGAAGGAGCAACTGATGCCGGCGGCGCCGTGACGAAGATCAAACGCACCAATCGGGCCGGCACACGCGCCGTGGCGAGCGGCCGCACAGGCCGCGGCGGCGCCTCAGCCGGCGTCACTTTTGAGCAGGTGCGCCTCGCAGCACGCGGCTTGCCGGGTGTCGAGGACTCGACGTCCTACGGGACACCGGCTCTCAAGATCCGAGGCAAACTGCTGGCGCGTCTGCACCAGGACGGGGAATGTCTGGTGCTGCGCGCCGATCTATTGGGCCGGGAGATATTGCTGCAGTCCGATCCGCAGGTTTTCTTCATCACCGACCACTATCGCGATTTTCCATGGATTCTGGTGCGCTTTGCGAGTATCGATCCTCACGCGCTGCCGGATCTCATGGAACGCGCATGGCGTTTGGTGGCGCCAAAGTCGCTGCAATCGGAGTTCATAGCGCCCGCAACGCCGCCGCCACCGGCAAACGCGCGGCGCGAATCGCCGGAAACAAGCCACCCACCAGCCCGACGACGCATGCCCAGGCGACTCCGACGATGATCAGGTTCAAGCCAATGTGCAGATGAAAAGCAACCTGCGAGAATCCGCCCCCTCCGGAGATGGTGCTCACGGTATTGCCGTTGAAAAAAAACCATGCCAGTGCCGCGCCGCAGAGCGCGCCGAAAATCGACAGGGTCAGCGCTTCCACCAACACCGACATGACAACGCCCGAGCTGCCGAATCCGATGGCGCGCAGGGTCGCAATTTCCACCGCCCGCGCGCTGACCGCCGAATACATGGTATTCAGCGCCCCGAAAATGGCGCCGATGGCCATGACGACGCCGATCACATTGGCAACGATCGCAAGAAATGTTCCGAATCGCTTCGACTGTTGCTCGTAATAGGCCGCTTCTCGCTGCACATCCATGGATAGGGTCGGGTTGGTCGTCACGCTTGCTTTCAATGTGTCGAAGGCGGCAGGGGATTCCAGCCACACCGTAACCGAATTAAATGTCGTGCGGTGGTATGCGGATAAGACCGTATCGGCGTCGGCCAGGAGTTCGGATTCGTGGGCGTCGCCATTGCTCTCGAAGACACCTACGACCTGCCATTCGGTGTCGGTCGATATCACGCGACTTCCCAACGCCAATCCTTGAAAATTTGCCTGCGCGGTCCGGCCAACGATCAGCTCGCGTACGCCCGCCTGAAACATGCGGCCCTGAAGAATCTTAATTTCTGGGCGCACGGCGAAGGAGTTGCCAGAAACACCGCGAAATGTGACGCTGCCAAGCGCACCCGTGGCTCTTTTGGGCAGCCACATCGATGCCATCGCATCGGCGGATGCCAGCGGTTTGCCGTCCGGGCCCCGCTTGATTCCGGGCAGATCCATCAGCGTCAGGACCGAGTCGCGCGCTATGTTGCTCTCGACCTCCGATTGCGCCCCCGCGTAAAGAATGATGGCGCGCTCCGCGCGCCCGGTATTGGAAAGAGTGCGCGTGAGTCCGGTGGCGAGTGACAAAACAGAGATCAGCACGGCCACCACCCCGGCAATCCCTACGACGATGACGAAGGAGGATGCGGCGCGCGCGGGTAGATTGCGCAGATTCATCGCGGTCACTGCGACCACTTGTTTGAAGGTGTTGATGAAATTCCCCCTAACGGCCCGCGAGTGCGTCGACAATTTTCAAGCGCCGGGCGCGCCAAGCCGGCGGCAAGCCGCTCGCCAGCGCCAGCAGAACTGCGATGCCCGCGCCCCAACCATACACCGCCATGGGCACCCTCAGGCCCTCGAGGCCTCCGCTCGGGATGCGCCCCATGATCGCCGGAAATGCCGACGACGCTGCAAGCAGACCGAGGCCCGCCGCCGCCAAGCTCAGCAGCAGCGCCTCGACGAGCACCAGCGCCAGCATCGTCGCGTCTGAATAACCGAGAGCCTTGAGCACGCCGATTTCCGGTATTCGCTCGCGCACCGATTGCATCATGGTATTGGCCGTCAAGAACAACAGGGTAAACAGCACCGCGCCCACGATGCCATTGACGAAGAAGTTGATATCGCCGATCTGGGCGAGAGTGGATTGAATGAAATCCTTTTCGTTCTGCGTCATGGTCTGATTGGGCGAATTCGCAAACATGTCGTCAATCGCCGGGGCAATCTTCGTAAAGGATTTAGGATCGTTCATTCTTACGGTGATTTGCATTTCGGTATTCTTGCCGCCGACTCGAGCCTCATTGATGTAGTCGTAGTTGAGCAGCAGATTGGTCGCAAAATCATGCGCCTGATCGATTTCGTAGAAGCCGACGATGGTGAAGATCCAATTCTTCGAGCCATCGCTGTTGACGATGTTGATCGATTGCAACGGAATTCGATCGCCGATTTTCAATCCGTACTTTTGCGCAAGAACGGCGCCAACGAGCGCACCGTCACGGGTGCGCGCCATCGCGCGCAGTTGCTCCGGCGAGGTTCTGAACTCCGGATAAACCTTCTGCCAGGCTTCTATATCCACGCCGAGGCCGACAATCAAATTTGAGGGCCGCTGGTAAGTTCCTAGCAGTGCCATGATCGGGGTCACGCTGGCGACGCCGGGCAGGCTTGCGATTCTGGCAACGTGCGACAGTGGCATGGTGCCGTTGCGGTCGATCCGGTTGGAGACTCGCAGGCGCGTCGTATCGGTCAGTCGATCCGTGATGGAACTTATGCCGATGTTGATCCCTTGCAGCATGCCGAACAGAAAAAAGGCGGTCATGATCGAGAACACCGTCAAGATCGTGCGCACTTTCTTGCGCCACAGCCCTGCCCACACCAACGTGAAATATTTCATTGATCGAAGCGTACATTGGTGGGCCTTCAGGCGCTACCAAGGGGCGCGGAGCATTGACACATGCTGGGTGCCCGGACACTATTTTGGCGCGCCGATCACGTTTACTCCAATTGGACGTCCATTCGAGGTCTTGCATGGCGACGAAACCAGACATTGTCGAATTTCTGGCGCGTGAATTTCCCCAAAGCAAATGCGTGGTGGAGGAGGTTGGCCACCGCAGCGCCACCGTCACGCATCCCGTGGGCAAGGATCAACTGCGCCCGGGGGAGACGGTCTCTGGACCGCTGCTCATGGCGGTGGCTGACGTTGCGCTCTACGTCGCCATCCTGGGCACGATCGGCATCGTGCCCTTGGCGGTGACCACCAGCCTGACCATCAACTTTCTGCGCAAGCCTTCGCCGCACCGGCCCATCGTGGGCGTATGCCAGCTGATCAAGGTCGGGCGCAGCCTGGTCGTGGGCGAGGTGGCTCTGTATTCGGACCGCAACGAAGAAATGGTTGCCAAGGCGGTCGGCACCTATTCGATCCCTCCAAAAAGAGGCTAGCCCCAACTGCCGCCATTGCCCGAATTCAATGCTTGGCGTGCCTGCTAAGTGATTGATTTGCAGCGGTTCAGAAATTCTTTAGCTATTCCTTAGCAACGCTTGAGGACTCCGAGGGTCGCGGCCCCGTACACCGTCACCCAAGCCGCCGGTGCAATTCGGCGGCGAGTTCTCACAGCCAGTCAACACTAAAGGAAACGACCATGAATACGACACTACGCACCAACCTCTACACCGCCATCTTCTGCATCATTGGGACGGCGGCATTCACTTCGTTGACGACACCGGCGGGAGCGGATGGTCTCAATCCACCCTCCAAAACCGTCAAGTTCGACGATCTGAATATAACGACGGCCGCCGGAGCACAAGCACTTTATCGCCGCATCCAAACTGCGGCGGTTGAGGTGTGCCCGGCTCAGATGTACTACACCCTGCGAATGGAGCAGGCCCGGCGCGCCTGCGTGGACCACGCAATCGACAACGCCGTGAAGAGCGTTAACTCGCCTGCACTGACCGAGCTGCGTTTTGGCAGTCCAGTCCGTCTTGCGAGCAAGTGATGGACACCGGCGCCGACAATGGGTACCGGAAGGGCTCATCGGCGACGCCGGATCTTCAAGACACGAGATCATAGGAGTTACTTTCAATGAACATCCCGACATCATCCATTGCTCGCCCCCCAACCGAATCAGGCGTCAGCAAGCTCGCATTGATCAGCCTCTGCACGGTCTTCATGACCGCGGCGATTTCCAAGCAGTTGCCGGCGCACGCCGCCGATGCAATCGCGATGGTATCGTTGGCCGATCTTGACCTGTCAACGGCACAGGGCATGCAAATGGCCCGTGATCGGCTCGACAAGACGGCCCGGCGCCTGTGCAAACAGGTGGTCGATCCATGGGCGCTCTCTCACCACACCCAATACCTGCGGTGCGTCGATGACGCCACGACCGCCGCTCTGGGGCAGATCCATGATCAGGCGCTGGTGGCGCAGGCTCGGCCTTAAGGGCGCGCATTCGCCGAATCGAGGCATTTGGGTTAATGGCGATTTGCGGCGCTTGCCTCAAATCGCCATTTTTTTTAGCACGACGCGACCGTCGGGGGAAAGTACCGTAGCGCCATCCGCTGCAGGAGGTTGCCAGCCTATACTAATGGTCAGGAGGCGTTCGCGATGCCGGCCGGGAATTTGGGCGATGCGGTTCAGATCGGCGATTGGATCGTCAATCCCGGGCTGGATACCATTTCCCGGGGCGCGGAGATCCACAAGCTCGAACCGCGGACGATGCACCTGCTGATGTGCCTGGCGGGCTCCGCCGGTGCAGTCGTCAGCGTCGATCGTCTGCTCGCCGAAGTGTGGGCCGGAGTGGTCGTAGGTTCAGCGTCCGTTTATCAAGCGGTTTCCCAATTGCGCAGGCTTCTCGGCGACGTGGACCCGGATCCGACCTACATCGTGACCATTCCGCGCAAGGGCTATCGGCTCATCGCTCCGGTGCGACGCATCGACCCTGCAAAAGAGAACATGGCGACCGGCGAGCCCGCCGTTGCGGCCCCAGCCGCAGCCTCCGACTTGGCGCCGGCGAAACGTCGGCATCGCCTCATGCCCGTCGCCGCGGGCGGCGCGGTGCTGATTGCGATCATCGTGGCAGGTTCATGGATCTGGATGAGGTTGCTGACATCCCGCCAAACTGAGGGAGGCACCGCGTCCATCGTAGTGCTGCCCTTCGTCGATTTGACCGCCGAGAAAAATGACCAATCTTTTTGCGACGGCCTCACGGAGGAACTCTCCAACTGGCTCTCGCAGATTCCCACATTGCGCGTGGTGGCTCGAACTTCGGCGTTTGCGTTTCGCGGGCAGGAGGAGGACGTGCGCAAGATCGGCAAGGCGCTCGATACTAATCACATCCTCGAAGGGTCGATGCGCCGATCCGGCGATCATATGCGGATCACCGTGCAGCTCATCGATGCCCGCAACGGCTATCACCTTTGGTCGGAAAATTTCGACAGACCGATCGAGGATACGATCCACATACAGGAAGACATATCGCGCTCGGTGGCCGAGACATTGAAAGTACGCCTCAGCACGGATTCTGAGCGGCAGTTCTCGGCGCGACGCGGCGCAGATCCGCAGGCGTATCAATTGTATTTGCTCGCTCATTACTACGAGCAGCAGGCGACTCCCCAATCAATCGACCGCGCCGTTGATCTCTATCGGCAGGTGCTCAATACGGATCCAAAGTTTGCGCCCGCTTACTTCAGACTCGCGAGGGGCCTGTTGAATCAAGGCTACCTTCGGAAGGTTCCGATTGCGGACACGGCTGCGGCGATGGAACCCCTGATTGCGTCCGCCCTGCGCCTCGATAACCGCTTATCGGGCGCGTATGCAGTCCGCGGAGCGCTGCGTGATTCCCAATCCCGCGTGAAGGACGCGCTCGATGACTTGCAGCTTGCCATTTCGCTGGATCCGAGCGATATGGGCGCGTACGCATCCATTGGCCGGATTCGGCTCGATGAAGGCCGGCCCAGAGAAGCGTTGAAGAATTACGATAGCGCCGCGGCGTTGGATCCGCTGAATTCGATTTTGCAGATTCAACGCTGCAGGGCATTCGAAGATCTGGGCCAGTACGATCAAGCCGCGAACGCCTGCGAGCGCGCGCGCGTTTTGCAACCCCGCAACGCGGCGCCCGCCGATGCCTTGACCTGGCTTGCCGTGTCGCAAGGTAGGATCGATGAGGCCCTGCGTTGGAATGCGGTGTCTATCAAGGCCGAGCCCAGCGACGAATTTGTACTTTACGGAACGCGAGCAACGCTGTTTCTGTCCGTCGGACTTGCTGCGCCGGCACGCGCAGCAGTGGAACTCGGTCGCAGCGCCACGAAGGACGAAGACAGCGCCCAGGTCGCGCTGGTGCGAGTGGTCTACTGCGAGGATGGATCCGCAGCACTACGCAGTTATGTCGACTCCATGCATCTGGATCAATCGCCTCACGCCGAGGCGTTGCTGGAAGCCGCTTACTCGCGGATGCTTCTGGGCGACGCTGCTGCGGTCCAAGGACTGGTGAAGCGTGCCTTGGCCGCGCCCGATCTCCTGAGCGGCTATGCCGACACCCCGTGGTATGCAAAATATGAGGGCCCAGGCACTTCCTATCGGGTGGATCTTGCGGTCGCGGACCTTGCGCTTGGGGACCGCGCGTCGGCGGAGCGCGAGTTGAACACGGTGCTTGCCATGATCGATCGAATGATCGCCGCCGGCGTCGAACGCTTTGCGACCTATGAACTGCGCGCCAAAATTTACGCGCTCAAGGGGCGGGGCGACGAGGCGATGCGGGATCTCGACAAAGCGGCCAAACTCGGCTGGCGCGGCGCATGGTGGGCAGTCCACGAGCCCTATTTTGCTTCACTTCGGCCGAGAACTGACTTTCAAGCGCTCATGACACAGGTGGGCCGATCCAACGATCAGTTGATTGCAAATTTGAAGGCCAACCCCCAGGGTTATTGAGCGTGCGCTAGATATCCCATGGGAGGCCCAGCACCAGTGTTGCGAAGGCGCCGGGTTGAACTCCCTTACCCGGGCCGCTGTAAGGTTGAATTCCTTTACCCGGGCCGCCCGAAGGTTGGATCCCTTTACCCGGGCCGCCAAGTGCGGCGGTCGGGAATTTCGTGAGAATCCTCTGTCCCATCGTGGCAATGCAATATTGGTAATCTGCTTGCCACTGTTGCAGCGTGTAGGTGCCAGGAATCGTCAGTAACAGGTTGTTGAACGCCACTTCAAAAGAATCCATGATAAGGTCTCCCGTTGGGTGCGTATTGTCGACGAAGTCGGCGCTTGCGCCGCTCGTTAATACCCAGTATGCCGCAATCCGCTGTTGTGCAGGTATGGGCACCCATACTGCCGTTTGAAGCGCAACGCGCTATCGCGGACCGCGCGCCAGGCCGCGAAGTCCGGCGCTCACATAGGGACCTAATCGTGCCTTGAGCTCGGCCACATCGTCCGAACGGCACAGGCCGTCGGACAGCGCGTCGAGACGGCCGGTCTCGGCAAGCGAAAGCGTCAGGGCGCCGGTGAGAAAGTTATAGCCCCAGAAAATGTCCCGCGGCGCAGATCCGGGCAGGGACTCCATCACCGCCTGGATGAACTGGCGCACCACGCCGTCGAAGGTCTTGCCCATCAGCTTGCGGCCCCACTCGGGCGAGTTGTTCACGTAGGCAATCAGTGCAAAGTAGCTGTGCCAGCCGGGACCGGCGTGCGCGAGGCGCTCGAGAATCGGGTCGAGGAACGCGTCGACCACGGCCTCGGTGGTGGGCGGCTGCGGCGCGGCATCCATGCGTGCCTGCGCCAAACGCCGCAGCCGCTCTTCGTTCAATATTCCTCCGCGCCGCTCCATCACCGCGGTGAGCAGCCTGAACTTGCTACCGAAGTGGTAATTGACCAATGCCAGGTCCACACCCGCCGCGGCGGTGATGTCACGCAGCGACGCGCCATGAAAGCCTCTCTTGGCGAAAAGCTTTTCAGCTGCGTCCATGAGCTTGTCTTTGGTGGTGCGTTTCGGGCGGCTCATTTTTATCTTTGTCGGAAAAAGCAATTCTAGCGTGGCGCGCAAGGCTTTGCGCGCCGACAGCTCACCGCGACGACCGCCATCGCCCTGGAAGGCCACCAGGCCGGCCAGCACGCCAGTCGCGGCCGGCTTGATATTGAACGATCGTTGTAATAAAGTTCAACGGTCGTTTAAATTATGAATTTTCTGCGACGGCCGACAAATATTATGTGTTCCGGGGAGAACAGCCATGAGTAGCAGTTTCTGCGCCGCGTTAGCCTGGATAGCATTGCTGGTCGCCGGCGCCGCCGTTGCGGCCGATGCCGATCAACTTGCGCCGTCCAGTGCGTCTAGCAGCGCCGACACCGGCAATATTCAAGAAGTGGTGGTCACGGCGCGACGATTCTCCGAAGATCTGCAGAATGTGCCCATTGCGGTGACCGCGCTCAGCGCCGCCACGCTGCAGACCCAGGCTGTCACGAACCTTGATGACTTGAACAGTTTCGTGCCGAACTTCAAGATTGCCGCCGACCGCGCGACCACCAGCACGATCAACGTTTACATCCGCGGCGTGGGTCAGAGCGATCCGTTGTGGGGATTCGAACCCGGCGTCGGCGTGTACATCGACGATGTGTATTTGGCGCGGCCGCAGGCTGGGTTGCTCGATGTGCTCGACGTCCAGGACATCGAAATACTGCGCGGTCCGCAGGGCACCTTATATGGCAAAAACACCATCGCCGGCGCCATCAAGTACGACACCCGCGATATCGCCGGACCGGCAACTCTTACCGTGTCCGCGACCGGCGGCAACTACGGCGAGCATGACGAAAAGCTCAGCTTCTCGACACCGTTAATCGACGATCATGTCTACTTCGGGTTGGCGCTCGCCCGACTGCAGCACTACGGCTACGGCGAAGTGGTTTCCGAGCCGCCATTCCCGCCGAGCCAGTACAACTACATCGGCGAGAGCGTGTCGAACAGGGACGCGACCGCCGGACGCGCAAATCTCACCATCACGTGGGGTGCAAGCTCGAAGCTCAAGATCATCGCCGAGGACATATTGGATAACTCCAATGCCTCGGGCGGCCAGCGCCTGAACAACTATTTGGCGCCACAGCTCGGCAACCCGTTCGACACGCGCACCGATATGCCGGTGAGCAACGACTACTCGCATCGCAGCGGCGAGTCGGCCACCTACACGCAAAGCTTGACCGATCAGCTCACTTTGAAGGTCGTCGGCGCATATGGCGAAGGGCGCAGCCAACAGTTCATTGATTTCGAGGAACTAGACGCGAACCTGTTCCAAGTGCCGGGCGCATTTCACGATCAACAGTCTTCTGGCGAGGCGCAGCTGGCATTTACCAATGACCGGGTAAAGGCCGTCGGCGGGGTCTTCTACATGGACAGCACGGCTTGCGGCACCTACAACGCATCGCTCGGCGTCCTGGCGGCACCGCCGCCGAATGGCTTCGGTCTGTATCTCACCTCCATCGTTCAGGGATGCGTGTTGACCAAGAGCACGGCCGTGTACGGCGATGCCGCCTGGAAGCTGACCGACCAGCTCAACCTCGACACCGGCGTGCGCTGGAACGATGATGACAAGACTGCGCGCGTGTACCAGGCGCAATACGCAAGCATCGCTCCCAATCAATTGCTGCCGGGCGAACAATTCTTCAACGGCAACGCACCGCCGTCCGGTTTTTTTCTGTTTCCGAGCGCAGCCGCGGGCATATTGACGAACTACACCAACAGCCGCGCTTTCGTGAATGTCTCGCCGCGGATTGGGCTCGACTATCACTGGACTCCGCGAGTCATGACCTACGTGAGCTACAGCAAGGGCTTCAAGAGCGGCGGCTTCGATATGCGCGGCAATGCCGCCCTCTATCCGCAGACCGAGAACGGTTATAACTCGGAAACTGCGGACAACTATGAGGCCGGCGTCAAGTCGACACTGCTCAACGACACGCTGCTGTTGAACTTCACCGTGTTCTACGATCCCTACAGCAATGCCCAAATCGGCGTGCAGCAATTTGTCGACGCCGGAGGCGTCCCGCAAAACGTTACCGCCGTCTTAAACGCGGGCAAGCAGATCAATAAAGGCGCGGAACTCGAATCGGTGTGGCGGCCGATCAGGCCGGCGACTTTCTCGCTCAACGTCGGCTATCTTGATTCCTATTACGAGAACTATTTGATCGGATGTTTCGCCGGCACGCCAGGCTGCACGCCGACCTCGCCGTCGATAAACGTGGCCGACCAGAACCGTCCGATCAACGCGCCCACTTGGACCCTATCGGGGAACATCACGTATTCCTGGGATCTGTCCTCCGGTTCGTTGCTGGCGCGCACCGGCTACGATTGGCGCAGCTTCACCAAAGTCGCCAATACGACACCGAGCGTCACGGATCAGCCGGCTTACGGACTGCTCAACGCCGGCGTTGCATTCACCACCAACAGCAAGGCATGGCGGATTTCCATCGATGCCAAGAACCTGACGGACCGTTACTATCGCACCGCCGGTTATGACTTCGGCAGCCCCGGCACCGGGTTGCTCGGCGGCGTCAGCCAGATCGGCTTCTATGGTCCGCCGCGCACGTATTCAGGAACGGTAACCTACCACTACTAAAGCTGTATAACATGGCCTGGTTCCAAGCGCCCCGGCCGCTGCTACCGGATCTGATTGAACAGAATGGTCGCTGGCTCAAGGGCAGGCAGGCGCTCATCGACGGCACGAGCGCGCTGTCCTGGGCTCAGTTCGCGGACGCCACATCGCAGGTGGCGAACGGACTGAAGGCTCTGGGGGTGGAGCCGCACGAGCGGGTTGCCGTGCTCATGGACAACCGTCTGGAGACCGTGCTCGCGCTCTTTGGTATCGTGCGCGCCGGCGCGGTCGCCGTGCCGCTGAACGTGTCGATCAATGATGCGGCAGTGGCCGCGATGTGCACCGACGCCGACTGCGTCGCCGTGTTCGCCTCCGGGCATCATTGCGCGAGGATCGATGGGCTGCGTTCCTCGGACAACCTCGGTGCGCGTCACTTCGTCGGCTACGACGCGCCGCACGGCGGGTGGCTCGATTTCCGGGAATTCGTTGCGGCGCAGACGCCTGCCGTGCCCGCGGTGGCGATTGCGCCCGATGATGAATGCAACCTTATTTACAGTTCCGGAACGACGGCACTGCCCAAGGGCATCATTCACACACACGCGTGCCGGATGCACTGGGCTTATGACGCCGGTCTCGTGCTTCGGTATCGAAGCGGCTGCCGCACGCTCATCACACTCGGGCTGTTTTCCAACATCACCTGGGTCACGATGCTTGCGACAATACTGGTAGGCGGCACACTGGTGCTGGCGCGCGCATTCAATCCTCGCGAGGCGCTGGCGCTGATTGAGGCCGAACGCATCACCCATGGTGCTTTCGTTCCCGTGCAGCTCGAACGCCTGCTCGCCTGTCCGGAGCGCGGCGCGTTTAGAACGGACAGCCTCGAAACCCTGATGTGCTGCGGATCGCCGCTCAGGCCGGAAATTAAGCGTGGATTTGCCCGCGAGTTTGACTGCGACCTGATCGAGTTGTACGGACTCACGGAGGGACTGATGACGATTCTCGAGCCCGAGGAACTCGAGCGCAAGGTTCTCTCGGTCGGCAAACCCGTGCTTGGCGCCGACATTCGCATCCTTGGCGACGATGACCATGAGGTGGCGCCGGGCGAAACCGGCGAAATCGTCGGCCGCGGCAGACTGGTGATGGCCGGTTATCATGCAAGAGATGAGGCAAGTCGGGAAGCGACCTGGATCGACCCCGTGGGCGCCCAGTGGCTGCGCACTGGCGATCTTGGCCGGGTCGATTCCGAGGGCTTTCTCTACATCGTGGATCGCAAGAAAGACATGATTCTCTCCGGCGGCCAGAACATCTATCCGGCCGACATCGAGACGGTGTTGCTCGAGCACGCGGCGGTCGCCGAAGCGGCCGTAATCGGCATCGACAGCGAGCGCTGGGGCGAGACCCCACTGGCTGTGGTCGTGCTGCATCCGGGACACTCGCCGTCAGCTGCCGAGTTGCTCGATTGGGCCAATGCGCGAGTCGGCCGGCAGCAGCGTCTCAGCGGTGTGGTCTCTCGTGATAGCCTGCCGCGAAATGCCAATGGCAAGGTACTCAAACGGGAGCTGCGGCGGGAATACGCGTCCCTCAATGTGACAGGGGGAAAATCAATATGAGCAACAACCGCGGTGATTTTTTTTATGACAGCGTCGATGCTCTGCGTTTGTATTGCCGCATTTATCCGGCGCAGCAAGCGGGCGGCCTGCCGGTGCTGTGCCTGCCGGGCTTGACGCGCAACAGCCGCGATTTCACGGCGCTGGCAACGCACTTGAGCGGGCGCGGCGAGGTGCTGGCCGCGGATTTGCGCGGCCGCGGCTGCTCGGCCTGGGATCCCGACCCTGCTCACTATCAATTACCGACCTATGTTCAGGACGCATGGTCATTGCTGGATGCCCGGCGTTTGAACAAAGTTTTGGTTGTCGGCACGTCGCTCGGCGCGCTGATGGGCATGGTGATGGCGGCAACGCAGCCGGAACGGATTGCGGGTGTCGTGCTCAATGATGCGGGTCCTGAGATCGATCCGGCCGGGTTGCGCCGTATCGCCGGGTATGCGGGCAAGCTGCCGCCGGTTACGTCCTGGAGCGATGCGGCCGCACAGGCTAAAAGTATCTATGGTCTCGCGATTCCGGGGCTCACCGACGAGGATTGGTTGGCTTACGCCCACCAAGGGTACCGGGAAAATGCGGATGGAATTCCCGTACCTGATGTGGATCCAAAGATCAGCGAGGCGTTCAAGGCGCCGCCAACCACCCCTGCCGATATGTGGCGGCTGTTTTCCCTGACCAAAAGCGTGCCGCTGCTGGTGATTCGCGGGGCCTTGTCTGACTTGCTGAGCGCCGCGACGGTGGAGCGAATGGCGCGCGAACACCCAAAGCTCAAGCACATCACCGTTGCCAACCGCGGACATGCGCCCTTGCTCAACGAGCCAGATTGTGTGCGGGCAATCGACGCCTTTGTCGCACAACACGGCCGGGGCGCAGCATCAGTCTGAATTGGAGGTCTGGGCCAATAAAAGCCGGACTAAGGTCTCATACGACGGATTCGCGGCTGGGGGCAGAGTATCGGGCAGGGTTGCCCGGAATGGGCGACATTGAAGCGCGAGCCCGCCACATGGACAGACATCGTCAACCGCCTGCACAAGTCTTGTGCGCTGTAGCCTTGCTCATAGCCTCGCTGCTCGCCCCCTCGGCGCATGCGGAGTTGAGCGCCGAGGATTTGGCGAAGATTGCGCAAAATCCTGTGGGCAATCTCATCAGCGTGCCGTTCCAGGAGAATGCGTACTTCAACGTGGGCCCGCTGAATGCCACGCAGAACGTGCTCAATATCCAGCCGGTGTATCCAATTTCAATCAGTGATGATTGGAACATCATCACGCGCACCATCATTCCCATCGTCAAGGTGCCGGCCTTTGCACCGGGTCAGGGTGGGGTGAGCGGCATCGGCGATGTGCAGTTCTCGGCCTTCCTCTCGCCTGCGAAGCCCGGCGCCTGGATCTGGGGCATTGGGACCGTCGCCCAGTTGCCCACGCACAGCAATGACCGGCTCGGCAACGACAACGGAGGATTGGGGCCCACCTTCGTGGTGCTGCACTTGGAGCATGGCAGCCCCTGGGTGTATGGCGTGCTCGCCAACAATGTCTGGTCCTTGGGCAGCAGCGGCAACCCCAATAGCCGAGATGGTGGAAAGTACAGCAACGGACTGGTGCAGCCGTTTATCAATTACAACTTCCACAGCGGCCTATATCTTACGAGTTCGCCCATCCTCACCGTCAACTGGAATGCCAATCCTGCCTCGCAGATGTGGACCGTGCCCATGGGCGCCGGGGTGGGGAAGCTGTTCAAAATCGGCAGGCTGCCGGTGAACACCCAGATCAGCTACTACAACAACGTGGTCAGGCCCGATTTTGCCAATACCTGGCAGATCCGCGCGCAAGTGCAGTTCATGTTTCCCAAGTAGCCGTCCTAGCGCGTCCGTAGGTCCGCGACCTCATCTTTATCGCATTGCCAGCGAGAAAGCCGCCTTCGCAACCGTCGGTCGTCCGACGCTTGACATTTCGTAAGTCATCACTTACCGTAAGTCATGGCTTACGTAAATGCTCTGACCGCGCTTGCTGACCCAACCCGCCGGGCGGTATTTGAACGGCTGCGCCGCGGGCCGGCGTCCGTCGGCGAGGTCGCGGCGGGCCTGCCGGTGAGCCGCCCGGCCGTGTCTCAGCATTTGAAGGCGCTGAAACTGGCGGGGCTCGTGGACGGCCGGCCCGACGGCGCCAGGCGCGTCTACTACATTGATCCCAACGGGCTGGGCGAACTGCGCCGCTGGCTTGACCAGTTTTGGGAAAACGCGCTCGAAGCCTTCAAGAACGAAGTGGAGAAGCCCAAGACGGTCAAACGGAGGAAGAACCCTTGAGTGCAACAATCAGCATAGCGCCGGTGCGTAAAAGCGTGCTCGTGCAAGCCACTCCAGAAAAAGCCTTTGCGGTGTTCACCGACGGAATCAATCGCTGGTGGCCGAAATCGCACGGCATCGGGGCATCCCCCATCAAAGAGACGATCATCGAACCGTTCGTTGGGGGGCGCTGGTACACGCCATGTGAGGACGGCACCGATGCGGTCGTCGGCCATGTGCGCATCTGGGAGCCCGGAAAGCGTTTCGTCATGAGCTGGGAGATCAGCGCCGAGTGGAAACCCGATTCTCGCGCGCAGTTCGCATCCGAAGTCGAAGTACGATTCGTCGCGGACGGCGCCGGACGCACGCGCGTTGAACTCGAGCACAGAAACTTCGAACGCATGGGCGCTGCGGCCGGAGAAAAAATGCGCAGCGGCGTCGATGGTGGCTGGCCGGGCTTGCTCGAACTGTTCGCAAAAGAAGCCTCGGGTGCGGTGCGCGCGTGAGGTTCGCAATGGCCGCATGGCGGCAACCATATTCACTCAAATAGGAGATACCCGTGAACGAATTCGTCATCCACAGCATCCCCGGCAGTCCGTTCGGCAGGGCCGTGTTGCTTGCCTTGGAAGAAAAGAGCGCACGCTATCGCCTCGCTCCCGTGGCGCCCGGCATGTTCAAAACTCCCGAACATCTGGCGCGCCATCCCTTCGGCCGGGTGCCGGTCCTCGATCACGGCGACTTCAGGCTCTACGAAACTCAGGCGATCCTGCGCTACATCGATCGCGTGCTGCCAAAACCCGCGCTGACGCCCGCTGATCCGCGTGTCGCGGCGCGTATGGATCAGCTGATGAACATCAACGATTGGTATCTATTTCAGGGTGTGGCCAGTGTGATCGGGTTCCAGCGCGTCGTGGCGCCGCGCCTCATGGGGCTCACCCCGAACGAGGAAGCCATAGCTGCCGCCATGCCAAAGGCCCACGCTGTGTTCGCGGAACTTGCGCGCCAGTTGGGCGGCGACGCGTTCTTCGCCGGTGATTTAATATCTTTGGCCGACTTGATCCTGGCGCCGCAACTGGAATTTTTCAGTCAGACACCGGAATGGGAACCCCTCACGGCAGACAAACCGAGTCTTCGCATGTGGTTGGACAGAATGAACGCGCGACCGAGCATGCGCGCGACCACCTGGGAGCGCGTCGCGGCGCTGGCAAAGGTGGCCTGACCAGCTCAGCGTTTGCGGCCTTTGGCCAGCTTGCCCGCCGGACGCGCAGATTCCGCGTGCTTCGGCGCAGAGAGGGGTGGGCTCGGTTCGGCGTGCAACGACAACAAAGACTCCAGGAGGCTCTCATCCGTACTGGAGCACACGCCGAGCACGATGGCTTCTTCGCAGCCTACCGCGGTTACATAGGCATGCCCCATCTTGCTGTCGAGGTAAATCGATTCGCCGACCTTGAGGACGACGGGATCGTAAAATTCGGTGAGAACCTGGATCCCGCCTTCCAGGACGTAGATGTATTCCTCGCCGGAGTGATGCACGAGCTCGCCAAACTCTTGCGCGCTCTTCGCCCGGATGCGGGTCAAAATCGGGATCATGCGCTTTCTGCGCAGTTCCGGGCACAGGTAGTAATAGTCGTAGTTCTTGGTGTTGACGCGCACCGCATCGTCGATGCGGCCGATGCTGCGCCGCGCAGTCACGGCGGGTTCGACATCGCTTTCGCTGTCCGTGAACAATTCCGAAATGCGGATATTGAGCCGTTGGCTCAACTGCACCAGCTTGTCGTATGTCAGAGTGAGCCGATCGTGTTCGATCTTAGACAGCGTCGACACCGGGATGCTGGTGCGCTGGCTCATCTCCTTCAGGGTCCAGCCGTTGCGCGAGCGCAGCGAGCGCAATAGGTGCCCCAAGGTCGACTGACGCGCTTTCACGTCCATAGCAAATCTCTAAACAAGAACGTGATCAGGGGTTGGGTGCTCGTGCCATTATCGCCGCGATCAAGCATACAGGTGCTGGACCGCGGCCGGGAAGCGGGAAAATCGCTGTGATCCCGATTAGAGAAACATTATTGACAATTCTCTGATCAGGATCATACTGGCCGGATTGCGACATCATGGTGGGGAAATGTCGTCGGAACCTCTTTTCTTTTCAGGCCGTCGTCGTTTCGTCACGACGCTGGCCGGTGCCGCTGCGGCGCTGTCGCTGCCATCCAGTGGCATGGCGCAGCCCGCGCCGGCGCCGGACCGCAAAAAAACATATTCGGCCAAGGTCATTGACCTGGTTGAGCGCTCGCTCGTGATCGACATGCTCGCGCCCCTTAAACTGGATTTCACTCCGCAAGCCTTTTCCGCTCCTTTGAGCGACGCCGACGCCGCGATGTTCCGCTCGAGCGGCATCACGGCATTTCACAATTCCATAGGTATAGGCGGCGCCAGCGCCTATGACGACGCCTTGTCGTTCATCGCCGCATGGAGCGGTTTTGTCGGCCGCAGTACGGAGGTGTTTTCCTTGGTGGGAACGGCACAAGACATCGATCGCGCAAAGCTGAAGCGCAAGATCGCGGTGATCATCGGTCTGCAGAATGCCGACGAGTTCCGCGACGTCAAGGATGTCAAGGCCTTCTACGAATTGGGGTTGCGCTGTGCGCAGCTGACTTATAACAGCCAGAATCTGATCGGCGGCGGTTCGACCGACCGTGTTGACGGTGGCATCAGCGACTACGGCGCGGAAATCATCAAGGCGATGAACGACGTCGGCATGCTCATAGACGTGTCGCATAGCGGCGATCGCACCACGCTGGACGCGATCGAACTGTCGCCAAAGCCCATAGCCATCACGCATGCAAATTGCCGGGCGCTCAACAATCATCCGCGATTGAAGACCGACGAGGCAATCCGCAAGCTGGCGCAAAAGGGCGGCGTCATGGGCATCACCGGCGTGCGCAATTTCGTAAAGGATAGGGAGCCCACCACGGTAGAGGACATCGTGGATCACATCGATCATGTCGCAAAACTCGTCGGCATCGAGCACGTGGGCATCGGCTCGGATTCGGACTTGATGGGCTACGACCACATGCCGGCGGAACAGTACAAAGAACTGAAGGCGGGGTACAAGGCGAGCTACGCGTTTCGCGACAAGATTGATACCGACGGATTCAATCACCCGCAAAAGGTCTACGACCTCACCGACTCTTTGATGCGGCGCGGTTATGGCAACAGCCACATACAGGCGGTGCTCGGCGGAAATTTTCGCCGCTTGCTCGGCACCACGTGGATAGAAACACAGAAAAAGACAGGGGGAAGTTCATGAATACGACACTCAAACTAGCAATACTCACCGCATTAGGATTAGCCGGTCCTTTACTATCGCAGAAGAGCGCTGCTCTTGATGCGGCAGCGCAGCCGTCAGATGGCAACGAGCTGGTGACCATCGTCGTCACCGCGGAGAAGCGCGCCGAGCCCCTCACCAATGTGCCCATGAGCGTGACCGCCCTGCCTGGCGATACTCTCGATAAGCGGGTGGACCGGGATTTCAGCGACTATGCCGCCATGGTGCCGGGCCTCTCGCTGCAGGGTGTCCAGCCCGGCCTCACGCGCCTGACCTTACGCGGCCAGAACTCCGGCGGCGTCGGCTCGACCGTCTCTGTCTATATTGACGAATCGCCGTTCGGGTCGAGCAACGCTCTGCTCAATGGTTCCGTCCTCACCGGCGACTTCGATACCTGGGATCTGCAACGCATCGAGGTGTTGCGCGGACCTCAGGGCACTCTCTACGGCGCCAACAGCGAAGGCGGTCTGTTGAAATTCGTCACCACAACGCCGGTTCTCGGCAGCTTCTCCGGTGCAGTCGAAATGACAGGCGAGAGCGTGGATCACGGCGGGAACGGCGGCGACGTGCGCGCCGTTGTCAACCTCCCACTCGGCGACAAGGTTGCTGTACGCATCGGCGGCTTCTACCAGGATGTGCCCGGATACATCGACGATCCCCTGAGCGGCAAGAGCGATGTGAATGAAGGTCACAAGCGCGGCGGGCGCGCTTCCGTGTTGGTCGCACCGGCCGATGATCTCTCCATCCGCTTGACCGCCGAAACACAGGAATCAAGATACGAAGGAACTCCGCTGGTGGATGTGAATCCGGTCACCTTGCAACCCGTACACGGCGACCTGACGCAAGAGCGCTTCCTCTCGGAACCGAGCAGCTTCAGGTACAACAACTACAACTTGACGATTGACTGGAATGCGGGACCTTTCAGCATCCTATCGACCACCAGTTACGGCATTCTGGATTCGGACTACGTCACCGATGTCACATCCACAGTGTTCATTCCGCCCAACATCACTTTGGGCGATTTCCTCGGTGCCGTGATTGCGCCGGGTCTTGGCGGCTACATCGACAATAGTGCGGACCTGTCGAAGTTCACGCAGGAGCTTCGTCTGACATCGTCGGTTTCGGATCGATTCGAATGGCAGGTCGGCGGCTACTTTACCCACGAGATCGGCGAGCTGGTCGAACATCTGAACGCTGTTACCCTGCCCGGCGCCGGACCCTCCGGACTTCCTTCGCTCGAGATACCCATACTCGATTCCACCTATAAGGAATATGCCGGATTTGCGAACGTGACCTATCATTTCAATTCGCAATTCGACATCCAGGCCGGCGGCCGCTTTTCCAAGAACGAGCAGACGGTCACGGAAAACATCACTGGACTTCTCGTCCCGGTGCCGCAGTTGTTCAACACGCCTTCAAGCGGCCACGTCTTCACCTATTCGTTTGCGCCACAGTGGCACGTGGATGCGAACACCATGGTGTATGCGCGGGTAGCGAGCGGTTATCGTCCGGGTGGTCCCAATGCATTGCCGGCCATCGCACCGCCGACCGTTCCGCGAGAGTACGGCTCGGACAAAACCGTCAACGTCGAACTCGGTGTTCGATCGACCCTGCTCGACCGCAAGCTTACCGTCGACGTGGCCGCTTTCCACGTGAATTGGACCAACATTCAGCTCCTCGAAGCAGTCAACGGCTACGGTGTCAACGGCAATGGCGGCACGGCGAAAAGCCAGGGCCTGGAATGGACCGTGGGCTATATTCCCTTGCAGGGTCTGACATTCAGCTTGACCGGGGCCTACACCGACGCCTATCTGACCGCGGATGCACCGACCGTGGGCGGCGTTACCGGCGACCCGTTGCCTTTCGTCCCCAAGTGGAGCGGCGCGCTCGATGGCGAGTATGACTGGGCCGCGTTCGCGAACTACAAGGCGTTCATTGGCGCCACGTGGGCCGGGGTCGGCTCGAGGCGCGCCGACTTCAACAGCCAGCCGCCGCCCAATTCGGCGCCGCCCCCTGGAACTACTGAGGTAGTCTTGCCGCAGTACAATTCGGTCGACGCTCGGGTTGGCCTGGATAACAATCGCTACCGCGTCATGCTGTACGGCAAGAATCTTGGAGATTCGCGCGGCATCACCAACTACCAGAACAACGGCGCGCCGGGATTGAATGGCGAGGTTGCGTACATTCAGCCGCGAACGATCGGCGTAACTCTGTCTGCGAAGTTCTAAATTGCCGCAGAAATGAGCTTGAAACCCGAACTGCACATGTCGGAGGCACGAATGTCGGGGATACTGGATCTGCCGCAGCCGTACCTGCTGTTTCTCGGCGACACCACGGAGCCGAGTTACGCCAAAACGGCGTTCGGTCTTCGCGACTGGGCGGGAGACCGCTGCGTGGGCGAGTGGTCGTGCGGTGGTGCCACGGTTACCACGGGACTGCCACGTCTCACCCCGAAGGAGGCACGCGCGCGCGGTGCTCGCGCGCTGGTGATCGGTGTCGCGAACTCGGGCGGCGTGATCAGCGACAGCTGGATACCCTCGCTGATAGAGACGCTCGACGCGGGTCTCGACATCATCAGCGGCATGCACACCAAGCTCAACGATACGCCGCAATTGAAAACCGTGGCCGAGCGTCGCGGCCGCAGGCTCATCGATGTGCGCACCCCGCCGCCCAATATTCCGATCGCCTCGGGCCTCAAGCGATCCGGAAAACGCCTGCTCACCGTTGGCACCGATTGCGCACTCGGCAAGAAGTACAGCGCCCTGAGCCTGGCGCGTTCATTTGCCAAGCGCGGCGTGGACGTGGATTTTCGCGCTACCGGGCAGACGGGCATCATGATCTCGGGCGGCGGGATTCCCCTGGATGCGGTGGTCGCGGATTTTGCCGCCGGCGCCGCCGAAATGTTGAGTCCAGACGCGCCTGCGCAGCACTGGGATGTCATCGAGGGACAGGGATCGCTGTTCCACCCCGCCTATGCCGGGGTCTCCTTGGCGCTGCTGCACGGCAGTCAGCCCGACGTCATCATCGTCTGCCACGAGCAGGGCCGCGACATCGTGCTCGGCCACCCCGGCTATGCGTTGCCGAGCATCGAAGAAACCATTGACTTGAATCTGCGCCTCGGCCGCCGCACCAATGCTGCGGTCCGCTGCGCCGGCGTCAGCTTGAATACCGCGGACTTAAGTGACGACGCTGCGCGGCGCTTGCTCGCCGCAGAGAGCCGGCGCCTTCGATTGCCGGTCGCGGATCCCATGCGGAGCGGCGCGGAATTCGAATCGCTCGTCGATGCCTGCCTCACCTGAACGACAGTGTTAACTGCGGCTCAAGGTCGCATTAGGAAAATCTATGCACACGATAAAAAAATTGGCTGTAGTTCTCTTGGCACTGGCGAGCGTTTCGATGACTGCATGGGGGGAAACGCCCCCGCCCGCCGCGGTCGGCTTGACGGCCGATGATGTCAATGCCTGGCTGGACGGCTATATGCCCTATGCCCTGAAAACCGGCGACATCGCCGGGGCCGTGGTGGCCGTGGTCAAGGACGGGAAGATTTTGACCATGCGCGGCTATGGCTACTCCGACGTCGCCGAGCGCACGCCGGTCGATCCGAAGCTGACATTGTTCAGGCCGGGATCCGTATCAAAGCTGGTTACCTGGACTGCGGTAATGCAGTTGGTTGAGCAGGGCAAGATCGATCTCGATGGCGACGTCAATCAGTATCTAGATTTCAAGATTCCTGCGCGCGACGGCAAGCCGGTCACGATGCGCAACCTCATGCAGCACACGGCCGGGTTCGAAGAGCAGGTCAAGGGCATCATGTCCGAGGATCCCAAGGCGCCGGGGTTCGAAACGCTGCTCAAGCAATGGGTGCCGGAGCGCGTGTTCGGTGCCGGATCCACCCCTGCGTATTCCAACTATGGGGCCTCGCTCGCCGGCTACATCGTGCAGCGCATTTCCGGCGAAACCTTCGACGACTACGTCGACAAGCATATTTTTGCGCCGCTCGACATGAAACACTCGAGCTTCCGTCAACCGCTGCCGCCGGATCTGGCGCCGCTGATGTCCAAGGGCTACCAACTCGCCTCCGAGCCGCCGCATGTATTCGAAATGGTGGGTCCCGCGCCGGCCGGCTCGTTATCTTCCCCCGGCGAGGACATGGCGCACTTCATGATCGCGCATCTGCAAAATGGCGAATACAACGGCAACCGCATCTTGAGCGCGGAAACTGCGGAGAAGATGCATAACAGTCCGCTGACCCTGCTGCCGCCCCTCAATCGCATGGAGCTGGGCTTCTTCGAAACCAATATCAACGGCCATGAAGTCATTGCCCATCTCGGCGATACCGAGTGGTTTCACACCTCGCTGCATTTGTTTCTCAAGCAGAACGTCGGTTTCTACGTTTCGTTCAACAGCCTGGGCAAACAGGGCGCTGCCGGCAGCTTGCGCGCCGCGTTGTTCGAGGATTTCGCCGATCGCTATTTCCCAGTCGATGAGCATGAAGCCAAGGTCGATGCGAAGACCGCCGCCGAACACGCGGCGATGCTCACGGGCAACTGGGTCAATTCGCGCGGCTCGCAGTCGAATTTCGTGGCGGTTGTCGGTTTGATCGGCCAGACCAAGGTCAGCGTCGACGCCAAGGGTGAGCTGGTCCTGCCGTTCCCCAACCTGAACGGCAAGCCGAGCCACTGGGTCGAAACGGCTCCCTTCGTCTGGCGGGATCGCGGCAGTCATTACCGCCTCGCCGCCAAGGTGGTCGACGGCAAGCCCGTGCGCTTCAGCTTCGACGAGTTGTCACCCTTCATGGTGTTCGAACGGCCGCCTTGGTATCAGAATGCCGCGTGGCTGCTGCCGCTGCTCGGCGCGAGCGCCGCGGCGCTCCTGATGACCGCGCTATTGTGGCCGGTCACCGCCGTGGTGCGCCGCCGCTACGGCGCGAAGCTCATCCTCGAGGGCCCGGCGCTGCGCGCCTATCGCTGGAGCAAAATTGCGGCGATTCTGATCCTCGCGGCTTTGGGCACGTGGGCGGCGGCGATTACCATGATGTTCAAGGATCTTAATAAACTTGGTCCCAAATTCGATTCGGTGCTCCACTTTGCGCAAATTTTCGGCATCCTCGCTTTCATCGGCGGCTTCGCCCTGATGGCGTGGAACCTGCGGACGGTGTGGAGCGGAAGCCGCCGCTGGCCCGCAAAATTGTGGAGCATCGTGCTCGTGGTTGCGTCGTTCATGGTGCTATGGGTGGCCTTTGCCTTCAAGCTGATCGGTTTTGGGGCGAACTATTGATGCGTGTATTGCGCTTGCAGATTGCGGTCGAGAAGCTGCGTCTGGCCGCGCCGTTTCGCATCTCCGGCTTTGTATTCGAGGAGCAGGAAGTCATCGTCGTGACGCTCGACAACGGGCTGCACAGCGGTCGCGGCGAAGCCTCAGGCGTCTACTATTTGAACGATACGGCGCCAGCGATGCAGGATGCGATCGAAGGTATACGCGGAGTCATCGAAGCAGGCATTGACCGCGCTACGCTCCAGGACTTGCTGCCGCCCGGAGGGGCGCGCAATGCGGTGGATTGCGCACTGTGGGAACTCGACGCACAGCGATTATCGACGCCGGTGTGGAAGCTCGCTGAACTACCGCCGCCCAAGGCCTTGTTGACGACATTCACCCTCGGCGCCGACGACCCCGCCGCGATGGTAGCGGGCGCGCGCAAATACGCCCAGGCCCGCGCGCTCAAGTTGAAATTGACCGGCGATCTTGAGCTCGACAGCGCGCGCGTGCAGGCGGTGCGCGCGGCGCGCCCCGAGGTCTGGATGGGCGTGGACGCCAATCAAGGTTACTCCATCGAGGCGCTCGATTCGTTGCTTCGCGTGCTGGTCGAAGCGAATGTTTCGCTGCTGGAGCAGCCGCTCAAGAGAGGCCGCGAGGCGGATCTTGCGGGTTACAAGTCGAGTATTCCGATTGCCGCGGACGAGAGCGCGCTCAGCTTCGTCGATCTGGCCGGTCTCAAGGGCCGCTTCGACGTGGTCAATATCAAGCTCGACAAGTGCGGCGGGTTGACCGAGGGGCTGGCGATGGCACGCGAGGCGCGGCGTCTTGGCCTGAAAGTCATGGTTGGCAACATGGTGGGGACAAGCCTGGCGATGGCTCCCGCATTCGTGCTCGGGCAGCTTTGCGATGTGGTGGATCTGGATGGGCCCATTTTTCTCGCCCACGACCGGACTCCCAGCATGACCTACGTCAACGGCACGGCGTGGAGCGGTGACAATGTGTGGGGGGCAACACACGCGGTCCCGGCATGAACACGAACCAGCAGACATGGTTCGGCCAGCCGCGCGGACTGACAATTCTGTTTTTGACCGAGATGTGGGAGCAATTCTCCTACTACGGCATGCGTGCGCTGCTCGTCTACTACATGACCAAGCAGCTGCTGATAGGCCAGGAAAGAGCGTCGTTCATATACGGCTTCTACACGGCGGTGGCGTACTTCACGCCGATTTTCGGCGGCATGATCGCGGACCGCTGGCTCGGCAAAAGGCGCGCGGTCATCATCGGCGGCAGCGTCATGGCCGCGGGCCATTTCATGATGACCTTCGCGCCGCTGTTCTATCCGGCGCTTGCCACCATTGCGATCGGCAACGGCCTGTTCCTGCCCAGTCTGCCGAGCCAGATCAACGATCTGTATCGCCCTGGTGATCCGCGGCGCGGCTGGGCATACAACGTCTACTACGTCGGCATCAACATCGGCGGCTTTTTAGCCCCGCTGGTGTGCGGAACGCTCGGGGAATTCTACGGCTGGCATTGGGGCTTCGGGGCTGCAGGAATCGGCATGCTCGCGGGTCTCTTGATCTATGTGTTCGGCGCCAAGTATCTGCCCCCTCAGGAGCGCGCCGTGCACCAAGCCGTGGCGCGCACCGCACCGGAGCGCAGTCATCGCTCGACTTTTCTGCTGCTGTTTGCAATCGGTCTTGCCGTCACAGTATTTCGCGGCGCCTACGAGCAGGTAGGCAACACGGTCGCGTTGTGGGCGGATGTAGGCATCAATCGCGCGACAGCGCTGATGACGATACCGATGACGTGGTTTCAAGCATTGAATCCGCTGCTCGTAATCGTAATGACGCCGATGTTGCTCGCACGCTGGCGGCAACAAGCCGCTGCGCGACGCCAGCAGAGTTCGATGTGCAAAATGGCCACCGGTGCCATGATCGTGGCCGCCGCGTACCTGTTGCTCGCAATCGTGGCCTCCGTGTCGAGCCCAAGCCGCGCGAGTTGGGCGTGGCTGGCGCTGTTTTTCGTCATCTTCACGCTGGGCGAGCTGTATATTTTGCCGACCGGTCTCGGGCTATTCGCGCGCCTGGCGCCGGCCGGTTTCGGCGCGACCACGGTGGCCGCATGGTTTCTTGCAATCTTCAGCGGCAGCCTGACCGCAGGCGTGGTCGGCGCCCTGTGGAGCAGCACGACGCATGCGCGCTTCTTCGTGCTGCTGGCCGTGATCGCCTTGGCCGCGGCCGCGATGTTGCTCGCTCTGGATCCGATGACGCGACGCATCGAAGCGGCGCGCGCGGATGAGATCAGTTCTTTGGCCGCGGTCGAACCGGAGTTCTCGTGAAACAAGTAATCCTGGCATTGCTGGTATGGGCTGTTGCCGCCGTGGCGAATGCCGCGCCGCCGGCGGGATTCGAAGCCCGCGTCGACAAGCTGCGCAAACAAGTCGGCGTGCCTGGCATGGCCATCGCCATTGTCGAGAGCGACAAGGTAACTCTCGCCAGGGGCTTCGGCGTCAGAGCGCTGGGCGAGTCCGTTCCGGTCGACGCCGACACCATTTTCCCGACCGGTTCCACCGGCAAGGCGTTTACGGTGGCGGCGCTCGGCATACTCGTCGATCAAGGCAGGATCGGCTGGGACGACAAGGTGATCGATCATCTGCCATGGTTTCAGATGTACGATCCGTGGGTTACGCGCGAGATTACGATCCGCGATTTGCTCGTGCACCGCAGCGGTCTCGGCCTCGGCGCCGGCGATCTTCTGATGGTACCGCGCACGAACTTGAGCCGCGCCGAGTCGGTGAGGCGGCTGCGCTATATCAAGCCCGCAACGAGTTTCCGCAGCGGCTTTGCCTATGACAACGTTCTCTACATGGTGGCGGGCCAGCTGATCGAAGAGGTGAGCGGCGAGACCTGGGAGAAATTCGTCCGCGATCATGTTTTGAAACCTGCGGGAATGCTGAAGTCAACCACCGACAATGACGCGCGATTTGCCACCGTGGACCGGGCGCAACCGCATGCGCGGATGAACGGCGGACTGCGCGGAGTCGGCGATCAGAGCCGCCTCGATGAACGCGACGATCTGGGGCGCAACGCGGCACCCGCCGGCGGCCTCGCCGTCAGCGCGAACGATATGGCGCGTTGGCTGCTGATCCAGCTCGACGGCGGCAAGCTGCCCGGGGGCGGCGACCGGCTATTCAGCGAGGTGGCGCATGAGCAGATGTGGACGCCGGTGACTCTGCAGCCGATCGATCCGCTTCCTAAGGCTCTGAAGGTGACCCAGCCGATGTTCAATGCCTATGCCTTGGGCTGGGATGTGCGCGATTATCGCGGCGCCAGGATCGTTTGGCATGGCGGTGCGGTACTCGGCTTTCTCACCGCCGTGGTGCTGATTCCGGAAAAGCAGGTGGGCTTTTCGATCGAGATCAACAGCGAAGACGGCCAGATCGTCCTCGGCCTCATGTATGAGCTGCTCGATCATTATCTTGGCCAGCAGACGAACGATTGGCCCGCCAAGTTCATCGCGCTGAAGCAGCAGCGCTTGGCAAGTGCGCTGCAAGCCTACCAATCGGCCGCGGCAAAACCCGCCGGAATCGGGCCCTCGCTGCCGCTTGCGCGCTACGCGGGGACCTATGCCGATCCCTGGTACGGCAACATCGAAATCTCGCAGGCCGGCGGCAAGCTCACGATCGAATTCAAATCGACGCCGCGCATGGGCGGCGCACTGGAGCATTGGCAATACGACAGCTTCGTGACCCGCTTCGACGATAAGTCAATTGAGCCGGCGTATGTCACCTTCAGTCTCGATGCCGGCGGCAACGTCGATTTTGTCACCATGAAAGCGGTGTCACCCCTGGCGGATTTCAGCTACGACTATCAGGACCTGCTGTTCAAGCCGATCGAAAAATCGAAATGAAATCAGCCGGCGAGCACCAGAGTTGAGCGGCCCGGTAGCAGCCGGGCAGGGGCCGTCTTCCTGGTTTCAACGTTATTTGTTGCCGGGACTCGCGTTCAAGGCGGTGGTGATCGGCGGCGGCTACGCAACCGGACGCGAGCTCGCGGAGTTCTTTCTGCCCAGCGGACCGTGGGGCGGACTGGTGGCAATGCTGTTCGCCATGGGCATCTGGAGCGCCGTCTGTGCGGTCACCTTCTGCCTGGCACGATCGACTGCGAGCTGGGATTACCGCACCTTCTTCAAGAACCTGCTGGGCCCTTTCTGGGTGCTGTTCGAGGCAGCCTACATCCTGTTCATCATTTTGATCCTGGCCGTATTTGGCGCAGCCGCGGGCGCGATTGGCGCGGCCGTTTTGAATTGGCCGCCGCTGCTCGGCACCTCGATTCTGATAGCGAGTATCAGTTTCGTCGCCGCCTATGGCAGCGTGTCGGTGGAACGCCTGTTCAAATGGGTATCGATAGTCCTTTACGGGGTCTACGCGATGTTCGTGGTGCTCTCGCTGTTTGCATTCGGTGAGCGAATTCTTGGCAATTTCGCGGCCGCGACTTCGATGCACGGCTGGGCTGCCGGCGGATTGACATATGCCAGCTACAATATCGTGGGCGCCGTGGTGATCCTGCCCGTGCTTCGGCACCTGCGCAGCAACAAGGACGCGCTCATTGCGGGCGCGCTCGCAGGACCGCTGGCCATGATTCCCGCGTTGCTGTTCTTCACCTGCATGATTGCCTACTTTCCGCAAATTGGCGCCGAGCCGCTGCCGTCCGATTTCCTGCTACGCCGCTTGAATTTTCCGGCGTTCCATTTTCTGTTTCAGTTCATGATCTTTCTGGCGCTCTTGGAAAGCGGTACGGGCTGCGTCCATGCCATCAACGAGCGGATTGCTGAGGCGCATATGGGGCGCACCGGAAGAACCATCTCGAGGGTCGCTCGTCTTTCGATCACGGGCGCGTTGCTCGTTGGCTCGATTTTTTTGGCGGCTCGATTTGGTCTGGTGACCCTGATCGCGCGCGGGTATCGGGGCCTTGCCTATCTATTTATCGTGGTTTTTGTGCTGCCCGTCATGACTTTGGGCCTGCGGCAGCTATGGAAGGCGCGGCCGGCTTGAAATTCCACCGTTCAAGGTCCATAAAGGCCAGGGGCGAATTCCTAAATATGGCTTGCGGGGCTTGAAATGGCGACGGGTTGGGCCGGCGACGGTGCCGTACAGGATCAGATAGACGCGACTGTGAAGGACGCCATCGGTCGCGTTCAAAATCAGCTGCCGCAAGGTCCGTCTTTGACCCACTGCGCGGACTGCGGGGTCGAGATTCCCGAGGCACGGAGAATCGCGGTTCATGGCGTTCGCTTCTGCGTCGCCTGTCAGGGCGAGCACGACCGCAAAACGGCTCAGTTCGCCGGCTATAACCGGCGCGGCAGCAAGGACAGCCAGCTGCGCTGACCCGCGACTTCAATCCCCCAGCAAGGTAATCGCCATTTTGATCGGCAGCGCGGCGTGTGGCGCAAGCGTGAACACACCGGGTTTGGTTGTGAAGTCTGCGGAAAATCCGATTGGGTCCGCAATGCCGTGCCAGGGTTCTATGCAGATGAATTCAGCCTGTGGCTTGGACCAGATGCCAAGGTAAGGCGAATCGGGAAAACTAACCCGAATCCGCGGCCCCTCTTCGGCGCCGTAGCTCACGGAGCGGCTGCGGAGCTGATCGAATATAACGGCGTCGTCTTGAAAGAGTGCATCCACAAGTGCGAGCCGGCGATGCGATATCGGCGTTGGATGAAGCGCGGGGGTCAACAAGCCGTCGGCGAGGCGCCGGATTGGCGCTGGCTCATCGCTCGCAAATTCGATGAAATGATCCGACCGCGACTCCCCGAATGGCAAGGGCCAGCGCAGCGCCGGGTGATAGCCGAAGCTTGCGGGCATGTCTTCATCGCTCAAGTTGCGTACCCAGCTCGTCAGCGACAGTGTTGGGCCATCGAGCGCAATGTGAACCTCCAACTCGAAGCGAAATGGATAGTCTTCGAGACTGGCCGCGTCGGCCCGCAATCTAAGAATCGCGCTCGCCGGGGTTGATTCCACGATTTCGAACCGCCGGTTGCGCGCGAAGCCGTGTCGGGGGAGATGATAGACGCGGGAGCCCAGACGGTAGCTGCCCCCGGCGAGCGCGCCGACGATGGGAAACAGCAGCGGAGCGCGCCCGGACCAGACCGATGGATCCCCGCCCCACAATAGATCGCGCCCGGCGCGATCGCGCAAAACCGATAATTGCGCACCTTGTGGATCGACCTCGGCGGTCAGCTCGTCTGACTTTAAGGACACCCATTGGCTAGGTTGATCCGGCAAGTACGTTCAGCAACGGGTGACATGGGCTGAAACGGCTTTCCAGGTGCCGGTGCGCCGCACCCACACATCCGTGTAGCGCCCGTAGGCCTGGCGGCCGTCGGGGAGGGCATAGGTCGTGCGCGCGTGAATGAGGGCGACGTCCCCGAACCGCCGAATGAGCACATCGTGGGCGCGCAAAGCCGAAATGGTCACGGGCTTCGCCGTCTGCGCTAGAAATCCACGGCGATCGACCAGGGACCCATCGGGATTGGAGCAACAAAATTCCTCGGCGAGAATTTCCTCGAAGCGGTGCACATCGCCCGCCTGCACAGCGGCGATGTAGTCGCGGTTCAACTCGTGTAGCGTTTCTAGATCGGTAGGATCGGTCTTTGTGGTTGCTGACATGGGCACTCCCGAGCGCGGCATAGATACACGCTATCCTCGCCAATTGGAAGTGACTGCGCAATGCCTGACAGCGTCGAGGTTCAACGTGAGCAAAACGGCATCCGAAAAGATCCCAAGAGTGTTCAAAACAGCCGTGCCGGGAGAATGCCTGTGCGGCGCGGTTCGCGTGGAAATCGATTTCCCCGCGCGCTGGGCGTGGCACGATCATTCCGCTGCGAGCCGCCATGCCCATGGCGCGGCTTATGCCACCTACGTGGGCAGTTGGCGCAGCCGCTTCCGCGTGACAATGGGCCTCGAAGACATCACGCGCTACCACGATCCGACGGTGGGATCCACGCGCAGCTTTTGCGCTCGCTGCGGTACTCCGCTCTATTTCGAGCGGGCTCACTCGCCGCAGATGGTCAATGTTCCGCGGGCGCTCTTTAAACTGCGCACCGGCCGGCAGCCTCTATACCATATCGCCGTCGAGGAGACGCCTGAGTGGGCCTATTCGGGCGAACCGCTGGTGCCACTAAAGGGATTCCCGGGCGTTGTGTGGCAGCGCTCCCGAAGAAAGAAAAGGCCGCCGTACGACGGCGTATTTTGAACCGGAGGCGCAACCACCGCCCCAGGGAGCCGCGATGGAAGTATTCAAACCTGTTGGGTATGTGGAATCAGTGCGTCCGCATGCTGAAGATGATTTTTGGGGTGGGGAGGAAGCCTGCATCCGCCTTACCGCCGAATACACGCCCGACTCCCTGCAGGGAATTGAGGATTTTTCTCATGTCGAAGTGATTTATCTGTTTCACGAAGTGGATACCGCCAAAATCGTGAGCGGCGCGCGGCATCCGCGCAATAACACGGCGTGGCCGCGCGTGGGAATCTTCGCGCAGCGCGGCAAGAATCGCCCGAATCGAATTGGCAGCACCGTCTGCCGGGTCTTGCGCGTCGTGGGCACGCAACTCTACGTCGCTGAGTTGGATGCGATCGATAAAACGCCGGTATTGGACATCAAGCCTGTCATGGCGGAGTTTCTGCCGCGCGAGCCGGTACGCCAGCCCCGCTGGTCCCGGGAACTCATGAGCCGCTACTGGCTGCAAAAATCCTGAGCGCCGAGCCCGGCGAACCGCCAGGCGATGGCGCTTGCCATTACCCGAAGCTACCGTCAATCTTCGGGCATAACAACGGGGGTCAAGATGCAGAAGCGAATGTTTGGCATGGCCGGTGCGGCGATGGCGGCGGGGACGATGGCGGCGATCGGCGTCTTGGGGCTGGCACTGCAGCCGGCAACCGCAGAGGAGGCGCCGATGACAGCGCTGCGCCCCGATCAGACATCGTTCCGCGCAATTTACAAGGAGCTGGTCGAGACCAACACCACGCTGTCCTCGGGAAGCTGCACCCTCGCCGCCGAGCGCATGGCGGCGCACTTGAAGGCGGCGGGCTTCTCCGACAGGGATGTCACGCTGTTTGCGAGTCCCGAGCATCCCAAGGACGGCGGACTGGTTGCCACGTTGACGGGCACTTCCAATTCTGCGAAGCCGATGCTGCTGCTGGGACATCTCGATGTGGTCGAAGCCAAGCGCGAGGACTGGACGCGCGATCCCTTTGTGCTGATCGAGGAAAACGGTTACTTCTTCGGCCGCGGAACCGCCGACATGAAGGCGATGGACGCGACCTGGGTCGATATGCTGATGCGCTTCAAGCAAAGCGGCTACCACCCCAAGCGCACCATCAAGCTGGCGCTGACCTGCGGCGAGGAGACCACTAAAGCCTTCAACGGTGCAGAGTGGCTGGCGAAGAACCGGCCCGAGCTCATCGCCGCGGCATTCGCGCTCAACGAGGGTGGCGGCGGTCGCACCGACGGCCATGGCAAGGTAGTGGTGGAGTCGATTCAGGTGGGCGAGAAGGCCGCGCAGAACTATAAGCTGGAGACGGTCAATGCCGGCGGTCACAGCTCCATCCCGATTCGCGACAACGCGATCTACGAGCTCACCGATGCACTGGCGAAAGTGCGCGATTACGAGTTTCCAGTGCAGATGTCGGACACCACGCGGGTCTTTTTCGGCAAGGCGGGTGCGGCGCGCGGCGACGAATTGGGCAATGCGATGCTGGCCTTGTCGAAGAACCCCAGCGACAAGGCGGCCGAGGCGATCGTCTCGAAGGACCGCCAGTATCACAGCATGCTGCGCACCACCTGCGTCGCCACGCTGTTGGAAGGCGGCCACGCCGAAAATGCGCTGCCACAGCGCGCCGCGGCGAACGTCAATTGCCGCATTTTCCCCGGTGAAACCGTGGAGGGCACCCGGGCCGCACTGCTCGCGGCCATCGGCGATCCCGGCGTCAAGTTAACTCTGGTTCCGCCGGTCCGCCCGGTCGCCGTACCGCCGCCGCTCGATCCCAAAATCATCGGCCCGGCAGAGGCGCTGGTCGCCAAATATTTCCCCGGCGTTCCTTTGGTTCCGACCATGTCGACCGGCGCCACCGACGGCATTTTTCTCGAGGCCATCGGCATACCGGTCTACGGCGTGCCCGGCGGCTGGGGCGATCCCGACGGCAACGGCGTGCATGGACTCAACGAGCGCAGAAGCGTGCACTCCGTGTATGTCGGCCGGGATTTCCTGACCGATCTGGTGAAGACCTACGCGGACGCAGGCTGAAGAATTCGCAAACGGCCCAACCTAAGAAGGCTTGCCATGCAGACACAGAGACTCGCCGGAAAGAGTGCACTGGTGACCGCGGCGGCGCAGGGTATCGGCCGTGCCACGGCGGAACTGTTCGCCGCGCACGGCGCCAATGTGCTGGCCACCGATGTCAATACCGCGGCGCTGGCGCAATTGCCGCAGTGCCGCACGACCAAGCTCGATGTTTTGCTGCCTGACGAGATCAGGCGCGTGGTGGCTGGCGCCGGCGAAATCGATATTCTTTTCAATTGCGCCGGCTTTGTTGCGAACGGATCGCTCCTCGACTGCACCGTTGACCAATGGGCGCTGTCGTTCGATCTGAATGTCACCTCGATGTTTCATCTCATCCGTGCGGTGCTGCCGCAGATGCTTGAGCGCCGGCGCGGATCGATCATCAACATGGCGTCGGTCGCAAGCTCCATCAAGGGTGTCGTCAATCGCTGCGCCTATAGCGCGACAAAAGGCGCGGTCATCGGGCTGACCAAATCGATCGCGGCGGATTTCGTCACCAGCGGAGTGCGGTGCAATGCAATTTGTCCCGGCACGGTGGATACTCCGTCCCTGCACCAGCGTCTGGCTGCAAGCGGCGACTACGATGCGAGTCTGCGGACGTTTATCGCCCGCCAGCCCATGGGGCGTTTGGGACAGCCCGCCGAAATCGCGGCGCTGGCTCTGTATCTGGCATCTGACGAGAGTCAATTCACGACCGGACAGTGCCACATAGTCGACGGGGGCTGGTCGAATTAATTTAGAGGTCGTGAACGCGGGCGGCTTCTGTAGCTTGCGATCCGATGCCTTACAATGCGCGTCATGAAAATACCTCTACTGCTATTGGGTTCCCTCATTGCTCTAGCGTCGGCCGTACAGGCCGCGGAGACCCAGATTCACCAAACAGAGGCCGCCGCCGGCGAACGCTTAGGTCAGGTGTCTTTCTCGGTGTCGTGTGCACCTCCGGTGCGCGCTCAATTCGTCCGCGGGGTCGCACTGCTGCACGATTTCTGGTACCAGGAAGCGCAGCGGCAATTCGAGCAGATTGCCAAGAGTGATCCTGGCTGCGCCATGGCGCACTGGGGCATCGCGATGAGCCTGTTCCACCAGATCTGGGAGCGACCTGGCGAATCTACGATGGCGCAGGGATGGCGCGAGCTGCAGGCGGCGCGGGCGCGCCCGGCAAAGACCGCGCGCGAGCGTGAGTACGTCACGGCACTCAGCAACTTCTTTCGGCCCGATAAGCGCGACTATCGGGCCCGCATCGAGGACTATGCCGCGGCGATGGCCAAGCTGTACAAGGATTTTCCGCAGGATGCGGATGCAGGCGCCTTCTACGCACTCGCGCTGCTGGCCGCATCGGCCCCGAATGACACCAGCTTGACGCAGGAGCACAAGGCGCTCGCGGTGCTTAATCCCCTATTCGTCAAGTATCCCGACCATCCCGGCGTAGTGCACTACATCATTCACGCTTGCGACACGCCATCGCTTGCCCAGGATGGCCTGGTCGCGGCCAGACACTATGGCGAGATTGCGGCCTCGGCCCCGCACGCGGTACACATGCCCGGTCACATCTTTTCTCGGCTGGGTATGTGGCAAGCGGACATCGATTCCAATGCCGCTTCGGTGGCCGCGTCGCATGCGGCAGATGCGCGCAATCAGAGCGGCGCCATGGATCAGTTTCACTCCGACGACTTTCTTCTGTATGCCTACCTACAAAGCGGCCAGGATGCCAAAGCCCGGGAGGTGCTTAGCAGTTCAGCGGCCGCGCTCGATCGCTTCGAGGCGATGCGGGAGATGGGCGAGCACTACATGACGGGAATGTTTCCGTACTACCGCACCAAGCTGCCGATCATATTTGATTTGGAAATGCGCGATTGGAAATCGGCGGCCGCGCTCGCACCCATCAATGGTGCGGCTCCCGAGACCCAGACACTAACCTATTGGGCGCGCACCGTGGCTGCCGGGCATCTGCGCGAGGCGTCGCAAGCGCAGGCCAATCTTGCGCAGTACGATTCATTGATGGCGGAGGTGAAGCAAGGCAAGCGTGCTTACTATGCAGAGTCGACAGGAGCCCGGATCGTGCGCGGCGAGATGCTGGCGTGGATCGCATATGCGCAGGGCGACGCAACGGCAGCATTGAAAAATATGAGCGACAGCGCGGATCTGCAGGACAAGGTCGGCCAGGGGGAGGTCGACATACCGGCACGCGAAATGCTCGCTGATATCTTGCTCGAACTTGGGAGGCCCCAGGAAGCCCTGGTCGAATACCAGCAGGCGCTCAACTCAAGTCCCAATCGGTTCAACGGCCTTTATAACGCCGGCCTGGCCGCGGAGGCGGCCGGCGATAAGGCACAAGCCGCGGGCTACTTCGCGGCCCTGCTCAAGTCGACCGACAACGGGGCGCAATCCACGCGGCCCGAGTTCGAGCATATGAAGAGCGTCGTTTCACCCACGAAGCTGGCCGTCAAGTAACCGCCGTGCGGCGGCTGGAATTCAAACTCGAAGCCACGGCTTCGGACTCGCGGGCACGCGCCGCGCGCTTCACGACTCGGCATAACGAGGTTTTGACCCCCACCTTCATGCCGGTGGGCACCCACGCGGCGGTCCGCTCGCAACGCCGCGAAGATGTGCTCGAAAGCGGTGCGCAGGTGCTGCTCGCCAACACTTACCACCTGCTTTTGCGCCCGGGCGTCGAGATCTTCGAGAAATTCGGCGGCATCCATGCCTTCATGAACTGGCCGAGATCGGTATTGACGGATTCCGGCGGATTTCAAATATTTTCGCTGCCGGGAAGCCGCACTCTGCGCGAGGAATGTGCCGAATTCAGGAGTTACGTCGACAACACGCTGGTGCACTTCAGTCCGGAGCGCAGCATCGAAACTCAAAAGGCGATCGGCGCCGACATCATGATGGTGCTCGATCAGTGCGTTCCCTCCACCGTGGAGCACGATGTGGCGCGCAGCGCCATGCAGCTGACCCATCGCTGGGCGGGCCGCAGTCTGGCGGCGCGCGGCGACTCTGCGCAGGCGCTGTTCGGCATCGTGCAAGGCGCGAGCTACGAGGATCTGCGTATCGAGAGTGCTCGCGTCATTACGGACATGCCATTCGACGGCTATGCGATCGGCGGTCTTGCGGTGGGTGAAAGCGGGGCGCAGCGCGAAGATTGCACGGCAACCGTAACGGAGCTCCTGCCCGAGGATCTGCCGCGATATCTCATGGGCGTCGGCACTCCCCGGGATTTGCTTGAAGCCGTACACCGCGGCGTCGACATGTTCGATTGCATTCTGCCCACCGCTCTTGCGAAGCAAGGAGTCGCCTTCACCAGCTTGGGGAGACGCGATTTGCGCAGGGCCGCCTATCGAGGCATGGACGGGCCGATCGATCCCGACTGTGGCTGTTACACCTGCAGGACTCATTCGATTGCGTATCTTTATCATCTGCAGCGGGTTCACGAGACCACCGGATGGCAGCTGCTGGGTCTTCACAATGTTCATTTTTACCTGCAGCTCATGCGCACCATGCGCGCACATATCCTCGCCGGCACGTGGCGGTCGTTCTATATTGCGCAGCGCGATGTGCTCGACGCGCGCGACAGCTACGGCAAGCCGGCCGCACTCATAACACGGGCGGCCCTGCGCAGGCGGCGTCTGACGCGTGGGCGCTTTGAGGTGATCGCCCGCGACGGCGTGGGCTTCATTCGTGAGATGATTTCGGGCGAGGTGATGCATGTGGGGGGCGATCCGGCCGAGGAAGCCCGGTCGCTTTACGTGGAGCAGTCGCGGTTGGTCGCGCGCCTGCAGTCTCGCGAAGATCAGCCTCTGGTGGTATGGGATGTGGGGTTGGGCGCCGCCGGCAACGCCATGGCGTCGATTCTCTCCGTTGAAGCATCACCCGGCGCGGGGCAGGCAAGACACTTGACGTTGGTCAGCTTCGAAAACGATCTGGATGCGCTCAAACTCGCGCTCGACCATACCCGGTTGTTCAAGCATCTTCGCCACGCGGCGCCGCGGGCATTGTTAAGCGATCACCGCTGGGCCAGCCGCGGATCGAAGATCGACTGGCTGCTGCTGTGCGGTGATTTCGCGCTGCGAAAGTTTGAAGCGCCGCCGCCCGACATCATTTTCTTCGATCCCTTTTCGTTCAAGACCGATGCAGCCCTGTGGACGCTGCCGGCATTTCGCGAACTGTCGCGGCTGTGCAAAGACAAGGCAGCGGAGCTTTTTACGTACACCTATTCCACCAGTGTCCGCGCCGCCATGCTGGCAGCCGGCTTCTATGTCGCCAAGGGCCGCGGCACGGGCCGCAAGGTGGAAACCACGATCGGCCTGTCGGCGCACGCGGCTTCCCAACCGCACGATCACGAATTGCTCGGTGCAGAGTGGCTGGACAAGTGGCGGCGCAGCGACGCGCAGGCTCCTTTTGGCGGCCTCGCGGACGACGCATCCTGGCATGACGCAGTGCTTCAGCATCCGCAGTTTGCGCTGGGCCTGAAGGCATCGCGGTAATTGGTGGCAGTGTCGGCCTTAAGATACGATCTCGCCAAGCTCAATCCCTGCCCTGTAACTACTCAACGAAACCGACCGTATGAAAACCTCAAGCACGTATGTCTTCGCTTTTATTCTCCTGTCCCAGTCGGCGCTGGCCTTGGCGGAACATAAGCCGGCGGCATCCATCCCCACCGCCGATCTGATGCAGCCCGCCGAACTCGCTGCGAATCTCAAGAGTACCAGCGTTCCGAAGCCGCTGATTCTGCAGATTGGTTTTCACAATCTTTACGCACAGGCGCACATTCCGGATTCCGAATACATCGGTTCCGCGAAGGAAGATGCGGGCCTTGATCAGCTACGCAATCGCGTTGCGAAGTTGGGCAAGGATACCGCGATCGTCATTTATTGCGGTTGCTGTCCCTGGAGTCATTGCCCCAATGTTGCCGCCGCCTACGACACGCTTCATACGCTGGGCTTCACGCATTTGAAGGTCCTGTACATCGCCGAGAACTTTGGCGACAACTGGGTCAACCAGGGCTACCCGGTGGCGAAGGGCGATTAGTGATGGTGCCGATACGCGCGATTGTCGTGGCCTTGGGTTTATCGAGCTCGGCCCTGGCGTTTGGCAGCGACAGTGTTCTGCGGGTGGCGCCCGATTTCACGCGCACCGACATCAAAGGAGATGTGTTCAGCCTGAGCGCTTATCGAGGCAAACTCGTGCTGCTGAATTTCTGGGCCACATGGTGTGGACCCTGTCTCACAGAAATACCGAAATTCGTAGTGTGGCAGCGCACTTACGGGTCCGCCGGCCTGCAGATCGTTGGGATTTCCATGGACGACGAACTTGCACCCGTCATCCGAGCGCAAGAGAAATACCAGATGGATTATCCAGTGCTGATGGGAGATCCGCAACTCGCAGAGCGCTTCGGCGGTGTGCTCGGATTGCCCTTGAGTTATCTGATCGATTCAGAAGGCCGGGTTGTTGCGCGCTACCAAGGCGACCTTGATCTGAAGAGACTGGAATCGCAGATCAAATCGTTGCTGCCGCGTCGGGGAAATAGCCGCTAGTCTTGCTTGGCGCGATCACTCACCCGGCGATGAGTTGTCGCGTTTGCGGTCAGAAATTCTGCAATCGCGTCGAGGACGCCGGAAGCCAGCGGCAAGCTGGCGTTGGAATAGGCTGCGATGTTCGCAGCGATATCGTCCGATGTCACGGCCTTGAGTACGTGATTGACATCGGGGAGAAGGACCAGCGTGGCTTGAGGGTCGGCAGATTTCAGGTTTCGGGCATCGGCTTCGTGGACTTGGATGTCACGCTGCCCTTGAAGGATAAGTACCGGTTTAGGAAAGTCCTTCAGTACCTGCACGGGATCATAGGAGAAGACGCTGATCAGAAATCCCTGCACTCTCGGGTTGAACAATCGCTGCAGCTGAGGAGGCATGTCTGCGATATCGACACGCTTGCCCGCCTCCAGCGAGTCGATGGCGGGCAGCGCTTGATCTAGCAGAGACGCGTTGGCTGGGTTGGCCTTGATCTGATCGCGAAGAACTTCGCCCATGGGTCTGCCGGCGGTTGAGACCAGAACCAGACCGCAGACATCTTGTTGGCTTTTGGCGGCGACCATGGCGATCAGTCCACCTTCGCTGTGTCCGAGAAGCCAAATGCAGAGCGCGTCGGTACGCTTGCGAATGAGAGCAACCCACGCATGCACATCGGTAACATAGTCGGGGATGGTGACCGCGTTGCCGTCAGGTGTTGCGCCCACGCTGCCGCCCAGGCCGCGCTTATCCATCCGCACCGTCGTCACTCCGTGCGCAACCAGGCCTTCAGCCAAGAGGCGGTAGGGCGCCGCCAGTATCCCGCCGGGACTGTTGCCGTCGCGATCGGTAGGACCGGAGCCGGCGATGATGAGCACGGCAGGACCGTGGCCAACGGGTGGCGCGAGCATCGTGCCCTTCAGCGGGCCCGTTGGACCCGGTGCTTCAACCAAGGTTTCAACGGGTGCAGCGCCCGTGTTAAGGCCCTGCGCGAGGACGAGCGCAATCGGAAGGAACCTTATAGAAATCATCGCGCGCTGCTTAAGGAGCCTGCCTCGATCATCAATCGTTCGTCATTTCGAATTCCAGCGTGATTCCGAGCTCGCCGCATATCCGACTGACATCGGGCGCGAGATTGAAGCTGCTCGTAGCCGTGGGGGAGAGCGTCACGAGCAGGCTGATCTCGCCGCCTTCCGAGCGGATCTTTTGTAGCAATGAGCCATGTAGTTTACTGAGCCGCACGGCGCACAGTGAGAGCGCCCACGAGAGATTGCGCGCGAGCGCCGCATCCAGGTGCTTCTGCGCGGCAGCGAAGGTGGGGGGTTCCGGGATGGACGGGTTCTCGAGCCACGCCGCGGGATTAAGAGCCGCCAACCAATAGGACTGCGAGTGCACTGCAGGCACGCCGCTACTTCGCAATTGGCGCAGCTGCCCGGCTTGGAACGAGTGGTCTGGCTCGATTCGAAGCGCTTTTGAAATGACCTCGGGATCCATAGAAGGGTGACGGATGCGCAAGGACAGTTGGAATGGGGCTGGCTGCAGTTGGGCGCGTTTGGTTGCTTCCATGATGAAAATTCCGAGGGTGGTGTTTGTAATTCAAACGGGGTGTTGTCAAATACACTACGCCTGCGCGCCGTTTCGGGAAAGTTCGGTTTTTTAGGGATGCGGAAAAGCTATCGGTCGAACCGATGCCACCTTTCGGCGGCTATCGCACCTCG
>DATMRC010000072.1:0-29131 GCA_035567075.1 Steroidobacteraceae bacterium
TGCATCGGGAAATGTGGCCGCCCTGGTCATCTCGCGTCCCAATGGCGCGAAGGAGAGGGCGATGCGCACCAACGAGCCACAACCCTCGGTCCCCGTCGAGATTAAGGTGCCCGTCGGCGTACTTAGGCGCTACGTGGGGGACTATCAGCTCGCCCCTGGATTTGTCTTGACCGTCAGTCTCGAAGGCGAGCAACTAATGAGTCAGGCGACTGGGCAGCAGAAAGTTACGATATTTCCAACCAGCGACAGCGAGTTTTTTCTTAAAGTCGTAAACGCGCAAATCTCGTTTATCTCAGACGCCTCTGGCAACGTCGAGAAACTTATCCTCCACCAAGGCGGACGCGACATGTCGGGGCCAAAGGTGAAATGAGCTGCTCAATGGGTCCGGCACCCCGCGACTACTGCCTGTCGAACACCGAAACGTCATCGAACTTTCCGCCGTTTGCACGGGTGCCCTTTAGCGCGACAGTCAGCGTCTTGCCGTCTTTCGATACCGTGCGAACCCCCGTACCGACGGTCGCTCCCGCTTTTATCTGCGTGATGTGGGCGGTCGACGCATCAACCCGCGTGAGGGATATCATATCGAAGTCAGGGTTGCCGCTGACCGAATAGGGCTTGCCATCGTCCTTGATGCTCGTAGTCGTCGAGGATTCCTTGCCGTCTGCCGCCATCGTTTTGATTGTCACGGTCATGCCCTGCGCCGATTCACTATAAACGCGTGTCTGGCTTTTGGGCGCCGGGCCAGGAGAAAACGTCGATTTCGCAACATTCAATTTCCACGTCCCAATAACGGCGTCCGCCGCAAGCGCCGTGCCTGTCCCGATTGCGAGGATGGCGCCGACAGTGAGAGTTTTGAGTATGGTTCGCATGTGACCCCCGAAAATGGATGTGTTCGCCTCTTAGGCCGCGTTTCTTATTCGCGGTAAACCGCGTATTTTTTAAGCATGCGCGTCTCGAGACAAGAGCGCAACCATTCGCAAGTCTGACCTTTCGCGCGTACCGGTTCTTAAGGAGCCAAAACGAAATCTCAAATCAATCGCTTGCCTTGACCTGTTTACTTTGTCACCAGAACGCTTGAGCGTCGAGGTCAGAAGTTCTCCATCATCCAAATGTTAGCGTCTTCGGTAAATCCCTGCATCGCCACATGGCGACCGTCGGGGGAGGGCACAGCGTAGGTGCCGAGGCCGCCCTTGTCTTCCCACAAGAGGCGGGCGTTGCCTTGTAAATCGACACTCAGCAGGACTGAGCCTCGCCCGATAAAGCTGGAGACAAACAGACCGTTCCCATCCGCCGCCCAGGCCAATGTCGTCAAGGCCCTCCACCCCTTAATAGTGATTTCCTGTGGCACCTGGCCGTTCAGCCAGAGAATCTGAATCTGTCCTGCCCGGTTTTTGAGGATGGCAATACGAGAGCCGTCGGGAGAAAGATCCCATTCGTAATCAGCCGTCGCTTCTGTTGTAAATTCGGCGAGTTTTTCACCTCGGCCTTTCTCCGAATCAAAAGAGGTGAATATCATCTGACTGCGGTCCATGCTTCGTTCTGCGATTGCACACAGTGTTGCTGGGGATCTGGCGCAGTGTGGCCCACCAACGAAGTTCGCTGTCAAAATCAACTGCGGAAAGCCTCCGGCTACCGGGACTCGCATGAGTTTGGCCGGCACCGAGGAGCCTGCCTTTACTGTACCGTAGATGAGCCAGGATCCCTCCGGGCTCAGGCAAGTGCAGGAGCCTCCTCGTAGCGTACCGTTGAAAACCCACGAACCCTGGCTTAGGCAGGCGCTCACTGCCGAGGCTTTACCTTCTCCTAGCGTGGAGAGTTGTTCCGCGGTGTCCTGATCCAGGGTCTGTCTGAAGAGTCCTTCCGCGCCACTGCGGTTGGAGTAAAAGAAGAGTACGTTGCCATCGGTTGACCAGGCGGCTGGATTATTCCATCCCTCATCCAAGGTGAGGCGCGTCGGGTTGCTGATGTGCGTCCCACCACCTTCTAGAAGGTCGGCCACATACACCCTGGCATGATCTCTCGATTCGAGAAACACCAGACGTTTGCTGTCCGCCGTCACGCTGAAATTCGTGTTGCAAACAGCCGGCAGGTTCGTGATGCGCTGAGGTTCGCCGATGAATTGACCTCGAGGGTCCAATCGAATCTGCCAGAGGTTACAGGTTGTCGACGTGAAGCCTTGCTCCCAAAGTCTATAGATTAGCCGGCCATCGGGTATCCACAACGATTCGCCTACGCTTCTCTCGTCATAGGGCTGCGGGATCGTGGTGGTTGGTCCCCCGTTCGGATCGCCACCGACAAGTGTCTGCTTCGCATCTTCGGTTTTGAAGTAGATCACCCTTTGGCCATCCGGCGAGAACTGCAGTCCGCCAATCGCGCTGTTCTCGTCGGTTTCATAGAGTTTCCGCGCGTTTTCTCCGTGAGGGCCCATCAACCATATTTCGCGGTCGCCAAGCCGACCCTTGTGGGTTTCAAACGCAATCAAAGTGCCATCCGGGGAGACGGAGTCGAAGAGTGCCTCGTCACGAATTTTGCGTGGCGGCCCATCCAAAACCGAGACAATCCAAATGCTGCTTCCTGCCGAGTTCACCTCTTCGTAGCCAATCCCGAGAGGATGGAGCAACGCTAGAAACCTCGTACCATCAGGAAACCATGAGATACCGGGGCCAATCTCCCACTCGATCGAATTGTTGTTGATTTCCGCCGTTTGTGGGATCGTTCTCGTCTCGCCGGTTGCGATGAGTTTCAAGTGCATTCCCACGCTGTCGGTGTACGCGAGATATTTGCCGTCGGGCGAGATGGCGCCGCTCTTCACGGCGTTCTCGCTGGAGTTGGTGGTCAGTTGGCGAAGCTTGACCTCCGGTAAAACCGCGGGAGACAGCGGCTCTCGATTGGCGTACCTAAATGCTGCTGTCGTGACGAGCAGTATTAAGACACCCAACGCCGCTGTTGCCGGCCACTTTATGTGTCGAGCCGGCTCAATTTCCCACTTCAGTTTTTCCACATCGGTACGCAGGTCCACTGCGGACGGGTCAATGGGTTCGCGGGTTTCACGCAATGCGGCTGGACCGATCCAGCGATAGCCTCGCCGCGGGAGCGTCTCAATGTATTGTGGTTTTTCCGCCGAGTCGCCAAGAGCCAGCCGAAGCCTGCTGATTGCGGAATTGATGCTATGGTCAAACTCGACCACGGTGTTATCCGGCCAAAGCGAACTGCGGATTTCTTCGCGCAATGCTATTCCGCCCGGCCGCTCCAGAAGCATGGCAAGCACCTGGATGGATTGGTCCGGCAGCCCCGTGCTTCGACCGTCTTTGCGCAACTCCCGAGCTCGCATATCCAGCTCGAATGTACCGAAGCGCATGAGAGCCGGCAGAACTTCGCAGACATGCGGTTCCATATTCAAGTCGACACTCTCTTGAAAATCGAATTTATTCGTGTCGGATCAGGATCTTCCGCGCGCCCCGTGAGCGCGCGACTGGGACTCAAGTGTAGTCGTGAAAGAGTCCTGTTAGAAGTATGTGATATCCACTGCATTGACTGTCTCGGTCCGCGGCATCAGAACTGCTCCCTACAACGCAACCTAAGGCGTGATCGAGCGATAACCCGTGAAATATCAGTGCATCCACCCCGTCCTCGGCGCACTTGGCGCCTTGCTACTCACCGCTTGTGGTGGCGGTAGTGGTGGTCCAACAAACGTCGTGATTAGCCCGAGCGTCATTGCCGATGGCATGACCGGCGTTGCGTACCCGGGCTTCACCTTCAGCGCCAGCGGTGGCTCCGGGATATATACCTGGACTGCAGCCGGCCTACCGCCTGGGCTGACGCTGAGTGCAGCGGGGCAGTTGTCCGGCACGCCCGTCACGGCAGGCGGCTACACCTTGATGGTCACAGCGACCGATTCGTCAAACGCTGAACTTACCAGTTCGACAACCGCCAGCATCAAGATCGACGACTCGCTGATTGTGATCAGCACCTCGCCCGCACCGCCCGCCGGCATGCTCACCTATCCCTACCCCGGCTTTACATTGGCGGCGAGCGGCGGCTCGGCCCCATTTACTTGGAGCATGAAAACCGGGACTTTGCCCGCCGGCCTTGCCTTTGGTCCCGACGGGTCGATTACCGGCACGGTCGCGCCGACTGCGGTCTCATCAACCTTCACAGTCATTGCCACGGATAGCGCCCAGACGCCGCAATCAGTTCCGCAATCCTTCACCATCACAATCACCAGTCCCGGGGCGCCCGTCATTGCCGCAATGCCCGGACCACCTGCAGGGGTAAACGGCACCCCTTATTCATTCACCTTCACGGCGACCGGCGGGTTTCTGCCGCTCACCTGGAAACTGATGGCGGGCTCCGGCCCGTTACCCAGCGGCCTGACGCTCGGGCCCGATGGCTCTCTGTCGGGTACGCCGACGCTCGCCGGCACGTTCAATTTCACCGTCACTGTCACCGACAGCGAGCCGATGCCAGCAATGAATGCCGTGCTATTCACGGTTACGATCACCAACCCTCCGCCGCCGATCATCAATGCCACGCCGCCTCCGACCGCGACCGTAGGCGCGCTGTATAGCTTTCAATTTGGGGCCAGCAACGGTCTCGCGCCGCTCGTCTGGAGTGAGACGGGAGCGTTGCCGGGTCTTTCCTTAAGCCTAGCTGGCGTGCTGTCCGGTACACCGACAGCCGCAGGAATTTACCCCATCACGGTCAGCGCGATCGATCAGCTGAAGCAGACTGCTACGCCAGCGCCATTCACGGTTCGAGTTTCACTGGCGCGTCCTGCCGCGACGTTCACCTCGACTTTGGGAAACATGACGGTCGCGCGTTCCGGCCACACGGCAACGCTGCTCAACAATGGTGCAGTCCTGGTAGCGGGCGGACCCGACGCCTCAGCGGAGTTGTATGACCCAGCGAGCCAAACATTTACTGCAACGGGCAGTATGACGGTTGTGCGTTCCGGGCACACGGCGACCTTGCTCGCGGACAAGGCGCTGCCGCACTACGGCAAAGTGCTCGTGACCGCCGGCGGGAGCCAGACCGCAGAGCTCTACGATCCTGCGGTGGGTACCTTCACAGCCACCGGCTCTCTTCTGGTGTCGCATGTCGGGCCAACAGCGACGCTTTTGCAGAACGGCCAGGTGCTGATTGCCGGTGGCGGCACCGCGAGTGCGGAACTTTACAATCCCACCACCGGCACATTTATCGCAAGCGGCAACATGACGATTTCTCGCACCGGCCACAGCGCGTCGCTGTTGACGAACGGGCAGGTGCTCATCGCGGGCGGCGGCACGGCGACCGCGGAACTCTACAACGCCACGACCGGTGTGTTCACAGCGACCGGCAGCATGAGCGAGGTGCGCTCCGGGCATACTGCGACATTGCTCGAGGACGGCACGGTGTTAATCGCAGGAACGGATGTCACCTCGGAGCTATTCAGCAATGCAACCGGCACTTTTGGACTGGTTGGTAGTCTGTTGACGCCGGGCTTTGGAGCGGCGGCGACCTTGCGTAATGATGGCACGGTCCTCGTCGCCGGCGGACGCGCTGGCCGGCTGGTCTCAGTGTCGCACGCTACAGCAGAGCTCTTCGCTCCCGAGAGTGAGGGCTTTACGGCGACGGGTTCCCTCATAACGCCCCGAGACGGGCACACCTCGACGCTGCTCGCCGATGGCACCGTATTGGTTACCGGCGGGGCAAACCATACTGCCATCTGCCGCCCTTTCCCCATTCACTGTTCAACCTTAACCAAGGTGCTTTCGTCCGCGGAACTATTCAAGTAGCAAGGTTAAATCCATTGCGTTTCGCCGTTGCAAAGCTATCCCGGACTAATTCTCAGCATTGTTTGGCACCGGTCGCGTTGCCTACGGGCCAATTCGCTTGCTCGAACACGGCTTGAAACGCGCGTCGAATGATTGCGTCACACACGCATGAGCGTGCCTCCAACTTCTTCCGACTGATCAGCTTAATGTGGCCTCGTTGGTACTCAATGATGCCAGCGGATTGCAGTTGTAATGCGGCTTGCTGAATCGTTGCGCGGCGAACGCCGAGCAACTCTGCGATGCGCTCCTGCGTGAGAGCGACCTCATTGCCGGATACTCGATCGAAAACGCGCGATAGAAACCGGCACACTCGCCGCTCGATGGGGTGGTAGTGATTGCATAGGCCTAGTTGGGACGCCTGCGTCACCAACGCAAATACATAGCGCAGCAGCAAGTGTTGAAACGTGTCTGCCCGTTTAAATTCAGTCAGCAGGGCAGCCGCCGGCAGGCGAAAGGCGAGCCCGGCAATCTGTACGTCGGCTCGATTGTCACGCTTCGGACTACCCAAGAACAATGAAATACCGACCAACCCTTCGCGACCCACGGGCCACGCCTTGGCCATTACGCCGCCCTCCTCGAGGCCATAGGACAGCGTGACGATGGCGCTGGTTGGAAAGTACGCGTACTGCAACTTTCCGGCTGGATGAAACAGGGCGTCCCCGACCTGCAGGGTCGTCGGTTCGAGGTCAGGCAGTAGGCGCCGGTAGGCGGCCTTGGGCAAGGCTGCGAGCAGCCTGTTTTCCTTCGCAGTGGCTGATGCGTCCAAGATTTGAGTTCGGGCCATTTGCATGTGACCGTGACGACGACGCTTCCGCAGTTTACTCGATACGATCACCCATCGCACTCGTGTCGCGAAACTGAACCGACCAACATGTCTCTATTGAACTTACGATTGAGGCGGGCGAAAAACGGCCGGGCCTATGCGCATGGGCGCCCTCTCTTTGACCACCCGCACTGAACGGGCGCAGACTTTGTTAGGCAGGGCCAAAAAATGGTAAACAAATGAAGCGATCGAGCATTTCGTTTGCAATTGCCTTTCTGGCATTCACTTCCAACGCGCTTGCCCAGGAGGCTACAGGCCGATTCACCTCCGCCGAACTGACGAAGCGCACGCTAGAGCGCCGCGCTGTGGATGCCGCCATCTGGGGCATGCCCATTGTCAGCTTCGATGTGATGCGGCAGGGTTTCTTCCGCGATGCCAAGGCGCATTACGGCGACATCATGTATTGGTCGAGATTTTCGACCTGGAAAAACCAGGCGCTCACGCCCAACACCTCTACCCGCTACGTTATTTTCTTTACCAACACCAGGGATGGACCGGTTGTGATTGACGTGCCGCCGGTCGGCGATGCTGCGCTCTTCGGGACGTTGTTGGATGCGTGGCAGGTACCGTTGGTTGATGTCGGCAACACGGGCGAGGACCTCGGTAACGGAGGCAAATACTTGCTCCTGCCGCCTCGTTACAAAGGTGAAACGCCGCCAGGCTATATTGCGGTGCCCTCGAATACCTATAACGGCTTGGTCGCACTGCGCGTGATTTCCAAGACCGAACAGACTGATGATGTTCGTGCAGCCATCGCCTTCGTCAAACAGCTCAAAACCTATCCGCTTGCGGCGGCGAACTCGCCTCCCGAGCAGCGCTATATAGACATGGCCGACAGGATCTGGGACGGAATAGCGCGCTTCGATGAAAGTTTCTATAGAAGCCTCGCCAGGATGGTCAACGAAGAGCTGGCGCAGGCGCGCGACCTGGAGATGCTGGGGCTGCTGGGGCCGCTGGGCATCGAGAAGGGCAAGAAATGGAGGCCCAACGCCGCCACACGGACCGTGTTGAAGCAGGCAAGCCACGAAGCCCACCATTGGTTCATGGAGCAGCTGGTAAATTACGGTCAACGCTTTTGGCCTGACCGCAAGTGGGTCACCCCGGCTCCCCCGATCGCCTCTGAAACGACATTCAAATGGGAAGCCGCCGAATACTTTGACGTAGACGCACGCGGAATTGGTTTCTTCAGTTTTTTCGCGCCGCCGGCTAAGCTCGGCGCCTCCACGTTCTATCTCGACACGTTTTTCGATGCGCAGGGCCAACGGCTGCACGGCGAAAACTCCTATCGGCTGCATGTTCCCGGCGACGTCCCCGCCAAACAATTCTGGGCATTCACTGTTTACGATCGCGAAACCTGCGGTTTCATCCGCAGAGCGGCGCGCGCCGGCTTGGACTCTTACGATGAGCAGATGAAGCGCAACTCCGACGGCTCGGTGGATCTTTACACCGGCCCGAAGCCCCCGAAAGGTCAGGAATCGAACTGGATTCCCACGGTGGCCGGAAAAGATTGGTTTGCATACTTTCGGTTCTACGGTCCGGACGAGCCGCTTTTCCAGAAGACATGGAAGCTGCCCGACATCAAGAAGGCGAATTAAGGGAGCCAACCTAATGCCGCCGCTTGGCGCCGCAGCAACACGCGGCAACACGAAACGTGCCTTCTCAGCGATTCACTTTCAACCGGAATACCTGCTCTGCGTTCGCTTGCATCAGCATTTTTTTGGACTCCGCACTGATGTCGAACCCGTCGTAGGCCGCGACCTCGTCTGCGGACTGCTGATACGGATAATCCATGGCGTAGATGACTCTGTCGGGACCCAATACGTCCATACAGAACTTCACTGACGGCTCCCATCCCTGGCCGCTCGTAGTGATCCAGATATTGTTCTTGAAATAGTATGAAATCTTGTGGTGTAGCGTGACGGGGGCGGCGCCTCCGCGAAGTCCCGGCCTGCCGTCGGCGTTGCTCTGCATCCAATCGAAACGGTACAGCAGCAGGGGCATTCCTTCGCCCATGTGTCCCATCACGACACGCAGTTTCGGGAAGCGATCGGACGCTCCGGACATGATGAGACCCATGACGTGCATCCAGACTTCATGGCTGAAGCCGGCGAGGGCGCCGCCAAATCCTCTGTATTCATATGGCTGAGACCACTGCTTGGGTGGGATTGTCGGATGAATATACAAAGCGGCGTCGCACGCCTCCAGCGCTTCGAGGATCGGCCAATACGGCTGCTCGTCGAGATATCGTCCGCGAAAATGTGAATTGATGACGGCGCCATTAAGGCCGAGGGATTTCATGCCACGCTCGATTTCCGCAATCGCGCCGTTGACGTCCTGCGGTGCGAATACGGTCAGGCCCGCAAAGCGATCTGGATAGCGGCGGCAGGCGGCGGCGAGGCGGTCGTTGGCGAGTCGGGCAAGCGCCGTGCCCTCGGCTGGTTCGAGGACTTGAACGCCGGGTGCGGTCAGCAACAAGAGTTGCTTATCGATGCCCAACTCGTCCATCCGCGCGATGCGTTTCTCGCCGATGTCCATGAGTTGCTCTTGCAAGGACTGCAACTTCGAGAACATGCCGGCCATGCGCAGCGAAGGGTCATCGGGAGCGTCGGGACTTGCGAGCAGGCGAACCTGAGCCTCCAGAATCTCCGGAATGTTCCATGCTTCTTCCGTCGCAATTCGCAGATACGGCGGATGTCGATCGATTTCTCGCCTGGTTGGCGCGAGGCCAAGGCTGCCGCGCTGCGGCGACGGTGCGTTCCACATGGATCTGATGCCTCACTTCGCACTAGAGTGCGACATCGCTCATTATCCGGTCGCCCCGGGGGCGCTGATCGATCAGCCGCGCATGATTTTTCGACTTCTCGCGAGTTGCCTGCCCGTGCCGAGGCGGTCGCCCAGTGCACCGGCGTTCAGTCATCGATGCAGCCGGCCTCGATCGTGACATCGACGATGTGGCCCACCAGGCCAAACGATTTTGTCATGACATCGCCGAAGAAACGCCGATCGGAAATGAACGTCAGCGATCCGGCCAGCCGGAATTTATTGACCGATTGCGGGTTATCACGCTTATTCATGAAGGTCAGCCGCTGTTTGTGGCTGCCGTCGCGCTGCATGATCCACCAGTCAGCGCCCTGCAGCGACAGCGGAAAAACGTCGGCCTCGGCACCGCTCATGTAAACGATGTGATTGCCGTCCGGCGTGAACGTGGGCGCCTGCGACCAGCTCTGCGTCGTCAGCTCCTGGATAGCGCCGTTCTCGATATCCATCGTATAGATTCTTGAGGCGAGTAGATTCTTGGTTCGATAGGTACTATAGAACGCGATGGTCTTATCGTCAGAAGCGATCGATTCAATCTCGCCGCCCTGATCGATTCCATCGGGAATGATATTGCGCACAGTTGTGAGATGAGGGGCATCGCCGTCCACAAAGTCGGCCACATTGAAGCGATAGCTTCCCGCCAGAAGATTCAGACTGGTGATGCGGGGTGCCTTGATCCGCTCGGTCCAGACGAACTTGGTTCCATCGGGCGAGAAGGCTGCATGCGTGATCGCATGATCGCGATCGCTGGGCAGATCGACCAGCTTCCATGCACTTCGGCCATCCGGCGTCACCAGCCAATAATCGCTGTATCCGCCGTAACCGGGTGTTGCATCGACGCGGCGGCCGCGATGCTCAGGCTTCTCGACGGTCATCACGAGATAGCGGCCGCTGGGATGCCAGGCCACCGGAAACGAATGACGATCGTCTCGCCAGCCCGCCGAGGCGACGCGGCGCTCCCGGCCGCCGTCGATATCGCTGATAAACGTCGCATAAGTGCCGTCCTTTCCTGGACGACCGAAAGCCATCGTGCTGGTCGCGGCGTTCCATTTCGCGCCGATCGCGTGCTCCACAGGGAAATCTTTGAGCGTGGTCGGCGGATGACAGCCCTCGGCACTTGGCGACGCCGGTGCGCTTGAAAAGGCCGACGCCAAGAGTCCTGCGCAAGCGATCAACACCCGTGCCCTTGCGCTAGCGCGGGTGCCCGGGATCGTCATTACTATGCACGCATGACGAGCTCGTCACTCGTTCGAATCAAATCGTCGATGACCGATTGCACATTGTCCGGCAGATAGGGAATGATGGCTTTTCCCGTGAAATCGAAATAGCCGCCATTGTCCTCAACGTGGATCTGCCGTTGCAACAGCTTGCAAAACGTCTGGCCCGATCGCTGCGGTGAGCTGGCTCCGGGCAGGATTCGAGTGAGGCGGGGCAGTACATAATTCCAAGCGGCGAGCGTCACACCGTGCTGCTCGCGCGCCAAACCCGTACCCGGCATGAGCCCTGGATCAAAGGAAAAAAATCTGCGCTGACCGGCTTCCTTACCGCCAAAGTGTCGCGCCATCAGGATGTTGCACCACTTCGAGGTGGCGTAAGCGTCTCTACATACTTGCTCTGGATTCTTCGCACCCGGATAACGGCCTTCCGCCAGCATCATGGCGGTGTGATATTGCGCGCCGCGAAAGCCGAATGCCTTGGCCGCGCGGAGATTGGGGTCGTGCGTGCCGCTGCCCGTCCAACCCACAGTTGCCGTGGGGGACAATTGATCGCGCAGCCCTTTGAACAGCCCATAGTGGGCAAGATGGTTCACGGCGAAGGTGGATTCGTAACCGTCTTGGGTGAACCTAAGCGCATGGGCCGATTGCGTTCCCGCGTTGAGCAAAAGTCCTTCGAGGCGCAGCGCCGGTACGCGCGTTACCAAGTCTTCTGCGAATTGCTTGACGTTGGCGATTGAGGCGAGATCAAGTAGGGGAGTCGACACATTGTTGCACCCCAGCGATTCGATCTCGGACCGGAGTGCGTCGCCGGTTCGCGCCTCCCTGACAGGGAGAATGAGATGTTGCACGCCTGCGGCAGCCAATTGTCGTGCGACCGCTCGTCCGAGGCCACTGCTGGCCCCCGTGATCAAGATTGTCATGGCGATCCTTCGTGTTGCATGAGCGGACTGCCCGCGCGCCTTCAGGCGAGTCTCGGCCTCAAGCTTCGCACGTCGCGAGAGGACACGGCGCCCAGCAATTGATCATTTTCATCGGTGATGGGCAGCGCGCGAAAGTTGTAGCGCTCGAAGAGCATCGCAGCTTCGCGCAATGTCGCGTCCTTCGGCAAGGAAATCACATGTTCGGTCATGATGTCGCCGAGCTTCTGACCCGGTTCCGCGGCGACCATTTCACGAATATCCGCCACGCCTTTCAGTTTCCCCGCCTCATCGGTGACGTACACGTAATTCACAACTTCCTTGCCGATTGCGAGCTCCCGATAGCGCCCGAGTACGTCGGCCGCCGGCATCGTGGCGGGCAACTTGATGACTTCGGGCGATGCATAGAGCAGGATCTGTTCGTCGTGCTTATCGATGATGTGTTCGACCTTGGAAGACTTGTCGTGGTCGAGCAGCTTGAGGATGGCGCCGGCCTGGTCGCGCGGCAGAATCGCGAGGATGTCTGCGGCCTGCGCGGGCGTCATTTCGTTGATCAGCAGTGCTGCGCGCTCTTTCTCGATGGCCCGTATCAATTCCCGTTGCACCCGCGGCTCCACCTCTTCGAGCGTGTCGGACGCCTGCTCGGCATCGAGCGCGTTGAACAATGCAACGCGCTGGCCGCCCTCGAGTTCCTCGAGGATGTCGGCCAGATCTACCGGGTGGATTTCGCTCAAGCCCGCCTTGGGCACCTTGAGCTTGATGTTGCCGGCGAAGCTCCCTAGTTGCTCCGGAAGCGGCTGAACATACAGCCACGACACGCGATCCTCGCGATTGCGATTGGTGAGCAGCTTGGCCAGCTTGCGAAACCCGAGCCGGCGCAGCGCCCGATAGTGGCTGAAGTCGACTTCGGCGGCGTACAGCTTATCGCTCTGGAAAGCCAGCTTGATATCGTAAACGACCTCGACCTCGTGATCGTCCATGTCGAGAATCTTCTTGTCCAGGATGTGGTCGTGAAGCAGGATCAGATGCTCCTGCGGCGCCCGCTCGTATTGCGCCAGATCCTCGCCGACATCGAGCACGATCTCCTGATTGGAAATTAGGCGCACCCGGTCCCAGGGAACGGTCAAAGGCGGGTATCCGAAGGATCGCGATACAACCAGTTGTGTGACTTCGGGGAGTTTGCCGGTTTCCACGATGGCCAGATCACTCAACTGTCCGATGCGCTTTTTTTTCACAAAAACGCTCCGACCGAGGATTTCGCTCAGGAAAAACTCCTGTTCAATGACTGTCGCCACTGCTTACCCCTGCGTCACGATCAGGACAAATTTGTAAATCATCAGCGCTACCAGAGCCAGCAGATATACCCGAAGCACCAGTAGCGACCCGCGCACCGCTCCGGACATCTCGATCCGCGGTTGGCGATACCGGGAATTTATATCAGCAAATTTGGCAAAGAGATTGCGCAGTTTACTCATGTCGGTGCTCCTCTATTTGAACAAATTGGGGAACAACACGGAAAAGCCATACAGCGTCGACAGGACAATGATCGACACGACGATGAAGCCGCCGATCAGATTCTGAATCGGGGTATTGCGGCGTTCGCCCATGGTGGCCCGATCATTCAGCAGCAAGATGAGAAACACCAGCGCCGCGGGCAGCAGTGTCACGGCGATCACCTGAACAAACAAGGTGATCAAGACCAGCGGTGCCTGCGGGATCAGCACCACCAGACCGGAGGTGACCAGCATGAGAAAGTAGGTCGCGTAGAACCACGGCGCCTGACGGATCTTGGTGTTGAGCGAGTGCGCCCAGCCGAAAATCTCTCCGAAGGCCCAGGAGCTCGCGAGCGAAATGCAAATGGCGCCGAGCAATCCGGCATCGAACAGGCCGATTGCCAGAAAGGTTCCCACATAGCGGTCGGTTTTCATCAGTTCGGACGCGGCCTGGGCGGCGCTGTCGATGTCGATCCCCGGCAGCACGGTGCCAGTCACGATGACGATGAATACCGCCACGAGCACGGTAACGATGGATCCGAGCAATGTGTCGAAGCGGCCCCAGGGAATGTCTTTTTCGAGCATGCCCTTGTCGACCACGGCGCTTTGTTGGAAAAACAGCATCCACGGGGCGATGGTCGTTCCGATGTTGGCCATCAGGAAGAAGAACAGCTGGCCGTTGAATCCGCCGGCGAAGTTGGGGATCAATCCCTGATGCAGCACGTCCCGCACGGACGGGTGTACGAGAAATGCACCCGGAATGTAGACCAGGTTCAGCGCGCAGAAGAGCAGCGCCAGCTTCTCGAAAGTCCAATATCTGCCGTTGACGACAATCACCGCCATCAACGCAATGACGCAAACCACGGTAATCCATGGCGGAACGCCGAAGATGGCAAGTGCCGCGGTCATGCCGACGAACTCGGTAACCAGCGTCAGCCAGTCGACGACCATCAGATCAAACAGCGAAAACCAGCCCCAGAACGCCCCAAATCCGTCGAATATCGCCTCGGCGTGGCCGCGCTTGGTTACGGCACCGAGGCGTACGGTCATCTCCTGAACGTAGTAAGCGACCGGGATCAGAATGAGCAAAAACCAGATCAAGTGGTAGCCGTACTTCGCGCCGGTCGCGGCATATGTGGTAATGCCGCCGGCATCGTTGTCGGCGACCATCACGACGATGCCCGGTCCGGCGATGACCAGGTAGAGTCCGACCGCTTTCCACGCCTTGCGCAGGGGATAGTAGAGTCTTGCGAAATAGTTCACTGCATCATCCCGTCGTTACAGCCGCTAGACAAAAAAGCCGGCCATCACCACCAGCAGAAACGCAATTCCGAGGAGCATTCCAAGGAATAGGCCGAGTTCGCCACCCGCTGCTGCCATCCGGGCCGCCGCTGCGGCAAAGCGATTTGAAGGGCGCGCGACGCGGCGCCCAATGGGGAGCATCGCTGCGCCCAGCGACATGCCGACCGGTGGAATATGAAGGTTGAAGAACGCGGCCATGATCTACTCCTCGGAACTTTCGGCGCTTCTAACTCGCGCCCGGGAGTTGACCGCAGGGGAATCAGCAGATTAGCGCTGAATGCTCCGCATGCACTGGCTTCCGGGCCGCGATCGGTTGGCTAGGCATAAGGTCTTAAAAATGCTCCGCTTGCTTTATTCGCAAAAGATACCCTACCCAGGTATAGTAATGCAAGGAGTTTTGATGCATGGGCCACGTCGCCAAAGAAAAGTCGAAGTTGCTGAATCGAGTCAAACGCCTGCGCGGTCAGATGGATGCCATCGCTCGCGCCATTGAGGACGACGATGAGTGTACCGCCGTCCTGCAACAGGCGACCGCGTGCCGGGGCGCATTGGACGGCTTCATCGCGGAGGTCATCGAGGACCACATTCGCGAACATATGGTGGATCCGCAAGCCGGGCGCGAGGCTCCGCGGGTTCTCGCCGCCGAAGAGCTCATCGACATCGTGCACCAATATTTGAAGAGGTAGCCGCCGTCGCGCGGCCGCGATCCTAGCGGCGGTCTCTGAAGCGTTGTAGGTATCTTTGCACGCGCAGCCAGTCTTTTGGATGAACCCAGAACTGACGCAGCACATATCCAGCCTTGCGCATTCGCTTGCGCTCGTCGCGCTTACGTTCGGCCGGATCTTTCATGCCCCTGATTTTACTGTGACATGTCACGGGAAAGGGGCGGATTTGACAGAATCGAGCGTTTTTTTAGCCTCGCGTACCCGATCCCGCTCAAGCCCGGTTCAGCGCTTCTCCAGCATCGCGACCACCGCCGCACGCGCGCTCGGGGAGTGCATGGGTAGGGCGAGCACGTCGCCGGGACGCGCCCAGTCAAGGGCGTAGCGCGCTCCCTCGACTTCGCTCTTGCCAATGGGCAATGCCGAGTCCGGGAAGCCGAGACGCTTGAGTTCCGCGCGGATGATGCGCGGCACTTCGCCGAGCGCCCGGCCGCGCAAATGCGCTTCGTCCTCCTTCAGAACCACGAGATCGGGTCGAAATTCGGCGGCTACCTGAGCCAGCTCCTCGACATCCTCGTCCTTGCGGTTGCCCGCTTGCCCGAGCAGTACTCCGAGCCGGCCGGCGCCGCGCAGATGCGCTGCCACTTTCAGAAAACCGCGCAGACCATCGGGATTGTGAGCGTAGTCGATGAGTATCCGCACGCCGCCCACGTCGAAACGCATCAGGCGGCCGGGATTGTCCTTGATATCGGAACCAAAGCGCACGAGCACCGCGGCGATGGTCGAGGGTGCAATGCCGAGAGCGACAGCCGCCAGCGCCGCGCCGGCCATATTGGCGATGTTGTAGTCCGCAACGCCGCCCATCGACAGGGGCATCGCGGAGATCAATCCGAGATCGTATTCGGCGCCGCCGTACACCAACTGCAGCCTGCCCGACTGCACGCCGCAGGTCGAGGCGCCGCGCAGGCGGTACGCCTGCAGCAGCCCCTGATCGGAATCCGCGGCAAACCACCCGAGAGTCGGGCCGCGGCCGAAGCGTCGCACTAGTCCCTCTGCCTGCGCGCGCAGCTGTGGATCGCCGGCATTCAACACCAGAAGACCGCCCGGGTTCACGGCCGCTGCCACTGCGAATTTCACCGCCGCGAGTCCCTGCAAGTCGTCGATGCCGTATTCGCCGAAATGATCCGAACTCACATTGGTGATCACCGCCGTGCGGGCCCGCGACACCGCGACGCCGCGGCGCAGGATCCCGCCGCGCGCGGTCTCGAGTATCGCCGCCTCCGCGCGCCGCTCCCGCATCACCATGCGCGTGCCCGCCGGTCCGGAATAATCTCCCGTCGCCAGCGCTTCATCGTCGAGAAATACTCCGTCGGTGCAGTTAAATCCCGTATGCCAGCCGTGGCTGCGTGCACACGCGGCGAGCAGACGCACCGTGGTGGTCTTGCCGTTCGAGCCGGTGACAATCGCCGTCGGGATGTCGCGCAGTTCCGCCCAGGAGACCTCGGCGACATCCGGCAGGGCGGTGAGCGGGAAATTGCGGCCGCCGACGCCCGCCCCCAGGGTCAGTACCGACTCATCGAGCACATGCGGCAGCGCATGTGAGGAGGCTGCCTCGAGCAATGCCCGCAGCTTGGGATTTTCTTCCTGCGCCGCCAGGTGCTGGAAACGCACGAGTGCCGCGGATTCTTCGATGACCGGAGGAATATGCGCATTGACAGCCGCGCCGCTCTCCGCGGCCTTGAGCGCTTCGGCAACCAGCGCTTTTTCAAGATCGCCGCAGCGCTCCGGGTAGCGCTCGACCAGCGCCGCACACAGTGCCCACTCATTGACCTCGGTCGCCAAAAACAATTGATCGTAGGGCGCCGTGATGGCCAGGGACGCGCCCGCGGCATGACGCCGCGCCACGGTCTCGGGGTTTGGCCAGCCCAGGTGGGCGGCGGCCCGCAGCACCCGCGCACGCCACGCGCCGAGCAGATCATCGTCGATGGGCACGCCCACGATCTCGAGCACCGCACCCGTGGACGCAAAGAACAGATTGCTGCCGGTGAGGCGGCGTGAATCCTCGAATGGCAGCGCGGCGGAAGCGTTCAGTCGCTGCTCTCCGGCGCCATGCGGATCCCGCGCTCATCCCGAATCAGGCCCTCGAGATTGAATTCAGGAACCACCTCCGGCACGACGGGCACGTTGTGATCGCGCTGCAGGCGCACACCGGCGCCGTTGCCCCGGGCCTCATGGCTCATGGGAGGTGCGGGTGCAAGTGCCGGTCCTGGGGCGGTTTTGAACTTCGTGATCTGTTTCCAAGAGCGTACCAGGGCATCGGCAAAGATCAGCAGCAAGTCTCCGGCTTCGCCCATGCGCAGTGCCGCATCGATGGCCTGCTGCTCGTCGGGGATGATGGAGATTGCGCTCTCGGGAACTCCCGCTGCGCGCAGAGCCTGCGCCTGAATGCGCGGCACCTCGTCGGGTGCGCGATCACGCAGGCTGTCGTCGCGCCGGCAGATGTAGTGATCGAAGCGGCCCGCTACCGCCTTGGCAATGGCGATGAGATCCTCATCGCGCCGGTCGCCGGGGCCTGCCATCACGACAATGCGCCGGCCGGTGACCTCGAGGCGGCTCGCAAGATCCGCCATCATGCCGACGGCATGGGCATTGTGCCCATAGTCGAACAGCACCTTGAAAGGATGCTCGTCGAACACATTCATACGCCCGGGTGCTTGGAAGAAGGTCGAGTCGAAGGTGCGCAGCCCCTGACGAATCGCGTCGAGTTTGATCCCCAGCGAAAATGCCATGGCCGCCGCGAACATGACGTTCTGCACGTTGTGGGTTGCGCGGCCCTCCAGGGTGGCGGGAATCAGGTGTGTCCACAGCAGCGGAATGTGCCCGCCGCGGTCATATAGGGTGATCATCTGGCCGTTGACGCCGGCTTCCAGCGCGCAGGCGCGCCCGCCGGCGCGAATGTGCTCACGGACCAGCGAGTGCTGCGGGTTCATGGTCACGTAGCAGATATTCTTGGCTTCCGTATAGCCCGACATTTTGAGCACAATGGGATCATCCGCGTTCAGCACTGCACAGTCGGTCGCGACTTCCACCACGATGCGCTTCAATTCGCCCAGTTGTTCGAGCGTGTCGATACCTTTAAGCCCCAAGTGGTCGGACTGCACATTCAAGACGCCGCCGACGTTGACCTCGCGAACCCCCATGCCGGCGCGGAGCAGTCCGCCGCGCGCGGTCTCCAGAATGGCGATATCGATCTGCGGATCAGCCAACACCATGCGCGCGGACATGGGACCGGTCATATCTCCCTGCACCGTGCGCTGGCCGTCGATGTAGACACCGTCCGTCGTGGTCAGGCCCGGTGTATAGCCGGCCATCTTGGTAACGTGGGCGAGCATCCGTGCCGTCGTGGTTTTGCCGTTGGTGCCGGTGATCGCCGCAATCGGTACGCGCGCAGCAGCGCCCGGTGGAAACAGCATGGTGACCACCGGCGCGGCGACGTCGCGCCCCTTGCCCTCGCTGGGGCTCACATGCATGCGAAAACCGGGCGCGGCGTTCACTTCGCAAATGCCGCCGCCGATGCTGCGGTAGCTTTCGGTGATGTCTTTCGAGAGAAAATCGACGCCCCCGACATCGAGGCCAATGGCTCTTACCGCGCGCTCCGCCATCTCGCGGTTGTCCGGGTGAATCACGTCGGTGACATCCGTCGCCGTGCCGCCCGTGGAGAGATTGGCGGTGGAACGCAGATACACCACCTGGCTCAAGCCGGGAATCGAATCGGGCTGCAGGGCCGCCGCGGCAAGCATTTTCTGCGCCTGCGCATCGAGCTCCAGGCGCGTCAGCACCTTCTCGTGGCCCACGCCGCGGCGCGGATCCTGATTTACGATCTCAATCAGCTGCGCAATCGTGTGCCGGCCATCGCCCACCACATGCCCGGGCGTGCGTCGTGTCGCGGCGACCAGTTCGCCATTGACCACCAGCAGACGATGATCATCCCCCTCGAGGAAGGTCTCGACGATCACCGATCGCGAATGCTCGCGCGCCACGGCAAAGCCTTGCGCGACTTCTTCATCGGTGGTGAGCCGAATCGAAATACCGCGGCCGTGATTGCCGTTGTAAGGCTTGGTCACGACGGGAAACCCGATGCGCTGGGCGGCGCGCACCGCCTGGCGTTCGTTTTGCACCAATTCCTGTTTGGGCACCGGCAGCCCAAGCGTCGCCAGAATTTTGTTGGTTTCCTCCTTGTCGCTGGCCAGCTCGACCGCAATGTGCGAGGTACGGCTGGTGACCGTCGCCTGGATTCGCTGCTGGTACTTGCCATGCCCGAGCTGCACCAGCGACTGGTCATTGAGGCGCAGCCAGGGGATGTCGTGCCGTTCCGCTGCGCGCACCAGCGCGGCAGTCGACGGCCCGAGCGCGCGGCGCTGCGCGAAACGAATGAACTCATCGCGCGCTTCCTGCCAACTCCAGTCGTCCGGCACGGAGCCGGGCGGGCGGATCGCCGCGGGCAGCAGCGAGCTCAGCAGCTTGATGCCGAGATCGCCGGCGGCGATGCCCTCGTCGCGCTGCGCATATTCATAGACGACGGTATAGACGCCGGGCGGTCCCGAAGCGCGCGTCTTGCCGAAAGTGACCTCTTCGCCGGCCATGTTCTGCAGCTCGATGGCGACGTGCTCGAGGACATGCCCGAGCCAGGTGCCGTCGTCTTCGCGCATGCGCCGGAAAAAACCGCCGGGTTCGCGGTATGAGCAGCCGTGTTCGGCGAGACCGGGTAAAGCGCCCGCCAGCGCATCGACGAATGCGGAGCCTATTCGGCCGGTGGGCCATGCTTCGAGAGCGCCCAAATCCAGTTCGAGGCGAATGACCGGAAAGCGGGCATACAGGGACGGGCCCACATAAACCGAACGATCAATAATGCGCATCGGCGTCTCCTACACCGTAGCGGCCCTGCTATTCCTTTGCTTGGACCAGGGCGCCGGCTGTTGCCAGGCGGGTGTGCAGGTTGAATGTGGCACCGGCAACCAGAATGTGCAACCGCAGTCCCAGCATGCACACCGGCGCTCCTTCACCCACTTCGCCGATGGATGAATAGCTGACCTCGGAGCCGTCCACGATGGTCACGCCGCCGCTGCCCTCGACTTCGATGGTTTCGTCCGGCCCGATGAATGCGGCAGTGTCCTCATCGAGACCGATGCCGACCGCAAACGGATTGTAGGCCAGCGCGGTGATCAGACGGCCCAGGCGGTCGCGCTGCCGAAAGTGCTGATCGATGATGAATCGGTTGGTGAGTCCCAAGCCCGGCGCGAGCCGCACGCTGCCCGAGATCACGGAGGAACCCTCATCGCCGAAGGCGATCATGTGTTCGCTCAAGATGCTGGCGCCGGCGCTGGTCCCGCCGACCGTGACGCCGTGCGCATTGCGGGCGCGAATGAGCTTCGCTACCGGCGTGCCTCCGAGCAGCGTCGTGAGCCGCAATTGGTTGCCGCCCGTGAAGAATATTCCGGAGGCTTCCTCGATGCGCCGCAATCGCCCGGGCTCCAGGCAGTCGCGGCGCGTGTCGAAATCCATCACCGCCACATGCGCTGCGCCCAAATCTCTGAAGATCTCTTCGTAGCGCGCCCCGGTCTCATGCACACGGCTGGCGGTGGGAATCACGACGATGTCGGCGCTTGCACCGCCCGAGACGCGTAGAAAACGCTCCAGGATGTGGCGGTCATTTTCCTTATTCTCGGCGCCGCCGATGGGCACGATCCAACCGCGAGTCTCGCCATGGGGAATTTTGCTGGGCATTTAGGGGAAGCGCCTCCTAAGGCTGTTCAGGGATACCGCGGGACCGGTCACATAAAGCAGGTAGTTTAGCAGGCCAGGCTTGGCCGAATTGTGCATCCGCTTCCGCAATCCGGATTTGCCGCCCCTCATTTCTTGGCGAGCGCGCTGCGCAGTCCCAGGTGCTCAACGAAGGGATTGAAATCTGAATCGCTGTATAGCAACGTCAGTTGGTTCTCAATGCAGCTGGTCGCGATCAACGTATCGATGGTCTTGCGTATTGTGATTCCGAGGCCCCGTAATACTCTGAAATTTCTGGCCGCCTGAACGGCAATTTCTGCGCCAACGAGTTCTATGATTGGCAACGACGTCAGCAGTTTATTGCCTTGGTTGAAGTCCTGTTCGCTTGAGAACCCCTGCAGCACTTCGGCGAGCACGAGGTCCCCGGTGGCGACAGGTTCGATGCCAAGCAAGGCATCCAGACGGTCGGTCTCTGGGGTTGTGGTGCCGCGAAAATAGTCGATCCATACGCTGGAATCGACCAGTATCATTTATCAGTTCTCATCGCGTCCAGATCGCCCTGCCATTTGAGCTTGCCGCGGAAGCGCCGAATATCGTCCTGCTTGCGCAGACGAACCACGGTGCGAAGACCGAGATCCACGGCTTCTCGCTTGGTCTTGAGTCCGGTGAGCCTGAGGGTTTCCTTCATCAATTTGTCGTCAATAACAATGTTAGTCCGCATGATGTGTATCCTGAGGTACGTTTATACACATCATAATGCGAGCCAGGCAGATCGGCAAGCGCGCCAGCCTGCGTAATTGAGCCGATTTCGGGGCTAACCCTACGCCCGCGGAGCCGCGAGGACTTGAACCCAGTACAGCCCGTGCTTGGATGCCTGACCCGCCGCAAAGGCAATGCCCATCTCGGCGAACCTCGGGTCCATGATGTTTTCGCAGTGGCCGGGACTATCGATCCAACCCTGCACCACCTCCTCGGCCGATTTAGGACCGTAGGCGATATTCTCACCCACCAATTTTTCCTGGTATCCCACCGCGCGCACGCGGTCGGCAGGCGAGTGTCCCGCCCGATCCTGATGTTCGAAATAGTTGTGCACTGCCATGTCGTTCGCATGTCCAAACGCCACATTGGCCAGCGTCCCGGACAGCTTGACGGGCGGAGCAGGGCCGAATGAGCGCTCACCGCAGCGAGCCCCGCGGGCGCGCACCTCGTTCACGAGTTCAAGCGCGCGCGACGCCAGAACCGGCGCCTGCGAACGAGCCGGCACCACGTAGGCCGCGGCCAGCACCAGCCAGGAATCGAGGCCTCGCTGATAGACCCCGATGTCACGCATGCCCTGATCCATGACTGTGCGGCAGCCCGACTTCCTGATCAGCAGAAGGGTCGAGGATTCCGGGCCGCTGATGTGCAAACCGAGGCTGGATTCAGCCGGGTAGCCGCTATGCTCGGCCGCTGTGGCAATCGAATGTCCGGCGGCCCATTGTTGGGCCGCGCGGTCCAACTTGGCATTGTGGGTGAGCGGTCGAGCGGCAGGCAGGGTGCCGCCGCAACCGCCCAAGCGCAGCGTTTGAACCGCGGCGATGGGGTCGGCCCGCGACGCCAGGCTCACCGACATGCCAACGGTGAGCACCAAAACGCGCCAAAGCGGTATGTGAGACAAGCGATGCACTGCAGCTCCTCAAAGAACCTATCCCATGCAACGGCCAAGCGTCGCATCGGATGACCCCGGCGGCTGGAACCAGATCACAATATTTGCTGGGGGTCGCTGGCGGGGCCTCATGCCCGATAAATCGGATAGCAGTTTAACTGTTCATCCCAAGAGGGGTGGTGGCGGCAGAAGAATTCCAGGCGTTTCGCGGGATCGGCACGAAATTGAGCATCTTCTTGTAGCTTGAGTTCGAATGCCTCGCGCAGCTGAATATCGGATGCGTAAAGATCCCGGGCAATTTGTTCAGCGACGTAGGGTTCCAACTGCTCTTTCTGTTCGAAGCAGGCATTGAAAAAGCCCCAGGCGGCGAATGAGTCGGGGGCCTGTGGTTCGAGCAACGCGACGATCAATCGTGCCAGAGGCTGGGACAGGGGCACGAATAGCACCGGCGCTAAGATTTCGCGATCGAGTCTCTGCCACTCGCCGAGGATTTGCGCACGCATGCGGCCCTCGAACGGTGTTTTCGAGAACCCCACCCGCGATGCGCGGAACTGCTCGAGCGCCGTGTGTTCGAGCTCCTTCGCTGCCGGCGCCGCGATGATTCCATGGTATTTGAGGCGCCCGCCGATCGACTCCGCGTAGGTTTGCGGGATGAAATAGCCCAGTCGCGGCGCCTGCACCACGGTTGAGGGCTCGATCCGGTTGCGATAGCGCACATGCCAGATTTGGGGAGTGCTCGGGTCGTACACGGTGACGGGGCCGCCCGAGATATGCGAGTGATTTCTGGTGTATGCATAGCCGCGAAAGTCGATGAAATCCCCGGCATCGGCGGCCTGCGCTGCGGCAGGCTTGCCGGCGGCCGTGGTTTCGCGCCAACCGGATTTATAGTCCAGCGTGCATGGCGCGCCGGCAATTGCGCTCACCGACTCATCGGCGGCGTAAACCTGCTCGAGCCACGCGGCGCCATGTCCGGCCGCCAGTTCCGCCAGTCCCACGATCGAGTTTCGCATCACCTGTACGCGCCTGGCGTACGGTTTCCATGAATGAGTTTCCACCAACACCGTGAAGCGATTGCGCTGCGGAAAATAGCCGGTCGAGAAGCGCGGCGAGTACACGGTCAGCAGGAACCCGGATGCGGGATTATCGGTCTCGAACAAATCCGGATAAAACGGCAACGGCAGCGAGCCCGAGGCTGCGAGCTTGTCGATCAGCTCATCGCGCAGCTGCACGCCGCTTGCTCGCAGCTTGGGATCGCCTTGATTGACGGGCTCGACTTGTATTGACACGTCAGGTTCGAAATCTGCGCCGTCCGTGACATGCAAGTCCGCGCAGATCAGCGGATCCCAGCTAGTGATCAGCTTGAGCATCGACTGCATTTCCGGCGTATCCGCCTTGGTGTAGTCGCGGTTCAGATTCAGCCGTTCCGCCGTCGCACGCCAACCCGTGAATTCCGGACCGTTTTGATTCGGTCGGTTGAAGCGCCCCATGCGTTCATGGCCGTCGGCATTGAATGCAGGCACGAACAGCAGCGCGATGCGCTCCAGTGCATGCCCAGCCGCGGTGCGCGACAACAATTCGCGCAGCGCGATGAAGCCGCCGTCCTTGCCGTCGCTTTCGCCGGGATGAATGCCTGCCTGGATCATGAGGACGGGAATGCGCCGCTCGCGCAACTCCTGCGCCGTGAGTGCGCCGCTGCGCGAGGCGATCACTGCCCGCATCGGCCGCCCTTCCGCGGAGCGCCCGTACTCGAAGGCTTTGACGGCCGCCGGCCACGCCGCGGAGATCTCGGCGCACAGCCGCTCGACTTCATCGATGCCACCGGTCTGCGTAAAACCGCTTTGTTCGGCGAGGGTTAGGAGCGGCGTGTTCATGGCGTCGGCGCCTTCCCCGCGCGCACCCCTTGCCCGGAACGCTGTAGTCCCGACCTCAGCATCTGCAGCGCCGCGTACACCACCACGATCAACACCAGCCAACGCATCCAGTCAATCGGCAGGGACCACACAACGAAGGCGGCCAGCAATACTCCCGGTATGCCCCCGATCGCGAGGCCGAGCGCCGCGCTCACGTTGTAGCGTCCGCTGAGCACAAAGCGCGCCCCACCGACGGGCATCAAGAGGGCGCAGGAGCCCATCATGATGGGGAAGGCCGCCAGCGGACTCATACCGAGCAGGCTCACCAGAATCAGGCAGGGGGCGAACAGCCCGACGCCCAGCATCATCAATGCACCCAGCAAAAAATTGACGCCAACCGCAAAGATCAACGTCGCTCCGTGCAAGGCCAAGGCGTCGCCGCCCCCCGGCACCCAATTGAGGTTTTTCGCCAAAAACAGCAGCGCCGCGCACATCAGTGCCCCGCCCATGCCGAGCTGAATCGCGCGGCGCGACAGGCGCGAGACGATTCCGACGCCCAGCCACGCGCCGAGCACCGCCGCGGCAATCATGCTGACCAGCGTGGTCATGTCGACACTGACGATTGCGATAAAAATTAGTGCCTCCGTGACCGCCGGGAGCGCGTGGCCCGTATTCAAAGTGCCCGGAATCTCATCGTCCGGCATGCGCGCGCGCAGCTTGTAGTAAGCCGTCGTGGGCGCAAAGCAACCTATACCCAACGTGTCGAAAAAATTCGTGACGAAGCCCACGAGCAGATCTGAAACCCGCGGCCTGCGGGGTCGTGCCGGGTCCGCGCCGCGCGCTCGTTCCAGCCACCACCAGCGCCCGATGTAGGTCAACGCCACCAATCCGATGGCTGCGAGTAAGGCGACTCTACCGATATTCACGAGCGGCGTCCCTATTCCATCTCGGGATAGGGGCCCTTGCCGCCATCCGCGATGAAGCGATCGACGCGTGCCGTCAATACCGGCAGCGGCACCGAGCCGAGCTCGAGCACGGCGTCGTGGAAGGCCCGCACGTTGAACTGCGCGCCCAGCGCTGATTCCGCCTTGGCACGCGCCTTGAGAATTGCATCCTCCCCCAGGTAGTAGGACAACGCCTGCGCGGGCCAGGCGATGTAGCGATCCACTTCCGTTTCAATTTCATGATGCGGCAGCGCCGTGTAGTCGGTGAAATAGGCGATGGCTTGCTCGCGGCTCCAGCCTTGCGCATGAATGCCGGTATCAACCACCAGCCGGGCCGCGCGCCAGATCTGGTAGTTCAGCATTCCGAAGCGGTCATACGGCGTTTGATACATGCCCATCTCCACGCCCAAGGTCTCACAGTACAGCGCCCAGCCTTCGCCGTATGCAGAGATATAGGTGTGCTGGCGGAATTCCGGCTGCTGCTTGTGTTCGAGCGCGATGGGCATCTGGAAGGCATGTCCGGGCGCTGACTCGTGCAGGGTGAGCGCCGTCAAGTTATACAGCGGGCGGTTCGGCAGGTCATAGGTGTTGAGCAGGTAGGTCCCGGGACCGCCGCGGCCCGCCGTGTAAAACGGCGCAAGATCCTCCGGCACCGGCTTGATGGCAAAGCGGGCCCGCGGCAGCAGCCCGAAATACTGCGAGGCTTTGCCGTCGAAGCGCTTGGCGATCCAGGCGGCGCGCATCAAAAGTTCCTCGGGAGTTTTCGCCTGGAATTGCGGGTCGCTGCGCAGAAACTTGAGGAACGCCGGAAAATCGCCCTTGAATCCGGTTTCCTTCATGACGCCGAGCATTTGCCCATGGAGGCGGGCGACTTCCGTTTCACCGAAGGCGTGGATGGCCTTGGGATCCTCATCGAGGGTCGTGAATTCGCGGATCTTGGACTGATAAAAGGCTTTGCCGTCCGGTAGATCGTAGGCGGCGAGCGTGCTGCGCGCGCCCGGAACATACTCGCTGCGCATGAATTTCAGAAGTTCCCGATACGTCGGCTGCACCGTATCGCGAATGGTGACAATGGCCTCATCGCGCAGACTCTTCCGATCGGCCTCGGGGATGCCCTGCATCTCCTTGAACGGCGTGTAGAAAAGACTGGCTTCCGCTGCGACTTCGGTGACGGCGGTGATCGACGCATCGCGGCCCTGCAATGTGATTTGCGGCGGCGTGAAGCCGCGCTTCAGGCCCGCCCGCATCTCCTCCATTTGATCGTGAAAATATCGCGGAATGTCTTTCATTTGCGCGATCCAATTGCGGTAATCCTGCGTGGTCCTGAAAGTGCTGCGCGCCGTGTAGCCCAAGTTCGTCCAGAAGGTGGTGTCCGCGTTGGCGGGCATTTCGAAACCGCGGAACTTCTGATCCGCGATCAGCACTTCGATCTGCGGGTGATACACGTCGTAGTTCAGCTGCTCGGCGGCCGAGAGCTCCGCGCGCGGAATCGCATCGAGTTTCGCGAGCACGTCCTGCCACATCCTGAGCCGCAATTCCTGCGCTGCCGGGTCGACCTTTGGCAGGTGATCGGCGATCTTCTTGCCGGCATCCTCGGTGTCGGGAAATTGCTCTTCCCGCCACTTCCACTCGTCGCTGTAGAGGGTCCGCAGCCGCGCGTCGGCATTGTTGGATGCTGCGTGGTCGGTCTTTGGCGCGCAGCCGCCGATTCCCAGAGTCGTCGCGGTGATCGCGGCGAGGGCCCAAAAAGAGAGTACGTGCATGAGCAATCCTGAAATTTAGTGGCTGAGTGTGTTAGCGGGCGCGCCGAAGCGCGTGAGATTGAAGTCGCTGATCGCATGCCGCGGCGCGCGCTCCGCCACCAGGTCGGCGATCAATTCGGCGGTGATGGGCGCGATGGTCAGTCCAATGTGCTGATGTCCCAGCGCGTAGAAGACCCTTGCTCCCGGCGCGCGGCCGATACCCGGCAAATAGTCCGGCAGCACCGGACGTGCGCCCACCCAGCTCGGCCCTTCAAGTTCGAAAGGATAGCCCAAGGCGCGCGCCGTGCGGCGCAGGCGCTCGGGTTTGCGCGGATCCGGCGGCGCATCCGCGGCGCTGAACTCCATGTAGCTCGACGCGCGCAGGCGCCCGGCCATCGGGGTGACCAGCAGGTGCTCGCGCGTGTACACCACCGGCGCATCGAGCAACGGCGCAATCCCCGGCAATTCGACGTGATAGCCGCGCACCGCCTGCAGCGGCGCGTGCAGTCCGAACGGCGCGAGCAGCGGCGCCGAACCCATGCCGGCGCACACCACGGCGGCATCGATCCGCAGCAGCGGCAGATCGCTGTGCAATTCCAGTTTGTCGCCGCTCACCCGCAGCGCGCGCACCTCGGCGCGGCGGTAAGTGGCGTTGCGCGCCAGTGCCGCCGCCACCAGCGCTTGTACCACCCGCAATGGATCGATCACGTGCGCCGAGTCCTCAAACCATAAACCGGCGGCCGCCGTTGCATTTGCAGCGCGTTGCAGGGGCACGAGTTGTTCGGCGCTGACTTCGCGGGTCTTGATGCCGAGTTCGGTCATGGCGCGCGCAGTGGCGCGCATTTGCTGGGCGCTGTGCCGGCCGAAGCCGATTTCGTAGTGCCCGTGCCGGCGCAGCAGCTCGGGCCGGGAAATTTCCTTGAGCCACAGCGCCCATGCGGCGGCGGCCGGCAGCACCAGCGGCGCGAGCTGTCGGGTGTTCTCCGCGCGCCGGAAAGCCGAGGCGGCGAAGCGCCGTATCCAGGGCAGCATGCTCAAGACCTGGCGAGCCGGCAGGTCGAGGGCACCGCCAAAGGCGAACAGTTCGCGCCAGAATCCGAACAGCAGGCTGGGAGATGGCAGGGGCTGCACGAGCTCGGCGGCGATGTGGCCGACGTTGCCGAAACTCGCGCCGGCGATCCCCGGTTCGGCACGATCGAGCAGCAGCACCCGGCGCCCTTCGCGCGCCAAGCTCAAGGACACCGCCGCCCCGATCACCCCGGCACCGATCACGGCGATCGTGTCTTGCTCGCTCATGACAATACCGTATACGATCTACGATCCTGCAGGCAACCTCAAAGAGGCGCAAGGCCATGTCCACATCCCTGTCATGCAAGTGGTCCGGCGTGTTTCCGGCCGCAACCACGCAGTTCAATCGCGCCCTGGAAGTCGACCTGCCCGCCACGCAGAAGGTGCAAAAAGCCCTGTTGCAAGACGGCGTGCACGGCCTGGTGCTGATGGGCACGGTGGGCGAGGGCAATTCCCTGACCGCGGAGGAAAAGCGCAGCGTGCTGAAGGCCGCCGTGGAAGTGACCGCCGGCAAGGTGCCGGTGATCGCGGGGGTCTCGGAATTCACGACGGTGGCGGCCGCGGCCTTCGCCCGCGATGCCGAACGCCTTGGCGCCGCCGGGCTCATGGTGCTGCCGGCGATGGTGTACGTGCCGACAGCCGCCGAGCTCGAGCATCACTTCCGGGCGGTGGCGGCGGCGAGCGCTCTGCCCATCATGCTGTACAACAATCCGCCGTCCTATCGGGTGAATATCGACATCCCGACACTGCAGCGCCTGGCGGATGTGCCGACCATCGTGGCAATCAAGGAGTCTGCTCCCGATTCGCGCCGCTTCACCGACATCATCAACGTGTTCGGCGAGCGCTTCGTGCTGTTCGCGGGACTCGACGATATCGCCTTCGAAGGTTTGACGCTCGGCGCCAAAGGCTGGGTGTCGGGTCTCACCAACGCGTTTCCCGTGGAATCGCTGCGGCTCTACGCGGCGCTGCGCAAGGGAGATCTCGAACAGGCGCGCAAGATCTACCGATGGTTCATGCCGCTGCTGCATCTGGATGCGGAGCACGATCTGGTGCAATC
>DATMRC010000073.1:0-10340 GCA_035567075.1 Steroidobacteraceae bacterium
GGTCAGTCCGGATAGAAAATACAGCACCGGCACCCTGCCCTCTCTGGCCTGCGGCGGCAGGTAGACGGAAAATTTCATCGGTCCGCGGGTTTCGAGCGAGTGATGCCAGTAGAAGCGCTGTTCACCGCCGTAGCAGGCGTGTTGCGAAATAGAGTTCAAGGCAGTCACGAATAGACCACCACGCTGCGGATCGATTCGCCCGAATGCATCAAGTCGAACGCCTTGTTGATGTCCGCCAGCGGCATTTTGTGGGTGATCAGATCGTCGATGTTGATTTTGCCGTCCATGTACCAATCGACGATCTTGGGGACATCGGTGCGGCCGCGCGCCCCGCCGAATGCCGTGCCTTTCCAGACGCGGCCGGTGACCAGCTGGAACGGCCGCGTGGAAATTTCCTTGCCGGCGCCGGCGACGCCGATGATCACCGACACGCCCCAGCCGCGGTGACAGCATTCCAACGCCTGGCGCATCAGATCCACACTGCCGACGCACTCGAAGCTGTAGTCGGCGCCGCCGTCGGTGAGCGCCACCAGATACGCGACCAGATCGCCGCCCACCTCCTTGGGATTCACGAAATGCGTCAGGCCGAATTTCTCGGCCAGCGCCTTGCGGGCTGGATTCAAATCGACGCCGATTATTTTATTGGCGCCCACCAGACGCGCACCCTGAACGACATTGAGGCCGATGCCGCCCAAACCGAACACGACCACGTTGGCGCCCGCCTCCACCTTGGCGGTGTTGATCACCGCGCCGATACCCGTGGTAACCCCGCAGCCGATGTAGCACACCTTGTCGAAGGGTGCATCATCGCGGATTTTCGCGACGGCGATTTCCGGCAATACCGTGAAGTTCGAGAATGTTGAGCAGCCCATGTAGTGGTGCACCATGTCCTTACCCATGGAAAAACGGCTGGTGCCGTCCGGCATGAGTCCCTTGCCCTGAGTGGCGCGGATGGCGGTGCACAGGTTGGTCTTGCGCGAAGTGCAGGATTTGCACTGCCGGCATTCCGGAGTGTAGAGGGGAATCACGTGATCGCCTTTGCGCACCGAGGTGACGCCGGCACCCACATCGACAACGATGCCGGCGCCTTCGTGGCCGAGAATGGCTGGAAATAAGCCCTCCGGATCCGCTCCTGAGCGGGTAAACTCATCCGTGTGACAGACCCCGCTGGCCTTGATTTCCACCAATACTTCGCCTGCTTTCGGCCCCGCCAGTTCCACCGTCATTATTTCGAGAGGTTTGCGAGCGGCGGTGGCAACAGCGGCTTTGGTTTTCATTTTGGCATTCCTGTCTTTAGGATGGGTCAGGGGCGCTACCCTAGAGCAAGTTTTGACTGGTTGGAAGCACCATGAATATTGAATTCTCGCCGCTTGAAGCGCGCGTCATCGGCTGCCTGATCGAGAAGGAAATCACCACGCCCGATCAGTATCCCCTGTCGCTGAACGCTCTCACCAACGCCTGCAATCAAAAAACCAACCGTGAGCCGGTGCTCGAGCTGCGTGAAGCCGAAGTCCAGCAAACGGTGGACGCATTGATCAAGAAATACATGGTGAGCGACAAGTCGGCAGGCTATGGCGGGCGGGTCACGAAGTACAAACACCGGTTTTGCAACACAGAATTCGGCTCCTTGAAGTTTTCCAAGCAGGAGCTCGGCGTCATCTGCGTGCTGTTGCTGCGCGGACCGCAAACCCCCGGAGAGCTGCGTTCGCGCACCAATCGACTGTGCGAATTCGCCGATGCCGAGGAGGTCGAGGCGACGCTGAAAAATCTGATGTCGCGCGAGGACGGCCCCTTTATCGCGCGTCTGCCGCGAGCCGCGGGGGCCCGCGAGTCGCGTTACGCGCATCTATTTTCGGGAGCCCTCGAATCGGCGCCGGAGCCCGAAGAATCCCCGGGAGAGGCCGCGTCCGGCGCGCCTGCCTTGAGCCAACGAGTCACTGCGCTCGAGGAGCAGGTCGCGCAGCTGCGCGCGGCGCTCGATGCCCTGACGGCGGCGCGCTAATTCGGCAGCGAGGCCGTGGTCTTGGCAATCCCCTCGCGCTCCTGCAGCCACTTGTCGAAGGCATCGATGTCCGCAACTCGCACGCCATTGGCCGCGGCACGGTGACTCTGCACCCAGGCCTGCATATCCGCCATCAATCGATCCGCCAACGGGCGCGCGTGGAAGAATAGATCCATATACGCAGCCTTCGCCTCATCCAGCCGATCCACTGCGACGAGAGCTTCGGCGCGTCGTTCGATCGCTTCCGGGAGATCCGCCTTCAGCGCCAGCGCATGATTGTAGTCATCGATGGATTCGCGGAAGGCACCAAAGCGCAGATGTATGAAGCCCACCTGGCTCCACGCGTCATACATCTCGTTCTTGTTGCGCAACACCTCCGTGTATTGTTCCAGCGCTCTGCCGTACTGATCTTCGAGCTTCTCCCTGACGCGGGCCTTCTTGTCGGGATCCGCGGTCTTGGCGAGTTCATCCTCGAGCTCGCGCGCCTTGGCCATGGATTTGGTGGCTGCGTTCAACGCCTTGGCGGCTGCCTTCTCCGGCTTGACCTCGATGGGCGTGCTTGGAATTTCACTCTGCGGGCTGTCCCTGCCGCCGCTGCCCGTGATTGGGCCCACACTGCCCCGGCCGACAGGCGACTGCTGACCAAAGCTCAGCGGCATGTTCACAGCGGCAACCAGCAACGTGAGGCTTAAGATTAATATCCGACGCATTTAGCCCCCACCCGGCTGTTTGCCGACTTGTGCAATAATTGCTTCATGGGTAGCAATTTTAAGTTTTTAATTCCCTGTGCGCTGGTTTTTTTATCGCAGCCCGCGCTGTCCGTCAAGCAGCCGACCATGGGAGAGGTTTTGGCCGCATCGAGCCCGGCGGATTGGCGGCCGCTCGATATCAACAACACCTTGTACGTCGAATTGCCAACGGGTCGCGTGGTCATCGAATTGGCGCCGCAATTCGCGCCGCTGCATGTCAATAACATCAAAACGCTGGCCCGGGCTGGTTATTTCAACGGATTGGCGGTGATCCGTGAACAGGACAATTACGTCGCGCAATGGGGCGACCCGGAACAGCGGCATCCGGTGCCGGCGGGCATCGGCAAAGTCGCGCCGGAATTCGACTTTCCCGTCCCGGAACACATGAGCTTTGCAACCCTGCCGGATGGCGATGTGTATGCGCCGGAAGTGGGCTTTTCGGACGGTTTTCCCGTCGCTCGCTCCGAGAGGCTGCACCGCGCATGGCTGGCGCATTGCTACGGCATGGTGGGCGTAGGGCGCGACCTGGCGGCCGACAGCGGCAGCGGCGCCGAAATGTACGTGGTCATCGGCCATGCGCCGCGGCATTTGGACCGCAATGTGGCATTGGTGGGCCGGGTGGTCAAAGGCGTTGAATTGCTCTCCGCATTGCCGCGCGGCACTCTGGAAATGGGCTTTTATTCAAAGACCCAGTCGCCGCTGCCCATCAAGTCCATCCGCGTTGCGGCCGATGTGCCGGCGGCGGAGCGGTCCAATCTGCAGGTGATTCGCACCGACAGCGCGGCATTCACAGCACTGATCGAATCGCGCCGCAACCGGCCGGAGGAATTCTTCAAGGTTGCGGCAGGACACATCGATCTTTGCAACGTGCCGATTGCGGTGCGCGAAGCTGCGCCGGCGCACTGATTGGGCGGCTCAGTCGCCTTGATGGGACGCGGCTTCGATGCCGATGCGCAGCGCCCTGGTCGCTATGCGCACTTCGATGAGGAACGTGGACAACGCCGCCGCCAGCGACAGCATCGATAATATGAACATGCACGCGATGAATGTCCCCAGCTCCCAGCGCAGGAACGGATTCAAGAACAGCATCACCACAACCAGTGCGATGAACAGAGCAGAAACCGTGATGAATGCGATCGCCGCGTTGATATAGCGCGCGCGGCGCGCCAGCACGCCGAGCGCCTGGTGCAGATCGCGCCCGTCCGCCCGGTAATCGGGGCGGCACACCTCAGATTCCATCACCCGCGCCCGATCCACGATGCGCGACAGGCGGTTCGTCAATACATTGAGGATCACGCCTATCGCGGAAATCAGGAAAATGGGCGTCAGTGCGATTTGGATGAGGTGGGCGATATCGAAGGCTTGTCCGGAATTACTGGTCAGACTGAACATAGGTCACTCGTGATTCAGAACCGCTACCTGCACTGTCAGGGTGCCGGCGTCGCGAAACCGCAGCGAAACCGGGAACACCATGCCGGCGGCGAGCGGCCGATTGAGACCGATCAACATGACGTGCAAACCGCCCGGCTCGCTCACCATCGTGGCGCCCGCCGGGCACGGCAGCGAGGTCAACTCGCGCATTTTTAGCACACCCTGCTCGTTGCGGCTTTCATGCATTTCGACCTTGGCCGCGATCGGACTGCTCAATGCCACCAATTGGTCGGCCTTGCTGCCTGAGTTTTTGATCGAAAAATAAACCGCGGCGACGGTGGCGGTCGGCGGCGTTGGGCGAGACCACGCCTGGGTCACCACGAGCTCACCCGTCCGCGCCTCGGCAGTCTGCGCCGGGGACTGCGCCGAGAGCAGCAGGAGCAGCAGCGGTGCAAATCTCACCACTTGACCCATCCAAAGTACCAGGTGCCGATGATCACGAATCCGAAGGCAATTCGATACCAGGCGAACACCTTGAAGTTGTGGCCGCTGACGTAGCGTAGCAATGCCCGCACCGCGAAGGCGGCGCTCACGAAAGCGGCGATCGACCCGACGCCGATCACCGCAAGATCATCGAAGTTGATCGAGTTTCGCGCCTTGTACAACGAGAACACGGTGGCGCCGAAAATGGTGGGAATGGCGAGAAAGAACGAAAATTCGGTGGCGGCGGGGCGGGAAAGACCGCGCAGCAGCCCGCCCATGATGGTCGCGCCCGAGCGCGACGTGCCCGGAATCATGGACAGTACCTGGGCAAAGCCGATCCAGATCGCATCCGCGGACTTGACTGCGTCCACGCTATCGATACTCGGCGCGCGCTTGCGGCTCTCGATCCAGAGGATGAGGACTCCACCGACGATGAAGGCGGTTGCCACCGGCACCGGTGCGAATAAATATTTTTTGATGGTGTTTATGAAAATGGCACCAAGGACCGCGGCCGGCAGGAAGGCGAGCACCAAATTCAACGTGAAGCGCTGCGATTTTGCGTCGCGCGGCAGCGTCTCGACCACCGTCCACAGGCGTTGCCGGTACTGCCAACACACCGCCAGGATGGCCGCAAACTGAATCACGATCTCGAACAGTTCGCCCTTCTCGTCGTTCCAATTGAGCAGGCTGCCGACGACGATCAAGTGCCCGGTGCTCGACACCGGCAGGAATTCGGTCAGTCCCTCGACAATGCCGAGGATCAAGGCCTTTAACGCAACAACGAGATCCATTTGCCCGCCTTAAGGTAAACCGCCGCAACCAGCATAAAAAAAGCCCCGGCCGCCGTGAAGCGGTCGGGGCCTTGTACCATCAATATTACTTGGTTGTCGCAGGCTTATCGCTGCTCTTGCTGCTCTTCGAGCTCTTGCTGCTCTTGGAGCTCTTGCCGCTCTTGGAGCTCTTGCTGCTCTTATGAGCCTTGCTCGTGGTTGCAGGGGCAGGGGCCGCGGTGCTGGTATCAGCAGCCGCCGGCGCAGCGGACTTCGGCGCATCGGCGGCCATCGAAGCGGCGGCGAGGCCAACGGTCAACAATGCGGTGATGATCAGGGATCCGGACTTGGTCATAAAATCTCCAACGGGTGGTAGTGATTCGTGGCGAAGAATACGCCCGATCCAAGCCTTTACACCGAGATGAAGATCATTTCACAAATGCGCTGCCGCGGGCCTGCGGCCTGCAATCTTAAGTTATGCGGACCCGTGAAATACCTTTTTTTTCCTCGTTCGGCGGACATGCCACACGAGGTAGGCAACCACGGCGATGTTGGCAAGGATTATCAAAGCCTTGCCGATGGTGGGCCTGAAGATCAGTTCCCAGGCTTCCAACGGGATCAGCGACGCCGTGATGATCGTGGTCAGCCATTCGGCCCAACGTTTTTGCATCCACAAACCGACGCCTTCCACCGCAAATACGGCCGCGTACGCGAGCGTCACGATGCGCAGCGCGTTGATTCGCGGCACGCTCAAGCCGCTGAACCACTCCAGCAGCTGCGTGACGATGCGGTGCTCGAGGCCGTACGGCCGCGCCTGCGCCCAGGACAAGAGTTTCGCCGCGAGCGATGCGTCGCGCAGCCGTAGCTCGCCATAGGCCACCGCCAGCAGCAGCACCACCTTCACGATCTTGTAAAGCGCGATGGTGCGCAGTACGTCAAAGCGCGGCTCCGGCGCTTGCGCGGCAGCGCTTTTCATGGACGGCTAGGCCTGACCCGCTGGCGGTTGAAAATCCAGGGTGGCGTCCAGAAGAGCAGGAATGTCAAAAACCGCGCGCTCATTGTCGATGACCAGAGGCGCGATGCCCGCGGCCGCCACCAATGCCGCGGGCACTTGGATGCGATCGTGCTCGCGAATCACGGTCCAGGTCTCCAGGCGTTTGTCCTTGAACGCGAGGTTGAGCGCACCCCAGCGCAACAAAGCGGCGCGCGCCAGCGGCGTATCGCCGCCCCAGTGCCGCTGCGCCAGGGTCATGGCCGAGCTCGCCGCGATCTCGCCCTGCGGCAACGTCATCAGATCCTGGATGTACTTCACCATTTCATCCGGCGGAACATGCAGGTTCAAAAACAGCGCCGTATCGGTCATGGCCGCTATTTTAAGTCGGATTCTCGAGACTGAACATGGCATTCTCGTCATCGTAGGCGAAGGCCTCGGCATATCTGCCCCAGCTCACCGCGGCCCGCAGGCTCTTCTCCGCCGCCTCCTCGCTCATGAAGTCCTCCAATTCGTCGATAAAGCGGCTTTTTCGCGCGGAATGTGACGCGCGTTCATCCAATACCCGGCGAATGTGGGCCGCCAGGGGCACGTAATTCAGCAGATGGCGCAGGAAAATCCGCTTTCGTTCATCGAGCGAGGCATGCGCAAACGCCAGTCCATCCTCGGTGAGCTTCAAGTCGCCGCCTTCCAACTCGGCGAAACGCAGCATTTGCAAGGTTTCCGCGACCGGAAACAGTTCGTCGATCTCCATTTGCAGATCCGAGCCGATTTCCGGCAAATCTGCCTTGCCGTTGAATGGGGGTGCCGCAACGGCTTCCATCAGGCCCGCGAGCAAGTTCGAGGAGACGTGCGGCAGTTCGCTGCCGATCCCCAATCCCGGGAAACGCTCCTGCCTTCCGGTGACGGGACCCTTGGGGCGCGCGGTCATTTCAACATAAATGCGCTCCACCAGCTCGCGAAAACTTGGGTCCAGGCGGTTGCGCGGCTGCGGCAGGGAAACCTTGATTTCGCTCAGGATCCTGCCGGGGTTGCTGCCGAACACCAGTACCCGGTCGCACATCAATACCGCCTCTTCGATGTTGTGCGTGACGAGAATGACGCCCTTGATGGGCATCCGGCCTTCGGCCCAGAGATCCAGGAAGTCGGTTCGCAGCGTCTCCGCGGTCAACACGTCCAGGGCGGAGAACGGTTCGTCCATCAGCAGAATGTTCGGATGCACCACCAGCGCCCTGGCAAAACCGACGCGCTGGCGCATACCGCCGGACAGCTCGCGCGGATACGCGGATTCGAAACCGTCCAACCCAATCAGATCGATCGCCGCCAGGGAGCGTTGCCGGATCTCGGCCCTCGGCATGCGCTGCGCCTCCAGGCCCAGCGCGACGTTTTCGAACACCGTGAGCCACGGAAACAAGGCAAAACTTTGGAACACCATGGCGATGCCCGCCGCCGGACCTGCAATCGGCTTTCCCAGGTACTGAAGACCGCCCGCGCTGGGTTCGGCAAGTCCCGCGATGAGGCGCAGCAATGTCGACTTGCCTGAACCGGATCTTCCCAGCAGGCCCACGATCTGCCCTTCGCGCAGTTCGAGGTTCATGCCCTCCAATACCAGGAGTTCCGCGCCATCCGGCTTCGGGAATGCCTTGCGCACATCTTTGCACTGCAGTAGCGGCGAGTCGTTCATGACGAAAACCCTGTCAGGTAAGCCGATATTTGCGCTCGGCGTAGTAATACAACGGACGCCAAAAAAGCCTGTTGATGATGACGACGAACAGGCTCATGGTGCCTATCCCCAAAACAATTCGGTGGAAATCTCCGGCCGTGGTCGCCTCCGCGATATAAGAGCCCAATCCCCGCGCCTGGATTTGAGTGTTACCCCATGAGGCCAATTCGGCGACAATGGCGGCGTTCCATGATCCGCCCGACGCGGTGATGGCGCCGGTGACATAGAACGGCAGAACCGCAGGCAATGCAACCTTGCGCCACCAAAGCCAACCACTGACTCCGAAATTCGCCGCGGCGTAGCGCATCTCCGCGGGGATGGCGGATGCGCCGGCGATGACGTTGAAGAGAATGTACCACTGCGTACCGAGAATCATCAGTGGACTCAACCAAACGTCCGGATTCAGCTTCCACCTGACGATTCCAAACACCGCGATTGGAAACAACAGATTTGCCGGAAACGCCGCCATGAACTGCGCGACGGGCTGAACGAACTGCGACACGCGCGGGCGCATGCCGACCCAAACGCCGATCGGCACCCAGACCACGCTGGCCAGTGCGATCAAAATGAACACCCGCAGCATGGTGAGGGTCGCAAGACCCGCGACCTGCAGCGCTTCGCGCAGCGGAGTGTTCTTGATGAGCACCAGGATGATGTGCCAGAGCCCGCCGACGACGGCGACAATGATCAGCGAGACCCACAGTATGTCGAGACTGCGCTTGGGCTTGTCGGGTGCTACTTTGACTGGCGCGTCGCTGCGCTTTACCGCGCGGCTGGTCCACAGCACGCCGGCGTGAAACGCGACGGTGGCCGCCTGAATCAAGCGCGAACGGCGCATCATGGTCAGCGCCCAGGAGTCAGGCACCCGCACCCCGGGGTCCTGTTCGACGCGAAAACGGTCCACCCAGGCCACCAAGGGGCGAAACAGCAGCTGGTCGTACAGCAAAATCACGATCAGCATGGTGGCAATGGCCCAGCCAATGGCCACCAGGTTTTTCTGCTCGATGGCGAGCGCAATATACGATCCGACGCCCGGCAGCGCCACGGTGGTATGCCCGACACTGATCGATTCCGAGGCAACCACAAAGAACCAACCGCCCGACATCGACATCATCATGTTCCAAATGAGCGCCGGCATGCCGAATGGAACTTCCAGTTGCCAGAAGCGCATCCATGGCGATAGGCGGAAGGATTCCGCCGCTTCCGCCAGTTCAATTGGAATCGTGCGCAGGGACTGGTAAAAGCTGAATGCCATATTCCAGGCCTGACTGGTGAATATGGCAAAGATTGCTGCGAATTCCGCGCCGAGAACCCGTCCCGGAGCCAGCGACATGAAGAACACGACTGTAACGGAAATGAAACCTAGAATGGGTACCGATTGAAGGATATCCAAAATCGGCACCAACAGCCGCCCGGCCCGTTCGCTCTTTGCCGCCCAGGTGGCGTACGTCAGGGTGAATGCCAGCGACAGGACCAGCGCCGCCAGCATGCGAAATGTGGTGCGCGCGGCGTACTCCGGCAAATGGATGGGGTCGAGCGACAGCGGCGAGGTCTCGAGCTGCGTCAACGGCGCAAACAGGCCGCGCGAGGTTTCGCCCAGGAACACGATCAGGCCGATGACGACGATGAACGCCAGCACATCCCAGCGGGAAGCAAGATCGCTTAAAAAAGCGAAGGGCTCGAATCGTTTCATCGATACATTCTCGCAGGACAGACGACGATCTAGCTAGTAGTCCGGTGGTCATGCTCTCGATTTCATCGCACTGGCCCATGACTAACACTGGCTAGGTGTTGGGTTCGCTACCGCGACTGAAATCGAACGCTCGTTCCCGCGAACGGACGGGGGACACCTCCCCGCAGACAGGATGTTTTTCGCAGCGTTGATATCTCTATCATGAATGCCACCGCATTCGCTGCACGTCCAAGTCCTTACATTGAGCATGTCCAGACCTGCGGGTCCCGTTAGTGATCCGCAACCGCTGCATGCTCGCGTTGTGTATTTTTCGCAGACGATTCGAACGCTTCTGCCGGCCTGCTGGCCCTTGTACTGCAGTTGCATTTTGAGCATTCCCCAACCCGAGTCGAGTACGGACTTCGCCATCGGAGTTTTCACAAGTTGGCGGCTGCTCACATCGCCTATGACGATATAATGATACTTATCAACAATTTTCTTCGAAAACTTATGCAAGGCATCCTTGCGTCTTCGCGCTGCCAGCCGATTTAGCCGCTTCGCCTTTCGCTTATGACCCCG
>DATMRC010000074.1:0-8656 GCA_035567075.1 Steroidobacteraceae bacterium
CGCCGGGGTGGAGAAAGGTACGGATGTAGGGCCCGTCGTCTCGAAGAACGCCAAGCAGCGCATCCTCTCGCTGCTTGAGGATGGCATCAGGGAAGGCGCCAAACTCGAGTTGGACGGCCGTGGCGTCAAAGTGCCGGGGTACGAAAAGGGCAACTTCATCGGTCCAACGATATTCTCGGCGGTGACCCCGGCGATGAAAATCTACACCACCGAGATTTTCGGACCCGTGATGGTGATCGTCGGCGTGGCCACCTTGGATGAGGCGATCGCGCTCGTCAATGAAAACCCATTCGGCAACGGCACCGGCATTTTCACGCAAAGCGGCGCCGTCGCGCGCAGATTTCAAAACGAGATCGACGTCGGCCAAGTGGGCATCAACGTGCCGATTCCCGTACCGGTGCCGATTTTCAGCTTCACCGGATCGCGCGGCTCAAAGCTCGGTGATCTTGGGCCTTACGGTAAACAGGTGGTGCAGTTCTACACGCAAACCAAAACCGTGACCACGCGCTGGTTCGACGATGGCAGCAGCGCGGCGGGCGTCAACACCACCATCAGCCTGAATTGAACCTACGCGCGATGCGCCAGGAGCGGAGCCAATCATGATTGAATGCGCGATCGAGGGGACTGTGGCCGTGCTCACATTGAACAACCCGCCCGCCAACACCTTCACCGCTGCCGGACTGCTGCAGCTTACAACTCTGGTCGGCGAACTGAATCTCAACATGGGCGTGTACGCGATCGTCGTCACCGGTCAGGGCGAGAAATTCTTCAGCGCGGGCGCCGACCTCAAGACCTTTGCCGACGGCGACAAGGTTCAGGCGCGGCTGATGGCGCAGCGCTTTGGGTTAGCCTTCGAGGCGCTGCAGGAAGCACGCCCCGCAGTGATCGCCGCCATCAATGGCTACGCGATGGGAGGCGGTCTCGAGTGCGCGCTGGCCTGCGATATGCGAATCGCAGAAGAACACGCGCAAATGGCGCTCCCGGAACCCTCGGTGGGACTGCTGCCCTGCGGCTGTGGCACGCAAACCCTGCCGTGGCTGGTCGGCGAGGGCTGGGCGAAACGCATGATCCTCACCAACGAAAGGATCAACGCCGAAACCGCGCTGCGCATCGGCCTCGTGGAACAGATCGTCGCTCGCGGCAAGGCGCGAGAGATTGCGCTCGAGCTCGCGCGGCGCGCATCGAGCTTGAGCCCGCGCGCGGTGGCCTATGCCAAGGGTCTGGTGCATCTTGCGCGCCAGGGTACGCCGCGCGGCGCGGCGTTGAGCCTGGAGCGCGAGCGGTTCGTCGATTTGTTCGACGGCGAGGATCAGCGCGAAGGCGTCAATGCATTCTTCGAGAAGCGAAAACCGAATTGGAAGAACGCTTGAGTTCCCCCTGCGGCTAACGCCAGGGGATCAACGCGAAGGTGGCCGCAGCTTCAGCGCGCGCAATATTTCACGCCGCCGCGCCTCGCTCGCCGCCGGCCATTCCGAGATTTCCTCGATGGTGCGACGGCAACCGATGCACCAGCCGCGCGCATCCAGCCGACAGATGTCGATGCAGGGTGAAGCCACGGCGGAATCGCCATCGCCGCGGTTCTGATCGCCGCCGCCCAGCTGGCCGCCGCTCAAGTGGCCTCGGCCCGCTGCGACGTTGACCATTGGCGCAGCACATGATGGATGGCATCGAGGCCGTCGGTGAGCGCCGCCGGGCCCGGCTGCAGGATGAGAGGCGATTTGATCTCGTGCAGTTCTCCGTCGCGCACCGCCGGCACCGCCGCCCAGCCGGCGCGGGCGGCCACGGCAGCCGGACGGAAGCGCTTGCCGCACCAGGAGCCCAATATGACATCCGGGGCGCGGCGCACAACCTCGCCGGCATCGCCGAGGATGCGATCCTTGGCCAGGGCGCAGAGCGCGCGTTCCGGGAACACGTCATCGCCGCCGGCGATGCCGATCAATTCGCTGACCCAACGAATGCCGGTGATGAGCGGTTCGTCCCATTCTTCGAAGTAGACCCGCGCACGCCGCGGCAGCAATTGCGCCGCCTGACGCACACGCTCAACATGCGCTTCGAGTTCGGACGCGTAGCGCTCGGCCTCGACTGCGGCGCCGACCAGCGCGCCGAGCCGGCGCACATAGCCCAGGATCCCATCGACCGAGCGATGATTGCTGATCCAGACTTCGATCCCGCTTTTGATCAGCGCCTGCGCGATATCCGCCTGAATATCCGAGAAGCCGACCACGAAGTCCGGCTTCAAATCCAGAATCCGCTCCACCTTGGCGCTGGTGAATGCCGAAACTCTTGGCTTTTCGCGCCGCGCCCGCGCCGGGCGCACGGTGAATCCGGAGATGCCGACGATGCGCTCCTCCATTCCTAAGGCGTAAAGAACTTCGGTGGGCTCTTCGGTCAGGCAGATGATGCGCTTAGGATAGCGGCTGTCCATCTTGGCCTACAGCACACCCTCGGCCAGCGCGCCGCGCGCACCGTGCACAATGCTGTGCGACAGCCCCGAAGCCTGCGACAAAATGTGGTCCGCGTAGAACTGCGCGGTCGAAAGCTTCGCCTCGTAGAATTGAGTATCGGCGCCAGTGCCCTCGTGCGCGGCGAGCCGCTGCTGGGCGATCCTGGCGGAGCGCAACAGCTGCCAGCCTCCGGTCACGATGCCAAACAATTGCAGCATGGGTACGGCGCCCACCGAGACCGCTTTGATGTCGGTCGCGTAGTTTTCGGTGACATAGCGAATCGCGCGCTCCAGCCCATCGATGCTCAAGGAAAACGCTGCGGCGCTATCCGCAAGACCCGGTGCGGCGGCAAGCGCAGCCGCCAACTCCCGCATCTCGGCAATGAGGGTGCGCGCCGCGCTGCCGCCGTCGCGCGCGAGTTTGCGGCCGATCAAATCGTTGGCTTGCACGCCGGTGGTGCCCTCGTAAATCGGCGTGATGCGCGCATCGCGCAGATACTGCGCAGCGCCGGTTTCCTCGACGAAGCCGACGCCGCCGTGCACCTGGATGCCGAGCGATGCAATGTCCACCGAGTTTTCGGTGCACCAGCCCTTGATCACGGGAATCATCAAATCAACGAACGCTTGATGGCGCTCCCGCTGCGCGGTTTGCGGATGCAGCCGGGCCGCATCCAAGGAGACCGCGACGACGCTGGCGAGGGCGCGCATGGCCTCGGTGCGCGACTTCATGATCATGAGCATGCGGCGAACGTCGGGATGCCGGACGATTGGCACGCGGGCGCCGCCGCGCAGGCCCGCCTCGGTGCCTTGAATGCGCTCGTGCGCATAGGCCAGCGCGGTTTGTGATGCCCTTTCGGAAATGCCCACCCCTTCGAGGCCCACCGAATAGCGGGCCGCGTTCATCATGATGAACATGTACTCCAAGCCGCGATTTTCTTCGCCGATGAGTTCGGCGACCGCGCCGCCGTTCTGTCCAAAGGCGAGCACGCAGGTAGGACTGCCGTGGATTCCGAGCTTGTGTTCGATGGACACGCAGTGAACATCGTTGCGCGCTCCCAAGGTTCCATCGGTGTTGACCAGGAACTTCGGCACCAGGAACAGGGAAATGCCCCTGACACCCTCCGGAGCCCCGGATTTGCGGCCCAACACCATGTGCACGATATTGTCGGTCAGATCGTGTTCACCGTAGGTGATGAAGATTTTCTGGCCGGTGAGGAGGAATCGCCCATCGCCCTGGGGCTCGGCCTTGGTGCGGATGGCCGACAGGTCGGATCCGGCTTGCGGCTCGGTGAGATTCATGCTGCCGGTCCATTCGCCGCTGACCATCTTCGGCAGGTATTTGGCTTGCTGCGCCTGCGAACCGCGCAGCTCGATCGCGTCGATGGCGCCGCGCGTCAGCATCGGACACAGCGCGAAGGCCACGTTGGCGCCGTTCCACATCTCCTCGACCAGCGCCGAGAGAACCCTCGGCAGATTTTGCCCGCCGAATTCGCTCGGACACGACAGCGCATTCCAGCCGTCGGCGACGAAACGGGCGTACGCCTGCTGCCAGCCTTGGGCGGTCAGCACCTGGCCCTCTTGCCAGCGCGCGCCCTCAAGATCGCCGCTGCGATTCAGCGGGGAAAGCACCGAGTTCGCGAATTTGGCGGCTTCATCCAATACCGCCTCGGCCAGATCCAATGTGGCCTCGCCGAATCCCGGCAGCTGCGCCAGCAGTTCAAAATCCACGAGCTCGCGCAGCACGAATTTCATGTCCGCCAGCGGCGCTTGGTACTCGCGCATGTTTTAGCCTCGCCGGCTGATTGCGCCGGTCGTCGAATGGTTAACGATTGCCAATCCTACATGTTGCGCCGGTAGCGGCCACCGACGTCGTACAAGGTGTGCGTCAGCTGGCCGAGCGAGCAGCCGCGTACCGCTTCCATCAGCACTTCGAAGGTGTTGCCGTCTTCGATGACGGTGCGCCGCAGGCGCTCGAGCAGCTGTGCAGACTGTCCGGCATGGCGTTCCTGAAATTGTTTGAGGCGCTTCAATTGCGACTGCTTCTCCGCATCGGTGGAGCGCGCCAGCTCGGTCGCCTGCGGAGCCGCCTCGCCGTGAGGATTGCGGAAGGTATTGACGCCTATGATGGGGTATGTGCCGTCGTGTTTCTGGCGCTCGTAGAACAGCGACTCTTCCTGGATTTTGCCGCGCTGATAGCCGGTCTCCATCGCACCGAGCACGCCGCCGCGGTCGGCGATGGCATCGAATTCCTTGAGCACCGCCTCTTCGACCAGGTCGGTCAGCTCATCGATGATGAAGCTGCCTTGATTGGGGTTCTCGTTCTTGGCCAATCCCCATTCGCGATTGATGATGAGCTGAATCGCCATGGCGCGCCGCACGCTCTCCTCGGTGGGCGTGGTGATTGCCTCATCATAGGCGTTGGTGTGCAGGCTGTTGCAATTGTCATAAATGGCGCACAGCGCCTGCAGCGTGGTGCGAATGTCGTTGAACGACATCTCCTGCGCGTGCAAGGAACGGCCCGAAGTCTGCACATGGTACTTGAGCTTCTGACTGCGCTCGTTCGCCCCGTATTTGTTCTTCATCGCAACGGCCCAGATACGGCGCGCGACCCGGCCGATCACCGAATATTCAGGATCCATGCCGTTGGAAAAGAAGAACGACAGGTTCGGCGCGAAGTCGTCAATGTGCATGCCGCGCGCGAGGTACGACTCGACGTAGGTGAAGCCGTTGGCCAGCGTGAACGCCAGCTGCGAGATGGGATTGGCGCCGGCCTCGGCGATGTGGTAACCGGAGATCGAAACCGAATAGAAATTCTGCACCCGGTGGTGCACGAAGTACTCCTGCATGTCGCCCATCATTTTGAGGGCGAACTCGGTGGAGAAAATGCAGGTGTTCTGGCCCTGATCCTCCTTCAATATGTCCGCCTGCACCGTGCCGCGCACCGTGCCCAGGGTCCACGCCTTGATCTTCTGATGCTCGTCCGCGGTCGGATCGCGGCCGTTTTCCCGCCGGAACTTGTCCACTTGGCTGTCGATGGCGGTGTTCATGAACATGGCAAGAATCATCGGCGCCGGACCATTGATGGTCATGGACACCGAGGTGGTCGGCGCGCACAGGTCGAAGCCCGAATACAGCACCTTCATGTCGTCCAGCGTGGCGATCGACACGCCGGAATTGCCGACCTTGCCGTAAATATCCGGGCGCGGGTCCGGATCCCAGCCGTACAGCGTCACCGAATCAAAGGCCGTCGACAGGCGGTGCGCCGGCATGCCTTCGGACACGCGCTTGAAACGCTGGTTGGTGCGAAACGCGTCGCCCTCGCCTGCGAACATGCGTGTCGGGTCCTCGCCCTCGCGCTTGAACGCGAACACCCCGGCGGTATAGGGGTAGGAGCCCGGCAGATTCTCCTTCAGCAGAAAGCGCAAGGTCTCGCCCTCATCCTCGAAGCGCGGCAGGGACACCTTGCGGACCTTGGTGCCGGACAGCGAGTCGTGAATGAGGCTGGTGCGGATCTCGGTGTCGCGGATCCTCACCACGTACTCGGGCTGGGCGTACAGCTCCTGGGTCTTCGGCCACTGCTCCAGGAGCTTCAATGAGGCCGTGGTGAGCTCGCTGTTCTTGGCCGCGATCAAGCCGTCGAAGCCCGCCACACTCAAGCCGGATGCCGCGAACAAGGTCTTGGAAGTGCTCAGCGACTGGCGCTCGCGCGCGCTGCGCGCCTGCAGCGCCACCGACCGGTGGAACTCGCGCAGCAACTGGGAAATCTCCGCCAGATAGCGCACGCGCTCCGGCGGCACGATGGCGCGGCCGCGGGAGGAGGTCTTAAGCTGGACCTGCGGCAGTTTGCCCTTGCCAGTCTTCAGGCCCTTATCCTGCAGGCGCGGCAGGATGGCCTGGTACAGCGCAGTGACCCCGTCGTCATTGAAGCGCGAGGCCATGGTGCCGTATACGGGCATGTTCTGCGGGCTTTGGGTGAACCATTCATGGTTGCGCTGGTATTGCTTGCGCACATCGCGCAACGCGTCCTCGGCGCCCTTGCGGTCGAATTTGTTGATCGCGACGAAGTCGGCAAAATCGAGCATGTCGATTTTTTCCAGCTGCGACGCCGCGCCGAATTCCGGAGTCATGACATAGAGCGATACATCGACCAACGGTACGATGGCCGATTCGCCCTGCCCTATTCCTGAGGTCTCCACCACGATCAGGTCGAAGCCGCTGATCTTGCACGACGCGAGCACCTCCGGCAGCGCTGCGGAAATTTCGGTGCCGGTATCGCGCGTGGCCAGCGAACGCATGAAGACCTTGTCGGACTCGATTGCATTCATGCGGATGCGATCGCCGAGCAGCGCGCCGCCGGTGCGCTTGCGCGAAGGATCGATGGAGATGACCGCCACGCGCAGTCGATCGTCCTGATCGAGCCGCAATCTTAAAATGAGTTCATCGGTGAGGGAGGATTTGCCGGCGCCGCCGGTGCCGGTTATCCCTAAGATGGGGGTTTTGATAGCGGCGGCCGCCTGCAGCACCGCCTGGCGCACGCGCATCGGGTAAGTCCGATTTTCCACCGCTGTGATCACCCGCGCCAATTGCCGGCGATTGCCGGAGCGCAGCGCATCCAGAGCGTCGCCTTCCGCCGGCGCCAACGATGACAAATCGTAGTCGCTGGAGCGCATGACATCATCGATCATTCCCTGCAGGCCCAGCTTTGCGCCGTCTTGCGGCGAATACAGGCGGGTCACGCCGTATGTCATCAACTCCTCGATTTCGGACGGCACGATGACGCCGCCGCCCCCGCCGAACACCTTGATGTTTTCGCCGCCGTTCTGGCGCAGCAGATCCATCATGTATTTGAAGAACTCGACATGGCCGCCCTGGTAGGAGGTGATGGCAACTCCCTGCACGTCTTCCTGCAAAGCGGCGTTGACGATCTCCTGCACCGAGCGGTTGTGTCCCAGATGAATCACCTCGGCGCCCGAGGCCTGCAACATGCGGCGCATGATGTTCACGGAGGCGTCATGGCCGTCGAACAGCGAGGTCGCGGTGACGAATCGAATCTTATTGGTCGGCTGGTAGGTCGCCGGCGTGGGCTTGATGGTGACGGCGTGCATGAGTCGGCCTCACAGCTCCAAAGGTGAGCAGGACTTGGGATGGAGGCTCATTTTAAAGAACCCTGCCTTTGAAACAAATGACCAAATACGTCGCCGGTAATGAGAGAATTTGCAACATTTTCAGTGGCTTGTTCACGATTCCGTGACGGTTAGATCAAGCGTCGCCGGCGGCCAGTTGGGCGCGCGCTTTTCAATGAAAGCCGACACCCCCTCCTGAGCGACGTCGTCGATCATATTGCAGGCCATGGCCTGGCCGGCAATCTGGTAAGCCGGCGCCAATCCCAACTCGAGCTGAGCGTAGAACAAGGCCTTGCCGGCCGCGATCACCCCGGGCGGCTTGGCGGCGATTGCAGCCGCCAGCTTCAGGATTTCCTCGTCAAGCGCCGCCGCCGCGACGCAGCGATTGACCAGCCCTCTTTGCATCGCAGCCTGGGCATCAATGAACTCACCCGTCACCAGCATTTCGAAAGCCGCTTTACGCCCGACATTGCGCGACAGCGCGACCGACGGGCTGGAACAGAACAGCCCGACGTTGACCCCGGAAACCGCAAATCGCGCATCGGCGGCGGCGATCGCGAGATCACATGCGGCGACCAGCTGGCAGCCGGCCGCCGTGGCGATCCCGTGCACCCGCGCGATCACCGGCTGCGGCAGGGATTGGATGCGCATCATCAAGGCGCTGCATTGGTCGAACAGCCGCTGGTAGTACTCCTCGGAAGGGTTCGCCTTCATCTGCTTCAGGTCGTGACCTGCGCAAAATGCCTTGCCGGCGCCGCCAAGGACCACGACACGCACGGAAGAATCGCCGGCGAGCGCATCGAGCGCGGCGTGCAAGGCGCGCAACATTTGTTCCGACAGCGCGTTGTACTGGCCGGGACGGTTGAGAGTCAGCCACGCAACGCTGCCCTTGCGCGCAATCGTTACCCACGGCATGGGATCAACGGAATCGGTCGATGTGTTCATCGGAAAACTCCTTCCCAATAGCAGTACTCCTCGAACGCGTCGCAAGCAAGCAAAATAGCGTCGCGTTCAACCCTGGTTGCTACGGTATCAAATTTGGCGAGTCGTCTGATCGTCCGATGTTGTTTACACTGCGGGACGCATTTTT
>DATMRC010000075.1:0-19148 GCA_035567075.1 Steroidobacteraceae bacterium
ATGCCATCTCCGGCGCCTACCTGGATCATATATATGAGTCCCGCGAAGGATCGCGGGGCGCCACCGGCACGGCCGGCGGCGGCTGCGGCTGCAACTAGGCTGGTGCCGGCTTAGGCTCGCCATCGATATGACGCTCGTTCCGCGACACTTGAGCCGCCTTGCCGCGCTCGCCGCCCTATCGCTGGTGTGCATCGCCGGCGCGGCCGTGCTGCCGGACGACCGCGCCGACCTCTTCTACAGCACCTACAGGGGCGGCGGGATGGACATCACCGGCGAGTCGGTGCTGGTGCGAAAAAAATTCACCGAGAACATCGCCGTAGAAGGCAACTACTTCATCGACAAGGTCAGCGGCGCGTCCATCGACGTGTTGAGCCAGGCCAGCGTCATCAAGGACACCCGCAAACAAAAAACCGGCACGATCGAGTATCTGCACGACAAGACCACCTACACCGCGTCGTACATCAACAGCACCGAGCGGGACTACGTCTCCAACACGGCAAGCTTTTCCCTGAGCCAGGACATGTTCGGCGATCTGACCACGGTGAGTCTCGGCTACGCAAAGACCAACGATAGGGTCGGTGAAAACAACGGCACCGCCTGGGTGCCGATCATCGCCTGGCTGGGTTACGCGCAGACCAGCAGCTACTCGGGCGGCATCTCGCAGATCATCACCAAAAATTTCATTGCGGGTGCGAACCTGCAGGTGATTACGGACAGCGGCTATCTCGCCAACCCCTACCGCTCGATCCGGTATTTGGACTCCAGCAATCCCAAGGGCTATTCGCTGGCGAGCCAGGTATATCCCGACACCCATACCAGCACCGCGGTTCAACTGCAGGGCAAGTACTACCTACCCTATCGGGCGGCCGTGACGGCCTCGTACCGGTACTACACCGATACCTGGGGAGTGATCGGCAACACCGTTGAACTCGACTACACCCACCCGATCCGCAATATCTGGATCCTGGAGGGACGGGCGCGCTACTACAAGCAGGGGGCGGCGAATTTCTACAGCGATTTGTATCCCTTCGCCTTCTCGCAGAATTTTACCGGACGCGATCAGAATCTCGCCGCTCAGGACAATTACGAGATCGGGGCCAAAGCCACTTACGCCTTCCTGCCCGACGGTTGGAAAATCTTCAAGCGCGCCACGGTGACACTCGACGTCAGCCGCATTCACTTCAACTACACCGACTTTCGCAACATCAAGTATTACGGAGTGCCGCAGTATCCACCGGGCACCGAACCCTTGTATTTCTTCAATGCCACGGTCGGCCAGATCTACATTTCGATGTTTTTCTGACCCGACCTGACCTGCCGGCGCCACCACACGAGCAGCATCGGCGCAACTGCGGCAATGATGGCAATCGTGTCTGCGACCCAGTCCCAAAAATCCCGGTCTCTGTGCACCATGGGCAGTCCCTGCACGATTTCTATCAATGCGCCGAACGCGGACAGCAGGGCAGCAATGACGAATAGGTTGCGCTTGGGAAACGCCGCCACTGCAAGACCCGTCAGCCCGTAGAATGCGATGAAATGCTCCGCCTTGTCCCACGGCGCCAGTTGCAGCGCCTGCTGCGAGGGTATGACGGCGCTGTAGAACGTGAAGATTAGAGCGGCAAGAAATCCGACCCGTGCCAGCTTGAGCAGTAGCGAGATCTTGAGCACGGCCCATCCGAAAAGCCGCAGCATACCAAATCGCGGCCATCGACCAATCCCTTGATGACTCGCCCGGTATTTTTCTGCATATTAGTGGTCTCCAAAAGAACGAAGGATTGACGCCCATGAGCCGATCAACGCACCGCGCCGCGACTACGCGCCGGACGGTAGTGAAGAACCTGGCATTTGCCGCCAGCGCCGCCGTGCTGCCCTATCGGGCAGCAAACGCCGCGGAACCCCGGCTCGACGTCAAGGATCCAGCGGCCATGGCCCGCGGCTATGTGGAACACGCGGATCAGGTGAACGCAAAGAAATATCCTTCGTACGTGAAGGGTTCAACCTGCGAGAACTGCCTGCTGCTGCAAGGATCCAGCGGCGCGAATTACCGCCCCTGCAGTTTGTTTCCCGGCAAGGTCGTCTCTGTCAACGGCTGGTGCAGCGGCTGGGCCGCTGAGATATAGGCGTCCCGGACTCGTACCCCCACCGCGGGAAAATCGATGAAGAACCCGTCGATGCCGCGCTGCAGAAATTGCCGAATCTCCGCTTCTAGATTGCCGTGCGCGGCCGGCGCGGCGCCGATTTTAAGATCATCAGGGAGAAATTCGTTTTCGGCGCGAAAGGTCCAGACGTGCACCTGCAGATTCGCGGCGTGCGCCGCGCGCACTCCCTCGAGCGTGGCCAGCGGCTTCGCGATGCCTATCGCATCGGCATAGCTGGCGATCTCGCCGAGATCACCCAATTCCTGTTCGAGCAGCTGCACCAGCGGCAGCCGGGTCATGGCACGCAGCTGCCGTAAGTTATTGGGGTCGAATGACTGGATGAATACCGGCGAGCCATCCTGCGCGTAAGAATAGCGGCGCAATGTGTCCAATACGGCCGATTCGAGCGGCAGTGCAATCCGGGCAAAATGTGCCGGGTGCTTGGTTTCCGGGTATACGCCGATCGGACGGCCCCTGCGGCGGTTTGCGCTGACGGCCAACTGCATGATTTCATCGAAAGTCGGCACGCTGAATTGGGCGTCGAAGATGCAATTTTGCGGCCGCAAATCCGCCAGCCGTTCGCGCGCGCGCAGACTCTTGATCTCCGACAGGGTGAAATCCTCGGTGAACCACCCGTCCATGGTCTCACCGTCGATGATCTGCGTTCGGCGGCGCATCGCGAACTCCGGATGCTGCGCAACGTCCGTCGTGCCGCCAATCTCGTTCTCGTGCCGCGCGATCAGTACTCCATCCCGCGTCATAACCAGGTCGGGTTCGATGAAATCCGCGCCCTCCTCGATCGCCAGTCGATACGATTCGAGAGTGTGTTCCGGCCGTTCGCCGCTGGCGCCGCGATGCGCAATAACAATGATGTTGGTCAACGGGCACCCGTGCTTCGGAGTTGCCGATTCTAGCGCACGCAAGGCCGAGGCTCCGTTGTCACGGAGCCTCGACCCATCCAGTCCCCGACCCGCCCTATCGGGGCGGGGTCAACAGCGACTCGTCCGGATCGTGCGCTGACATCAGACTGGCCGTGCCGGGACTCCATGGCAACTCGTGTTGCCCGAATCCCGCGCCCCAATCCGCCCGCAGCGACGTTGGTTGAGCAGCGAACGCGGCCCCGATCGCGAATATTGCCGCAGCCGCCACCGTTACTCTTCGATGATGCATGCCCGTCCCCAGACTCAAGCGCCGTGCGGCGGTGTCATCGGCGGGTTGTCCAACTGCGCCAGGTGCGGCGGTGTCATCGGCGGGTTATCCAACTGCGCCAGGTGCGGCGGCGTCATCGGCGGATTGTCCGACAGCGCCAGGTGCGGCGGTGTCATCGGCGGGTTGTCCATCTGCGCCAGGTGCGGCGGTGTCATTGGCGGGTTGTCGAATGAGGCAAAAGCGGAACTGGCGATAGCGCAGCCGGCGATCAAAGCGACTAAACTTACTTTCATAATGAGTGCTCCGAATTAGAATTGTTGAAAAGGACACCGACAGGAAAATGCCTGCGCGATGCGCCTATAGATATAAGCGACATCTGTGGATGTTTCCCCTCATACTGGGCTGCGATATATGCTTAGGGGAAACCCTCAATCGCTAGCGTGCCAGTTCCCTGGGTTGCGAGTAAAACGATGCAAGTTCCCGCCAATTTCACGCAGTTATTGACCGAGTGGCGCTCGGGTCATCCGCAAGCGCTGGACCGCTTGACGCCTTTGATTTATGACGAACTTCGCCGCCTGGCGCATGGTTATATGCGCACGGAGCGCGGCAGCCATACGCTGCAAGCCACTGCAGTCGTGCACGAAGCGTTTCTCAGATTGATTCAGGCGAATGTGGCTCTTGAGGATCGCGGTCACTTTCTCGCCCTGGCTTCGCGCCTGATGCGCCGCGTGCTGGTCGATCATGCCAAGTCGCGCTCGCGGCTCAAGCGTAATCCCGGCATCAGGGGAACCCTAAGTGCCGAGGAGTTGGGCGAGGTCTCGCCGTCGATCGACGTTGACGTGATTGCGCTGGATGACGCGCTTGAGAATCTGCTGCAACTGGAGCCGCGGCTGGCTCAGGTGATCGAGTTGTATTATTTCGGTGGAATGACCTACGACGAAATAGCCGCCGCCACCGGGACCTCGTCCGCTACCGTGCATCGGGATATCCGGTTATCCCGCGCGTGGCTGCTCAATGAAATCGGCGGCAGCAGATCGACATGATTCCGCGCGCGCGCTGGCAGCAGATTCAAGCGTTGTTCGATCAGCTGGCGGACGTCGACATCGACCAGCGCGTTGCCCATCTGGACAAAAGCTGCGCGGATGACGCCGAGCTTCGCCTGTCCGTGACCGCCCTCCTCGATCTTGATCGCCGGCGCGAGGACCCGCTTCTCAACGCCATCGGGGCGGCCGCCGAGTCGTTGTTGGAGGATCACCAGGATCGCTTGATTGGCACGCGCGTGGGTCCCTATCGCGTGGTGTCGATTCTCGGCCATGGCGGTATGAGCACGGTTTATCGCGGCGAACGCGACGACTCGCAATACCAGCAAACCGTCGCGATCAAGATACTGCAGCATGCGGCATTGCATCCGCGGCTGCGCAGCAGGCTGCACAGCGAAAGGCATATCCTCGCGACGCTCGATCACCCCTCGATCGCGCGCCTGATCGACAGCGGCGACCTCGACGACGGCACCCCTTACCTCGTGATGGAACATGTCGACGGCGAGTCCATAGACACTTACTGCGACAGTCGTACCTTGTTCGTTCGTGAACGCATCGAATTATTCATCGCGGTTTGCGCTGCGGTGCACTACGCACACCGCAACCTGGTGGTGCATCGGGACATCAAGGCATCGAACATCTTCATCACCCACGACGGTACGCCAAAGCTGCTGGATTTCGGTATTGCCAAATTGCTCGCGCCGGAGAGTCTGTCGCACACGCTGCCGGTGACGCGTCTGCAGGAACGAATCCTCACGCCGGAAAACGCCGCGCCGGAGCAGGTTCTCGGGCGCCCCATCACCACCGCAACCGATATTTATGCGCTCGGCGTGCTGCTGTACCAGCTATTGACGGGCCGCTCGCCGTATCGGCTGCTCAGCTACAGCCAGTTGCAGCTGGAGCGGGCCATCTGCATGGACGATCCAGTGCGCCCGAGTCAAATGGTCGTGTCCAGGCTGAGGGGTGAATCCGATGTGGACCGCAGCCGCATTTCCGATCGGCGCGGCCTCTCTCCACAACGCCTGCGCGCCCGTCTCAACGGCGATCTCGACGCCATCGTCGCCATGGCGATGCGCAAGGAGCCGGATCGACGCTACCCATCCGTCGAAGCCTTCGCCGACGATCTGCAACGGCACTTGCTGGGACAACCGGTGCGCGCGCGCCAGGGCGATTGGCGCTACAACTCCGCCAAGTTCCTGCGGCGCAACGTCCTCGCGGTCCTGGGAACGTCGGCCGTATTCATCGGACTGGTGCTCATCGCAGGCATTACGCTCTGGCAGAACCACCGCATCGGCCTGGCGCGCGATGCCACCGCCCAGGAACGCGACCGCGCGCAGCAAGTGTCGGCGTTTCTGGTCGACGTCTTTTCGCAAGCCGATCCCTTCAATGCGCAAGGCCGCGAGGCCACCGCCAAGGACTTGCTCGATCGCGGCGCGGAAAAGATATCCGGCAACATGAATCTGCAGCCTGAAGTCCGCGCGCAGCTACTCGAGAGCATCGGCCTGGCATACCGGCGGCAGGGATTGAACGAACGGGCCATACCCCTGCTCGAGCAAGCGGTTGTCATCCGCCGCGCGGAGCGCCCGGTCGACAACCGAAATCTTGCGGCGGCGCTGGCCGACCTGGCGCGGGCTCTGGCGGACGCCGGACACTTACCGTCGGCCGAAGGCTATATGCAGCAGGCCATCTCGCTGGTGCAAAACAGCGCTGCGCCGCAGGGTATCGAGATGGCCGATATTTTGGTCCAGTACGGACATTTTTTGCTGAACGTGAAGAGCGATCCGGAAAGCGCGAGGAAACAATTCCACGATGCCCTCATCATCTATCGTGGCGATCCCGGCGACCAACATCAGGCGATTGCCTCGACGTTGAGCGCACTTGCCTCTGCCGCGGTATGGTCCGGCGACTACGTCGTCGCCGAGCAATACCAGCGCGAGGCGCTGAATATATTTCGCGCGACCGTCAGCCGCAATCACCCTGATCATGCCGTGGCCCTGTCGAGCCTGGGCTACATACTCATGGAGCGCGGAAAATACTCCGAAGCCGACCAGACCCTCAATGAAGCGCTGGAGATAGAACGCAACGTCTTTGGTCCGGACAATCAGCGCATCGCGTCGATCGAAGCCGATCTCGGCGCTCTGTACCAGCGGGAAGGCGACCCGGTCCGCGCCATGGCCTCGACCCAGGATGCCGTGAGGATCATCAAGAGCCGTTTGGGGGCCGGCCATTACCTGACGGGATACTATTTGGATTCCCTCGCCGATCTTTATCTTAAGGACAATAAATTGGACGCTGCGGAAACTTATGCGCGCCAGGCGCTCGCCGTGTACGCGCAGGCGCTTCCGGCTCAGCATTTATTTGTAGCCGGCACGCGACAGCTGCTCGGTGAAGTACTCTTGCGCCGCGGTCAACTGACGCAAGCCGAAGCGGAAGTGCGCGCCGCGCTGGACATTGATACGGCATTGGCCGGACCGGGGAATTGGCGCACCGCCCGCGCCGAAGCGACCTTGGGTTGGATCTTGATCTCCGAGGACAGAGCAGCGGAGGGCGAACCCTTGCTGCACGCGGCGCAGATCAAACTCCTGAAGATGCTGGGTGTGCAACATCCGGAAGTGGTACAGGCAACCTCGCGCCTCTCTGATTACTACCACGCGCATCACCGCGATGCCGACGCAGCGCAACTGCTCGCAACCGACAAGCACCACCCATCCAACTGAGGGAAGCCTGCGGCCCCGTCTTGCGGTAGACTGTTTGCATTTGAGGAGTACCCGATGCCAAACAGAAATACTTCAGCGCGCGCGCTCATTGCCGTGCTACTGGCCGGTGTAGTTGTAAATATTGCAGCCGCCGGCGCCCGCGAAGAGAGTCTCCTGCTCACCGCGACCGAAGTGCTGCAAGAAGTCAAGGCGATGCCCGATGTGCGCCTGCCCGATACCCTGCTCGCCCACGCCTATGGAATCGCCGTGATTCCCGATGTGGGGAAATTCGCATTCATCTTCGGCGGCCGCCATGGCACCGGCGTGCTGGCGGTGCGCGACAAATTGACGTCGCCGTGGAGCAATCCGGCGTTCGTCTCGCTATCCGGCGGCAGCTGGGGCTTTCAAGCCGGCGTGCAATATTCCGACATCATTTTGGTGTTTACCACGAAGCGAGGCATTGAGGGCATCGCGGGGGGCAAACTTACATTGGGCGCGGATGCCTCGGTTGCGGCCGGACCGGTCGGACGCCAGGGTTCTGCCGCCACCGACGTGAGTTTGGCGGAGATCTATTCCTACGCGCGTACGCGCGGTTTATTCGGCGGAATCGCGCTGGACGGCACGGTGATCTCGATCAGCCGGAAGTCCAATGCAGCGCTGTACAACAAGAGCGATGTCACCGCGACGGAGATCTTTTCCGGACAAGCTCCCACCCCGCCGTCGACGGCGCAGCGTTTTCTCGATGAACTGGCGAAGGCGACCGGAACTGCGGTGCGCGCCTCGCCCGCACCGCAAGCCGAGGTCTCTGCCGCACAGACGCCGGCCTCGGTCCCGCCCAGCGCACAGCCGGCGCGCACCTATCCGTTGGAAGAACAGAAAAGACAGTGAATTTCTCCCGACTCGCCAACCACGGGAGCCGCCGTCCGGCAAGCCTTCTGCTTGCCTCGCTATGGCTTTTGCCCCTGCTGGCGGCAGCGCGGGCGCCGCTGGTCATCCTGACGGACTTCGGCACACAGGATGGCGCGGTCTCGGCCATGAAGGGCGTCGCATACGGCGTCTCGCAGGATCTGCTGATATCCGATTTGAGCCACGAAAATCCAAGCATTTTCGACGGCGCGTACCGGCTCTTGCAAACCGAACAGTTTTGGCCCGAGGGCACGGTATTCGTCGCCGTGGTCGATCCCGGTGTGGGAACCAAGCGCTTGTCGGTGGTGCTCAAGACCCGCACGGGCCGCTACTTCGTCGGCCCGGACAACGGTCTCCTGTCACTGGTCGCAGAGCGCGATGGGATCGAAGGGCTGCGCCAGATCGATGAACGGGTCAATCGGCGTCCGGGATCCGATGATTCCCACACGTTTCACGGCCGCGACGTATTCGCTTATACCGGCGCGCGTCTCGCCGCCGGGGTGATCGGCTTCGAACAAGTCGGGCCGCCGTTGCCGCCGCAGTCACTGATCACCATTGCCTACACTAAACCTGCGCGCGTGGGGTCCAAAGTGACCGGGATCGTTCCGGTGCTGGACGTGCAATTCGGCAATGTTTGGACCAATATCCCTAAATCCATGTTCGACGAGCTGCACGTGGGACTGGGCGCGTCCCTGCATATCCGCATCTCCCACGATGGGAAATTGGTCGACGAAACGCGCGCACCCTACCAGCGCACCTTCGGCGAAGTGGCGGTGGGCCAACCCTTGGTATACATCAACAGCCTTCTGAACGTCGCCGTGGCGCTCAACCAGCAGAACTATGCCGCGGCCCATAAAATAGAATCCGGACCGGACTGGACCATCGAGATCGGCACGAACTGAGAATCGACACGGGATGAACCAACAACGCCGTCCGATGTTTCGCAGCAGCGGACAAAACGGCTTCTCGGCTGAAGTAATCAACCACCCGCGACACGTGAAGGCGCGCAAGCTGGAACGCGAGGTGGAAGTTCGCTTCACTGCCGTTGACTGCATCGTCCGCACGCCGGAGGGCATCGTGCATGCGCACGCCGGCGATGCGATTTTGACGGGCAACGGCGGCCAGCATTGGCGCGTTTCTCACTCAAAATTCGCCAATAAGTACCGGCCCGTGCCGCCAACGGCCGCCGGCGAGTCGGGGCACTACATGAGCCGGCCCTACCAGATCCTGGCACTGCAATCGCCGGAGCCATTCGAGGTTCTGCTCGCGGACGGCATATCCGAACTTAGCGGCCGTCCCGGAGATTGGCTCGTGGATTACGGCGACGGCAGCCTCGGCATCGTCGCCGACAACATCTTCGCCACCACCTACGAAATCCTGAGCTGATCGCATGGCACTGCATCAGACCATTCAACGCGTGCTGCTCATTGGCGTGCGCTTGCAGTATCCGCAGCCCGGCCCGGCGCCGATTCCGCCCCAGCGGCTGGTGCCATTCATTGAAGCCATCGCTCCTGAGCACCAAAGGTTCGACGAGCGCGCCGTGCTGTTTGGCCACCGCTATCGCAGCGGTTTCTGGTCGATCTATCTCTTGAGCGCGATCGCGGTGCTGTTCGCCGTCATGCCGCTGGCGCTCGGCTGGGATGATCGCCGCCACGTACTGCATCCCTATCTCGGCTTGTGGGCGGTCGCCGAGGTTTTAATCATCGGTTCGGTAAGCGCCATCTACTGGCTGGGTCATCGTCGCGATTGGCAGGGGCAATGGCTGCGCGCGCGCACGACCGCCGAACTGACCTGGTATCTGCCGTTGATCGCACCGCTGCTCGACTTCACGCGGCAGGAAACCACATTGAACTGGTATGAGAGGGTATTCGATCCCGGCCAGCATCTGCGCAGCGGCGATGACGTGGCGTTGATCTGTTCAAAGCACGAGCCTTTGGCGCGAACGCTGCTTGACGGGGCCTGGTCGGATCCGCGGTTCATATCGGGTTATGCGCTCTGGACGGTGGGCATTCTCGAGGCGCAGACGCATTATCATCATCGGGTTGCCATCAGGCAGCATGCGCTACTGCATCGTGTCCATTCCGTAAACAGTGGACTGTTTGGGCTGACCGCATTGGGCGCACTGCTGCATCTTGCGATGCACACCTTTTGGCTGTCGATAATCACCACCTTCTTCCCGGCGCTCGGCGCCTCCCTGCATGGCGCACTCGCGCAATCCGAAGCCTATCGGCTGGGCGCGACCTCCGAGCGGCTTGCGATCGAACTGCAGCGCGCCGTGAAAAGCATTCAGTCGACGCTCGACCCCCAGGATCCGCTGCGCAGCGCCGCGGCGATCAAGGAGTCGATCCAGGCCGCCATCGAGTTGATACTGGAGGAGCACCAGGATTGGCACATGCTGGTGCGGCCCCATCACCTGCCGTTGGCGTGAGACCCAAGGTGCAGCCGGCGACCGCACCGATGCCCGAGACCCCCATCCCCGCCTGTGCCGTGCCCGCATCCCTGCTCGACGCGGCATGCGAGCCATATCGCAAGGCCGGACGGTTTGCCTACTACTTCGCACGCGGGAAATTGACCGCAGATCCCGTGTATCGCGCAATCCTCGAGCTGGGCTTGTTGTCGGGTCGCGGGCGCATACTGGATCTGGGCTGCGGCCAGGGGCTGTTGGCGGCGTGGTTGCAGGCCGCCCGGCGCAGCTTCGAGAGCGGCGCGTGGCCGCAGGATTGGCCTGCCGCGCCGACTCCGCAATCGACCCGCGGCATCGAATTGATGCCCAAGGACGTGGAGCGGGCGCACCGCGCGCTCGGACCCGGCGGCGTATCACAAGGCGACATCCGCGTGGCTGAATTCGGCGCCGCCGATGCCGTGGTCATGCTCGACGTTTTGCATTTCATGCCGGCGGACGCACAGCGCAAGGTGTTGCTGCGTGTGCGCGCGGCGTTGCCGGCGCGCGGGCTACTGCTGCTGCGCGTCGGCGATTCCGGCGGCGGCCTGCGCTTTCGGCACACCCAGTGGGTCGACCGCCTGGCGATGCTGCTGCGCGGTCATGCGATCATGACCGCGCATTGGCGCAGCGTCGCGGAGTGGCTCGAGCTGTTGCGCGAATGTGGATTCGAAGTTGAGGCCCAACCCATGAGCGAAGGCACGCGATTCGCCAATGTGCTGCTGATTGCCCTCGCGTCATGACTTCCCAGCCGGAGATCCGATGAATCATCTGATCAAGATTTGTGCGACCCTGACCGTGGCCTGCCTAGCAATGCCGCTGAAATCCCTCGCGCAGACGCCGGCGGCCGCCAAACCGATCACTCATGAAGCGCTTTGGATGATGAAGCGTGTCGGCGCGCCGGTGGTGAGTCCGGACGGCAAATGGGTGGTCTACGCGGTGGTGGAGCCCTCCTACGAAGCAGACAAGGCGGTCAGCGACTTATGGCTGGTGCCGGTCGATGGAGCCAAGCCGCCACGGCGCATCACCAATACCAAAGCTGCGGAAAGCGATGTGGCGTGGTCGGCCGACAGCAGCAGCATTGCATTCGTGACCAAACGCGAAAACGACGAGGTCGAACAGATCTATGTTCTCAATCTCGCCGAGGGCGGCGAGGCGCGGCGCCTCACCAACATTTCAACCGGTGCGAACAGCCCGCAATGGCGCCCCGACGGCAAGGCAATTCTGTTCGAGTCGCGCGTCTATCCCAATGCATTGGATGATGAGGCCAATAAAAAAATAGCGGCGGAGCACAAGGAGCGTAAATATAACGTCAGGGTGTACGAGCACTTTCCGGTGCGCTATTGGAATCAATGGCTGGACGAGCGCCAGCCGACCATAATGGTGCAGTCGATCGAACCGGGCTCGGCGCCCAGGGACATTCTCTCGGCCACTGCCTTAGGCCGCTCTGCGGGATTTTCGGGAACGGAAACCGAAACCAGCGTCACCCTCGCTCCTGTGTGGAGCCTGGACGGACGCGAGGTGGTGTTTACCGCGACCACTGAACGATGGAACGCGGCGTTTGCGCACGTGCGCTACCACCTCTATCGGATGGCGGCGCAGGGAAGCGAACCCGTCATCATCAGTCCCGCTTCGGGCGATTACCAGGAGGCGATGTTCGGTCCCGACGGTAAGGCCCTGTATTTCAAGTACGAACCGCAGGATTCCGAGGTCTATCATTTGCCGCGGCTCTACAAAGTGGCGTGGCCCGCCGGCGGCGAGCCGACGCTGGTGACCCGCGACTTCGATCGCGAAACGGCCCGCTACGCGCTGACGCCGGACGGCAGATTTGCATATCTGCTGGTACCGGAAGCCGGCAAGGAGAATCTCTATCGGGTTGCCGCCGACGGCGCCAAGCCCGTCTTGGCGCTCGAGCCCGCCACCGGCGGCTACACCGCCCTGCAAATTCCGCAGAAAGCCGCGAGTACGGTGCTGGTCGCAAGCTTCGGCAGTTCAGTAAGTCCGGCGGAAATCGTGCGCATCGATCCCAAGGAGCGGCGGCACGTCAATCTCACGCATGTCGATACCGCGGCCGCCGCGGCGATTGATTGGCAGCCGCCGCAGCATTTTTATTTCTTGAGCGCCAAGGGACGCAACATACACAACATGCTCGTGCTGCCGCCGGCATTCGATCCCGTGAGAAAATATCCGCTGCTGGTGTTGATCCATGGCGGCGCGGCGAGCAACAACCCGGATCAGATCGGACTGCGCTGGAACTATCACCTGCTCGCAGCGCCAGGCTACGTGGTATTGATGACCGACTATACCGGGTCGACCAGTTTCGGCGAGAAGTTTGCCCAGGCCATCAAGCTCGATCCCCTGAAGACGCCCGGCGATGAGATCAATCAAGCCGTGGATGAAGCAATCAAACGCTTTCCCTTCATCGATGCATCGAGACTATGCGCCGCAGGCGCGAGTTACGGCGGACACCTGGCCAACTGGATCGAAGCCACCACCACGCGCTACCGGTGCATCGTCAGCCACGCCGGCGAGGTCGATCTCACCACCCAGTGGGGCACCAGCGACGGCATTTACGGCCGCGAATTGACCAACGGCGGTCCGCCATGGGAAGGAAACCCGGTGTGGCGCGATCAGAGCCCGATCACGTATGCGGCCAACTGGAGGACCCCGATGCTGCTCAGCATCGGCGAGCGCGATTTTCGCGTGCCCATCAACAATACGCTGGAGAATTGGAGCACGCTGCAGCGCATGCATGTGCCAAGCCGTCTGCTGGTATGGCCGGATGCCTGGCATTGGATCATGAAGCCCGAGGATAGCCGCCACTTCTACGAGGAAATTCAGAAGTGGCTGGCCACCTACCTCAAGGATGCGCCTCCCGTCGGATGAATGAGGCGCCGGGGTTCTGCCGTTCAGTTGGCGAGATTGCTGGTTCTGCGTATGAACCCGGCGACATTGTCGTGCAGCATCTTGAGCGATGCATCCTTGGCATACACCATGTGCCCCGAGTCGTAGAACTTGTACTCGATATTCGCCTGCAGTTTCTCCGGAATCGGCAGGTGATGCATCTCGTAGACACCTTGGTAGAACGGCGTCGCCAGATCGTAGTACCCGGCGTGCAATTGAACCTTCAGATTCGGATTGATCTTCATGGCGTTGGCAAGGTCGGGCATGACATTGGAACCCTGGCGCGATGAGGTCGGCGGCTGATTCTGTCCCGGCTGCCGATGCTGAAAGTTCCAGGTACCAAAGGTCTGGATGCTGGACTTGAAGGTCTTTCCCTCGCCGTAGCGCAGATCCTTGCGCAGATACTCGTTGAACGCCGACACATACGCCGAGCTCAACGCCGAGGACTGGGGATCATAGTCCGCGCGCTGCGCCAGGGGATCAAGATCGGGTCCTGAGAACCGGGTATCGAGCCGACCCGTCGCGAGGCCTGCATCGCCCTGCAATGTCTGGCGAAATTCGCCGCCGTCGATACGCAGGTCCGCTTTGAGGATGTATTCGACCGACAGTCCGGTGTACTGATGCAGTTTCTCGGCAATCGCGGAGCGCTCCGCGGGGGCGAGGTCGGAGCCGGCCGCCAGCGCACGTCCATAATCCCCCATGGCGAACTTTTCCACCTCGGCGAGGAAGGCCTCGAGATTCTCATGCTGACCGGACAGTTTTTTGTGATACCAGGCGGTGGCGGCGTAGGTGGGCAATACCGTCTGGTAGGGCAAATCGACGCCGGGATTTCCGGTCGGCCGATCGGGACTCAAGTCGAAGTTGAGGATCTGCGACAGCAGAATCACGCCGTTGAAATCGATCGAGCGATCCGCCTCGAGTTGATTGATGAGCACCGCCGAGCGGGGCGTACCGTAACTCTCGCCAAACAGATACTTGGGAGAATTCCAGCGGCCGTACTTGGAGAGAAACTGCGAAATGAATTCGGCGAAGGCGTAAGCATCCTGATCGACGCCGTAAAATGCCTTCTCCTTGTCCTTGCCGGCGATGCGGCTGAAACCGGTGCCGGGCGCGTCGATGAACACCAGGTCGGTCACATCGAGCAGGCTCGATGCGTTGTTGACCAGGGAATACGGCGCCGCCGGCGTGTGTGCGTCGGTGGACGTGACGATGCGGCGTGGCCCGAATGCGCCCATGTGCAGCCAGAAGCTCGCCGAGCCCGGACCGCCGTTGTAGACAAAGGTCACAGGCCGGGGAGCCGTACCGCTTTTGAAATACGCAACATAGAACACCGAGGCTTCCGCGGTCGGGTTCTTGGCATCGCCGCCATCGTCCGGCGCGCCACCTTTGTCCGCCTTGGGATCGCGTGGAACGTCGTCCCAATCCTTCGGGTGCACGATCAGGGTGCCGGCGATGGCCTGGTAGGAAATCGCCTGGCCGCCAATGGTCACGGTTCCGGTGCTGCTCACGGCTTCCGCCTTGAACGGCTCGAACTTGCCGTCCGGCGCCCCCTCGCCGGCCGGCTTCGCATCCGGCGGATTTGGCGCACCCGATGCGGCGATCACGGCCGCGGAAAAAGCCACGGCGAGCGCTGCCATTAGACCGGCCTCGAATCTCAATCGACTCATGATCGTCCTCCCGAGGAAATATTTTCGCGAAAATCGCGTAAGTCTAGCGGAGCCCCGCGTTATTGCCACTGTGTCGTGCGAGTTTCGGTAGACTTCGTGCGCGGCCGGCGTGTGCCGAGTCATGGAGCGGGTTTGGCGATGGAACGGGGCGGGCATCACACCATCGAGCCGGGGAACCTCCGCCTCCTGGAGCGGATGCTGTTCTTCTCAGACGCCGTATTCGCCATAGTGCTGACGCTGCTGGCTCTGGACGTGCATTTGCCGCCGGGCATCGCGGAAGCGAACCTGATCCGCGGCGTGCTTTCCATGATGCCGAAGCTGTCGGCCTTCGCGACGACGTTCGCCTTGGTTTCGGTATTCTGGATCGCCCACGTCACCCTCACTCGCGCGCTCACGCAGTTCGACTGGGCCGTGGCCTGGGTGAATCTATTGTTTCTGTTTACCGTTGCTTTGACGCCCTTCGTGTCCACGACTATCGGCGAATTCGGCGTGTTCGGCAACGCCTGGCGTCTCTATTGCATCGAGCTGATCGCCGTCGGCGTCGCGCAGCTGATCCTGTTCGTCGTGGTTTATCGCGACCACGGGCGGCTGGTCGGCGGCGTGAGCCGGCGGGTGTTCTGGCATCGGTTCATCCGGGCTGGCAGCCCGGGTGCCGGCTTCCTGATCCTCCTGGCGCTCAGCCTCATGGGATTTACGCGCCTGTCGTTTTATCTTTGCTGGATTACGATTCCGGCAATCCTGATCCTGGCCAGGGTGGCGTTCGGGCCGAGACAGGACGGCTGACCGGTACGGAATGGGTTTTCGAATGAGCGAGGGACCGATGAAAGCGTATGTCTACGTTGCTGCCGTGTTTTGGTTCGTCCAACCGATTTGCTCGCTGGCAGAAGCGCCCGAAGCCACAAAGGATGGACTGTACTTTCCGACCGCGGTCAGCCAGACCGAGGCCGATGCTTACACGCGCTATGAGCTGTTGGCGCCCGAGACCGCCAGCTTCAAGATTTACTATGAAGTTACCGCAACCACCGCTGGTGCGCGTTTCTACTACAACCCGATTCGCAAGGGCAGCGCCGCCAGCGATGAAAGCGTGTACGACGCGATGCTCGGCACGCCGCTGCATTTCGAGATCGTCGGCGGCGCCGAGGCGCGCAAGGACCCGCTGATGCCCGATGCCGACCTTGACACCAACTACATCAAGGTAACCCTGGCGCGGCCGGTGCCTGATCACGGCCAGGGCCGGGTGGTGATCCTCAAGACCTACAAGGACGAGAAGAGCTACTACATGGAGGGCAAGACCATCGTCTTCAACCGGCCGTTGGGCGTGGCCCGCAATAAAGTGGTGCTGCCTTCCGGGTACGAGGTGGTCGGACTGAGCGTGCCGTCGCAGATTCGCACCGAAAGTGACGGCCGGATTTCCATCAGCTTTTTGCATGCGGGCGCCGGCGAGGCGCCGCTGGTACTGCGCGCCGCCAAGGACGCCCAGGCGGGTACGGCATCGCTACCCAAGGCAGCGACGGCGCTGCGCAGCTGGGAGTCGCCGTTTCAGGGAGAGACGGAACAGGACCGGCTGGCGGAGCGGGCCCATCAGGACCGCAACATCGTTTACTTCTTGCAGCAACCGGAGACGCATGCGTTCAGTTTGTATCACGACTACACAGAATCACGCGCGGGCATCAACGGTTATGCAAATGTCGTTCGCCAGGGCAGCGTCGCGAGCCATCCCTCCGCAAGCATTCTCGACACCGGAGAGCATTTGCAGACGCAGGAAATGAGCGGCGCCGAGATGGCGGCCTCGAAGATCAATGTGGGCGAGGCGGTCGACCCGAAGGCTCGGGTGGTCGTGATTTCTTTTGCGCCGATACAATCCGGACAGAGCTTGCGGTTGCGCATTGCGGAGACCTACACGGCGCCGGTGAGCTACCGTCTCGACGGCGATGAATTGGTATTCGATCGCAGCTTTGGCAGGCCGAGAAATGCCGTGGTACTGCCCACGGGTTGGTACTGCACGTTCAGCGCCGCGCCGGCCACCGTCAGCCGGTTGCCGGACGGCAGAGTGCGCCTGGACTATTGGGATGATCGGCCGGAAGCGGTGGAGGTTCTGCTCAAGGCCAAGCGGCGCATCGCATCGGATTGAGCAATCTCCGCTAATCGCTTGCGAACAAATAGCGGCAGCTTATGTCAGCCGGATCGTGCGCCAGTATTCGCTCGTACAGCCCGATGTTTTCCGCCATCGCGCGCTCGACGTCCTCATCCAGCAGAAATCCCGCAGCAACCTGCTCATTCGCCGCGCGGCGTAATCTATTGACGTAGTCCTCGCGCGTTGGATAGCGCTCCTGCAGACTCTTGCGCGTGTCTCCCGACGCACGTCGTTCATCTGCGGTGCGCGCGAAGGGCACGAAGCTGCCGTCAAAACGCGCGGTCGCCCAAGGGAAACCAGTTTCTGGCGCGCGTTGGTTCCAGCCCGTGTGCGTGCCGAGCGGGACCTGCATCTCGATCAATCGTACGCCGCCGCGATCATTGCCGTCGGCGTCGGCGCTGGGAACGCGTGTTTCATAGGCGGGTCCATGCGCCGGCGGAATGCGGCTCGCAATGCCCTGCTGCGCAAACGCAGGGCCGAAATCAAGGCGCGGCTCGCGCAGATTCTCCTGCGGTGGTGAAATGCCGGCGCTCAGCGGAAAGGCGGCTCGATAGGCGGCGACCGTGACCAGGGTCCCATCGCTTATCTTCGGATACGCGCTCGGCGGCGGCGGCACGCCGTCCGCCGACCACCGATCGAGCGCCAGGATCAGCGCGCGCATGGGCAGATAGTGATCGGTGGTAGAAACGCAGTTCTGGTAAGGCGCGCGGGTGCGCGAGCGGCCGACGTAGTGCTGCGCGCCCATGAAGCCGTACACGCGAACCTCGGCCGCCGGCAATACATCCTCGGTGCCGTCGGGTGTCGTCGTGATCAGCGAAGCGTCACGGTTCCAGTATTCCGCTGACGTGTTCGCGACGATCAGCTTCGGTACATGTCCCTCTGCGTCCTGCGCGTTGTCGAGCAGTGAGGCGGTTTGTCCGCCAACAGGATCGTGCGATCGCGAAGTCGTGAACGGGAACATGTCTGCAGGATAATCGTGCTCCTCGAGCATCGAGGGGTGCCGCGTGGGCTGCACGAATCGACTGTTGAAGCCCGCGCCGCCGCCGCCGCCCGGCACCTGCATGTAGGCGCCGTTGAATGCCAGATGCCCCGTCTCATCCACGTCCAGGCCATCGTGCAGCATGCGGCCGATCAGCCGTCCCGACTGGCTTATGCCAAAGATGAGTACCTGTCGCGGCGCCGGCGCGCCCGCAAAGGGCTGATCGCGGAAATATGCCAGCAGATCGCGGATCCCGGCGAGACCGGCCCCGGCAACGTATGGATCTTTGGCCACATAGGTCAGCTCGTAGATTTTCCCCGTCTCAAATCCGCCGTCCAGCTGCACGCGGCCGGGACCGCCGCCGCGTTCCGGCGCGACGAAATGCCAGCGGCTTCGAGCAATCGCGCGGCGCGGTTCATCCGGCCGGGCACGCTCGGTGAGCACCGCCTTGGAATCGTTCGGCGTGGCGGGCTCGTAGGTGAGACCCCGCATCCCCGCATATGTCGCTATCGGCGCAGAAGCGCTCACGGTGAACTCGTTCTGTACCATTCCGGTGATGGACTTCGTACCCGCCTTAGCCACCGGCGGCGCAAAAATCAGCGGCTTTACACCGGGCGCCGGCGGCTCAGCGTCCCAGGTCCACGCGGAAAACAGCAGCGTGTATCCATGCCGCATCAAAAACCCGTCGCCCGCGTCGGCAACGGTCGTGGGATCGTTATTCGCGGGGCTGTGCCCGTTCACCTGGCCGAGAATGGCGATGCCGCCGCGATTATTGACATCGTAGATCAGGCTTGCGGCACGGGCCTTTACAGGCCGCAGCATGATGAACTCGCTGGCAAACTTCACCAGGCCGTCGCCGTCGCGCGGCGCGAATTTCAGGTCGACGATGTTCGCATTGGCGGAACTCTTAGGATCGAGCGCGAAGTGTGCAAGCCCGCGAATTTTCTCGTATTCGCCCGCATCGCCGAATCGCATGCCGTCCGCGAATGGCACGCGCTCGATGATTTCCACCCGCTGCACGGCGGCCGCCGCCGGCATGCCGATCACCGCAAGCGCCGCAACCAACGTCAGACATTTCGCCCGGATCCGCAATGG
>DATMRC010000076.1:0-6310 GCA_035567075.1 Steroidobacteraceae bacterium
CCTTTGTCGTGGATGAACGGCGGCGCGCAATCCTACCCGGGCTTCACGCCGGCCGATGCCTCATCGCACGACCGCAAGAACTACGCCGGCTACGTCGATTTCAACGCCAAGGTCATCGACAATCTGCGCATCGATGCCGCGGCGCGCTACGAGCACTACAGCGACTTTGGCAATACCACTGTCGGCAAGCTGACGGGCCGCTACGATTTCTCGCCGGAGTTCGCATTGCGCGGCACGGTGAGCAACGGCTTCCGCGCCCCGACGCTCGCCGAGGAATATTATTCCTCGACCAATGTCGGACCGACGACGGCCTACATTCAGCTGCCGCCCAATTCGGCCGCTGCGGTACCGTTGGGCTTGGGCAACGGGCTGCAGCCTGAGAAATCGGTGAACCTCAGCTTGGGCACGGTATGGCGACCGATTCAGCACATGAACATGACGTTCGATCTGTACCAGATCACCATCACCAACCGCATCGTGGGCAGCGGCAACATCGCCGGCGCGATCAACGGCGTGCCGACCCCGCTGCCGGGCTCGGCCTCGATCAATCAGGCGATCGCCATCTACGGGGCGGGCACTGACGTCATCGATCCGGACGTGTTGAAGACCGGTTCGTACGGCATCAACATCTTCGCCAACGGCATCGATACCCGTACGCGAGGCGCCGACCTGGTGTTCGATTTCCCGTACGAATACAGCTTCGGCAAGATCGACTGGTCGGTGGGCGCGACCTACAACGACACCACCATCACCAAGTACGCGACCACGCCGCCGCAATTGCAGCCCAACGTGCTGTATGACCAGGAGGCCTATTCGCAGCTGACCACGGCGACGCCGAAATACGTGATCAATTTGGGCGCCTTGTGGACTTACGACAAGATGCAAGTAAACCTGGTCGAGCATATCTACGGCCCGTCGTCGGACTACGAGAATGACGACGGTGACAACCTGACGGGTAACTTCCAGTACTTCCAGGACAAGATCAATCTCACGGCAACCACCAGCGTCGATATCAGCTACCTGTTCACCGACAAACTGAAGCTGGCCGTGGGCGCCGAGAACTTGTTCAACCGCTTCCCGAACAAGCTCAATAGCAATATCTTGAATCGCGAAATTGCGGCTTCCGACAACGCCGCCGTGACGCAATACCCGGGATTCTCGCCCTTCGGCATCAACGGCGGGTTCTACTACGTCAAGGCGGTGTACAAATTCTAAGACAACAACAATAATTATCTGATCGCAACTTAAGGGCGGCAGCGAGCAATCGCTGCCGCCCTTTTTAATTCTTCAGCCGGTATCCGGTCTTGAATATCCACCCGACCACCGCGAGACAGATGACGAAGAATCCCACGGTCATCAGCATGCTCAAGCCGACACTGACGTCGGCGCTGCCGTAAAAACTCCAGCGGAAGCCGCTGATCAGGTACACGATGGGATTAAACAGGCTGAAGGTGCGCCATGCCGGCGGCAGCATGTCGATCGAGTAGAAGGCGCCGCCCAGAAAGGTGAGCGGCGTGATGATGAGCATCGGAATGAACGACAGATGTTCGAAGCTCTTGGCCCAGATGCCGATGATGAATCCGAACAGGCTGAAGGTGGCCGCCGTCATCAGCAGGAAGGCGATCATCCATGCCGGATGCATGATCCTGATGGGCACGAACAGCGATGCCGTTGCCAGGATGATGAGTCCAAGCACCACCGACTTGGTCGCGGCGGCGCCGACATAGGCGATCACGATCTCCACATAGGACACCGGCGCGGACAGCAGTTCGTAGATCGTGCCCGTCCATTTCGGAAAATATATTCCGAATGAGGCGTTCGAGAGGCTCTCCGTGAACAGTGCCAGCATGATGAGCCCCGGCACGATGAACGCCCCATAGTTGACCCCGCCGGTGCCGGCAAGGCGCGAACCGATGGCCGCGCCGAACACCACGAAGTACAGCGATGTGGTGATGACCGGCGTCACCAGGCTCTGGACCAGGGTGCGCAGCGCCCTCGCGATCTCGAACCTGTAGATCGCCCAGACGCCATGGCGATTGAAGTCGAGGCGCGCCAGCGGCCGGTTCATGTCCGCTCGCTCACGAGCTCAACGAATATATCTTCCAGAGAACTTTGCTGCGTCTGCAGATCCTTGATCACGATCGACAACTCGCTCAAGCGCTCGAGCAGCTTGGAGATGTCGACGCCGTCGGCGCTGTCGGCCGTGTAGATGAGATCCGTGCCCCCGGTCTTGAGTTCGAGGTTCCAGGAAGCCAGTTCGCCGGGGATCTGCTTGAGCGGTGCTTGCAGGTGCATGGTGAGCTGTTTCTTGCCGAGTTTTTTCATCAGTACCTGCTTGTCCTCGACCAGCACCAATGAGCCCTTGTTGATCACACCGATCCGGTCGGCCATCTCCTCGGCCTCCTCGATGTAGTGCGTGGTCAAAATGATGGTGACACCCTTGTCGCGCAGGCCGCGCACCAATTGCCACATATCGCGGCGCAATTCGACGTCCACGCCCGCGGTGGGTTCATCCAGAAACAGTATTCGCGGCTCGTGCGACAGCGCCTTGGCAATCATCACCCGGCGTTTCATGCCGCCCGACAGTTCCATGATCCGGGTGTTGCGCTTGTCCAGCAGCGACAGATCGCGCAGCAATCCTTCGATGAATGCGGGGTTCGGCGCGCGGCCAAACAGACCGCGGCTGAAGGTCACGGTCGCCCACACGGTTTCAAACGCATCGGTGGATAGCTCCTGCGGCACCAGGCCGATCATCGAGCGGGCGGCGCGATAGTCGCGCACGATGTCGTGGCCGTCCGCCGTGACGGTGCCGCTGCTCGCGATCACGATGCCGCATATGATGTTGATGAGCGTGGTCTTGCCGGCGCCGTTCGGCCCGAGCAGGGCGAAGATCTCTCCCGCTTCGATGTCGAGATTGATCAGCTTCAGGGCTTGAAAACCCGAGGCGTAGGACTTCGTGACATTGTTGATGGAAACGATGGGGGACATGCGTGATCTTGGCGTAGACCCTAGGATTTGCCGAGGCGCTTGACCAGGACGCGGGAGAATTCCGTGGTGCTCGCCTTGCCGCCCAGGTCGCCGGTGCGCACTCCGTCGATGTTGAGGGTTTGATCAATGCCGGTGCGCAGGCGCGCGGCCATGTGCGGCAGGTGACAGTGTTCGAGCATCATCGCGGCGGCGAGCATGAGGGCGATGGGGTTTGCGATCCCCTTGCCGGCGATGTCCGGGGCCGAGCCATGCACGGCCTCGAAGATCGCGGCATTGGCGCCGATGTTGCCGCCGGGCGTCATGCCCAGTCCGCCCACCAATCCGGCCACCAGATCCGAGAGGATGTCGCCAAACAGATTGGTGGTCACCAACACGTCGAATTGCCAGGGGTTGAGCACCAGCTTCATGGCGCAGGCGTCGATGATGACCGTTTGCAGTTCAAACCGGCCCTGATACTTGCGTTCGTACAGCTCCAGTCCTGTTTCCAGAAAAATGCCGGTCAAAGCCTTCATGATGTTCGCTTTGTGCACGATCGCGACTTTTTTCCGCCCGGTGGCCACTGCATGCTCGAACGCATACTCCAGCAAGCGCCGGCTGCCTTGCCGGGTGTTGACTCCCGTCGCCATGGCCACTGCATGCGGGTCGTCGTCGATTTGAATGTAGTGCTCGTGCCCGATGTACAAACCCTCGAGATTTTCGCGCACCACCACCAGATCGATATTGTCGAAGCGGCCGCCGGGTATCAGGGTCCGCGCCGGTCTCAAATTGGCATACAGCTTGAATTGTTCGCGCAAACGAACATTGGAGGACCGATAGCCGCCGCCCGATGGAGTTTCGAGCGGCCCTTTGAGCGCCAATCGCGTGCGCGTGATGCTGTCGATTGTTTTGGCAGGCAGCGGATCCCCCGCGGCTTTCACGCCTTCCAACCCGGCGAGCTGCCGGTCCCACTTGAACGGCGCGCCCAGCGCGTCGAGCGCGGCAAGCGTCGCATCCATGATTTCGGGACCGATCCCGTCTCCGGGGATCAGGGTGGCGGGAATCGGTTGTGACATCGTTGTACTCTAATGTTTCGCAAGCGCTTATAAGGATACTCGAAACAACCTTGAGACTTGCATCCAAACCGAGGTGCCCATCAAAAACGACGAAGTGATCCTGCGCACGCGTCGCTGGCTGGAGAAATCCGTCATCGGCCTCAACCTGTGTCCATTCGCGGAAGCGGCGTACCGGGCCGAGCGCGTGCGCTTCCACGTCAGCGAGCAGCGCTCCGCATCGGGATTGCTGGAGGAGCTGCGCGCCGAATTGCTGGGCCTGCAGGCGGCGGATCCGTCGCGCTGTGAAACGGCGCTGCTCATTCATCCTTGGGTGCTGGTCGATTTTCTCGAGTACAACGAGTTTCTCGACGTTTGCGATGCGGCGGTCGCCGACCTGGGGTTGGAAGGCGAACTGCAGGTCGCGAGCTTTCATCCCCAGTACCAATTCGCGGAAACTGATCCCGAGGATATCGAAAACTACACCAACCGCTCGCCGTATCCGATGCTGCACCTGTTGCGCGAGGCCAGCGTTGCAAGAGCCATTGCCGCGGTGGGCGATACCGACGAGATATACCGCAGAAATATCCGCACCTTGCGCGAATTGGGACATGAGGGTTGGCGGCGGCTGTGGATTGCCGACCCAAAGAGTCCTTGAACCCTTAAATCAGGGTCTTGCGCATGGGGATGAACTCGATGGTCTCGCCGGACCCGACATCGAAATGGACCATGGCGGTCCCGGTGTAGCCGCGCGCGGCGTACAGCTTGACGCCGGGAAGCGTTGCCATCAGCTCGACCTGCGTGAATCCATGTTTTCGCGCCTCAGTCTCGCAATAATCCAGCAGCATCGAGCCGATGCCGCGGCGTGCATGATCGGGGTCGACAAAGAAGGCGCGAATCTTTGCAGCCTGGGACTTAGGATCGAGGGTCGAGCTGTCGCGGCCGTCGCGGGCGTCGCCGCCGAACAGCGTCGATCGATAGCTCCAGCCGCCGCAACCGACGAATTGTCCGGCCTCCTCGACCACGAAGTAAGTCTGGTCGGCCAGCAGTTGGCTATCCACGCCGAATGCGCCCCGGAGCGCGCCTTCAACCTGCGAGGGACGATAGTCCTCCGTGCTCAAGGCCCGCGCCGAGCGCGCAATCAGCGCCTGCAGAGCAGGCACATCGTCAAGCGTCGCTTTGCGCACGTTAAGGCTGATGCGGAATTACTCGGGGGCGTCGGGCGCGGGCTTGAGTGCATCCGCAGGCTTGGGATCGCGGGAATCGCGGCCGTAGTAATTCGGATAGTCGGCGCTCAATCCCTTGAAGCGGCGGTGCACCCAAAAATATTGTTCCGGTACGCGGCGAATCTGCTCTTCCAGCAAGCGGTTATAGCGCTCGGCATCCTCGATCGCATCGCCGGGGAAATTCTCGAATGCAGGTCCGATCACCACGCGGTATCCTGAATTGCCCGGCAGCCGTTCGGCAAAATAGGTCATCACCGGGGCGCCGGTAATGAGCGCCAAACGCGACGTGGCGGTATTGGTGGCGGCCGGGATGCCGAAGAAATTGACCATCGCTGCGCCTTTGTTGCGGTAGCTCTGGTCCGGGGCATACCACACCGCTTCATTCTTCTTCAGCGCCCGGATCATGGCGCGAATGTCGTCGTACGGAATGGGATATCCATGCCGGCAGAAGCTCGTGAACATGATGTGCGACAGCAGCGCATTCTTCCACGGCCGAAACACCACATGCAGCGGCACCACGGTGCCGAGGATGCGGGTGGAAATTTCGATGGTGGTGAAATGAGCGCCCAGCAGAATGGCACCGCGGCCCTTGGCCAGCGCCGCCTGCAGATGATGCAGGCCTTGCACGTCGGCCAGCCTGTTGACCTGCGCGTCGCTGCTCCACCAGGTGTTGGCCGTCTCGCACAGCGCCATGCCGAGACTGCGAAAATGCCGATCGACCAGGGAGGCGCGTTCCTGTTCGCCAAGCTGCGGAAGGCAGAGATCAATGTTTCGGCGTGCGATGCGCGCAAAGTGCAGCGGCAAAGCCCTAAGCAGCGCCCCGATGGCGCCACCCAGCCACCGTTGCGCCGCATAGGGCAGCAATTCCAGGCCGCGCATGAGGCCAAGACCCACCCAGGTGAACCAATACTTGGGGTGTAGAAACTCCAGCCGCATCTATTTTTCAGTTCCGTGCGAACAGGGGCTAAAGAATAGCCGCCTTGCCCCGATCAAGGCCAGTGATGCTGCGACGCACCATGACCCTAGGGGATGCGGTCTGCCTAAAAGGAAGCAGCCAAAGACGAGGGC
>DATMRC010000077.1:0-20672 GCA_035567075.1 Steroidobacteraceae bacterium
TCCTGTCCGATCTTCTGGATCAGGGCCATTCGCGGCGCGTCGAGGAATCGATCAATCACTTGCTCGCCACGATGGCGTGCCACGCCGCGGTTCGCGCGCAGCGCTCCTTGAGCCTGCCGGAGATGAACGCGCTGTTGCGTGAAATGGAAGGTACGGAGCGCGCCGATCAATGCAATCATGGTCGCCCAACCTGGGTGCGCTTGTCGCTCACCGACCTCGATCGGCTATTTTTGCGCGGACGCTGATGCGCGCGGCGGCCAACCGCCGTTGCGCGGTGCTGTTGATGGGCCCCACCGGCGCCGGCAAGTCCGCGCTCGCCGTGCGCCTGGCCGAACAGCTGCCGCTGGAGATCATCAGCGTGGATTCGGCGCTGGTGTATCGCGGCATGGACATCGGCACGGCCAAGCCGGATCACACGCTGCGCGCGCGCATTCCCCACCATTTGATCGACATACGCGATCCCAAGTCGAGCTACTCGGCCGGTGAATTCGCACGGGACGCGCTTCTTGCGATGCAGGATATCTGGCGGCGTGGGCGGCAACCCCTGCTGGTCGGCGGCACCATGCTGTACTTTCATGCGCTGAGTGCCGGCATTGCACGGCTGCCCCCGGCGGATCCTGGAGTGCGCGCCGCCATCGACGCAGAGGCCGGCGCGGCGGGATGGGCGGCGTTACACGATGAACTGGCCCAGGTGGATCCCAAGGCGGCTGCGCGCATTCACGTCAACGATCCGCAGCGCATCCAGCGGGCGCTGGAAGTGTATCGGCTCACCGGCTCTCCCATCACGGAACTGCAACGAAAGCGGGTGTCGGCGTTTGCCGACGTGAATGTCATCGAATTTGCCATTGCACCCCTTGAACGCGCTCAGTTACATACCAACATTGAACTGAGATTCAAGGCGATGCTCGATGCAGGCTTGGTTACCGAGGTAAGGAACCTGTACGAAAGGGGCGATTTGAGCGCGGAACATCCATCCATGCGCGCGGTCGGATATCGACAGCTATGGCGATATTTGGCCGGATACTGCGCGCTGGAACAAGCCACCGAACAAGCGATTGCCGCGACGCGACAACTCGCGAAGCGCCAGTTGACTTGGCTTCGTCGGCGGCCCGCCGCGCAGTGGATGGATTCCATGCATCCGGAGGTTGCACGCGCGATGTTTGATGCACTGTCAGAGGGCGGATTTGCGAAAAGGTCTACCGTATAACGTGAGCCGCGCTGTGCTAGCATTGATCGGGTGTGTGCCTTGCCGCATGGAAGTAATACGGCAGTACAAACGACACTAAAAACAAGGAGTTTTACCCATGGCCCGTGGCCAGTCTCTGCAGGACCCATTTTTGAATGCCCTGCGCAAAGAAAGGGTGCCTGTTTCAATTTATCTTGTGAACGGCATCAAATTACAAGGACAAATCGATTCATTCGACCAGTTCGTCGTGTTGCTGAGAAATAGCGTGAGTCAGATGGTGTACAAACATGCAATTTCCACGGTCGTGCCGGCACGCAATGTACGGCTGCCGACTGGTGAAGATGGCGAAGTGACGGAACCGGCAATCGTCGAATGAGTGGGTGGCACTCTGCAATTGTTTGAGCGTCCACGGGGCGGTGAGCGCGCTGTATTGGTCGGCGTCGGCATCGGTCATCCCGTGGACCCTACCGATATTGCTGAATTCGCGGCTCTGGCCGCCTCCGCGGGCACTGTCGGATTGGGCACGTTGCTTGCGACCCGGGCACGCCCGGACCCCAAGTACTTCGTGGGCTCCGGCAAGGCCGAAGAGATCCGCGCGTTCGCGGAAGCACATCAGGCCGATTTGGTCCTCGTGGATCAGACCCTGACTCCGAGCCAGGAGCGCAACCTCGAGAAGCTGACAGGCCGTCGAGTATTGGACCGTAATGGATTGATTTTGGATATCTTTGCGCAACGCGCAAGAAGCTTCGAAGGAAAGCTGCAGGTTGAACTCGCGCAGCTGTCGCATCTGGCCACCCGTCTCGTGCGAGGGTGGACCCACCTTGAACGGCAGAAGGGCGGCATCGGATTGCGTGGTCCCGGTGAAACTCAGCTGGAGACCGACCGGCGCTTGATCGCGAAGCGCATCCGGACGCTGCGGTCGCGCCTCGAAAAGCTGGATCGTCAGCGCGAGACCGGCCGCCACGTCAGGCGCGAGGTGCCGGTGCCGACAGTCGCGCTGGTCGGATACACCAACGCGGGCAAATCGACGCTGTTCAATGCGCTCACCGGGTCGGATACCTACGTGGCCGATCAGCTGTTTGCGACGCTCGATCCCACCGTGCGCCGCGTCGAGCTGGCGGGGATCGGCGAGGTGGTGCTGGCCGATACCGTGGGTTTCGTGCGCGCGTTGCCGCACGAACTGGTTGCCGCATTTCGCTCCACATTGCAGGAAGCGCGCGACGCGGATCTATTGCTGCACGTCGTCGACGCCAGCGATCCCTTGCGCGACGAACGCCGCGAGCAGGTGCGCGAGGTGCTGCGCGGCATCGGCGCGGGTGAGATCCGCGAACTCGTGGTATTCAACAAGATCGACTTGAGTCACGACACGCCGCGAACAATTCTGGGGCCGGATGGTGCGCCGACGCAGGCCTGGGTGTCCGCGGTGACCGCCGCAGGGTTGCCCGGGTTGCGCGAATCGCTGGCGCAGGCGGTGCGGCCCAATCAGGTGCGCCGCACGCTGCATCTGGATCTAAAGGCCGCCGCCGTGCGATCCGAACTTTACAAGCGAAACGCCGTGCGCGCCGAACGGCAATGCGAGGATGGCAGTTGGGAGATGGACGTTGAACTCGATTTAACCGAAATTGCCAAATTACTTGGCGCCAAGGGCGTCAACTTGATCGGCATGCCTCGAGCCCGCGAACAGCGCGTCGCGTAAGCTCCTTGTGGGCAGCGAGTCGCCTGATAGAATGCACGGCTCCGCATCCATGAACCCATACTTCGCAACTTATAATTAGGCATCACGCATGGCTTGGAACGAACCTGGCGGGGAAAAGCGTAATCCCTGGAACCGCCCGCAACAATCGCAGAACGATCTGGACGACGTACTGCGCAACTTTCAGCGCCGCTTGGCGGCGCTGTTCGGGCGCGGCGGCGGCGGCGGGCTCGGGGGCGGGCAGAGTTCACCCGGCTTCAATCGCAGTCTCGGCAGCATTTTAGTTCTGATCGGGGCGGTTTGGATCGGCAGCGGCCTGTACCGCGTCGACGCACAGGAGCGCGCCGTCATCCTGCGCTTCGGCAAGTACGTGCAGACCTCGGGTCCCGGCTATAACTGGCATCTGCCCTGGCCGATCGAACAGAAGCGCATCGTGAACGTGTCGCAGCAGTACAGCGTGACCGACGATGCCAGAATGCTCACGGCGGACACCAACCTGGTCGAAGTCAAGTCTGCGGTTCAGTACACCCAGCCCGATCCCGTCAAATATCTGTTCAGAGTGAAGGACGTCGAGGAGACGCTGGTTCAGGTCAGCGAGAGCGCGATGCGCGAGGCGGTTGGACAGGCCTCGCTCGACAAGGCGCTGGCGTTCGATCCCTCGATCACCGACCGCGCGCGCGTGCTGCTGCAGCGAACCCTTGATAATTACGACATGGGCATCCGCATCATCAGCGTCAAATTGGGAGACGTGATCGTGCCCGAACCGGTGCAGGATGCGCAGCGCGATGCCATCAAGGCGGACAAGGACCGTCAGCGCTATCAGCAGGATGCGGAGACCTATCGCAACGATGTGGTGCCCCGCGCGCGCGGCCAGGCATCCAAGAATTTACTCGATGCCGAGGCCTATCGCCTGCAAGTGCTTGCCTTGGCGCAGGGCGAAACCTCGCGCTTCGATCAGGTCCTCGCGCAGTACGAGCATGCGCCGGCGGTCACGCGCGAGCGCATGTACCTCGAGACCATGGAAAACGTCTACAAGAACTCGCGCAAGGTCATCGTCGATGCCAAGACCGGCAATAGTTTGCTGTATTTGCCGCTCGATAAGTTGATCGCGCCCGGACGCGAGTCCATCTCGATGCCCAACGATACGATGACCGTCGCTCCGCAGCGGCTGCCGGAGATCCAGGTCTCCCCAGTCGAGGATCCGGCGCGTGCGCGTCCGGTGCGATGATGCAAAACCGACTGCTGTTTATTTTGCTGGGACTGGTGGCCGTCATTTTGGTGGTGCGCGCCAGCGTGTTCACGGTGAGCGAAGGACAACTCGCGATCAAGTCGACCGGCGGTAATATCGTGGAATCGAATTTTGAGCCCGGGCTGCACTTTCGCATTCCCCTGGTCAACGAAGTCACCCGCTTCGACAAGCGCATCCTCACGCAGATGTATCCCGCGGAACACTTCCTGACGCGCGAGCAGGAACAGCTGAATGTGGATTTCTACGTCAAGTGGCGCATCCAGAATCTGCGCCGCTACTACGAGTCCGCCGGCGGCAGCGAGGAGGTCGCCAATGCGCGCCTCGGCGAGACCGTCAAGGACAGCATCAAGAGCGTGGTCACGCAGCGCACCCTGCAGCAGGTGATCACCGCAGAGCGCGCCGAGTTCACCGGCGCCATGATGAAAACGGCGCGGCCGCTCGCCGAGCAATTGGGCGTGGAACTGGTCGACGTGCGCATTACCAAGATCGATCTGCCGCAGCAGGTGCAGGACTCGGTGTTCGATCGCATGCGCGCCTCGTTCAAGGCACAGGCCGCCAAGCTGCGCGCCGAAGGCGTGGAAGTCGCGGAGCGGACACGCGCCGAAGCGAACAAGGAACAGACGCAGATCCTGGCGGACGCGGCGCGCCAGGCGGGGCAGACCCGCGGCCAGGGTGATGCATCCGCGAGCGAGGTGTACGCCAAGTCGTATTCCAAGAACGCGGAGTTCTACAGTTTCTATCGCAGCATGCAGACCTATCGCGAAGCTGTCGGAACGCAAGGGGATGTGCTGCTCGTGGCTCCTGACAATGCCTTCTTCAAGTATTTCAATAAGCCGCAGCCGCAGCCGCCGCAGCGCTAGAACCACACGATGATGGACATTGGTTGGACCGAACTTGCGCGCTACCTGGGCGGCGCCTTCGCGCTGTACCTGGTGCTCGAAGGCATAGTGCCCTTTGTGAACCCGGCTGCCGCGCAGCGGCTGATGGCCAAGCTGGCCAAAACCGAGCCGTCGCATCTGCGCTGGGGCGGGCTGATCAGCATGATGGCGGGGCTCGCATTGTTGTGGGTGGCGCGCAATGGGTAAAAACCTGGTGCTGATCGGTCTGCAGTGGGGCGATGAGGGCAAGGGCAAGCTGGTCGATCTCTTGACCGATCACGTGCAGGCCGTGGTGCGTTTCCAGGGCGGCCACAACGCCGGGCACACCTTGGTCATCGGCGGCAAGAAAACCGTGCTGTCGCTGATCCCGTCGGGAATTCTGCACCCGCACGTGCAGTGTTTGATCGGCAACGGCGTGGTGCTGTCGCTCGAGGCATTGTTCAGCGAGGCCGAGATGCTGATCGGGCAGGGAGTGCCGGTGTTCGAGCGCCTGCGCGTCAGTCCCGCCTGCCCGCTGATTCTCTCCTCGCACATTGCGCTCGACCGCGCCCGCGAAAAGGCACAGGGCGCGAAGGCCATCGGCACCACCGGCCGCGGAATCGGCCCTGCGTACGAGGACAAAGTGGCGCGCCGCGCGCTGCGGGTCGCTGATCTATTTCATCGCGAGCGCTTCGCCGCGAAGTTGGGCGAGATCCTGGACTACCACAACTTCCTTCTGCAGCGCTATTACCAATGGGCGCCGGTGGACTTTCAACAAGTGCTGGAATCGAACTTAGGTTTAGGCGAGCGCCTCAAGCCGCTGGTTGCAGACGTTACCGGCATTCTCGAACAATTATGCATCGACGGCCGCAATGTGCTGTTCGAAGGCGCTCAAGGGGCCATGCTGGACGTGGACCTCGGCACCTATCCCTACGTGACATCCTCCACCACCACTGCGGGCGGCGCCGCTGCAGGCACCGGCTTGGGCCCTCGAAGGCTGCACGAAGTGCTCGGCATCGTCAAAGCCTATGCCACCCGCGTCGGTGCAGGTCCGTTTCCGACCGAGCTGTTCGACGAGTACGGCGAGCATCTATCCCGCGTCGGCCATGAATTTGGCGCGGTTACCGGGCGGCGGCGGCGCTGCGGCTGGTTCGATGCGGTGGTGATGCGCCGCTCCATCGTAAACAGCAGCTGTTCGATGCTGTGCGTCACCAAACTCGATGTGCTCGATGGCCTCGACACCATCCGGGTTTGCGTGGGCTACAAAACCGCAGGCGGCATCAGCTCCAACCCGCCGTTGCTGTCGGAGAGCTTCGGTGAGTGCGAACCGGTCTATGAGGAGTGGCCCGGCTGGAAGGAAAGCAGCGTCGGCATTACGCGCTACGAGGATCTGCCGGCAAATGCCCGGGCCTATCTGGAGCGCCTGCAATCCCTGGTCGCCGTGCCGATCACCATCATCTCCACCGGTCCGGATCGCGAGCAAACCATCATCCGCAAAAATCCCTTCGATTGAGGCACTGCCTGCGCAGCGCGATCTGTCACACGAAGCGCAATTCCCCGCCGGCGCCGAATAAGCCGATCAGCCCGATGGCGATCAGGTACAGGGCGACGATGTAATTCAGCAGTTTCGGCATCACCAGAATGAGGATGCCGGCAACGAGCGAAACCAGCGGCGCGAGGCCGAGGTGAATGTGCATGGCTAACTCCCTCCGTCAAACGCCGCGTCGCGCGGCTACTGAAATAATTTCATCGCGTTCTGCAGCGTTTTAAATACTCCCCACGCGAGCGGGATTCCAACCGCGATCCACAGCACGGCGAGCCGAAGTTTCATGCTGGTGCTCTCTGTGGCGCCGCTGGGGCGTGGTAATAGTAGTTGGCCCTGACCGCGCGCATCGCGAAATTGCACAAGAAGCCGATCAGCAGCAATCCGCACATGATGTACATGGTGATCGAGTAGGCTTGCGCCTTGGGCACGCCGTTGTCGATCTGGTACTGGCGAATGTAGTTCACGAGAACCGGCCCCAGCACGCCTGCCACCGACCAAGCGGTGAGCAGCCGGCCGTGAATGGCGCCGACCTGATAGGTGCCGAACATATCCCGCAGGTAGGCCGGGATGGTGGCAAAACCGCCGCCGTACATGGAAAGAATGACGCAGAAAGCTGCAACGAATAGAGCGGTCGAGCCGATGTGGCCGGTCGTCGGTACCGCGGCATACAGCACGATGCCGAGCAAGAAGAACACCATGTAGGTGTTGCGGCGGCCGATGTAATCGGAAGTGGAGGCCCAGAAGAACCTACCAATCATGTTGAACAGGCTGATCAAGCCGACGAAACCCGCAGCGGCGGGAGCGGTCACTTTGCCGGGGAACATCTCCTGGATCATTGGGGATGCCTGACCAAGCACACCGATGCCGGCGGTCACATTCATGCACAGCACCACCCATAGCAGCCAGAATTGCGGCGTGCGCCAGGCCTGATCGACCGCTACATTGGCGGTGGTCACCAGCTGTTTGGGCTTGGCGGGCGCGGTCCAGCCGGAGGGTTTCCAATCATCGGCAGGTACCCGCACCGAAAGCACCCCAATCATCATGAACATGAAGTAGATCACGCCCATGGTGACGAAGGTTTCGAGCACGCCATTGGACGTTGCGGTCTTGAAATTTGCCATCAGCAACACCGATAGCGGAGCGGCAATAAGGGCGCCGCCGCCAAAACCCATGATGGCCATGCCGGTGGCCATCCCGGGGCGGTCGGGAAACCATTTGATCAGGGTCGAAACCGGCGAGATGTAGCCGATGCCGAGGCCGCAGCCGCCGAGCACGCCGTAGCCCAAGTAAATGATCCACAGCTGGTGCAGGTGAATGCCCACCGCGGATACCAGGAATCCGCCGCCAAAACACAGCGCCGCGACGAACATCGATTTGCGCGGTCCGACGCGTTCCACCCAGCGTCCGAACACGGCGGCCGAGGACCCCAGAAAAACGATGGCAATCGAGAAAATCCAGCCCAGTTCTTTCAGATTCCAGTCGCCCGGCGCCGATTGCGTGAGACCGATCAGCTTGGTGAGGGGCAGGTTGAAAGTCGAGAACGCGTAGGCTTGGCCGATGCAGAGGTGCACTGCAAGGGCGGCGGGCGGCACCATGAAGCGGTTGAAGCCGGGCCCGGCTATCGTGCTTTCGCGGTCAAAAAACGTGGATGACATAAGCTGCCCGTTCCTTTTCGTTGTTGTTGCGCGGCAAGATATATAAGCAAATTGCCCCACTTGCCGCAAGCTTGCCACCAGAAACGTTCGCAGGTCGATTTTGACCTGAGAATTCGGTCACACAGACTGCCGTGAACTGCGCCGTGCGGTGAAAACCGTGACATTAGGTGGCGTAGCAATTCGGGGAAACCCGTAGTTTGTTCCCACTCATGCCTACATCGATCTATACGGGGCGGCGCGTCTCGCGAGCGGGGGTGGTGCGGCTTTGCGCCGTGCTGCTGGCCGCATGGGCGTTTAGTCCCTTGTCGGCGCCGGCCGCCTGCATACCCAATGCGGACCCGGCAATTCGCGCCTTGCAGACCCTGGTCGATCAGGACGCACATGCGGCCCTGACAAAGGTACAGCTGCTGCTGGAGGCCGAACTAGGCTCGGCACATCCCAATTCACGGCGGCTGGCCTCACTCTACGGCGTGCAGGCGCAGGCTTACAGCATCCTGGAACTGGAATCGAAGGCGCGCGACTCAGTCTTCAGCGGGCTGAAATACGCTCCCGATAATACCGATCCGGTGCGCGTCGACTTGCTCTCAACCTATGCGGAAAACGTCTACGACCAAGCGGGCATCGCAGCGGCGGTCACGGCAACCGAGGCGGCGCAATCCGCGCAGAAGCGCGGATCTCTTGCCGACATCTGCCTGCTCATCGGCCGCGGCCTGCTGCAATATCGGGAGAATCGGGAGGACTTGGCGATCGGCAGCTTGACGCAGGCCTACAACGCCAGCGCGGCACCCGCGTTCAGCGAGCCGCGCGTTCTTGCCGCCAGCGTGCTCTCCACCGTGCTGCGCGGCATGGGGGATTTCCCCCAGGCGCTGGCGCTCAATCAGGAGGCAATCGATTGGGACATCTCCCAAAAGGCACCGCTCGCCCTCTCCGTCAACCGCTTTCTGCGCGGCAGAATTTTCGTGCTGATGGGCAAGCATGCGGAGGCGCTCGACGAGTTCAACGAGGCGCGAAAGCTGAGTGCGCAATTGGACGATTCCCAGGGGGTCGCCTTCGCTGACGTGCACATCTGCGAAGCACGCGTCGAACTGGGCCAGCTCGGGAACGCGAAAGCCGCATGCCGCGCCGCCTTGCCCACGTTCACCGCCTCGAAGTTCTGGGATCAGGCGAAGGAAACACAGGCGCTGTTGGCACGCATCGATTTACTCGAGGGCCACCCCGAAAAAGCGCTCGCCACCTTGAATGAAGTTCTCGATCATGGCGGCTCCGATGTGCAGCCGCGACGCGTGGCCGAATTGTACCAATGGCGCGCGCGCACCAACGCGGCGCTCAACAACTATCGCGACGCCTACTCCGACCTGAGCGAGTACCTGCGCCGCTACATCGCGACCAACGACGGCGATCGCAACAAGCAGGCCGCGGCGCTGCGCGCTCGCTTCGAGACCGACCGCGAGATCGAGCGCAACGGTCTGTTGAAGCGTGAACTGGAATTGTCCCAGGAGCGATCGCAGCGGCAAGCACAGCAATTGCGCTGGAATGCCATTGCGGCCGTCTCAGGCGTGCTGGTGATCGCGCTGCTCATTTATTTCCTGGTGAGCAACCTGCGCTTCCGCCAGCAGCTCGTGCGCCTGGCGAGCACCGACGGTTTGACGGGATTGCCCAACCGGCGCCGCACGGTGGAGCTGGCAAGCGCTGCGCTGGCCGAGGCGAACGCATCGCAAAAGCCCTTGACCATCGCGATCATCGACATGGATCACTTCAAATTCATCAACGACCGCTGCGGCCATGCGACGGGCGACTATGTTCTGAAGGAGTTCGCCCGCATGGGGCGCGAATCACTGCGCGCCGGCGATGTGCTCGGGCGCTGGGGCGGGGAGGAGTTCCTGCTCGTCATGCCCGAAGCCACCGCCAGCGTCGCCATGTCAGCTCTCGAACGCCTGCGCACCCTGGTATTCGGGATTGTCCTGCCACCCTCCGGCGCGGGGCTGCGCGTCACCTTGAGCGCCGGTCTTGCGATGAACGAAAAGCCCACGCGTTCGTTGGATGAGCTCGTGGCGCGCGCGGATGCCGCGTTGTACGTCGCGAAAAACGACGGCCGCGATCTGGTGCGCTTCGCCGAAGAAAGATTCCTCACCACGTCCGGAATACGCCGCGCCTCGCGGCAGTAAACTTAGGGTCCACGATTGGGTTTGGTGCCCAGGAGAGGACTCGAACCTCCACGAATTGCTTCACTGGTACCTGAAACCAGCGCGTCTACCAGTTCCGCCACCTGGGCAAGATGGGTCCGCCGTACGCGAGGCGCAGGAATGTACGCACTGAGTTGGGGGTTGTCAATCTACCGGTGCAGCCGGCGTTTGCGCGCGACATGCTAAACTTCAAGGACGCGGGTTGCCGCCTTATTTTTCAGTTGTTTGCGCAGTCGGAACGGGTCATGGAGAAAACTGATCGCATAGCCGGCGACAGCGCCCCGCCTGCCGCTTTGGACCATGCGCTGCGGCAGCGATTCCTGCTGGGCATGAGCCACGCGGCGTGTACCGTCAATGTGGTCACCACCGATGGGACGGCAGGGCGGCATGGAATCACGGTTTCCGCGATGGTCTCGGTGTCGGCCGATACGCCGCAACCGACCTTGCTCATCTGCATCCACCATAAAAGCTCGATTGCGACGGCATTGCTCGAGAACGGCGTTTTCTGCGTGAATGTATTGCGGGATGATCAAGCGCATATTTCGGACAATTTCGCCGGAAGGCGTGCGGCCCGCGGCGTCGCGAGATTTGATTGCACCGAGTGGACCACGCAGGTCACCGGCGCGCCGCGTGTGGTCGACGCTATGGTTGCATTTGACTGCCGCGTAACCGCCAGCGAACGAGTCGGATCACACTTCGTGGTGTTCGGCTCGGTGCAGGATATTTTCGTGGCCGGCGGCGGGGCTCCGTTGATTTACGCAAATCGCGCTTATGGAGTGGCGCGGCGGTTCCATCAGCGCCGACACCCCCGCGGCGCTGCTGCCGGGCAGCCGCTGTCCATCGGCTGCTACCAGGTGTTCGCACCCTACGTGGTCCCGGCACTGGTCGCGCGCCTGACGAAATTGCATCCTGGCATTGCACTCACGCTGCTCGAAGCCGATCAGGATCACCTGATTGCGAGCCTCAAGCGCAGCGACATGGAGGTGGCGCTGCTGTACGACTTCGATCTCGGCGACGACCTGCGTGTTACTCCATTGGCTGAGCTGACTCCGTATGTGCTGCTGCCCGACGGCCACCCGCTGGGTCACAAAGCCAGCATCGCGTTGCAGGAACTGGTCCACGAACCCTTGGTGCTGCTGGATCACGAGCCCAGCAGCGGCTATTGCCTGTCGCTGTTCAAGGATCAAGGTCTCGACGCGCAGGTAGCCTATCGCACCCGCTCCCTCGAGATGCTGCGCGGTTTCGTCGGCCATGGATTGGGCTACAGCATTTTGGCGACCAAACCTTCCAACAACATGAGCTACGACGGACGAGCGCTGCTGGCTCGGCCCTTGAGCGAACCCGTGAAGAACAGCCGTCTGGTTCTTGCGAGCCTGGCCAGCCGCAACTTGAGCCCCATGGCGAGCGAGTTTGCCGCGCATTGCCGCTCTTTTTTCGGTTTGGCGCATCCACGCCCGGAACCCTAAGAGGCGCCCCGCGGCAGAGATATGAACACGGCCCACATCGAACATCGCGAGCGCGCAACGCGATTGGAAATCAGCACGATCCAGCCCATTGGCTTGGATCAGCGGCACGGCACGGCGCGCGATCTTTTCACCGTGTGGTTCGGGTCGAACATCATGCTGTTGACGGTGGTTACGGGCGGGCTCGCGGTGACGACATTCGCGCTGCCGTTCGTGCCGGCAGTCCTGGCCCTGGTGGTCGGCAACATGGTCGGCGCGATTTTCATGGCTTTGCATGCCGCGCAGGGGCCCACGCTGGGTGTGCCGCAAATGGTGCAAACCCGCGGTCAATTCGGCTCCTTGGGATCGCTCCTGGTGGTGGGCATCGTCATCGTCATGTATGTCGGATTTCTCGCATCGAACCTGGTGTTGTGCGGCGAATCCCTCGCCAGCCTGCTGCCCGGCGTCACCGAGACTCCCGGCATCATCGTGGTCGGCATCTTGAGTGTGCTTGCGGCGATCTATGGCTACGATCTCATCCATGCCTACACGCGCCTCATGTCCTATGTCGCGGGCGCCGTGCTGTTCCTTGCCATCGCCTGGATCATCTGGGTGCACGGACTGCCGGCGAATTTCCTGAGCCGCAATGCGTTCAATTGGTCCGGATTTCTGGGCACCATATCCACGGCCGCCGTGTGGCAGATCGCCTACGCGCCCTATGTGTCCGACTACACGCGCTACATGCCCCGCGACACCGGCGTGCGCCCGGCATTCTGGGCCAGCTACTGGGGCTGCACCTTGGGATCGTTGCTGCCGATGATCTTGGGGGCCATGGTGGGACTGGCTTCGCCCAAGGGCAGTTTGGTGGCGGGATTTGCCGCACTCACTCACGGCATCACGCCGCTGGTGCTGATCGTGTTCTCGGTGAGCATCGCGTCCGCCAATGCCCTGAACCTCTACTGCGGCGCGCTCTCGACTCTCACTTTCGGGCAGACCTTGATTCCCGACTGGTCGCCCGGCCCAAGGGCCCGCGTGGTGGTGTCCATTGTCTTGTTTGCAATCTCGGCCGCCGGTGCGCTGCTCAGCAAGGAATCATTCTTGGCCAACTACGAGAGCTTCATCCTGGCCTTGCTCTACGTGCTGGTCCCTTGGACCGCGATCAATCTGGTGGACTACTATCTTTTGCGGCACGGCCGGTACGACATCGCCTCGTTTTTTAGGGCTGATGGCGGCATTTACGGCCGCATCAACGGCCCTGCGGTGACCTGTTATGTGGTAGGGATACTGGTGCAGTTGCCCTTCATCCACTCGGAGCTCTACACGGGTCCCGCAGCGAAAGCGATCGGCGGCATCGACTTGTCGTGGCTCGTGGGGCTCGCGGTTACTGCGCCCGCATATTATTGGCTGGCCAAGCGCTCGCAGGCGCACGCCAGGGGGTCGCTCGCTCAATATGCGCCCGGCGACTCGCAAAGCTGATAACCTCTCCCCCGTAAATCATCGCGCTAAGCGGAACTCTTGAGATTTACGCACCCACCCCACAGGTTTTCTGAATCCATGCATTGTATTTCCTGCCTATCTAACATCCCATGACGCGACGTGGACCGGGCGCGCGGCACGACAGCGGCCACAAGGCGAAACCTACGGATTGGCGCGGCGAGGATCCGAATCTGGCGCTGGAAAAATTGCGCTATGCGGATCCGATCGCAAGCCGCGAACTGCTGCTGAAGCATTTGAGCGAAGCGCCGCAGCCCATGACCTCCGCGCGTCTCGCCAAACAGCTGGGATTGCATACCGATGCGCAGCGCGAGGCGCTCGACAAGCGCTTGGCGGCGATGGTTCGCGACGGCCAAGCGATACAAGGGCCGAATGGCTTTGCAGCAGCGGGCGAGGGCGAACGCGTCGCAGGGCGTATTCGCGGCCGCGCCAACGGCGAGGTGCTGGTGCTGCCGGATGATGGGTCGGCGCCATTGGTGCTGGCGCGTGTCGACACCGCGACGCTGATGCACAATGATCGGGTCGAAGTGCTCGCCGTCGGCATGAACGAACGCGGCCGGCGCATCGCGCGATTGATTCGGCGCACCCATGATGCGCCGAAACGCATTGGCGGCGTCTGGCATGCCGGCCAGAACCATGGCCGGGTGGAACCGGAGGATCCGGGCCACTGGTACTCGATTGAAGTCGCCATGCGCGACCGCCACGGCGCGAAGGAGGGCGACAACGTCATCGTCGAAGTGAGCAAGCGCGCGCAAGGGGACGCTCCGGCGCACGGGCGCATCGTCGAAATCCTCGACAATTTGCGGCCGTCGGACCTCGCAGCCCGCTTTGCCATCTTGAGGCATGACCTGCCGCAGGAATTCCCGCCCGAGGTTCTGCGCGAAGCCAGTCTGTTTGCTCCCGATGTGCCGGCGGCAGACCTCTCCGGGCGGGAGGATTTGCGCGCCCTGCCGTTGGTGACCATCGATGGCGCGGATGCCAAGGATTTCGACGATGCCGTGTACGGCGAAGCCACGCACGGCGGCGGCTGGCGGCTGATCGTCGCAATCGCCGATGTCAGCCACTATGTACGCCACGGCGGCGCGCTGGACAACGAAGCCCGCTCGCGCGCCACCTCCGTATATTTTCCGGATCGCGTCATTCCCATGCTGCCGGAAAATCTTTCCAATCACTTGTGCTCGTTGATGCCGCAGGTTGTGCGCCTGGCTTTCGTTTGCGATGTGCACGTCAGCAAGGCGGGCAAACCCGGCAAGGCCCGATTTTACGAGGCCGTGATCCGCTCGCACGCGCGGCTCACCTACGATCAGGCATGGGCGTATCTGCAGAATCCGCAAGCGCCCGCTGCCGCGGAATTGACTGCGCCGGTGCGCACCTCATTGCAAACGCTCCATGCGCTGTATGGCGCGCTGAAGTCGGCGCGCGACGCGCGCGGCGCGCTCGACTTTCGCGGCGCGGAGGTCAAGGCGCGCATCGGCGAGAACGGGACCATCGAGGGCTTCTATGCGGTGACGCGCAACGACGCGCATCGCTTGATCGAGGAATGCATGATTGCGGCGAATGTCGAGGCGGCCGTGGCATTGCGCCTGGCAAAGGCGGGCAGCCTGTATCGCGTTCACGGCCAACCCGAAGACAAGCGGGTCAACGAATTGCAGAAAGTCCTGAATGCATTGCAGGTGGGTGCGGCATTTTCGGAAAAGCCCACGCCGCGCGAGTTTCGCCAGCTGGTGGAGCGCCTGGCCGCGCGGCCGGACGGCCTGCTGCTCGAAAATTTGGTGATTCGTTCGCTGGCGCAGGCCGTGTACCAACAGACCAACATCGGCCACTTTGGCCTTGCGCTGGAGGAGTATGCGCATTTCACCTCACCCATACGCCGCTATCCAGACCTCCTGGTGCATCGCGCGATCAAAGCCGCGGTACTGCCCAACTCGGCATCGGGACATCGCTACACGAAGGCGGAGCTGCAGACCCTGGGCGCCGAGAGTTCGCAGCGCGAGCGCCGCGCGGATGATGCTTCACGGGACGTGATGGGATATCTGAAGTGCCTGTATCTGCAGCCGCGAATCGGCGAGAGCTTTGACGCCACCATCTCGAGCGCGCTCGAATTCGGTCTGTTCGTGCAGTTGAAGGACATGCCCATCGACGGCTTGGTGCATATATCGCAGATTCCGGGCGACTACTGGGAGCTCGAGGACGGCGGCATGGGCTTGGTGGGACAGCGCACGGGTCGGCGTTGGCAAATGGGCGATTCGGTCAGGGTGCGATTGACCCGGGTCGATCTTACGCAGCGCCAGATCGACTTCGAATTGGTCGACGCCGATGCATCGGCAAGCCATGGCACGGTACGTGCGCCCCGACGCGGAGCGGAGCGCGCGGCGCATCAACGCCGCGGCGCGCAAAATCGCCAGGGGCGTGGAGGAGCGAAGCGAGGCAGCCGTGGCTGAGCGCGCGCGCCACTTCGTTTATGGCTGGCACGCCGTCAACGCGGCGCTGCAACGGGCTCCCGAACGGCTGTTGGAGATCTGGCTGGTCCAGTCGCGCGATGATGCACGCGCTCAGGATCTCAAGGTCAGCGCGCAGGCTGCGGGCGTACACGTTCACCCAGTCAGCGCGGGTGCGCTCGCCAAACTCGTCGGTGATGTGGTTCACCAGGGGGCGGCGGCGGCAATCCGGCCCTTGAAGGCCTGGCACGAGCACGATCTATCTCAGGCATTGAGTCAGCTGGACGTGGATCCCTTGCTGCTCATACTGGACGGCGTCACCGACCCGCACAATCTGGGCGCCTGCCTGCGCAGCGCCGATGCGGCGGGCGTCAACGCCGTGGTTATCCCTGCGGATCGAGCCGCCGCCGTGGACGGCGTGGTGCGCAAAGTGGCTGCGGGTGCCGCGGAATTCGTCCCGGTTGCAACCGTGACCAACCTCGCGCGCACCTTAAGCGCTCTCAAGGAGCGCGGCATCTGGGTGGTGGGAACCGACAGCGAGGCAACGCAGCCGCTGTACTCGGCCGACCTCAAACGGCCGCTGGCCCTGGTGCTCGGGGCGGAAGGCAGCGGCATGCGGCGGTTAACCCGCGAGAGTTGCGATTTTCTGGTGCGCATACCGATGGCCGGTCACCTGCAATCGCTCAATGTATCGGTGGCCGCGGGGGTCGCGCTGTTCGAGGCGCGCCGGCAACGGGCGGGCTGACCCCAAGTCGTGAAAGCGGCCGACGCCTCAAGCGTGTTCACAATACTTGCTGCGCCCACCATTGGCCCGCAGCATGTCGACGTAGTATTCGGCCATTCCGTGAGCCAATTGTATTTCACGCGGATCCTGGCCCATTAGGGGGCCAACTCCCTGCGACCACCGCGCCGCGCACGCAGCCTTTGCATCACTTGAATTCGAGCAGGCGATGAATGAGCGGAACTCCTGGCGGTAGCTTGAGAATTGCGCTGGCGACATGGGCGAGCCGTGTCCTGGAATCAGAATCTCGAAGCGTGTTGCCGCTACCTGCGCAAGTGCTGCCTGCCATCCGTCCGGGCACGCAGTGTCCAGGAACGGCGCGGGAAGAGTCACCAGATCACCAACCGCGGCAACCTTGCCGCGCTCATCGTAAATCCAAACATCGCCCGCCGTAGCCGCGTTCGCCGCCAGGTTGATCCGCAACCGGCGGCCTGCCAGCGTCATGACGCTCGATGTCCTGATCACCACGTCGGGCAGCAATTCAGCGCCGTTCTGAATCGTCGCCAGATCCGCGCGAATATCGGCACGCATGCTCTCCGGAATCTTCGGATCGTCAAGATAACCCGCCGCGTCCCGGGCGCTTGCCGCCAGAAAGCCGGCGAGAGCGTCTTTGATCGCGTCGCTGGCATAGACGCGCAGTTGCGGGTAGGCGGCTCTGAGCGCCGGATTGCCGCTCACGTGGTCGAGGTGCCAGTGACTGTTGACGACGGCCGCGACCTTCCGCCCCCGGGCGCTGGCGAAGTCGTGTATCGCCTGCCGGTGCCACTCATGCCGGCCGGTGTCCATGACGATCAGGCCGTCCGGCGCCTCGAAGATCACCGAATTCCCGTCGGGCTGGCGCCCCGGTTCGATGCCGCCGGAAATGAGCCACACGCCAGGGCGGAGATTCCGTGGCATCGGCGTCGGATCCGCCGAGGCGCCTGACCAGGCGACCGATGCCACCGCGAGTGCTGCAAGCGCAAGCCCGAAGCGGCTGCCTGTATCGCGGCGGTTGGTGTCCATGTTGCCAAATTGTAAGGGAATCAGTGAAGGGATTTGCCAAAACTCCCTTTAAACAGTATCCTTCGCGCTCTTTTTTGCCGGATATCCGGCCTCGCTCCTTGCCTCACCGCTCGCAACGGGAGGCTTAATCCATAGGGAGATACAATGCGACATTATGAAATAGTGCTTCTGGTCCACCCGGATCAGAGCGAGCAAGTCCCTGCGATGGTTGATCGCTACAAAGGCATGATCAGTGCCGGCGGCGGTGCCGTGCATCGATTCGAAGATTGGGGCCGGCGCCAGCTGACTTTCCCGATCTCCAAAGTGCACAAGGCGCACTACATCCTCCTGAACATCGAATGCGATCAAAAGACCCTGACCGAACTGACCGGCTCGTTCCGCTTCAGCGACGCGGTGCTGCGCAGTCTGGTGGTCAAGATGGACGAAGCAGTGACCGAGGCGTCGCCGATGGCGCGCGCTCCGGATGAGAATGCCCGCCGTCACGATGACTTCGGCGACGAAGGCGACGATGACGATATGCCCATGGGCATGCGGTAAAGGAGAGCAAGATGGCACGTTTTTTTCGTCGCAAGAAGTTCTGCCGATTCACGGCCGATGACGTCAAGCAGATCGACTACAAGGATCTCGCCACGCTCAAGAGCTACATCACGGAAACCGGCAAGATCGTTCCGAGCCGTATCACGGGTACGCGTGCGCACTATCAGCGCCAACTGCAGCTGGCGATACGCCGGGCGCGGTTTTTAGCCTTGCTGCCCTACACAGATCAGCACTAAGTCGGCGAGCGCACATGGATATAATATTGTTGCAAAAAGTCGCGAACCTCGGTCAGATCGGCGATCGCGTCAAGGTCAAATCGGGATACGCGCGCAATTACCTGGTGCCCACCGGCCGGGCCACCATGGCGACCGAGGCGAATATCGCCAAATTCGAAGCCCAGAGGCATGAACTCGAAGCCAAGGCGGGACAGGAACTGGCCGCAGCGCAGGCGCGGGCAGCGAAGTTCGTCGACTTCAAGCTCACGATTCCGGCGAAGGCCGGTGCGGAAGGCAAACTCTTCGGTTCCATCGGCACCGCCGATATCGCCGAGGCTGCCGTGAAAGCGGGGCAACCCATCAGCCGCAGTGAAGTACGGATGCCGACCGGCCCGATCCGCCTGACCGGCGATCATCAGGTGCAGCTGCACTTGCACACCGACGTTGATGTGATTCTGAACATAACCATCGTCGCCGAAGAGTAGCGGCCGGCTATCGCTCCCTGCTAGGGTTGCGCATGGCTGCTCGCGTCGAAAATCGATCCATGAATGCCGGCGACGGCCTGCGCCTGCCGCCGCATTCCATCGAAGCCGAGCAATCGGTGCTTGGCGGACTGATGCTGGATTCCACCGCCTGGGATCAAATCGCCGACCGCGTCATCGCCGAGGATTTCTACCGCAACGATCACCGCCTGATTTTCGCGGCCGTGGCCGGCTTGATCGAGCGCAGCCAACCCTGTGATGCCGTCACACTGTCGGGGCATCTGGAAAGCCAGGGACTTCTGGATCAGGTCGGCGGCCTCTCGTACCTAGGATCCTTGGCGCGCGACACGCCCACCACCGCCAACATTCGCGCCTATGCCGATATCGTGCGCGAGCGCTCGGTGCTGCGGCAGCTCATTTCCGCGGGCAATATGATCGTCGGTACAGCCTTGGAACCCGAAGGCCGCGAAGCGCGCGAGATCGTGGATGAGGCCGAGCGTGCCGTGTTCGAAATTGCCGAGCGCGGCTCTCGCGGTAAGGCCGGGTTCAGGTCCGTAAAAGCCATTCTGCCGGAAGTGGTGAACCGCATCGATGAGCTGTATCACTCGGACGGCAAGATGACCGGGGTTGCCACCGGGTACAAGAAGCTGGACGAGATGACTTCCGGTCTGCAGTCCGGAGATTTGATCATCATTGCCGGAAGGCCTTCCATGGGCAAGACCACGCTGGCGGTGAACATCGCTGAAAACGCCGCGCTCGGGGCCAACAAGTCCGTGGCGATATTCAGCATGGAAATGTCGGCGGAGTCGCTCACCTTGCGCATGATTTCCTCCCTGGGCCGCATCAATCAAAGCAATCTGCGCTCCGGACGTCTGGAGGAGCAGGACTGGCCGCGAATCGATTCAGCCATGACGCAGCTCGGCAACGCGAAGATCTTCATCGACGAAACTCCGGCGCTCACGCCCACTGAGATTCGTGCACGGTCGCGCCGCTTGAAGCGCGAACGCGGGCTGGATCTCATCGTGGTGGACTATCTGCAGTTGATGCAGGTCGCCGGCACCAAGGAAAATCGCGCCACCGAAATTGCCGAGATCTCACGGTCCTTGAAGGCGCTCGCCAAGGAATTAAAAGTACCTGTCATAGCACTGTCGCAGCTGAATCGCGGCGTCGAACAGCGCGTCGAGAAGAAGCCGGTGATGTCGGATCTTCGTGAATGCGTCACCGGGGAAACGCGGGTGTGTCTCGCGGATGGCCGACGCATTCCGATCCGAGAACTGGTCGGACAGACTCCCGAAGTCTGGGCCATGAGCGCGGATCAGAAGATCATCAAGGCGCAGAGCGATCTTGTGTGGTCGAAGGGCGTGCGGGAGGTTTGGCGAATTGCCCTCGCCAGCGGCCGTTCGTTGCGCGCGACCGCCAACCATCGGGTTTTTACCGGCGACGGATGGCGCACGGTAGGCGAGCTAGTACAGGGTTCTCGAGTAGCGATCGCCCGGCAGTTTCCCACGATCTCAAAGCCGGTGGTTTGGTCGGACGCGGAAATTTGTCTTTTGGGGCAATTGGTGGGCGATGGCAGCTATCTCCATCATCAGCCGCTGCGCTACACCACTGGTTCGGAAGCCAACAGTAAATTGGTGACCGAGTGCGCCATTGCGCTTGGCAGTACCGTCAAGCGTTATGCGGGGCGGGGTAATTGGCATCAGCTTCTTATTTCGGGCAATGGAAACCGTTGGCACCCCGCCGGCGTCGGCGCATGGCTAAAGGGACTGGGAATACATGGTCAGCGCTCGCACCAGAAACATCTGCCGCCCGCGGTGTTTCAGCTGAGCGACGCGCAAATCGGCTTGCTGCTGCGGCATCTCTGGGCAACCGATGGCTGTATTCATGTTCGAACGGCGCGAGGCGGCGGTTC
>DATMRC010000078.1:0-27977 GCA_035567075.1 Steroidobacteraceae bacterium
AGGCCCGGTTTACTGCGGCCGTTTGCGCACCAAGCGCTGCGGCGGTTTCGCGTGCTTGAGCCGCGGCTTCAGCGCGCGCTCCTCCAGCATGCTGCCGCGGCACCCAAGCGCTCCGCAGCGGCAGGCGAAAATCTCATCGATATCGACGGGGTCGTCGGCATCGCGCTGGATCTGATAATCATAGGCAAGCTCCTCGCCGCGCCGTATGGTGCGTAGCGCCTCGATGAAAATCCTCTTGCCGCGCTTGACGCTTTCGCAATTGGGGTCGCAGCCGTGGTTCACGTAGCGCGCTTCATTGCCGTTCACCCCCGCATCGATCACCGTCTTCGCGTCGACGGTGAACAAAAATGTATGGTTGTCCCTGGTCTCCTTTTTCCGATAGCGGGTGTCCGCTTGGCTGTGGGTCAGGCGATCGCCAAGATACTCGAGGATGGTGGTGCCTTTGCGGATCCGCCGCCGCGCGAATACGCCGTAGCCATGAATGGGTGAATAGCGCACTTCAATCAGCGGAGTGCGCGCGCGCCGCGCGGCCTTCTTCATACTGCAATCGGCGCTTTGATTGCATCGTGGCAGCTATACCCAAGAATTTCGAAATCCTCGAACGCATAATCGAACAGACTCGCCGGTTGACGCCGAATCTTCAGCCGCGGCAACGGAAACGGTGCGCGCGACAGCTGCAGGTCGGTCTGCGCCAGGTGATTCAGGTACAAATGACAATCGCCGCCGGTCCACACGAAATCGCCGACCTTCAGATTGCATTGCTGCGCGAGCATATGCGTCAGCAGCGCGTACGAGGCGATGTTGAAGGGGACCCCCAGCAGCGCATCGGCACTGCGCTGATAGAGCTGGCAGGATAATCGGCCGTCGGCCACGTAGAATTGGAAAAGCGCGTGGCACGGCAGCAGCGCCATGCGATCCAGTTCGCCCACGTTCCACGCGCTGACCAATATGCGGCGCGAGTTGGGATTGCTGCGCAGTTGTTCGACCACCTGCGCCAGCTGATCGATATGGCGTCCGTCCGCCGTCGGCCAGCTGCGCCATTGCTTGCCGTAGACCGGTCCCAATTCCCCATGCTCGTCCGCCCACTCATCCCAAATGCTGACGCCGTGATCATGCAGATACTTGATGTTGGTATCGCCGGAGAGAAACCACAGAAGCTCGTAGATGATGGAGCGCAGGTGCATTCTTTTCGTGGTCACGAGCGGGAAGCCGTCATTCAGATCGAAGCGCATCTGGTATCCAAATACGCTCAAGGTGCCGGTGCCGGTGCGATCGGCCTTGGGCAAGCCGCGCTCGCGGATGTGGCGCAGGAAGTCCAGATACTGCCGCACGTTATGCGTTCGCCGTCGAGAAGTTGCCGGACGGAATGCTTTGCCGGTAGGCATAAACCAATAGCACGGCACCCGCCAGAATCATGGGCGTGGTCAAAAGCATGCCCATGGTCAGCCATTCGCCCGCCAGGTAGCCGATATTGGCATCCGGCAGGCGTACCCATTCCACCAAGAACCGGCAGCAGCCGTAGACCAGCAAGAACAAACCGATGGGCGCCAAGCGCGGCCGCGGACGGCTGGTAAACCAAATCAAAATCACCGAGAGCAGCAGTCCCTCGAGACCCGCTTCATAGAGCTGTGAGGGGTGCCGGGCAATCAACACGCCTTGGGCGTCCGGCACGCCAAATCCCCACGGCAAACTGGTCGGCCTGCCCCAGAGTTCGCCATTGATGAAATTGCCGATCCGGCCTGCGAGCAGACCGATCCCCGGCAGCGGCGCGAGGAAATCCAATACATCCGCAATGCGCTTATGCTTCACGCGGCCGAACACGATGGCGGCTGCCAGGACACCGAGCATGCCGCCGTGGAACGACATGCCCCCATCCCAGATATGGAAGACATTCAGCCAATTTTCGGCGATCACGTCATGTCCGTAGAAAATGCACCAGCCGATGCGGCCGCCCGCAATCACGCCGATGGCGGAGTAGAAAATGAGGTCATCGACGTCGAGCGCGGTCCAGGTCGATCCTGCGCGCCGGGTGCGATATCGTGCCAGCCACCAAGCTGCCATGAAGCCGATCAGGTACATGATCCCGTACCAATGCACGCGCAGCGGTCCAATGCCGAACACAGGCCCGATGGAGACGGCGACCGGATTGATATGCGGATAGGTCAGCATGCGCGCTACTTTAAACTGTCGCCGACCCGACAGAAATAGGCCTTGAGATATTGCGTTTCGGGAATCGCGGGATGCACCGGGTGATCCGGCGCCTGGCCGCCGATTTCGATGATTTGCAGTTGTTTGTCCGCGCCGCGCGCCGCCTTGGCAATGGCCTCCTGTAAATCCTCGGCACTGACGTGCGCGGAGCAGGAGCACGAAACCAGGATGCCATCGTTCGCCAGGGCGGAAATGGCCAGCTGGTTCAAGCGTTTGTACGCGGCCAGCGCCTTGGGCAGATCTTTCTTGCGCTTGGCGAACGCCGGCGGATCGATGACGACCACGTCGAATCCTGCACCCTCACTCACCAGATCCTCGAGCGCTTCGAAGGCATCGCCCCGGCGGGTGAGAATCTTGACGCCGTTGCGCGCGGCGTTCGCAGCGGCCAGTTCGAGCGCCGCCGCGGAGCTGTCGATGCAGGTGACCTCGCGCGCTCCGCTCTTGGCCGCGCGCACGCCCCAGGCGCCCACATAGCTGAACACATCCAGTACGCGCGCACCTGGGCGCACGTACTTGGACAGCGAGCGCCGGTTGCCGGCCTGATCGAAGAACCACCCGGTCTTCTGGCCCGACGCCAGCGGCGCCAGGAATTCAAGCCCATCCTCCACCACCACCGCCGGATCGTCGATCCTGCCCATCGCGGTTTCCGTATAACTGGGCAGGCCTTCCAGCTCCCGAGCGGAGCCGTCGTTTTTGAAAAACACGGCCTCGCATTGCAAAAGCTGCCGCAGCGCCTTCTGAATCTCGGGTTTGAGCAACTCCATGCCGGCTGTTCCGATCTGCACCACGCAGACAGGGCCATAGCGGTCAACCACCAAGCCCGGCAAACCGTCGGACTCGCCGTATACCAGGCGATAGTAGGGCTGCGGATACAAACGGTCGCGCAGGCGCAGCGCCGCGCGCATGCGCGCCTCGAGCCAGGCTGCGTCCGGGATCTTCCAGGTTTGCAGCAGGCGCGCGCAAATCAGGGACCTTGGATTGACATAGGCCAATCCCAATGCGCGGTCGTTGTGCGCCATCACCCGCACCAACTCACCGGCCTTGAACTTGACCAGTGGCGACTGCTCTACATCAACCTCGTTGCTGAAAATCCAGAGATGTCCCGCATGCAGCCGGCGATCCTCGTTGCGCTTCAGGCGCAGGACCGGCAGTTGCGCCGCGATATTGGAATCAGACATTTCAGGTACTTAAGTTATAGTGGGCGGCAATTCTAACCGACTGCGGACTCGTGCATGCTGCGCAATCGCCTCGCCGAGGAGACCAGCCCGTACCTGCTGCAACACGCGGACAATCCCGTGGATTGGTATCCTTGGGGCGAGATGGCGCTGTCGCGTGCCAAGCGCGACAACAAACCCATTCTCCTGTCGATCGGCTACTCGGCCTGCCATTGGTGCCATGTCATGGCCCACGAATCATTCGAAGACTCAGGCACTGCCGGTCTCATGAATGAGTTGTTCATCAACATCAAGGTCGATCGCGAGGAGCGGCCCGACCTGGACAAGATCTATCAGGTCGCGCAACAGATGATCACCCAGGGTTCAGGTGGCTGGCCGCTGACCATGTTCTTGTCGCCCAAGGATCAGCAGCCCTTCTTCGGCGGCACCTACTTTCCCAAGGAACCCCGCTACGGAATGCCGGCGTTCAGCGAAATCCTGAAGCGCGTGGCCGAATACTATCGCGACCATGGCGCCGAGATCCTGGCGCAAACCGAGCATCTCAAGGCGGCATTCACCACACTCTCGCCGCCGCCGGCGCCCGGCGCCGTTCTCGAAGAATCGCCTTTGCGGCGCGCGCGCGAGGCGCTTGGCATATCGTTTGACGCCAAATTCGGCGGCTTTACCCAGGCGCCGAAATTTCCGCACCCCAGCAGCATCGAGCGCTGCCTGCGTCACTGGCGCGCGGCTGCAGCCGGTGCGAATCCCGACCTTGAGGCCCTGCACATGGCCGCCCTTACGCTGACTCGAATGGCGCAAGGCGGCATCTACGATCAACTCGGGGGCGGCTTCGCGCGTTATTCCGTCGATGGATCGTGGACGATTCCGCACTTCGAAAAAATGCTGTATGACAATGCGCAACTGCTTTGCGAATATTCGCGCGCCAGCCTTGCGACCGGCGAGCCATTGTTCGCGCGGATTGCCGCGGAAACGGCCGATTGGGTGCTGCGCGACATGCGCTCGCCCGAAGGCGGTTTTTACTCCAGCCTCGATGCGGATTCCGCAGGTCACGAAGGGCGATTTTACGTCTGGAACCCGGCCGAGGTGGAAACGCTGCTGACCGCGGAGGAATACCCGGCATTCGCGCGTCGCTGCGGTTTGGACCGCGAGCCGAATTTCGAAGGCGCGTGGCATTTGCGCATCGTGGCCTCTGTGGACGAGATTGCCGCGGCGCTGCATGAATCCCCGGCGACCGTCGAGGCACTGCTTGAATCCTCACGCCGCAAGCTGAAGAAGCAGCGCGACCTGCGCGTTTGGCCGGCGCGCGATGAGAAAATTCTCACGGCCTGGAACGCACTCATGATCAAGGCGCTCGCAATAGCAGCAAGGGTGCTCGAGCGGCCCGACCTGGCCGATGCAGCGGGCGCCGCCGTTGACTTCGTTCGGGAGAAATTGTGGCGCGACGGCCGCCTGCTGGCGACTTACAAGGACGGCCGCGCACATCTACCCGCTTATCTCGATGACTATGCCTTTCTAGCCGATGCGCTGCTCGAGCTGCTGCAGACCCGTTGGCGCAGCAGCGATCTTGCCTTTGCGCGACTGCTCGGCGAGGTGTTGCTGTCGCAATTCGAGGACGCGCAAGCCGGCGGATTTTTCTTTACGGCTGCGGATCACGAGCAGCTGATTCATCGCAGCAAGACCTACAGCGACGAGTCTCTGCCGGCGGGGAACGGCGTGGCCGCCGCGGCGCTGTGCCGGCTGGGACTCCTGCTCGGCGAGCTGCCGTACGTGGACGCCGCGGAACGCGCGCTAAAGGCCGCGTGGAGCGGAATTCGCGATTATCCCCAGGCGCACATGAGCCTGATCAGCGCCCTGGAGGATTTCCTGGCCCCGATGCAAATCCTCATTGTCCGGGGCGAGGCTGGCAGCGCACGCGATTGGGCGCGCGAGTTTGCGGTTCTGTACGCTCCCACCCGCATGATCTTCGCCATTCCCAGCGGCGAGGCGGGGTTGCCGCCCGCGCTCGCGGCAAAAGACGCGTTGGACGGCACGGCGGCGTATCTTTGCACCGGCATGACCTGCTCGGCGCCGCTGCGCGACCTCAAGCAAGTCGCCGGCGAATTGGCGAGAACTACTTCTGCGCCCGCTGACGCGTGAGCTCGACGCTGAGGCGCCGTTTGAAATCGCCGAACAGGGATTCGGAGTACAGCGGCGCGGCCGCCCAATCCAGCGCCCACGGCTGCGCGGTGCGTATCGCGGCAGGCTCGGCGCTGTCGCGTGGAAATATGTGCGCGTGCAGCGCGGGCTCGACGTTGCCGAAGATCGCGTAGTTGATGCGCACGGCACCGGTCACCGCCAGCAGGGCATCGCCAATCAGCGCCATGTCGGACATGAACTGCCCGCGCAATTGAGGCTCGAGCGAATTCAAATGCGGCACGACGGGATCCGGCAACAACAGGCAGTATCCCGGGAGCACCTGGCGCTCACCCATGATCACCCAGCCGGAGGGAATTCTGCCAACGGCGGAATCGCACTCCCCCGCTCGACAGCGTTCGACCAACACATGTATGGCGGTGTTTTGCATCGGCCTACCGAGCCTGCGCAATTGTTGCGGCATCCACCGGCGGCGCTGCGTTGCCGAAGCTCGAACGAATATAGGTGAGCAGGGCCGCCACATCCGCATCCTTCATCCACCCGAACGGCAGCATCTGTGTAGGGTAGCGTCCGGCCGGAATCGAGTCCGGCCGTTTTTGACTCAAGATCCAGCGGGCCAGCTCGCCGGCATCGCCGAGCACGGCCGGCGACCCGGCCAGACTGGGATACACTTTGCGCACTCCCGCGCCGTTTTCCTTATGGCAGGGCACGCAGTTTTGCAGATAAATTTGTGCGCCGCGATCTTCCATCTCTCCGCCTCGCCTCGCTCCGCCGGGCTGCTGGGAGCAGGCCGCGGCCAATATTCCGGTCAGCAAGGTCAGCGCCAGCAGGCGCCGCAATTTCACGCTCAACCGCGCCAACTCCGATAGCCGCCGGTATCCAGGTGCACGAAATCCTCTGCGCGGTAATAGCCCACGCCGCCCCTTGCCAGATCCAGCGCGCGCGCCGCCAGATCACTGCAGCCGATGCTCCCCAGCCGCACATCGATTGCGCGTCCCTGCATGTGCAGACTGTTCTTCGCAACGCCTAAGCTTCGCGCGCGTAAGCGCCCGTTGGTCTGTGGCGAGCGGTAGCCCGAGATCACGCTGAACTCGGGCGGCACGCCGGCGCTGTCCGCGACCTCGACCAGGTAATCCATCAGCTTCGGGTCAATCGGATGCGAATCGCCGGTGCGAAAATCTCTCAGCAAGCGAGCGAGCGCCGCGAACGCCTCGGGCACATAGACGCCATCGCGGCAATACACGATCTCCAGACGTTCATCGGTATGCAGATTGAGCAGCGCAATTCGTCTCGGCGCGCGCTCCGTAGCCGCCCCGGAGGTGCGCGGCCAGAGCGCGACCGCCGGCATGCCGGCGAGCAGCCCGCTGAAGCGAAGGATTCGCCGCCGATTGATGTTCACGCGCGCTCACCGTCCGCCAGCAGCCGGCCCTGATCGAGGGCCAGCACGGTGGCGCGGGGGAAAAAATTGAATTCTGATGCCGAGGCCCAGGTGTACGCCCCCATCATCCGGCCGATGATCAGGTCGCCCATGTCGAGTTTGGGCAGCTGCAGTTTTTCGCTGATGACGTCAATGCTGTCGCAGGTCGGGCCGGCAAGCACCGAGGGGTAGGTCGCGGCACCAGGCAATAGCGCCGCCACCGGATACACGGCGTGATCATACACCTGGCCGCTGTAGCTGCCGTACAGTCCGTCGTCGAGGTAGTACCACCAGCGGCCGTCGCGCAGCGCCCGACCCATGACGGACGCCACACAAACCGCCGCGGGAGCGGTGATGTAGCGTCCCGGTTCGGCGATCACGCGCACCGTCGGCGGCAGCTCCTTGAGAGCCTTGACGATTGGCGCGCAAAATTCCTCGATGGAAACGCTCGGCGTCTGATAATCCACGGGATACCCGCCGCCGATGTCCAGGATGTGCGGCGAGAATCCGGCACGCACCGCGCTTTGCAGCAGCTCGCGGCAGACCCCGATGGCCTCGACGATCTTGGCCGAGTTGATTGCCTGTGATCCCACATGAAAAGACAGACCGTCGATTTTGATGCGCAGCTCGGCGGCCAATTGCAGGAGTTCGGCGACCGCTTCCGGGTCGCAGCCGAATTTGCGGGATAAGTCGCATTGCACGCCGGGACTGCGAAACGACACCCGCAGCAGCAGCGATGCGCGATTGCGAAATTTGACGAATTTGCGCAATTCATCGGGGTTATCGACGACGAAGCGACTCACGCCATAGGTGAGCGCGGTGCGGATATCGCTGTCGCGCTTGATCGGATGAGTGTGGATACAGCGCTCCGGCGGCACACCCAGGCGCCGCACCAGTTCGATCTCGCCGTTGGTCGCCAGGTCGAAGAATGCGCCCTCCGCGTTCAGGGTGATGATCACCGCGGCGTGCGGCAGCGGCTTCAGCGCGTAATAGAGATCAACGCCCGGCAGCGCCGCCACCAGGCGCCGGTACTGCGCCCGCACGCGCTCGGCATCGATCACCATCAGAGGCGAGCCGTAGCGAGCCACCAGGTGTTCAATAGCCTCCCGTGAAAAGGGATCTTGCGTCGGTTTGAGCTCCATGCGCTAGCTGACACTCAGCTCCAAAGAATCGGTGCCCATTCCGCTGGCGCGCTGCAGACGATCGAGGATCGCCGCCCACCTCTCGTCGCCGGGCAGGCTTTGTACGAATATCCGCTCGCAGCCGATGCGATCGAGGGTGCGTAGGTGGGCGTACAAATTGTGCGCATAGGCGTCGGGCTTCTTGCCCGCATTGATCCAGGTCATGTGCCGCTGGGTGTGCAGCGGCGGCCGCATGGCCAGCACCGCCACCTTTTCATCGCGCGCCACGTACTCGCCGGCGCGCCGCTCCAGGTCGTCGGAGGCGACGATTTCAAGCGGCGTCGACGGCGCATAGTGCACCGCACGGTCGCCCGGAGCCCGGGGCGCGGGTCCGCCGGCCGCCAGCGCTCCGACCACCTGCTCGAGCTGCGAGCGGGTGATGGAACCCGGGCGCAGCAGGCGGGCCTGATTGTCGAGGCAGGATACGATGGTCGATTCCAATCCGATCGGCGAGTCGCCGCCGTCAAGAATGACGCGCACCGCGTCACCGAGCTCGTCGCGCACATGTTCCGGCTTGGTCGGGCTCAAGCGCCCGTAGCGGTTGGCGGACGGCGCCGCGATACCGCCGCCGAAGGCGTTCAGCAGCTGCTGCGCCATCGGGTGCGAGGGCACCCGGATGCCGATGCTGTCCTGGCCGCCGGTGACGATGTCGTTGACGTTGTCAGCCTTCGGCAGGATCAAGGTCAGTGGGCCGGGCCAGAATTTGTCGGCCAATTGCTCGGCAACCGGCGGCACCTCGGAAACCCAGCGATGCAGATATCGCGGATCGTCCAGGTGAACGATGACGGGATGGTCGGGCGGGCGGCCCTTGACCTCGAAGATCTTGCGTACGGCAACCGGATTGGACGCGTTCGCGCCAAGCCCGTAGACGGTCTCGGTCGGGAACACCACCAAGTCGCCGGAGCGCAACGCTTCGACGGCTGCTTCGATTTCAGTCTGTGTAGCTCGTACCACGGGCTCATGATATCAAGACTGAGATGCGTAAAGCTCGCCGGCGCATTGTTCGGCAAACTAAGGCTTGGGCGCCACGTCTGGCGATGACGCGGAGGAGGCCGCTGTCGCCGGAATGCTACATTGCAGGAAAACCAAATCGAGCCAGCGCCCGAATTTGAATCCCACCTCATGAAAGTGTCCTACGTTCCTGAATCCAAGGCTTAGATGCATGCCGATCGACACGGCATTGTCGGCGTCGATGCCCGCGATCATGATGTGTTTGCGCATGGCGGCGGCCCGCGCCAGAAGCTCGACCACCAGCGCCCGGCCGACGCCCTGGCCGCGACGATCGGATCTCACATGGACGCTGTGCTCGACGCTGTGCTGATAGCATGGCGGCGCGCGAAATTCGCCGAAAGTTCCGAAGCCCAAGACGCCCGACGCGTCCCGCGCGACTATGAAGGGAAAGCCGTTCCCGACCTTGGCGTCAAACCAAGCATGGCCGCGTTCCTGAGTCAATTCGACTTCCGTGTACACGGCGGTGGAGTTGCGGATCACCTCGTTGTAAATCGCCAGAATTTCCGGAAGATCATGGCGGGTGGCATTGTCGATCGTGTGCATATCAATCGAGAAAAGCAGGAGGTTTTGGCAGCGCCTCGTAGTCCTTGGGATCGTGCTGCACGATCAGGCGACCGCCCAAGTTCTTGATGATGGTTTCGACGCGGCTCATGGAGGCCAGGGTGTCCGCCCGATTCGTGTTGTAGACCGGCACGCGCTTGAACATCTGATTGGCGCGCAAATGATAGAGATCGCCCGACAAAATCACCGTGCCGCTCTTTTGCAGCTTGAGCTTCAGCACCTGATGGCCGGGTGTATGTCCCGGCGCCCGCAAAATCATCACCGTGCCATCGCCGAACACGTCGAAGTCACCGTCGATGGTTTCATTCTTCGCGTTCTTGTAGGCATTCCAGGTTTCCGGCAGCACCCCACCCGGGGGCGGAAGCGTGAGCCCCGCCGCGAGTTCGGCCGAATTCATGATCCACACCGAGTCGGAAAACTCGTTGGCGTTGCCGGTGTGATCCCAATGCAGATGTGAGAAAGCGAGGAACGTTATTTCCTTCGGTGTGAGACCTAGCGATTGCAGCTGCGCAAGCAGCGTCACGGGCACGGTCACGTGCACACCCGGCGCGACGTCGCTGCCATCCTTGTTCGCCGCGAAGCGGTCGCCAAGCCCGGCATCCCACAACAGGTTGCCCTTCGAATGCTGGATCAGGAAGCACGGCACCGCGATCTCCCCCGGCATGCCGTCGTATTCACCCGTGTCGGAAAACCCGCCCATGTCCTTGAAGCTTGCATGTCCGCAATCGAGTACATAGAGCTTGAGCTCGGCGGCCGCAGCCGCACCGGGCGCTGCGATCAGCCACAGGCTCGCGATCAGGAACGCCATCGGCGCCCTTCGCGGCTTCGATTTTGCGTCGCGCATGCGAGGATTCCTCCTTGATTCTCATATACTAGACCAATGCGCGACGGCGATCATGAACACGATTCGGGGCACGAGGGCAGCACCATCGGTCCGCTGGAACTGCGCGTGCGCGCCTTGGAAACCGTGCTCACTCAGAAGGGTTTTGTCGATCCCAAGGCGCTCGACGCGCTGATCGACGCCTATCAGTGCAAGATCGGCCCTCGCAACGGCGCGCGGGTGGTGGCGCGGTCCTGGAGCGATCCAGAGTTTCGCCGCTGGCTGCTTGAGGACGCAACCGCCGCCATCGGCTCCCTGGGTTTCTCGGGACGGCAGGGCGAGCATATGGTCGCGGTGGAGAACACCGGGGAGATTCACAATCTGGTGGTATGCACGCTGTGCAGCTGCTATCCCTGGCCGGTGCTCGGATTGCCGCCGACCTGGTACAAAAGCGCGCCCTATCGTGCCCGCGCGGTGCGGGATCCGCGCGGTGTGCTGCGCGAATTCGGGATGCAATTGCCGGAATCGACTCGAATCCGCATTTGGGATTCGACCGCCGAGGTGCGCTACCTCGTGATACCGCGGCGTCCTGAAGGAACGCGGCATTTGAGCGAAAGCGAGCTTGCGGCCCTCGTGACCCGGGACTCGATGATCGGAACCGGCTTGCCGCGGGCGCCGGCGTGAGTTATCGCTCGAACGCCGATCTCGGCGGCGCCGACGAGCGCGGCGCCATCATCAGGGAGCCCGAGGGCGAGGTGTTTCATGCGCCATGGGAGCCGCGGGTGTTGGCGCTCACGCTGGCCATGAACGCGACGGGTCTGTGGAATCTCGACATGAGCCGCGCGGCACGCGAATCGCTGGTCGATTACCGCACCTTGAGTTATTACGAAATCTGGTTCGCGGCGCTGGAGAAGCTGCTGTCGGACAGCGGCGTTCTGAAAGAGCCCGCAGCCGCGGCGCCGCGGGTGCTGCGCGCCGCGCAGGTCGCCGCCACGCTGGCACGCGGTAGCCCGTGTGCACGCGCGCCGGCACGGGCTGCTCGATTTGCGGTGGGTGACAGGGTGCGCACGCGCCAGGATGTGCCGGCACATCACACGCGCTTGCCCGGCTACGCACGCGGCAAAGCCGGCGTCGTGACGCGCGTGCACGGCGCACACGTGTTTCCCGATGCAAACTCCAGAGGTCTGGGTGAATGCCCGCAATGGTTGTATACGATTGCGTTCGAGGAGCGCGAACTCTGGGGCGATGATACCGTGCAGCGATCCACCGTCTCGGTGGATGCCTGGGAACCCTATCTGGAACCCGCCTAAGGCCGCTTAACGGGAGTTCTTCGCGGCCCCCGATCCTGGCCGCACAGCGGCCGTGACGTCCGGCGGATCGAGCGCCGTGCGCATCCAGCTGCCATCTTCCTGGCGGGTCAGTTCGTAAGCCGGCCAGTAATGCTTGTCGAGTTTCAGCGTGATCACGTCGGTCTGCCCGTTCCAGCTGATGGTCTTCAGGCGCAGCGACGCGCGGTCGGGCTTGTCGCTCACCGCCTTGATGAAAGCGTCGAGATCGGGCGTCGGCTGGCCGTTCACTTCTGTGATGCGGCGGCCGGCGTACAAGCCGTAATGCGTCGACGGCGAGCCGTAAAAGAAAAACGACACGAATACGCCATAGGGAGCAATCCCGCGCTGCGCCGCCATCGCGCGATGCGGCGCTTGCAGAGTTGCGCCCGCCCAGATCAGCACCCGGTCGAGGTCGCGGCCGTTCAGCGCCACGGTCTGCAGCTGCAGGGTTTTCTCGGCGCCATCGCGCCAAACCGTTACCGCGACGCGAGGATTCTGCACCGCGCGCTCAACCTCGCGGAATCGATTCACCACCTTGCCATCGATGGCGAGCAACAGATCGCCCGGCTCCAGCAGCGAGGCGGCGGGCGAACCGGCGACCAGGCGATCGATGCCGAGCACTTGCCGATGCTGCGGATTGTGATCTTCCAGGCGCCGCACCCATTCATCCGGCAGACCCAGTTCGCGCGCTCCGGCCAGGGACTGCACGTTGAATTCAGCCTCGAACGAATAGAGCGGCCGGCCGTCGGCGACCACGCCGATCATTTCGGAAACCAAGTCGGCGGGTATGCCGCGGTTGATCTGTTCGAGTTCGCGCTGCGATTCGAACGCAAAGCTCGACCACAGCGCCAGCACATCCCCCTTCTCATCGGTCAGCACGCCGTCGTAATCGCCCGGCGGGTTGATCAGAGTCACCGCCTCCAGGTTGCTGTCGCGGAAGCGCAGCGTTCGCGACAGCGGGAATGAAACCACATCGACGCTCGAGATCTGCGTTTTCTGCGACAGCAGCTTCGAATCGCCGCGCTGGCCCACCACCCACACATCCTCGCCCGGATTCAGAGGCCGGCTCACCAAGGTCGCGGCGCGCACCGGCGTATCACCGATCGACTTCGGATCGTAGGAGACGACGGCGAGATTGTGCAAAGGATGTATGAAGACGACTTTGCCCGGCACCTCGACGGTGCCGGCGAAGGTGATGCGCACGTCGCCCATCGCGACCGGCACGGTATTGCGGTCCAGCGCCACCAGACCGCGCTGCGCATCCACGATGACGCCGGTACCGTGGTAATTTTTTTCGGTGACTCCGGAAACCGAATACGGCATGTCAAAATTCACCATCACCAGTGATGGCGCCAGTCGATCGATGCGCGCATCGCCGGTCTTGGCGAATCGCGTCGCGGCGGACTTGACGGGCGAAGGCGCGGGCCCGGGCGTGATGCTGAGGCACGGCCAGGTCCCCAAAGCGTCGTCGCGCTTGCATTCCCGCGCCGGAAACCAGCGCCTGTCCATGCGAATGACCTTGAGCTGCTGGGCGCGAGGATCCTCGAGCGTGGTGTAGCGAACCGGCACCCGGGATCTATCGCCAAGCTCGGCGAGCGCCGCGGAAAAATCGCCGAGATTGTCGACTTTTCTGCCGTTGAACGAGCTGATCAAGGCAGCGTGCGGGATGCCGGCGCTGGCGAACACATAACCCGGGTTCGCGACGTACACGCCTTTGATCGGCTTGTTGAAATGCCGCGCCTGCTGATACGACAAGGTATGGACCACGGCCTCGCCGAATTCAATGTACTCGTCGGGCGTGATGGAGCTCAACGACAGAACGTCGAGCTCGTGGCGCAGCGTTTCCTTGCCGCGCTGCACCTCCACCGTCACCTTTTTGCCGACGTGGCCGTCGAGCACATCCTCGAGTGCGAAGAACTCCGGGATGGGTTTGCCGTCGATGCCAACCAGAATGTCGCCGGGCGACAATATCCCATCGGCGCTCGATCCCGGCTGCACGTCGTCGACAACCAGCATGCCGGTCAGCTTCGGATACGCCCGCCGCATCCTGGCTTCCGTCGCGGCATCGAGGCCGAGCCGCTTGAGTTCGTCGTAGGGCGTGTACTTGAACACGGTTTCCAGCGTGCCGCGCGGCACGGGCTTGCCTGCCTCGATGTATTTCAGCGCCCGAACCACGGCCGGCAGCGGCAAATAGAAACTCGAGGCGGCGCCGGTGGCCCCGCCCGCATTCAGCGCCACCACCTGGCCTTCGATGTCGATGACCGGCGAGCCGGACGAGCCGCCGGAAGTGCTGGAGGCCGCCTGGTAATAAAACGTATTGAAATCGTTGTATTTGCCGTAGCCGTATTCCGGCGCCTCGCGATCCAGTCGCGCCAGTGTGCCGGCCAGAATCGACAATTGTTCGCCGGCATCATTGCCGACCACGCGAATCTCGCGACCGATGAGCGCGCCTTGGGGATACAGCGGCAATTCGGCCGGCTGAATGAATCGCAATTTCGCCGGGTCGTAGTGATAGATGCCGAAGTCGTGGATGGGATCGCGGTAGATCGGATATAGCTGCACTTCCTCGCGATTCAGGAAGATGGCCTGCGCGGTCACCGGCCCGGGCGTGACGACGTGCCGATTCGTCAGGATGTAGCCGCGCTTCGCGTCGATGACGAAGCCGGTGGCTTGGGCAGTGGTATTCCATTCCGTGTCGAAAGCGCGCGTGCTGTCGATTTGAATCGTGACCACGCCGGTTGCGATTCTTTCCAGGGTCTGTGCCCAATTGGCAGGACTGCTGGGAATGCCGGGAGCCGGAACGGCAACCGGCAGGTGTGCAGCTTTGGGCAGCGCAACCTCGGACACCGCGGAGTCAGGCGGCGCGGCGTATGCAGCTTGCGTCAGGGACAGAGCAAAAAGGGACAGGAGCAGGGAGATGCGGGACATGCCGATCCTAAGGGGTTAAATTTCGATGAGTGCCCGTGGTCGGACAAGATCACGAGCCGGACGTTCCTGACAAGCGGTATTCCCAGCCGGTTTTCGTCAATCCATTCTTCAACTGCGATTCCAAGCCAGGTCAAGCTGCTTTGCGGCACGCACATCGTCCAACCGTCGAACCGGCATTGTATGTGGGGCCGAGGCGAGTTTCTCGGGATCATGTGCCATTTCTTCGCGGATTGCGGCCATTGCGTCACAAAAGCGGTCGAGATCTTCCTTGGCTTCCGTCTCCGTGGGCTCGATCAGCAGGCATTCCGGCACCAGCAGGGGGAAGTAAGTGGTCGGGGCATGAAAGCCGTAATCCAGCAGCCGCTTCGCCACATCCATCGCCGTAACATGGTAGGCCTTGTTTTCCTGCTTGAGCGTGATGATGAATTCATGGCTGGCGCGGCGCTTGGGATACGCCGCTTCAAACCCCAGGGCCTGCAACCGCTTCATCATGTAGTTGGCGTTGAGCGCGGCGAATTCCGCCACTCGAACCATCCCCTCGCGGCCCAGCAGCCGCATGTAGATGTAGGCGCGCAGGTTCACGCCGGCATTGCCCATGAATCCCGACAGCCGGCCGATGGACTGCGGCAGATCGCGTTCCGCGAGCCAGCGATAGCGCGCGCCGTCCAAGCCTACGATCGGCAGCGGCAGAAACGGCCGCAATCGCGCACCCACCCCCACCGCCCCCGAACCAGGTCCGCCGCCGCCGTGCGGCGTGGAAAAAGTCTTGTGCAGATTCATGTGGATGACATCAAAGCCCATGTCGCCGGGGCGCACCTTGCCGAGAATGGCATTCAGGTTTGCGCCGTCGTAGTAGAGCAGACCGCCGGCATCGTGAACGATTTTCGCGACCGCAACGATTTTGTGCTCGAAGACGCCCAGCGTGGATGGGTTGGTGAGCATGATGCCCGCGGTTGCCGGGCTCACCGCAGCATTCAGCGCTTCGATATCGACGTCGCCATTCGCATCGCAGGGAATTTCCTTGACGGTGAAACCGCACATCGTCGCGGTGGCGGGATTGGTGCCGTGTGCGGCCTGCGGCACGATGATCTCGGTACGCCCGGCATCATTGCGCGCGCGATGGTAGGCGCGAATCATGGCGACGCCGGCGAATTCGCCCTGCGCTCCGGCCATCGGCGTGAGACTGACAGCCTGCATGCCGGTGATCTCCTGCAGCATCTCCTGGAGCTCGTGCATGCAGGCCATGAAGCCCTGCGGCTCCGGCGCCAGCGGATGTCTGCTCAAGAATTCCGGCAGCATCGCGTAGCTGTTGCAGGCCTTGGGGTTGTACTTCATGGTGCAGGAGCCCAAGGGATAGAAATGCGTGTCGATCGAAAAATTCATCTGCGACAGACGCGTGTAGTGGCGCACCGCCTGCAGTTCCGACACTTCCGGCAACGCCGCCGGCGACGCTCTGCGCAGCTGCGCCGGAACCTCGGCGCTGCCCGCGACCGGGGGCGGGAATTGCGTGCCGGCCTGCCGGCCCGGCTTGCTCAACTCGAATATCAGCGGTTCTCGCGATTGCAATTCAGGCATGTGCAACTCCCTAGGCCGCGGCGCGCGGCGCGCTCATCACATCGGTGAGCGCGGCGGCATACGAGTCAATGTCGACTCCCAGTTTGGTTTCGGTCGCACACACCAACAGCGCGTGCCCCAACTCGGGGTAGCGCTCGCTGAGATCGAGCCCGCCGAGGATTCCGCGCCGCGCCAGCGCCGCGAGCAGCGGCACCGGCGGACGATCCAGCAGCAGCACGGCTTCGTGAAAATGCGCGGCACTGAACGCCCGCTTCACCCCCGCGACCTTGCTCAACGCCGCGACCAGATCGGCGGTGCGCTGCATGCTCGCCTGCGCGACCGCTTCCAGGCCCCGCGCCCCGAGCAGACTCATGTAGATGGTCGCCGCCGTAACCAGCAGTCCCTGATTGGTGCAAATGTTCGAGGTCGCTTTGCTGCGCCGGATGTGCTGCTCGCGCGCCTGCAGTGTGAGACTGAAGCCCGGCCGGCCGTCCGCATCGACGGTGCGCCCGACGATGCGTCCGGGCATTTGCCGCACGTACTGCATGCGGGTCGCCATGAAGCCGAAGTAGGGTCCGCCGGACGCGAGGGGCACGCCAAGCGGCTGCCCTTCACCACAAACGATGTCGGCGCCGCGATGACCGTCACGCGCAGCACCCCACTGCCCCGGAGGCTTGAGCAGCGCCAGCGAAGTCGGGTTGACCACAGCGATCACCAGCAGCCGGTTCTCGTGCGCCCAATCGGTGAGCTGGTCCACCTCCTCGAAGCTGCCGAAAAAATTCGGCTGCTGAATGATGAGCGCCGTGAAGTCCTGGCCGCTGCAGGGTTGCAGCGCACTCAGCAGCGTGCGGCCGGCAGACCTGTCGAAGTCGACGGTCTCGAATGTGATGTCCTGATTGCCGGCGATGGCCCGCGCCACCTGTGCGTAGGTCGGATTCACCGTCCGCGGCAGCAGGATGCGCCGCGAAGTCGAGCCGCGATTGGCGCGTACCGCCATCAGGCACGCTTCGGCGAGCGCCGAGGCGCCGTCGTACAGCGATGCGTTCGATACCTCCATGCCGGTCAGCGCGCACATCATGGACTGGTATTCATAAATCAATTGCAATGTGCCCTGGCTTGCTTCCGCCTGGTAAGGCGTATACGCGGAATAGAATTCGCCGCGCGTGGTGATCGCCCACACGGGAGCCGGGATATGGTGTTCGTAGGCGCCGGCACCGATGAAATTCAAGGGCCGGCCGTCGAGCGCGGCGCGCTGCGTCAACAGCCTGGCAACCTCCATCTCCGACATGGCCGGCGGCAGCGCCAGAACTCCCGCGCGAAGCTCCTTGGGAATTTCGTCGAACAGCGCTTCGATCGACGGCACGCCGATCACTTCCAGCATGCGGGCGACGTCTTCGGCAGTGTGGGGAATAAATGCCATGGTGGTGTGGTTCCCTTACTTGGATTCGTCGGCCAGGAAACTCTCATAGGCTGCGGCGCTCATGAGCGCCGCAGCACCGGCCGAATCGCTGGTCTCGAGGCGAAACAACCAGCCTGCGCCATAGGGATCTTGGTTGAGCAGTTCGGGTTGGCTCGCCAACACCGCGTTGCTGGCCGTTACCCTGCCCCCCACCGGACTGTAGACGTCGGATGCCGCCTTGACCGACTCGACCACGGCGCAGGCATCGCCGGCACGCAGTGCGCGGCCGACTTCGGGCACCTCGACGAACACCAGGTCCCCGAGGGCGCTTTGCGCGTGGTCGGTGATGCCGACTTCCACCGCGCCGTTTTGCGCCTGGCGAACCCATTCGTGACTTTTTGTGTACTTCAAATCGGCCGGTATGTTGCTCATCGAAAACTCCCTATTAAATCTCGATCAACGGCTTGCCGTGACGCACGAACGGCGGCTTGACGACGCGCGCCGCATGCAATTTGCCGCGAATCTCCACCCGGACGCCGGAGTGCGGGTGAAAGGGCACGCGTGCCAGCGCGATGGAACGATTCATGGTGGGCGAAAAAGTACCGCTCGTGACTTCGCCCGATGGCGCGTCCGAACTTACGCCTGCCAACACCTTTTGATGGCTGCGCAGCACGCCGCGGTCTTCGAGAATGAGCCCTACGAGTTCGGGGCCGCCGGCGCGCCGCGCCTCCTCCAGCGCCGGGCGCCCGATGAATTCGCGCGACTGCGGCTCGAACGCCACCGTCCAGGCGAGGCCGGACTCCAAGGGATGATGATTCTCGTCCATGTCATTGCCGTACAGGTTCATACCGGCCTCCAGACGCAGCGTGTCCCTCGCGCCGAGGCCGGCGGGCTTGACGCCCAGCGCATGCAGCTTGTTCCATGCAGCGGCGGCATCCGCGGCCGGAAGCACGATCTCGAAGCCATCCTCACCGGTGTATCCGGTACGCGCCACGAACCAGTTGCCGAACTCGGTGCCGAAGAATGGTTTCAGGTCGAGCGCGGCGGATTGCCGCGGCGCCAGCAATGCTGCCGCCTTGTGCCGCGCATTTGGACCTTGCACGGCGATCATCGCGAGATCCTCTCGTTCGGCGACCGACACGGAGTATGCGGCGGCACGCGAACGAATCCACGCCAGATCCTTGTTGCGGGTCCCGGCGTTCACGACCAGGCGATACCAGCTGTCCGACATGAAGTAGACGATCAGGTCATCAATCACACCGCCGTTCGGCAGCAGCATGCAGGAATACAGGGCCTTGCCCAAGGATGCGAGGCGGGCAACATCGTTGGCGAGCAGAAACCTCAGGAATTCCCGGACTCGCGCGCCGCGAAGATCGACGACGGCCATGTGCGACACGTCGAACATGCCCGCGTCGCGGCGCACCGCGTGATGCTCTTCGATCTGCGAACCGTAATGCAGCGGCATGTCCCAGCCGCCGAAGTCGACGATTTTCGCGCCTTGCAGGACATGCACATCAAAGAGAGGAGTCTTAAGGCCCATCGCAACCTCGCTGCGAAAGAATACAGAGACGCGAGCACCCTCGTGCTTGGCCCCTCTGTCCTTAAGACCTGAGAGATTGCGCGCTTGTGCGCTGCTCCCCTTCGGTGGATCGCCCGCTGCGATCGCTCTCCAGAGATCGCGAGAGTCTGCCGTTCATGTGCCTGAGCGTTTCCGGGCGGTTGCGCCTTCGGCGGTCCTACGAAAGGACTCTCTCCAGACAGCTCTTATCGCGATATTAAGCATGATACAGAATGCAGCCGCAAAGCGCTAACCGCCGGACCGTTTCGCCTGCCATCCCATTTTGATGAGTTCTGCGACGATCGCATCGCGATGATCGCCCTGAATTTCAATGATGCCGTTGCGCACGGTGCCGCCGGATCCACAGCGCTTCTTGAGCTTTGTCGCCAGCGCCTCGATATCGGCGACCGACAACGGCAGGCCGGTGACGGTCGTCACGCCCTTGCCGGCCCTGCCCTGTGTCTCGCGGCCTACTCTGATGGAAGATGGCTTGGCAGCCCCTGGAGCGCCTTTGGGACACACGCATTCGCGCACCGGGCGGCGGCAGTTCGGGCACAGGCTGCCAATGCCGGTCGAGTAGATGATCCTGGTGGAGGCCACGTTGTCCCCAAGTCGGCAAATTACACGACTTTACTATCCGAGACTCATGTCCGAAACGCCAACTGCCCCGCATCGGTGCTCCCTTGTATAATGCCCGCATGAAATCGCGTCGAATTTCCGTGCCTGTCAAAGTGGGTGGTGTCTCCATCGGCGGCGCCTCGCCCATCATCGTTCAATCCATGACCAACACCGACACGGCGGATGTTGCAGCCACGGTGGCGCAAGTGCGCGCGTTGGCGCGTGCCGGGTCGGAATTGGTTCGCGTCACGGTCAACAACGATGAATCCGCTGCCGCCGTGCCTCATATCCGAGAGCGGCTCGACCGCGCTGGCATTGCCACGCCCCTGGTTGGCGACTTTCACTTCAACGGCCACAAGCTGCTCAAAGCTCACCCCGCGTGCGCGGAAGCACTTGGGAAATTGCGCATCAATCCGGGCAACGTCGGCCGCGGTTCGAAGCGTGACCCGCAATTTGCCGAAATGATCGAAACCGCCGTCAGGTACCGCAGGCCGGTGCGCATCGGCGTGAATTGGGGCAGCCTGGATCAGGACCTTCTGACCCGCATGATGGATGAGAACTCGAAACTCGAGGAACCCTTGGCGGCGCTCGAGGTCATGCGCGAGGCCATCGTGGTATCGGCATTGGACAGCGCAAAACGCGCCGAAGCGCTGGGCTTGGGCTCCGACATGATCGTGATCAGCGCCAAGGTCAGCGGTGTGCAGGACCTGATCGCGGTATATCGCAATCTCGCGGCCCGCTGCACCTACCCGTTGCACCTGGGGTTGACCGAAGCCGGCATGGGCAGCAAGGGCATCGTCGCCTCCACGGCGGCCATGAGCGTACTGTTGCAGGAGGGCATCGGCGATACCATCCGGGTCTCGTTGACGCCCGAGCCCAACGGCGATCGCACCCAGGAGGTGATCGTCGCCCAGGAAATCCTGCAGACCATGGGATTGCGCGCCTTCACCCCGATGGTGATCGCCTGCCCCGGCTGCGGCCGAACCACCAGCACCTACTTTCAAGAACTGGCGCAGAAGATTCAAGGCCACATTCGTCACCGCATGCCGGAATGGCGCAAACAGCGCGAGGGAGTTGAGGAGATGACGGTCGCGGTCATGGGCTGCGTGGTGAACGGTCCCGGCGAGAGCAAGCACGCGAACATCGGCATCAGCCTGCCGGGCACCGGCGAACATCCGGTCGCGCCGGTGTATGAAGACGGCGCGAAGACGGTGACCCTCAAGGGCGATCGAATCGCCGAAGAATTCCAGGATCTGGTCGAGCGCTACATCGAGCGCACTTACGCCAGGATCTCATCTTGACGGCGCTGTCCGAGAAGAAGTGCGTGCCCTGCGAGGGAGGTGCCGCCCCGTTGACCGCAACTCAGGCGAAGCGATTCGCAAAGCGACTGCACAAGGATTGGCGGATCGCGAAGGACTCGAGGAGTCTGCAGCGTTCCGTGAAATTCAAGGATTTCTATCGCACCATGAGCTTCGTCAATGCGCTCGCGCACGTGGCGAACACCGAGGACCACCACCCGGACTTGAGGGTTGGCTATAACTACTGCGACGTCACCTTCACGACGCATTCGATTGGCGGACTATCCGTCAATGATTTCATATGCGCCGCCAAGATGGATCGGCTATAGCGGGCGACGCAGCTTAGGTCTTGAGAAAGTCCGGCACGTCGCCAATCAACCCCAGGGCGCGCTGCGCAACGCGGCGCTTTACGAAGGGCATCCTGCCGACGGCGCTCAAAGCCGCGGTGCGCAGCCCGGCGCTGAGCGCATCGGTACGGGAAAACAACCGCTCCATTCCATCCAGCGCGGCAGCCGCGAGCAGATTCTCGCTGCGGCGCCAGCGCTCGTATTCCCGCAGCAGCCGTGCGTCGCCGAAATTGCCGGCACCTCCGGCACTGCCCAGCACCTGCGCAAGCGCGGCACAGTCCAGCAACCCCAGATTCAACCCCTGCCCGGCGAGCGGGTGCACCACGTGTGCGGCATCGCCGAGCAGGACCGCGCGAGAACTCGTGTATTGCAACGCGTACTGCAGTTTGAGCGGAAACCTCGCCAGCTTGGTCGTGAGCGTGCACCCGCCCAGCGCCTCGCCGCTGGCCTTGTCGAGGGCGCAGCCTATGCCCCTCGGGTCCAGGGCGCTCACAGTGTCCGCCTGGGAGCGCGCGAGGCTCCACACGATCGAGCAGCGGCCGTCATTGAGCGGCAGGAATGCGAGGGGGCCGGTGGCGAGGAAGCGCTGCCAGGCTGTGTTCTCATGCGGCTTGGCGGTTTGCACGTGAGCCACCAGCGCATCCTGATGATAGAGATGACCTGCGGTTTGGATGCCGAGCAGCTGCCGGGTCCTGGACTCCTGTCCATCGGCGGCAACCAGCAGCTTGCTGCGCAGTTCGCGGCCGTCAGCCAAGCGCAGCTGGACATGCGCCTCGCTAACCATCGTTGATCCAACCGCGGCCTCAATGAGGACCGCGCCTGCAGCCCGCGCGGCATGCAGACACTGCGATTGCAGCGCCCGCCCGTCGACTATGTATCCCAAGTTAGGCTCGCCGATTTGCGCGCAGTCGAACGTCAATGACCCCTCGCCCCGCGGCGCGCCGCTGGCATCCCAGACGCACATGCGCTCGTACGCGAATACCCGGTCCGCCGGCAGCAAGCGCCAGACATCGCAGATCTTGAGCAGGCGCTCGGACGCGCGGCTCAAGGCGAATACCCGCAGGTCCCAATCGGCCGCCCCGGGAGGATCCGGGGGATATTGATCGGCTACGATCGCAACCCTGCCCGGCGCGCTCAATTTGCGCGCCAACAGAAGGCACGCCATCGCCGCGCCGATGACGCCGGCACCGACGATGATCACGTCGAAGTCGGGGGATCTTGGGCTGGTCATCGCAGCGGCACGCCGCGCGCGAGTTTCGGCACGCGACCGTTCGCGCCGGTGCTCAAGCGCGACAATGCCGCCTTCGCGGGCGGCAACAAATCGAACGCCAGGAGTCCGAGATTCCGCAGCCGCTGCACTCCCTTGAGCGGATTTGCAAACAGTCGGACCAGTCCGTCGGTGAAAGCAATGACGCCACCTCGATCCGCGGCACGCCACGCATCGTACTCGGCGAGCAGCCGCGGGCTTCCAGGATCGCTGTCTGCGCTTGCGCCGCGTTCGGCAATCAGCTCGGCAAGGCTGGCCACGTCGCGCAGACCCAGATTGAAGCCCATGCCGGCCACCGGATGCAGGCTTTGCGCCGCGTTGCCGATGATGACGCACCGTCCCTTGCTGGTCTGCTTCGCACGGCTCAAGGACAAGGGATACGGTACGCGGCGTCCCACTTTGAGAAATCGCCCGAGTCGAAATCCGAAGCGGCGCTGCACCTCTGCAAGAAATTCATGATCCGACCAGGCCATCGCCGCCTGCGCCATGTCAGGCGCCAGCGTCAAGACCAAGGCGCACCGGCCATTCTCCAGCGGCAGCAGCGCGAGAGGCCCGCTGGCCGTGAAGCGCTCATACGCGACATTGTCGTGGAAGCGCTGCGGCAGCACCGTCGTGATGATTGCCGTTTGCTCATAGTCGTGCACTTGGGCCGCGACGCCGAAGGCGCTGCGCACCACGGATTGGACACCGTCGGCTGCCACGATGAGCTTGGCATCGATTTTGATTTCAACCCCGGCCGCAACGACGGTCAGCGCGACCGCGGCTTCCCCTGCGCTGATCTCCCCCACCTCTGCGGGACAGAATGTCCGCAGGCCGGCGCTTTGCAGAAGCCGCGGCCAGAGGGTGTTCCCCAGCACCCGATTGGGCACCACGTATCCCATCGCAGCAAGCCCCTGTTCGGCCGCGTCGATACGCGCAAAGCCGAAATGCCCCTGATCCGAGACGTGAATCTTGCGTATGGGGGTGGCAACCGAACTGATCTCCTGCCACACGCCCAAGGTCTCGAGAATCCGCCGGCTGCCGTTCGACAATGCCGTGGTGCGCTCATCGAAGCTCGGCTGCGCTGCTGACGTTTGCGGGATGGTTTCGATGAGCGCGATGCGCAGGCCGAGTGGCGCCAACGCCACGCCCAAGGCGGCGCCCACCATGCCTCCGCCGACGATGGCAATATCAAAGGATTGAGTCGCAGCCTTATCCTCGATCATCGCAGCGACTCGATGGCGTCCGGGGCTTTCTCGAGCTCGCCCGTCAGCACCTCGGGAGCGCCGGCGGTGACCAGCACTTCATCCTCGATGCGCACGCCAATGTTCCAGAATTCCTTCGGAATCCGCGGCGATGGTCGAATGTAGATGCCCGGCTCCACGGTGAGCGCCATGCCCGGCTCCAATACACGCCATTCGCCGCCAACCTTGTAGTCGCCCACGTCATGCACATCGAGTCCGAGCCAGTGGCCGGTTCGATGGTTGAAAAACGGCAAGTAGGCCTGTTCCTTGATCAACTTCAAGACCGGACCTTTGAGCAACCCCAGCTTGATGAGTCCCTGGGTCACCACCCGCACGGCCGCTTCGTGCGGCTGATTCCAGTGATTGCCCGGCCGCACCTTGTCGATGGCGGCCAATTGCGCCTCCAGCACCACATCATAGACGGCACGCTGCGCGACGCTGAAGCGGCCGCCGACCGGAAAGGTGCGCGTGATATCCGAAGCGTAATAATCGTGTTCGCATCCGGCGTCAAGCAGCAGCAGGTCGCCGTCGCGCAACGGCTGGTCGTTGTTGCGATAGTGCATGACGCAGGCATTGGCTCCGCCGCCGACGATGGGGTGGTAGGAAATGTCCGCATTGTGCGAGCGAAATTCATGCAGCAACTCCGCCATGACTTCGTACTCCATGCGCCCGGGACGCGCGAAACGCATTGCCCGCCGATGCGCGCCCATGGCGATCTGCGCTGCGCGGCGCAGGCTGGCCTGCTCGGGACGGCTTTTGTAAAGACGCATGTCGTCGAGTACGTGGGTCAGTGCCACAAATTCCTGCATGGCGCCCTGCCGTGATCGGGCCCGCAGCGCGTTCACCCAGCTTAAGAGGCGCGGATCGAATTCGGGATGGGCGCCCATGGAGTAGTAGATTTGCGAGCGCTGTTCCAGCAACCCCGGCAGGATCTCATCGATATCCTCGATGGGAAAGGCATCGTCAGCCTGGTAACGCTCGACCGCACCCTCGGTTCCGGCGCGCGCTCCGTCCCACGATTCGCGCACCGTATCGTGCTCACGCACGAACAGGAGATACTCCGCCTGCGAACGGCCGGGAACCAGCACCGCAACGGCGTCCGGTTCCGCAAACCCGCTCAAATAGTAGAAATGGCTGTCCTGGCGATAGGCGTACTCGATATCGCCGTTGCGATGTCGCACGGGAGCGGCCGGCAGGATCGCGATCGCGTCCTTGCCGATCATGCGCATGAATTGGCGCCGGCGCCGCGCGAACTCCTTGCGATCCATGTTGATGCTCAATGCAGCCGCTGCTGCGCCGGATAGACCTGCCTGCGAAGCGGCAGCAATTCCTCGAAAACCACCTGGGCCGCGACCCTGATGAACTCGACCAACTCCGCGTACGCCTGCTCGTTGGACTCGTCCGAATCCGCCTCATCGCCGGTCGCGCGCGATATTTCCGTGAAATCGCGCACGATCTCCCCGACGTCGCCGCCCAGGGCTTCAAGATCCGATATATGGCCGGCACCCAACCCATAAAGAAAACCCGTGCACCATAATGCAAGCGCATTGGCGCGGCCGTTGAGCGGCTGTTCGTCATCGGGCAGCAGGGGCTCGAATTCCATGCCTTGCTCGCCAAAGGATGTCGCGGTCGCGGCAAAGACCTTTTCAATCATTGCCGCCGATTCTTCCGAGACAGCCGCACCGTCGGGAAGGATTTCGTTGATCCAGTCCTGCATCTTGTAGGGCGATATCGAGCACAGCGCTCCGCACAGGGAACCATGAGCCTCGGCGGCGTCCGCGAGGCCGCCGGCGGCAGCCAGCACGTCTTCGAAGTCCTTGAAGCGAATATCGGACAACATATTTGACCGAATAATACCGCAGTGGGGGCATAAACCGCCGCCCTTTGCATTGCGCTTATCGCCGCTCTATATTGGCAGCCTATGACCGAAGCCAACCCGAAATCAGCCGTCGAACTCGAGCTGAAGCGCTTGGAAAAGCGCCTGGAAGACCTGATCGTGACCGTCAGCCACATCAAGGAGGAAAATCGCGCATTGCGTCAGCGTCAGGACACCCTGACCTCCGAACGCGCCACCCTCCTGCAGAAGAACGAGCAGGTGCGCGCCCGGGTCGAAGCAATGATCGGCCGGCTGAAGTCCATGGAGCAGGTGTGAGCGACAATCAAGCGCGGGTGAGCGTTCGGATACTCGAAAAGGAGTATCACATAACCTGTCCGAACGAGGAACGCTCGGACTTGCTGGATTCCGCGGAATTCTTGAACCTCAAGATGCGCGAGATCCGCGACAGCGGCAAGGTGGTCGGCTTGGATCGCATCGCGGTGATCGCCGCGCTCAACATGGCGAACGAGCTGATTCGATTCCGCAACCGTGACACCAATCTCGATTCTGATGTCGGCGGACGCTTGCGTATCCTGCGCGAGCGCGTAGAGTCGGCCTTGGAGAAGGGTCAACAGCTCGAGCTTTGAGATCGCGGCCGTGCAACGGAAGTTGCCGCCGGACGCGTAGCGGATCCTTCAAAGCGATTAAATTTGGCGCCGCCTGCGGTGTTCGATGCGGATCGGGTTACCTCTCGACCCTAAGTTTGAAACCCCAGGGGCCATTGCTTGCTGGCAACATTGTGCAAGTCCGCCTCGAGCGGAAAGCCTTAAGTGCCGCAGTTAGCCCCACCTGTTGCTCAGGTCGGGAGCAACGGTCCAAACCGGCACATGCGGGTGGCGCCATCTCCGCTCGATGAAAGCAACCTTACGTAAACGATTGCGCGCGGCGCGCCGCGCAATGAGCGCCGGCGATCACTGCTTGCGATCGGACCTGGCGGCCCGGGCGGTCATGCGGTTGCCGATGTTCGCAGCCGGTAAACGGGTCGCGCTGTACTTACCCTTCGACCGGGAAACCGAAACCGCCGGGTTGATTGCCGCGGCCAGGGCGCGCGGCGTGCGCATTTTCGTCCCCGTCATCAGCGACAAGCGTCATGGCCGCTTGCGCTTCTACCCATTGGAGGGCGCGACCGCCCCCGGGGTGTTCGGCATCGCGGTGCCGCGCCGCATGACTCACCCCATCGCGCCGCAATGGTTGAATCTCATCGTCGCACCCTTGGTTGGAGTCGACCGTGGCGGCCGGCGATTGGGCATGGGAGGTGGATACTATGATAGGGCGTTGGCGTTTCGCCGGCGGCGGCGATTCTGGAAGGGCCCTCATGTGGTCGGATACGCCTTTGACTGCCAGCGGTCGGACCTGGAGTTTGCCGACCCCTGGGATGTACGATTGAATTCCCTGGCGACGGAATCCGGCCTCCAACAATTCTTGGAACACTCATCATGAACTACTGGCTGCTCAAATCGGAACCGGACAGCTTCAGCATCGATCACCTCGGCAAGGCGCCGAAACAAACCACCGTGTGGGATGGAGTGCGTAATTTCCAGGCGCGCAACATGCTTCGCGACTCCATGAAAAAGGGTGATTTGGCGTTTTTCTATCATTCCAGCTGCGACGTTCCCGGCATTGCGGGCATCGTCAGCGTCGTCCGAGAGGGTCACCCGGATGTCACCGCATTCGATCCCAAGCATCATCATTACGATGCCGATTCGAACAAGGACGCACCGCGCTGGTTCGCCGTGGACCTGAAGCTTGATCGCAAGCTCAAGCGCGTTATCACGCTCGACGAGTTGCGCAACTACGCCGACAAGAAGCTGAAGGATTTCGTTTTGCTGCGCCGTGGGAATCGGCTTTCGGTCATGCCGGTGTCGAAGAAGGATTGGGATTTCGTTCTCGGCCTCGAGTGATGTCGCTCACATCGCTACCACAAGTCGAGCGGTAAGCGCGACGTATTGCTTGTAAATTAATTATTCGTGTATATACTCGGTCCCCGGACTAACCCGACAACGGAGTTTCTATCATGGCAGCGAAAGCAAAGAAGGCGAAGAAGAAGGTAGCTAAGAAAAAGGCCGCTAAGAAAA
>DATMRC010000079.1:0-80092 GCA_035567075.1 Steroidobacteraceae bacterium
GATGAGAAGAAAGCCGCTGAACTGATCATGGATGCCCGCAAGCATTGGTTCGCGGAAGAAGCAAAGGTTTAGGAGCAAGTATGGCAGATGTAACCGTCGCTCAATTCGCTGAGGTGCTCAAGGTACCGGTCGATCGGCTGCTGCAGCAGCTCGATCAGGCGGGCATCAAGGTCGACGGCGCCGAAGATATGATCAGCGAAGACGCCAAGCATGAACTGTTGACGCATTTGCGGCGCAGCCATGGCCACGACGAGGCTCAAGCCGATGCGGCTCCCCGCAAGATCACGCTGCGCCGCAAATCGCAATCCGAGCTCAAACTGGCAAGCCCCCAGGGCAGGGCGCGCACGGTGAATGTCGAAGTGCGCAGCAAACGCACCTATGTCAAGCGCGAGGTGCTCGAGGATCAGGCACGCCATCAGCAGGAAGAGATCGACAAGCTGCGCGAAAGCGAGGAGCAGGCGAAGGCCGCCAGCGAGCGCGCCGAACGCGAGCGCCTCGAGAAGGAGCGCTTGGATCGCGAGCGACTCGAGGAAGAAAGCCGGCGCCGCAGCGACGAGGAAAATCGCAAGCGCACCGCCGAGGAAGAGGCGCGCCGCGCGGCTGAAACCCAGGCGCGCGAGCTCGCCGAGCGGGAGCGCAAGGCCGCCGCCGCGAAGCCCAGCAAGGCGTCGCGCGATTCGGTGGACGACAAGGCGACCCGCTATGGCCGGCAGGAGCTGCACATCGTCGGCGATGTCAGTTCGCGGCACAAGAAGAAGAAATCCCGGGACGGACGGCGCCGCACCGTGGGCAGCGAGACCGATACCAAGCATGGTTTTGAGATGCCGACCGCGCGCGTCGTGCGCGAAGTTGCCATCGGTGAAGCGATGACGGTCGGCGAGCTCGCGCAGAAAATGGCCGTCAAGGCCACCGAAGTCATCAAGGTCATGATGAACATGGGCGTGATGGCGACGATCAATCAAATGATCGAGCAGGATACCGCGGTGCTGGTGGTCGAGGAGATGGGCCACACTGCCGTGCTGCGCAAGGAAAACATCATCGAAGATGATCTGCAGGGCGAACTCGATTCCTCGCTCGAGGTATTGCCGCGTCCGCCGGTCGTGACCGTCATGGGACACGTCGATCACGGCAAGACTTCACTGCTCGACTACATCCGGCGCAGCAAAGTGGCGGCCGGCGAAGCGGGCGGCATCACCCAGCATATCGGCGCATACCACGTCGAGACCGCCAAGGGCATGGTGACCTTTCTGGACACGCCGGGCCACGCGGCATTTACCTCGATGCGCGCGCGCGGCGCCCAGGTTACCGATATCGTGATTCTGGTGGTGGGCGCCGATGATGGAGTCATGCCGCAGACCATCGAGGCGATCCAGCATGCGCAGGCCGCGAAAGTGCCCATCGTCGTGGCGCTCAACAAGATCGACAAGCCGGAGGCGGATCCGGAGAAGGTGAAGCAGGAACTCACCAAGTACGGCGTCATACCCGAGGAGTGGGGCGGCGAGAACATTTTCGTGGCCGTTTCGGCGCGCACCGGCCAGGGCGTCGATCAGCTGCTGGAGAGCATTCTCCTGCAGGCGGAAGTACTCGAATTGAAGGCGCCGACCGCGGGACTCGCCGCCGGCTATGTCATCGAGTCGAGCCTTGAGAAGGGGCGCGGCGCAGTCGCCACGGTCCTGGTATTGCGCGGCACGCTGAAGCTCGGCGATCCCTTGTTGATCGGACAGGAATTCGGCCGCGTGCGGGCACTGTTCGACGAGGCCGGGCATCCGGTGGAGGCGGCGGGTCCGTCGATTCCGGTGGTGGTGCTGGGCCTGTCCGGAGCTCCCAATGCCGGGGACGAATTGCTGGTGGTCGAGAGCGAGCGCAAAGCGCGCGAAGTTGCCATGCACCGCCAGTCGAAGTCGCGCGACGTGAAGCTGGCCCAGAAGGCCACCAACATGCAGGATGTGTTCTCGACCATGGGCGAGACCAAGGCCAACCTCGTGCAGCTATTGGTCAAGGCGGATGTTCAGGGCAGCGCCGAAGCGCTGCGCGATTCGCTCAACGGCCTGTCGACGCCCGAAGTGGCGGTCAACATCGTGGCCTCCGGGGTGGGCGGTCTCACCGAGTCGGACGTGACCTTGGCGGCCGCCTCAAAGGCGCGAATCATCGCGTTCAACGTGCGCGGCGACGCGGCAGCACGCGCCGCGATCAAGGAACACGGCGTGGATGTGCGCTACTACAGCATCATTTACGAGGCCATCGATGACATCAAAGCCGTGCTTACCGGCATGCTGTCGCCCGAGGTCAAGGAAGCGATCGTCGGGCTCGCCGAGGTCCGCAGCGTTTTTCGATCCAGCAAATTCGGCACGGTCGCTGGCTGCATGGTGATCGACGGCTACGTGCGCCGCAATTTTCCAATCCGCGTGCTGCGCAACAACGTGGTGATTTTCGAGGGCGCGCTGGAATCCTTGAAGCGCTTCAAGGACGACGTCAACGAAGTGCGCGCCGGCACCGAGTGCGGCATCGGCGTCAAGAACTACAACGACGTGCAGGAAGGCGACCAGATCGAGTGCTATTCACGGGTGGAAGTGGCGCGTACGCTGTAGTGCGTCGCGCTCAGCTGCAAGATGGCCAAAGACAATCCGCGGGCCAGGCGCCTAGGCGAGCAGATCCAGCGCGAGCTTACGGATCTCCTGCGTCGCGACATCAAGGATGAGCGCATCGGCAACGTGACGATCACCGCGGTGAACGTCACCGGTGATTTGCGCACTGCGCGTGTTTACTACCTGGTGTTCGGCAAGGAAGGGCCGGATCCGAAGGTGCAGCGCGGCCTGGAAAGCGCCGCCGGCTTCCTGCGCAATGCTCTATCGCGCGCGCTGATGATTCGGCACACGCCCACCTTGACCTTCGAACTCGATACCTCGATCGAGCATGGGGTGCGCTTGACCCAGCTGATCGATTCGCTGAACAAGCCCGCCAATAACCGCCCAGCCGCAGACTCAAGCGGCGCGCCGGACGATCACGACCACGTGATCGATGAGGGATAGCTTAGGTGCTGGGCATCGACGGCATTCTGTTGCTCGACAAGCCGTTGAATTTGAGCTCCGCCGGCGCGGTGGCGCGTGTCAAGCGGTTGTTCAACGCCCGCAAGGCGGGCCACACCGGATCGCTGGATCCGCTCGCCTCGGGATTGCTGCCCATCTGTTTTGGCGAAGCCACCAAGTTCGGCGCGCAACTGCTTGCGGCCGATAAGACTTATCGCGTGACGGTGCGTCTCGGTGAACGCACCGCGAGCGCGGACCGCGAATCGGCCGTCATTGAAACGCGCGCGCTGCCGCCTTTTTCCGTCGAAGATCTCCGCCAGGCGCTCGCCGGTTTTCCGCGCGATTACAGCCAGGTGCCGCCGATGCATTCGGCGCTCAAACAGGACGGCAGGCCCCTGTATGAGTATGCGCGGGCCGGCATCACGCGGGAACGCGCCGCGCGCAGGGTCGTGATCCATGAATTGCGCCTGCTCGACTGGCGACCGCCCGATCTTGAGTTCGAGGTACGCTGCACGAAGGGCGCATACATCCGCGTCCTGGCCGAGGACCTGGCCGCGCAGCTCGGCACCGTTGCGCACCTGGCGGCCCTGCGTCGCATCGGGGTGGCGCCGTTCGCCGAGCCGCTGTTCTCGTTCGAGGCCTTGGAGGCCATGACCCAGTCCCAGAGGCTTGAAGTCCTGCTTCCGGTCGATGCGGCGCTGTGCGCCTGCCGGCGCTTTGATCTGCCGCCGGGCGGAGTCAGTGCATTCCGGCAGGGCCAGACCGTTCCGGTGGCGGTGGAACTCCCCGGAATGGTGCGTATCTATGCGCAGGGCTTGGGATTTCTGGGATTGGGCGAAATCGAGCCCAGCGGCCGCTTGGTGCCGCTGCGACTTATTTCGTCAGCTGCGAATCGTGCTTGAGGGCGGGTGCCGCGACGCGTACAATGCGCGCCTTCTTAAAAGGTCTAAGTTATTGATTGAGGTTTGATTTCAATGCCACTTACTCGCGAAGAAAAGTCGGGCGTCGTCGGTAAATTCCAGCGCAGTGCGCAAGACACCGGTTCCCCCGAAGTTCAAATTGCCTTGTTGTCCGAGCGCATTAACGGCTTGAGCCAGCATTTCACCACGCACAAAGCCGACCATGCATCGCGCCGCGGACTGCTCAAGATGGTCAATCAGCGCCGCAAGCTGCTCGATTACCTGAAGAGCAGAATTCCGGACAAGTACACGCAATTGGTCGAACGCTTAGGGTTACGCCGCTAACAGGCGCCGCTGCAGGCGACACAAGCGCCTGTCCATCATTTTCGATTACGCAAGGGGGCTCTACGTGAGCGCTACCAAAAAAAGTTTTCAATTTGGAGATCACACGGTAACCATCGAGACGGGCGAGCTGGCCCGGCAGGCAGACGGCGCCGTGCTGGTGTCCATGAGCGAGACCGTGGTGCTGGTCACAGCCGTCGGTCTGAAGAAGGCAGCGCCGGGCCGCGACTTCTTCCCGCTCACCGTCAATTATCAAGAGAAGACCTATGCCGCGGGCCGCATCCCCGGCGGATTTTTCAAGCGTGAAGGGCGTCCCACCGAGAAGGAAACCCTGACCTCGCGCCTGATCGACAGGCCGATACGGCCGCTGTTTCCGGATGGATTCACCAACGATGTGCAGGTGGTGGCCTCCGTGATATCGGTGAACTCGGAGGTCGATCCGGACATTGCCTCGCTGATCGGCGCTTCGGCCGCGCTGGCGATTTCCGGAATGCCATTCATGGGTCCGATCGGCGCGGCGCGGGTCGGCTATATGGACGGCAAGTACATCCTCAACCCGACCACCTCGCAGCTCGCGCAGTCGAAGCTCGACCTGGTGGTTGCCGGAACCGAAGAAGGCGTCCTGATGGTGGAATCCGAGGCGAGCGGTTTGGACGAGGAAGTCATGCTCGGTGCGGTGATGTTCGGCCACGAACAATTGCAGGTCGCAATCAAGGCCATCAAGGAACTGGCGGCGGAAGCCGGCAAACCTAAATGGGAATGGAGCATGCCGGTGGAGGTCAGTGAACTGAAGAAGGCCGTCGGTTCGTTTGCCGAGAAGGATCTGGTCGCGGCGTATGCGGTGACCGAGAAACAGAAGCGTCACACCCGGATCGGCGAGATCAAGAACGCGCTGCTCGAGGCCCTGACAACGGGCGAGCATCCTAAATTCACCAAGGAAGAAGTCGGCAACGAGTTCTTCAATCTGGAACATCGGCTGGTGCGCGAGCGGATCCTGGAAGGACATCCGCGCATCGACGGGCGCGACACCAAGACCGTGCGTCCAATCAATGTTCGCACCGGAGTGCTGGCGCGAACCCACGGTTCGGCATTGTTCACGCGCGGCGAGACCCAGGCGCTGGTGGTCACCACCTTGGGAACAGGGCGCGATGCGCAGATCATCGATGGGCTCACCGGCGAGCGCAAAGAGCCGTTCATGCTGCACTACAATTTCCCCCCTTTCAGCGTCGGCGAGACCGGCATGATGGGCTCGCCGAAGCGCCGCGAAATCGGCCACGGCAACCTGGCCAAGCGCGGCGTGAAGGCCGTCATGCCGGGTTCCGAGAAGTTCCCCTATGTGATCCGCGTCGTGTCCGAGATTCTCGAATCGAATGGTTCCAGTTCCATGGCTTCCGTTTGCGGCACCAGTCTTGCGCTGATGGACGCTGGCGTGCCGATCAAGGCGCCGGTGGCCGGAGTGGCGATGGGCCTTGTGAAAGAGGGCGCGCGCTTCAAGGTGTTGACTGACATATTGGGCGACGAGGATCACCTCGGCGACATGGATTTCAAGGTGGCCGGCACCAAAGACGGCATCACCGCGCTGCAGATGGACATCAAGATCACGAGCATCACGCGCGAGATCATGAAGGTGGCACTGGATCAGGCGCGCGACGGCCGATTGCACATCCTGGGCGAGATGAACAAGGTGCTCTCCAAACCTCGCGAGAACATGTCCGAGTGGGCGCCCACCATCATCACCTTGAAGATCGATCCGGAGAAAATCCGCGACGTGATCGGCAAGGGCGGCGCCGTCATCCGGCAAATCACCGAAGAGACCGGCACATCGATCGACATCGAGAACGACGGTACCGTGAAGATTGCCTCGGTGCAGGGTGCCGCCGGACGCGAAGCACAGCGGCGCATCGAGTTGATCACCGCCGATGTCGAGGTGGGACGGATTTATGAAGGCAAGGTCGCGCGCCTGATGGATTTCGGCGCCTTCGTGACTATTCTTCCCGGCCGCGACGGCCTGGTGCACATTTCGCAGATCTCCGAAGAGCGCGTGGAGCGCGTGGGCGACAAGCTCAAGGAAGGCGACGTGGTGCGCGTCAAGGTGCTCGAAGTGGACCGCCAGGGACGCGTGCGGCTTTCCATGCGCAACGTTGACGCCGCTTAAGCTTTGGACGCGACCCAAGTACTGGCGCGCGGCCGCGCCATGGGAAAGTCCGAAGCGCCGTTAAGCGCCTAGCCGTCGCGCAGAAGATTCGACGTGATTCGCGGACGCGGCGGTTCACCGCCGGCCACGGTCTTCGCGCGCTCGCGAAGCTGTGGCACTTGCTGTTGCTGGCTCAGGAGCTGTTTGAGGCTCTGCTCCAAGTGCGGGCTCACCTGGCCTTGTACACTGGTGCCATAGGAGCGAATCACGCCAACCATGAACTCCTGGCTCAGGATGGGTTCGGCGAGGTGTTCCTGTTCAGCAATGACCTGCAGCAAGATACTGCGCGAAATGTCGGCGTTGTTCTTCTTGTCGACGACGACGAAATCAATCTTCTCGACTACCAGGCGCCTGACATCAGCCAAGGTGATGTAACGGCTCTCGACGGTGTCGTACAAACGACGATTCGGATATTTTTTGATCACTCGCGGTTCGCTCATGGGGCTCCTCGCTCGTGTTGGCCGACGCGCCGCCGGAAGATGCCGGTTCGTGCCAGACCACGCTTAGACCTGTCCTTCGAAGGTAAGGTACCAGAGCAAAGAATAGCGCAATGCAGCGCCAAGGCAAATCGGCATTTTTATTTATAGTTATTAGGCGCTTACGCGCAAATTGAGACGTTTTGGGACATTGCGTACGTCCCAACGGCCGATTGCCCAGCGCCAAACCTCGGTAACGCAGCTTGTGCGCAGCGATTCGGGCGGCGCCAATCCCAACAGCGAAAAGATGGACAGCAGTTGCGGCAGCGGTGCCTCCGCGCCCACCTCGGCGCTGCGCCGTGATTTCGCGAGCTTGCTGTCATCCGGTTCCGTCAGCACGGGGACATGGGCGTAGTGGGGCAAGGATAGCCCGAGCAGTCGCTGCAAAACGATTTGCCGGGGTGTGTTATCGAGCAAGTCGGCGCCGCGCACAATATGCGTGACTCCCTGGGCCGCATCATCGACGACGACGGCGAGTACATAGGCAAATATCTGGTCGCGACGCTTGAGAATGATGTCGCCGACCGCAGCGGATACCTCCTGGCGGTACCGGCCTTGGATGCGGTCCTCGATCTCGACGTAGCCCGGTTCGATCCGCAGGCGGGTGGCGGTTGGCGTTCCCGTAAAGCTGGTGCGTTTGCGGCAGGTGCCCGGATAGCGCAGCTCATCTTCCAGCTGCAGGCGGCTGCAATTACACGCAAAGGTGAGATCACGCTCGCGCAGGCTGCGCAGCGCCGCATCGTACAACTCGTTGCGGTCGCGCTGCCGAAGCACCGGCCCGTCCCACTCGAAGCCGAACCGCTCCAATACGCGCAGAATTGTGTCGGCCGCACCCGCGACCTCTCTCGGCCGATCAAGATCCTCGATGCGCAGCAGCCAGCGTCCGCCGTGGGCGCGGGCATCGAGGTAGCTGGCTGCCGCTGTATACAGCGAGCCCAGGTGCAGGGCGCCGGACGGCGTGGGCGCGAACCGCCCTACATACAGCGCGGTGCTATCGGTACCGGTCGTCGCGGTCGCCGTACTGCTTTTCCCGGCGCTCGCGGCGCTCCTGGGCTTCCACGGACAGCGTGGCGACCGGCCGCGCTTCCAAGCGCTTGATGCCTATTTCTTCACCGGTTTCCAGGCAGTAGCCGTAGGAGCCGTCCTCGATGCGTTTCAGCGCCTCGTCGATCTTTCGGATCAGCTTGCGCTCCCGATCGCGGGTGCGCAGCTCAAGGCTGAACTCTTCCTCTTGTGTGGCCCGATCGTTCGGATCGGGGAAGTTGGCCGCCTCGTCCTTCATGTGCAGCACGGTGCGATCGACTTCCACCATGAGATCGCGCTTCCAGTTCTGCAGTATCCGAGCGAAGTGCTCCAACTGCTCCTTGTTCATGTACTGCTCGCCGCGGCGGGCGATATAGGGCTTCACATTGCGCGGCCCCGCCAGCAGGCTCGCGGAGACGGTGGCTTCCTCGCCGTCCTCGTCGTTTTGCGGTATGCGGGGCATCACGAGCGGACGAGTGTCGAACTTGATCGGCGCGGTCCTTTCGGCAGCGGCTTTCGGCACCGGATGGAGGGCTGCGGGCGTCGGCTTCGGGGCGATGGCCTTGGCGCCGGGCGCTTTGTTGATCACGGGCTTCGCGGACACGGGCTTGAATTGGCTCTTGGCTGCGGGCTTAAGTTGGGGTTTAGGTTGGGATTTGCTCGGTTTCACTGTTACCTTCGATGTGGCGATGGGCTTTGCTTTCGCTGGCGGCCGCGCCGCCTTCTTGGAAGCGGCTGCTTTATGAGTCGCCTTTTTTGGTGTCGCCTTACCTGGCCGCCTAGCCGCTTTATTCGGTTTCTTCGAGGGCATTTGGGTTTTCCGCCTCCTAACGAAAGAGCGCGCGATTATACCGACGCATTCACCCGTGTACAGAGCGCGCGCACAACATATTTTCGCAACTTAAGCCTATGATTGGGAAGCAAATCCCCGGTGAAGAGGGGCGGAGCCCATGTGGCCCTTGGGATTGCAGGTCTTCAAGGCAGGGTAATGGGGCCGGACCCTACCCAGCCGGCGGCCCGGTGCTCCGCCACCACACTGGTGTATATCCCGCCCCGCACGTTGAATTTGGCCATCAAGCGCATGAATCGAGGCGCCGTTGCGGCCACCAGATCCTGCAGTATCTCGTTGGTTACCGCCTCGTGAAATGCACCGCGGCTGCGAAACGACCAGATGTAGAGTTTCAAGGATTTCAGTTCGACGCAGCGTTCGTCGGGCACGTACTCGAGTTTCAAGGTGGCAAAGTCCGGCTGGCCGGTCTTCGGGCACAGGCAGGTAAATTCCGGGATCACCATGCGAATCGTGTAGTCCCGCTCGGGTGCTGGGTTTGCAAAGGTCTCTAGCGCGGTACTGGGCTGGGTCATGCAGGAATCGGCCGTCGTTTCCGGGGGTTTACGAAAGTGACGATTACTTTACACTACGCGCCAAGCTGTGGAACCTCGCGCGAGTCTCGAGACGGCGATACGCGGCCGGCGGAATTTCAAGGTCACTAAACAATGCGCTTAACCAAACTCAAGATTGCCGGCTTCAAGTCGTTTGTCGACCCGACGACCGTCACCTTTCCCAGCAGTTTGACGGGTGTCGTCGGTCCCAATGGCTGCGGCAAGTCCAATATCATCGACGCGGTCCGCTGGGTGATGGGGGAGATCTCGGCCAAGCATCTGCGCGGTGAGTCGATGGCCGACGTGATATTCAACGGCTCCTCGTCGCGCAAACCCCTGGGCGCCGCATCGGTCGAACTGGTGTTCGATAATTCCGACGGCAAGATCGGCGGACCGTACGCAAACTACAATGAGGTCGCACTGCGCCGCGCCGTGAGCCGCGACGGCAATTCCGATTATTTCATCAATGGCCTGAAGGTAAGGCGCAAGGACATCACGCAGCTGTTTCTCGGCACGGGCCTCGGCACCCGCAGCTACGCCATCATCGAACAGGGCATGATTTCGCGGGTCATCGAGGCGCGTCCCGACGATCTACGGGCGTTCCTGGAGGAGGCGGCCGGCATTTCGCGCTACAAGGAGCGGCGCCGCGAAACCGAGAGCCGTATCGGACACACGCGCGAGAATCTGGACCGGCTCAATGATTTGCGCGAAGAGGTGGAAAAGCAGATCCGCCACCTGCAGCGCCAGGCGGCCACTGCGCGGCGCTATCAAACACTCAAGGAAGAGGAGCGCAAGCTGCTGGCCGAGGTGCTGGCGCTGCGCTTGCAGAGCCTCGATGTCGAGGCCGGCGTGCGCGATGCCGCGGCTTCGACTTGCGAAACCGCCATGCAGGGAGTGCTCGCGGATCTGCGCGCCGCCGAGTCGCAGATCGAAACCGTCCGCGCCGATCAGTCCGCAAAAGCCGAGCAGCTCAGCGCCATACAGGCCCGCTACTACGAGGCCGGCGCCGAGGTTACGCGGATCGAACAGAGCATCCAATTTGCGCGCGAATTGCGGCAGCGGCAGCGCTCCGATCTGGAACAGGTCGATTCCCAAGCCGCCGAACTCCAGGCGGTCGTACACCGCGACCGCAGTCAACTTGAATCGCTGTCGCAAGAGCTCAACACCATGGTGCCCGGGCTGGACGACGCGCACGAGGCGGAGCGAATTGCCTCGCAGGCGCTACAGAGCTGCGAGCACGCGCTGACCGAATGGCAGCAATCGTGGGACACCCACGCACAGGCGGTGGCGCACGGCCAGCGCGAGGCTCAGGTGGAGCGCGCGCGCATTGAGCAATTGGAAAGCCAGCAACGGCGCCTGCTGCAACAGCAAGAACGCCAGGCGACCGAACGCGCCGAGTCCGCGCAATGGCAGCCGCCGGAGGCCTTGGAGAAATTGACGCAGCGGGCGGAGGTCGCCCGCGAGCTGGGCGAGAAGGCCGTGGCTGAGCTGCAAGTATTACTCGGCGAGATCTCGGCAGCCCGGGATCTGGAACGCGAACAGAGCCAGGCGCTCAACGCGTTGCGCGCGCGCCTGCAGCAGGCGCAGGGCGAGCAGGTTTCCACCGAGGCGCTGCAGCTGGCGGCGCTCGGAAAAGCGGCCGGGAAAGTGACCCAATGGCTCAAGTCCCAGTCCCTTGACGCCCATCCCCGGGTTGCGCAGCAGCTGCGGGTGGACAAGGGCTGGGAGCGCGCGGTCGAGACGGTTTTGGGGTCGTATCTCGAGGCGGTATGTGTCGAGGGTCTGGACAGCGTCGCCGATCTGCTTTCGAGCTTCGATGGCGGCCACCTGGCGGTGGTGAGCAGCGCTGCGAGCTCGGGCGCTGCACGCAATGGCGCCACGTTGCAGGCGAAAGTCCAGGGTGCAAATCTTCTCGGATCGGTGCTGTCGGCGGTGTACACGGCGGAGACTTTGCCCGAGGCCATGCGCCTGCAGCGGCAAATCGGACGCGGCGAGTCGGTGGTGACCCGCGACGGCATCTGGCTGGGCAGCGACTGGTTGCGGGTATCGCGGGATGCGGATCCGCATACCGGCGTGATCGAGCGCGAGGAAACCCTGAGGGAGATCCGCACCACACTGGCCACGCTCGAGACCGGGGTCGCGGAACTTGATCGCCGCGTCGAGGAGACGCGCGAACGCCTCCGCGAGCACGAGGATCTGCGCGACCGGATCCAGACCAACGTGAACCGTCTGCATCAAGAGCATGTTGATCGCCGCGCGGAGCTCAAGTCCGCGCAGGCACGCGGCGCCGATGCGGCGCGGCGTTTGGCGCAGTTGGAGACGGAACTCACGGCGGTGCGCACCGAGCTATCGCGCAGCGAAGCCGAGCTGCGCGCGGCACGCGGCCGGATGGAAAACGCCATCGACGGACTGGTGGCGCTCGAGCCGCAGCGACTGGAGCTCGAGCAGCAACGCGAGCGCAAGCGCACGGAATTGAACGAGGCCAGAACCCAGGCCGCAGCAGCGCAGCAGCATGCGCGCGACCTGGCGGTGCAGGTTGAATCGCGGCGCTCCTCGCACACCGCGCTGATCACGACGCTGTCCAGAGTGGAGAAGCAGCTGGACGACCTGCAGATCCGGCGCCTCGATCTGGCGACCCAATTGTCCGACGGCGACGCGCCGCTGGCCGCCGCTCAGACTCAATTGGAGCAGGCGCTGCAATCGCGCTCGGCAATCGACGCTGAACTGCAGGCCGCGAGGATTGCCTGCGATGAGCTCGACGCGCAATTGCGCGAACGCGAGGCCACACGCCTTGCAGTGGAGCAGCGGCTGGACGAGGCGCGCACGAGCCTCGACGCTGCGCGCCTGGCTGCACAACAGGTGCGCGTGCGGCGCGAGGGGGTGGCCGAACAATTCGCAGCCACGAATTTCGAGTTCGCGGCGCTGGTCGCGCAAATCGCACAAGCAGCGACGGTGGAGAGCTGGGAGTCGCAGCTCGAGGAAACCAAGGGAAAAATTGAACGTTTGGGTCAGGTCAATCTGGCGGCGATCGGTGAATTCAAGGAAACCTCCGAGCGCAAGGAGTATCTGGATCGGCAATGCAAGGACCTGACCGATGCACTGGAGACACTCGAATCGGCGATGCGCAAAATCGACCGGGAAACCCGTACCCGCTTCCAGGACACCTTCGATCGCGTGAATACCGGACTGAAGGATAAGTTCCCGCGGCTGTTTGGCGGCGGACATGCCTACCTCGAGCTTACCGGCGAGGAGTCGGCCGTGGCCGGAGTATCGGTGATGGCGCGGCCCCCGGGAAAGCGCAACAGCACCATCAGCCAGCTCTCGGGCGGCGAGAAGGCGCTGACCGCGGTCGCGCTGGTGTTTGCGATTTTTGACCTGAACCCTGCGCCATTCTGTCTGCTCGACGAAGTCGATGCGCCGCTCGACGAGAACAATGTCGGGCGCTTTTGCGACATCGTGCGCGATATGTCGCGCAACGTGCAATTCATATTCATCACCCACAACAAGAGCACCATGGAGATGGCGTCGCAACTGGTCGGCGTCACCATGAACGAGCCGGGTGTTTCGCGCCTGGTCGCGGTTGATGTCGATGAGGCCGTGCGCATGGCCGCGATGTAGCGCGTATTCAAATGGCCGCCGAGCTGCGCTGGATATTGTTGGGATTTAGCTTGGTGTTGCTCGCCGGCATCTGGATCTGGGGCGCACGGCGCTCGGCGCAAGCGCCGGGAAACGCCGCACTGCGCGAATCCATGCCCCCACATGAGCCGCAGCGCCGCGACGAGCCGGCTCGTCGTGACGAGCCGCAGCGCCGCGACGTGGCCGATGAAAGCGCAGTGCACGAACCAGTTGAGGCGACGCCGGTCCGCGACTGGGTTTCGCCGCTGGAGCCTCTGAGCATCCGCACCGGAGAGTTCGAGCGCGTGCCGGTCCTCGACGGCCCCATGATGGTGAGCGCCGACGCGCTGCGCATTCCGGCAGCGGGCGCCGCACCCTTGACCGATGTTTCGCCGTTCGGCGAGGCCGCGCCGCGTGTGCCGACGCTCATGCCGGAACCGATTGATCGAAGCGCAGCGGCGCCCCCGCAGGTTCCCAATTCCAGCGAGCGGCAGAAGATCTTGACCGTACGGGTGTGCGCCGCGGGGGAAGCACGCTGGTCGGGAGCCTCCTTGCTGTCCGCCCTCGAAATGCACGGCCTGGCCTACGGCCGCTACCAGGTATTCCATCGCCGGCATGTGGACGGCCGCAGCTTGTTCTGCGTGGCAAGTTTGGTAGAACCCGGTACATTCGATGTGGCGCGAATGGCAGGCGAGGAGTTTCGCGGGGTCACGATGTTTGCGGTATTGCCGGGCCCGGTGGAGCCGCTGCTGACGCTGGATGAGCTGCTTGCGGCAGCGCGCGGCCTGGCGCAGGAGCTCTCCGGAATGGTCCAGGACTCCAAGGGGATGCCGCTCTCGCCGCAGCGTGCGGCGGTGATGCGCGATGACGTTGCGCGTTTTCAGGCGGCGCTTTCCTAAGTCTCTACTCCGTGTGCGCACAGAAGACAGCCGGCGATCCCAACAAGGCGGCAACGCGCGCAGCCGCGCTGCGCGAGCTTCTGCACCGCTACAATTACCGCTATCACGCCCTCGATGATCCCGAAGTACCGGATGCCGAGTACGATCGACTCATGGTGGAGCTGCGCGCACTCGAGACGCAGTATCCGCATCTGCTGACCGATGATTCGCCCACGCAACGCGTGGGTGCCGCGCCGGTTTCCGCGTTCGGCGAGGTTGTGCACCGCGTGGCGATGCTGTCGCTGGACAATGCGTTCAGCGATCAAGAAGTGCGCGACTTCGATCGCCGCATTCACGAACGTCTCGCCGACCCCGAATCCATCCGCTATTCTGCCGAACCGAAATTGGATGGCTTGGCGATCAGCGCCCGCTACGAAAAAGGCGTGTACGTGCAAGGCGCGACCCGCGGCGACGGCGAGACCGGCGAGGACATCACCCAGAATCTGAAGACCATCAAGGCGCTGCCGTTGAAGATCCGCGGCACGGCACCGCGCGTGCTCGAAGTGCGCGGCGAGGTATTCATGCCGCTCGCCGGCTTCAAGCGATTCAACGAAGAGGCCATCGCTCGCGGCGAAAAGAGCTTTGTCAATCCGCGCAATGCCGCCGCGGGCAGCCTGCGGCAACTCGATCCGCGCATGACGGCTGCGCGGCCGCTCGACTTGTTCATCTACGGAGTCGGGGTGGTCGAGGGCGGCAGCCTGCCGCCGCGCCACAGCGCGACGCTGCAGGCATTGCGGCAAATGGGTTTCAAGATCTGTCCGCAGTCCCGGGTAGTGAAATCGATCGACGGATGCCTTGAATACTATCGGGAGATGGGCGCAATGCGCTCGACGCTGCCGTATCAAATCGACGGCGTGGTGTACAAGGTCGACGATGTGGATCTGCAGCGGCGGCTGGGCTTCATCTCGCGGGCGCCGCGCTGGGCAATCGCGCACAAATTCCCTGCCGAGGAGGCGCTGACGCAGGTGCGCGGAATCGAATTTCAGATCGGCCGCACCGGCGCGTTGACTCCGGTGGCGAGGCTCGAGCCCGTGTTCGTCGGCGGCGTGACCGTGAGCAACGCCACCCTGCACAACATGGACGAATTGACCCGCAAAGATGTGCGTGTCGGCGATACGGTGGTGGTCCGCCGTGCAGGCGATGTGATTCCGGAGGTGGCGCGGGTCCTGCCGGAGCGCAGAGTCAAGGGGGCACAACTGGTGACCATGCCGGCCTTCTGTCCGGTATGCGGCTCACCCGTGGTGCGCGAGGCCGATCAGGCGGTGGCACGCTGCACCGGCGGCCGGATCTGCGCGGCGCAGCGCAAGGAAGAAATCAAACACTTCGCCTCGCGCCGTGCCATGGACATCCAGGGTCTCGGCGACAAGCTGGTCGAGCAGCTCGTCGAGCGCGATTGGATCCGAACGCCGGCCGACCTGTTCTCGCTGCAGGCGGCGCAATTGGCAACGCTGGAGCGCATGGGCGATAAATCCGCGCAGAAATTGCAGTCGGCCATCGAGTCGGCAAAACGCACCACGTTGCCGCGCTTTCTGTACGCGCTTGGCATACGCGATGTGGGCGAGGCCACCGCACTGGCGCTCGCGGAGCATTTTCCGCACATTGCGCAATTGCGGAGCGCCGGCGAGGAGGAAATCCAGCAAGTCCCGGATGTGGGTCCGGTGGTCGCGAAACAGGTGGCGGCTTATTTCAAGGATGCCGACAATGCGGCGGTCGTCGATCGATTGCTGGCCGCCGGAGTGGGCTGGCCCAAACCCGCCGCCGCAAGCTCAAAGGGGGCGCAGTCGGGCAAGACCTTCGTGTTGACAGGGACGCTCGAATCCATGACGCGCGATGCGGCTGCGGAAGCCATCGTGCAGCGGGGCGGAAAGGTGGCGGGCAGCGTTTCGAAGAAAACTGATTACGTGGTGGCGGGAGCGGAGGCGGGATCGAAGCTGAAGAAGGCCGAGGAGCTCGGCATTCCGGTTCTCGACGAGGCGGCGTTCCTGAAGCTGTTGAAGGCGTAGCGGATCAGTTGAATCCGCTACGCCGCCATTTCTAAAGCGTTTTTTCTATCTTGGCGGTTTTCTTCATGCCTTCCGCATAGACCTGGAGTTTCTTCTGGATGATGCCGTTGGTGACCTGCTGTTTGACCTGGTCGAACGGCGGTGGCGCCATTTCGCGGGTGTCATCGAGCCGGATCACATGCCAGCCGAATTGCGTCTGCACGGGTGTGGAGGTCATCTCGCCTTTTTTCAGGGCTTTCACCGCGTCCGCGAACGGCTTTGCCATGCGCGCCAGCGTGAACCAGCCAAGATCTCCGCCATTGGCTTTGGAGCCGTCGGTCGACTCGGCCTTGGCGACGTCCTCGAATTTGGCGCCGCCCTTGATCTTTTTGATGGCGGCTTCAGCCAGTTCCTTGGTCGCAACCAGAATGTGCCGTGCGTGGTACTCGGTCTTGTCCATCGTGGCGATGTCCGAATCGTATTCGGCCTTCAATTCCGCTTCGCTCGGTTCCTTGCCCTTCAGATAGTTCTGCGATTCGGTGTCCGCGAGTACGCGCATGCGCAGCACATTGAGGCGTGCGGCAACATCCGGATCCTTGTCCAGCCCATCCTTCACGGCCTGGGTGGCCAGCAGTTGCATGCTGATCATCTCGTCCAGGACCTGGTTTTTCTGCTCGGCGGTGAGCTGTTCGATCGGCCGGCCTTGCAGCAGGCTCTTCAGGTAAATGTCGTACTCGGCACGGGAAATGGGTGTGCCGTCCACGGTGGCAATCGGCGCCGGCGCTGTCTTATCGGTCGCCGTCGCGGGCGCCGCGGCCTGCTGGCCTTTTCCGCATGCCGCCATCAACACGACAATGGCTGTCACGATGGACACACGGGTCCACGGTGTACTCAAGAAATGGGTCATTTGTTTCCTCTACGCAAAAAAAAAGCGACTACGGCCGAAGCCTACGCGCCCGGGGGCGGCAGTTTAGCCTTAAACCCCGGTAACTCACCAATTATTGATTGCATTTGCCTCAAGGATTGGGCGCATGCCGCACTGCACCAAGACAGTCTTGGCGTCAGTCCCCCGGGGGCAGCGCCTCGATCGCCAGCGCATGAATATCGCTCTTCATCAGGTCGTCGACGGCGGCATACACCAGCCGATGCCGCGCAACGGCGGGGATTCCGCGGAATGCTTCGGCGACGATCCGGATGCGAAAGTGGCTGTGCCCGTCCGCCGCGCCGGCATGGCCTGCATGCAATTGGCTTTCATCTTCGATGGAAAGCTCTGCCGGCGCGAACCGGCTCTCGAGGCGTTCTCGCAGGCGTTGCGCGCGGTCGCCGGCCGGGGCTGAGACCTTGGCGGCCAGCCAGAAGACCTGCGGTATCAGGAACACGATGGTCGCCGCGGTGATGCCGAAAACTTTGAATTTTACCCAAACAGCCTCCGCAAAATTTCGCGCTATATAAAGATTCGCTGCGGCCAGCACGGCAAACCAGGCGGCCCACAGACCATTGAGCAGCAGCCAGGCGCGCTTCGAAATTTGCAGTGGTTCTTCGAAGGCCGCCTCGAGCATGCGCCGCACCAGTGGTTGCTTGCCGACAAACATGCTGCCGAGGAATGCGGCCGCGGTCAGCGCCAGCAGCACGGTGGGTTTCCATTGGATGAAGCGCCGATCGTGCAGCAACAGCGTCGCTGCGCCCAGTATCACGACCACCGCCACGGTGATGATGTGCATGGTTTTGAATTTGCCGGTGCGCAGCCGATGCACCACCAGCACCAGCACGCAGGTGATCATCAGCGCGGCCGTGGCCCAATAAATATCCAGAAACTCGAAGGCTGCAAAAAAAACGATGAGCGGCGAGAACTCTAGTAATTGATTCATCCGCGTATCATAGCGGACGCAATGGCCATCTATCTGCAGCTACATTCGGTCTCGCCGCAACGGCGCTACGTGCGGCAAGCCGTCGAGGCATTGCGCGGCGGGGGAGTGATCGTTTATCCCACCGACTCGTGCTATGCGCTCGGCTGCCACATCGGCGACAAAGCGGCGCTGGAACGGATTCGGGCCATCCGTCAAACCGACCGGAATCATCACTTTACGCTGGTGTGCAGGAATCTTGCGGATGTGGGCAAGTATGCGTTGGTCGAGAACTGGCAGTACCGGCTGCTGCGCGCGCATACGCCCGGGCCCTATACATTCCTGCTCAAGGCCTCGCGCGAGACCCCGCGGCGTCTGAAGCACGAACGACGGGGCACCATTGGTCTGCGGGTTCCCGATCATCCGATGACCGCCATGCTGCTGAGCGAATTCAATGAGCCGGTGATGAGTTCAACTCTGCTGTTGCCCGGCGAGGAACTGCCTCGCACCGATGCCAGGGACATTTACGAAAAGTTGGAGCACAGCGTCGATCTGGTGCTCGATGGCGGCAATTGCGGCCTGATTCCAACCTCGGTGATTGATTTGTCCACGGATCGCGCTCTGGTGGTTCGAGTGGGGCGCGGCGACGTACGCCCCTTTGCGGCAACGGCCCCCGTATAATGCCGCCAGGACTTTGCGTTCGAGCTCGCGATTTATTTAAAAAATGAGTGTAACCATTGGATTTCAATGCATTTTTTTATAAGATTTCGATCTACGCAATCCCGGCTCTACTTGCCATTACGCTGCATGAGGTGGCGCACGGCTGGATGGCCCGATACTTCGGCGATCGCACCGCCGAGTTGCTCGGTCGTTTGAGTTTGAACCCCTTTCGTCATATCGACCCGATCGGCACGGTGCTCGTTCCCGGCCTGATGCTCGCAATCAGTGTGCCGTTATTCGGCTGGGCGAGGCCCGTACCCGTCGCCACCAGCGTGCTGCGCAACCCGCGCCGCGCCTCTGTCGTTGTGGCGCTTGCCGGACCGCTTGCGAATATTTTCATGGCGCTGGCATGGTGCACCGTGCTGGGAGCGGTGTTGCGCGTCAACGGCGCCGTGATGTTCAGCAGCGTGACCTTGAGAAGTTGGATTGCCTCCATGGCCCAGGCGGGCATTCTGGTCAATTGCGTGCTCGCCATTTTCAATCTGCTGCCCATTCCGCCGCTCGACGGCGGCCGCGTGCTCACCAGTGTGCTGCCTCCCCGCTTGAGCGCCGGATTGGCGAAAATAGAACCGGTCGGCATATTGATCGTTGTGGGGTTATCCGCGTTGCATCTGTTCAGCTGGCTGTTCGATCCCGCCTATCGCGTCATCGGGCACATCATCAATGCCTTGTGGGTGGGGCCTTCGGCATGAGCGGACCGATCCAAAATCGACGCGTGCTGTCCGGCATGCGCCCGACCGGACAGTTGCATTTGGGAAATTTTCACGGGGCACTGAAGAATTGGATTGAACTGCAATATCAATACGAGTGCTACTTCTTCGTTGCCGATTGGCACGCCCTGACCACCGGATATGAGGACACCTCCAAGCTCGAGGAAAACACCTGGAGCATGGCCATCGATTGGTTGGCGGCAGGGCTCAATCCCGGCGTCGCCACGCTGTTCATCCAGTCGAAGGTTCCCGAGCACGCGGAACTGCACCTGCTGTTGTCGATGATCACGCCGCTGGGCTGGCTCGAGCGGGTTCCCTCCTACAAAGAGCAGCAGGCGCAACTCACCGACCGGGATTTGAGTACCTACGGCTTTCTGGGCTACCCCCTGCTGCAAAGCGCGGACATCCTGTTGTATCGCTCGCAATACGTGCCGGTGGGCGAGGATCAAGTGGCCCACGTGGAAATAACGCGCGAAGTCGCGCGGCGCTTCAATCATATCTATGGCCGCGAGCCGGAGTTCGAGCAGAAGGTCGAAAAGGCCATCAAGAGCCTGGGTTCGCGCAATTCCGGGCTGTACCGCGCGTTGCGCAAGGAATTCCAGGAGAAAGGCGACGCGGAGGCACTGGCAAGGGGGCGCGCCATGGTCGAGGCCAATGCGCGTCTGACGGTTGCTGATCGCGATCGTCTATTGGGATTTCTCGAAGGCACGGGGATCTCGATCTTGCCCGAACCGGAGGCACTGCTCACCGCAACACCCAAGGTGCCGGGGCTGGACGGCCGCAAAATGTCCAAGTCCTACGGCAACACGATTGGTCTTCGCGAGGACACGGATTCCATCGTGAAGAAACTCAAAGCGATGCAGACCGATCCGGCCCGTGCGCGCCGCACGGATCCCGGAGATCCCGATAAATGCCCGGTGTGGGACTTGCACAAAATCTATTCGAGCGCCGAGACTCAAGCCTGGGTGCAAAAAGGCTGCCGCACTGCAGGAATCGGCTGCTTGGAATGCAAGGCGCCGCTGATCGAGAAAGTGGTCGAGGAGGTATCCGGCATCGCCAAACGTGCGCAGGAGTTCGAGGAGAATCCCGACCTGGTACGCGGTATCATCGCCGAGGGGTGCGAGCGGGCGCGCGCGGCGGCACGCGACACCCTGGAGGCGGTCCGTCAGGCAATGGCAATGAATTACCGATGAAACCTGAATTGACGCTGGTTCAAAACGCCGCGCCGCCGGCGGGCGTGCTGGAGCCGCCGGCCCATCACGCGCCGGCGCAGGCCGAGATGCCGTTTGCCGTCGTGGAGGGGCAGCCCATCACCGAGATGCCCCGGGATCTGTACATTCCGCCGCAGGCGCTGGAGATATTTCTCGAGGCGTTCGAAGGACCTCTCGATATGCTGCTGTATTTGATACGGCGGCAAAACCTCGACATCCTCGACATACCGATCGCGGAGATCACCCGCCAGTACATGCGCTACATCGAGTTGATGCAGGTACTGCAGCTCGAGCTGGCCGGCGAATACCTGTTGATGGCCGCCACCCTGGCGGAAGTCAAATCGCGCATGCTCCTGCCCAGGATGGGTAGCGATGATTCCGCTGAAGAGGCGGATCCCAGGGCGGAACTCGTGCGCCGGCTGCAGGAGTACGAGCGCTTCAAGCGCGCTGCCGAGGGCATCGATCGGATGCCGCGGCTGGATCGCGATACCTGGGTGGCCTCGGCGGAACTGGTGGATCGCAAGGTGGTGCGCATTGCGCCGCGGGTAACGCTGCAGGAGATGCTGGTGGCATTTCAGGACGTTCTGTCGCGCAGCGACATGTTCGCGCACCATCATGTCCAGCGCGAGCCGTTGTCGGTGCGCCAGCGCATGACCGACATCCTGGCATCGCTGACCAGTAACGCGTTCGTGGACTTCGTACGCTTGTTTACTCCGGAAGAGGGCCGTCGCGGGGTGACGGTGACTTTTGTGGCCATCCTCGAACTATTGCGCGAAGGATTGATCGAATTAGTGCAGTCGGAAGCATACGCGCCGCTGCACGTGCGCCTGGGCAATCCAGCCCGGCACCTGAAATTGGTTGCCGAAGACGGCGCCGCCAATGAACCCTCAGCGAGTCCCTAAATGAACGACCAATATGTGAAGAATGTGGTGGAAGCTGCGCTGCTGGCCGCCGGTCGCCCGCTTGCCATGGACGAGCTGGTAAGCGTGTTCGACGAGCGCGACGGTGCGATTGCCGACGAAATCAGAACCGCGATCGCCGCACTGACGGCGGAATACGAATCGCGCGGCGTGGAACTGCTCGAGGTTGCCAGCGGCTATCGTATTCAAATCAAGGCGGCGGTGGCTCAGCCGGTAGCGCGGCTGTGGCAGGAGCGGCCGGCCAAGTATTCGCGCGCGTTCCTCGAAACCCTGGCACTGGTGGCTTATCGACAGCCTATCACCCGCGGAGAAATCGAGCAGATTCGCGGCGTGGCGGTCAATCCGCACATCATCAAGACCATGCACGAGCGCAACTGGATCCGGGTGGTCGGTCACCGCGATGTACCCGGCAAGCCCGAGTTGCTGGGAACCACGCGCGAGTTCCTCGATTATTTCAATTTGCGAAAACTCGATGACCTGCCGACCCTGGCGCAGCTCAAGGAGCTCGAAGATCTGCGGGTACAGCTGACGTTGCCCGGAGCGGAACGCGAGGTCCTGACGGAATCGGAGGCATCGCTCGATGCCGCCGCGGACCTCGATCACCCGGCGGACGACGACGAAGAACCTCCTGCGGAAAACACGGCGCCGCGGACCCAGGGTCTGGTGGCAAGCGGATTGCCAGACGATTCGAATTGATGGGCCGGCGAGCCCCAGGCAAGCCAGCGCCGCCCCGAAAATCAGCGCCGCCGCGCAAAGAGCAGCCCTCGAGCGAACGCGTGCAAAAGCTGCTCTCGGCAGCCGGCGTTGGTTCGCGCCGCGAAGTCGAGCGCTGGATTCGCTCCGGCAGGCTCAAGGTCAACGGCGAAGTGCCGGCGCTGGGCGCAAAGCTCATGCCGCGTGATCGCATCACTCTGGACGGCCGGCCGGTGCGGTTGCACACCGAGACGGCCAAAGAATTGCGGGTACTCCTGTTTCATCGCTCGCCGGGTGAGAGTCTCGACCTCAAGGCGGCGACCTCGCGTGCAGCCGAGCATCTGAATCTGCCGCGCTCTTCAGGCCGCTGGCTGGCAATCCAGCCCATGCCCCCGGTCGACGGAGGATTGGAAATTCTCACCGACGACGGCTCCTGGGCGCACCGCGTGTCCCGCGGGGTGCATGCGCTGACTGTCGACTACGTGCTCCGAATGCGCGGTCCGCTCAATGAAAGCCTGGTGGAGGATTTCCGCGCCGCCGCCGATTGCGAAGGCGAGCCGATGAGCATTCTGCGCGCGGAGGCGAAATATGGAGAGGGGTTGAATCATTGGCTCACCGTTACCGTGCGCGCGACGCGCTCGGCGCAGGTGCGGCACTGGTGGGCGGCTCGCGGCCTCATTGTCAGCCGCTTGATGCGCGTGCGCTTCGGGCCCGTGCATCTGGCGCGCGAACTGCCGCGCGGGCACTCACGCGCGATGTTGGCGAGCGAGCGCAACGCGTTGATCAACGAGATCGACGCGGCGTTGCTTGGCAAACACGCAGCGGATCCGGCCTGACTGAATCTCGCGCAGGGCTATTTTGCGGCCGGCGTCTTCGCCGTACCCGCGGCGGATGCCTGCAGCAATTGCGCCAAATAGTTCTGCCATACGACGGCCCAGGTGTGGGTGCCGTGGCCGTGAGTCTGATCGGATGCCGGCAGCAGCACGAAGCGCCCATTGGGCACCCGCTTGATTTCCCGTTCCGCTATCCCAAGTTCCGGAGGGTTGACGAAATCGTCGCCGGAGTTGATCAGCAGCAGCGGCGCCTTGATTTTCTCCAATCCGGAGGAGGGATCGTAATCGCGCGAGGCGCTGACGGCATACAAAAGATCGTTGGCGTCCAGATCTTCCAGTTGTCGCGACATGTATTTTTGTACAAACTCATCCGCGCCGGCGCTGGTCGGCAGCGACAGCTGCATTTGTATGGGGGCGCTGCCGGCGATCAACAGCAAGCCCGCGGCGGTACGCAGCGCGCTGGCGGGCTCGCTGCTGTAGTCGCCGTTCATCCACTGCGGGTCGTTGCGAATTGCATCGATGAGGAGGTCGCGCCACAACCGATTGCGTCCTGCTATCTGCACCGGCAGGCAGGCAAGCGGCATCAGCGCATCCATGAAATCGGGATAGGCCTCGCCCCACATGAAAGCGTGCATGCATCCCATCGAGGTTCCCATGATCAGCCGCAGATGCTCCACTCCCAGGCCTTTGATCAAGGCGTATTCCGCGGCCACCATATCCGCGTAGGCATATTGCGGAAAGTGGGCGTGCAGTCCGTCGCTGGGCTTGCTGGAATTGCCATGTCCGATGCTGTCCGGAAGCACGATGAAATACTTGTCGGCATCCAGCAGCTGGCCCTTCTGAAACAGCACGCCGGAAAATCGATCATTGACGAGACTGCGCCCGGAGCCGCCGGTGCCGTGCAGAACCAGGACCGCATTGTCGACCCGTCCTGAGGAATCCTTGTGAGGCCTGCCGAAAAACGTGTAGTGCATGCGCACTTCGGGCAGTGTTTCGCCTGAAGCGAAATGAAAATCATGGAGGATGAAGTCGCCATCCAGCGGCCGCGTCAATTGGGGTGCGGGTGCGGACGCGGCGCCGCCCGCCACGAAGCAGAGTACTGCCGACATTGCGCAAGCTGACATGAGTATTCGTAGGTGCACTGTTGAGTTCCTCAGTGGTTATTGCGCGTCAATGAACTGCCCATCAATACCCCGGCCGCGAGCGCTCAGCAAGTACAAAAATGCACCGCTGACCGATTCGGGCGTTGGCACCGAATTGGGATCCTCGGCCGGATACGCTGCCGCGCGCATTGCGGTGCGCATGCGGCCCGGGTTCACGCTGTTAACGCGGATATTCGGCTCGCCCTCCAGCTCCTCCGCCAACATGCTGCGCACCGACTCCAATCCGCACTTGGCCACGGCGTAAGCGCCCCAGTACGGCCTGGATTGCTTCACGACACCGCTGCTGACAAAGATGACGGAGGCGTCCGCGGACTTGCGCAGATGGGGCAGCAGGACCTGCGTGAGGATGAAGGGCGCGGTCAGATTCACGTGCAAGACCCGACACCAGGTGGGTACATCATATTGCTCGAGCGGCGTGCGATCGCCCAACAAGGCCGCAGCATGCACCACGCCGTCCAGTTTGCCGAACTCGGTGCCGATGACCCGCGCCAGTGCGTCGTAGTCCACAGCGGTCGCAACGGCAAGATCGAGCACCGCGATCGCCGGCGTCGGGGCGTCCAGCGCCGTGATTTCATCGTACACGCGCTCGAGCTTGGGTTGATTGCGTCCCGACAGGATGACGGCTGCTCCGGCACGCGCACATTCGATCGCGAGCGCCCGGCCGAAACCGCTGCCCGCGCCTGTGATCAAAATCACGCGGCCGGACAGCAGCTCGGGATCGGCGATGAATTGTTTGGGTACCATGACTTGGGATTCAATGCGCGGCGCGCCGGGCCGTGTTCCAGGCGAGCAGCATATCCTGCGGACCCAAGGTTTTGTGGGTTGGCGAGCGTTGCCGCAGCTGCTTGAGGCCAAGCGCCGCGAGCACCAGCAGGTGGCGCTGTTGCGCCTTAAGCGCGCGCGGCAGGGACTGGGCGGCGACCTCAAATCCATTCGTCGCGCGTACCCGCAGGCGTTCCAGATACGTCTCGAGGCGCGACGGCGCTTGGTCAGCCGCCAAATCGGCGTTATCGATGCCCGCCGCCATGAGTTCATCCACCGGGAAGGACACGCGGCCCGCGCGCGCGGCGCGCCGATAGTCGCCGATCGATCTTGATAGATGTTCGGCCTCGGCCAGTGCGTGAATGCACAGACTCAAATCGGTCCTATCGGGATCTGCGCCGGCGAGGCTTGCTGCCACTGCCAGCGGATTGGCCCGCAACGCGTGGGCATGGGGCGCAAGGTCAGTGCCGCGCTCCAGCGGCGCTCCGTCCACTTCGGCGGCGGCAGCGGCGACGCTCCGCTGCAGAGGCGCGAAATCCACCTGCGCTGCGCGCGGCAGCGACTTGAGGTACGTGCCGATGGGATGGATCGGCACCCCGGCGGCGAGACGGCGCATTTCCTCCTGCCACCAGGCGAGCTTGATCCGCGCCGCGGTAGGCTCACTCGCGGGATCCATCAATGCGCTCCATTCCGCCAGCAGCGCGTACACGCCGAGCAGGGGTGCGCGTGCCTCCGGGCTCGCGAACAGCCAGCTGAAGTGCCGTGCCGAGCCCGCAGGTATCGCGCGCGCGCGATAACCGGCCTCAAGATCCTGAGGCGCCCGTTTCATCAGCCGGGTCGCTTCCGGCGGCCGGCGCGCGCGGTATGCGGGCAAGGTCGGATACCGGTTCGATGGGATCTATCTCGCGATTCACGCGCAGCCCCAGTTCGGGAAAACGCCGTGCAGCGGGCAAAATCTGCTGCTCCAACGAGCCTACTGCGCGGTTGTAAGCCTCGACGCTGGCACCCAGGGATTTGCCCAATTTGCCGAGGTGCTCGCCAAAGACCGCCAGGCGCTTGTACAACTCCTCTCCCAGGCTGCGAACCTCCTCGGCATTGGCGGCAAGTACCGTCTGTTTCCATCCATAGGAGACTGCTTTCAACAGCGCAACCAGACTGGTCGGGGTCGCCAGCATGACATTTTGACGCAAGGAATCGTCGATCAGACCTGGATTTTCCTGCAGCGCCGCGGCAAGGAATTGGTCGCCCGGCAGGAACAGCACGACGAAGTCCGGACTGCGCTCGAACTGCGACCAATACTGTTTCGAGGACAGCTCGCGCACCCGCACACCGACGATCTGTGCATGACGGCGCAGCTGCGAGCTGCGCTCTTCGTCGTCCTGGGCCTCCACCGCCGCCAGGTAGGCATCGAGCGGTGTCTTGACGTCCACCACGATGTCGCGCTGCTCCGGCATGTGCACGATCATGTCGGGGCGGATGGCACCCGCGTCGGTGTTGCGATGCTGCTGCTCGGTGAAATCGACATGCACGGTCATGCCGGATAATTCGACCAGGCGGCGCAGGGTAATTTCGCCCCATTGTCCGCGCACATCGGGACGGCGCAGGGCGGTGACCAGGTTGCGCGTCTCCCGCGACAGCAGGCTCTGGCCGCTCGCCAGAACCTCCATTTGCGCGCGCATGGTCGCAAAGGAGTCGATGCGCTCGCGCTCTATCGCTTGAATCTGCGCTTCGGTCTTTGCCAAGGCATCGCGGATGGGCCTCACCAAGGACTCGATGGCCGATTCGCGCTCCTTCAGCGCCTGCGAGGCGTCCAGTTGCTGCCGCGTCAGCCGTTCCCGCGCCAGCTGCAGAAAAACCTCGCTGTTGCTCTGCAGGCTGTCGCGGGCAAGTTCGCCGAATACCGCCTGCAGCTGGTCGCGCGCCCGCGCCAGTGCTTGCTCGCGTTCCGCGCTCAAGGCCTCCTCGGTCTTGAGACGGCCGCGCAGCAGCTCGGCATCAATGCGCAATGCCTGTTCGCGCCGCGCGCGCCACAGCAGCGCCGCCAGCGCGCCGAGCACCGCGCCTACGAGCGCACCCAAAACCCACGCCAGCCAATCCCCGTCCGTCATGCAAGCTCGCCGCCGCGCATTCTCACGGTCGTTAGCCAATCCAGAAGTTCCAGGGGCTCATTCAAATAAGCGTCGCCGCCCCAGGCGGCGGGATTTTCGCCGGGCAACAGGTAACCATAGTTTGCAACCAGCGCGGGCATGCCTGCCGCGCGCGCGGCCTGCACATCGCGCTCGGCGTCGCCGACGTAAATGCAATGTGCCGGCGCGACGCCGGCAAGCATCGCCGCGTGCAGCAGGGGCAGGGGGTGGGGTTTTTTCTCCGCCAGGGTATCGCCGCTCACGACGCACGCGAAGCGCGCGCGCAGCGCCAATTGCTCGAGCAGGGGATCCGTGAGCCACGCCGCCTTGTTGGTGACGATGCCGGCCTTGATGCCCCAGGCGGCGAGGGTCTCCAATACCTGCTCCATGCCAGGAAATAAGCGCGTTCCGCAACTGAGCGCGCCGCGGTAGATCTCCAGGAAGCGCCGCTGCAGGGCCGCAAAACTCTGTGGATCCGCGTCCGGAAACCCGCATCTGACGACGCGCGCGGCGCCATGGCTCACGCCGCCGCGCACGGCCTCATAAGGCATGGCGGCGAGAGATTGCTCGCGGCGCAGCGCGTTCAGCGCGCCCACCATGTCCGGCGCGGTGTCGAGCAGCGTGCCATCGAGATCGAACAACACCGCGCGCACGGAAAGCGCCGGGTCAGCCTGCGGGACGTTTGAAGTGGCCAAGGTAATTGATGTCGGTGTTCGATGAAAGTCGGAATGATCGCGTCAGTGGATTGTAAGTGATCCCGGTCAGGTCGATGAGTTCAAGGCCCGCCTCGCGTCCCCATCTGGCAAGCTCCGAGGGCCGGATGAATTTCAAATATTCGTGCGTACCGCGCGGCAATATCCGCGCGATGTACTCCGCGCCGATGATGGCAACGGCAAATGCCAGCGGTCTGCGATTGAGCGTGGATACGATGACGTCCCCGCCGGGCTTGACCAGCGCCGTCAGCGCCGCCATGGTCGAAAGGGGATCAGGAACATGTTCGAGCAGCTCCATGCAGGTCACCAGGTCGAACGCGCCAGGCTGTTCCATCGCCAGCTGTTCGGCGGCCACCGCCCGGTACCCGACCTCGATCTTGCCCTCGAGCGCGTGCAGTTCCGCCACATCCAGAACCGCCTGAGCAAGGTCTATGCCGAGAACGCGCGCGCCGGCGCGCGCCATCGCTTCACTCAGAATGCCGCCGCCGCAGCCGACGTCGAGGACACCGGCGTCCTGCAGCGCAACCGCGCTTTGGATGTAGCGCAGGCGCAGCGGATTGAGTTCGTGCAACGGTTTGGACGGGCCGGCAGGATCCCACCAGCTCTGCGCCAACGCCGAGAATTTTGCGAGTTCAACCTCATCGACATTTCGCGAAGCCTGCATTTACCCTCCCGAAATCATTCGTGCCGCGAATGCGCGGGTTCGCGCAGCGACGCCGGACCATTCAAGGCGGGTCAGATTCCCATCCAGAAGCAGTTGCCGGCCCGCCACCCAGATGTCGCTCACAAGGTCGCGGCCGCCATTGAATACCAATTGCGCGAGCGGCTCGCGCAGCGGCTGAGTGCCAGGACCGGATAGATCGACGCAAACGAGGTCCGCCCATTTTCCAGCTTCGAGGGTGCCCACCTCTTCGGCCAACCCCAACGCCGCGGCGCCGCCGCGGGTCGCCATGTGCAGCACATCCCAAGCATTCAAGCTGGCGCCGCCGCCGCCGGGGCCGTGCGCCATCAGTGCCATCAGCCGCATTTCTCCCCAGATGCCCTGAGTCAACGATTCCACGCCGGCGCTGCCCAGACTCAAGCGGATGCCGGCGGCGGCAAATTCGCCGGCTGGCGGCAATCCATTGCCTGATTTCAAGCTGGCCTGAGGGCAAAGGCTCACGGATATTCCCATGCGCTGCGCAAGATCGATATCAACCGCGCTGACCTGCGCCATGTGCACGGCATTGAGCGCAGGGGTGAGCAGGCCCAATCTCCACATGCGCTCGATCGGGCGTACGCCAAATTTTGCAACGCAGTCGCGGATTTCGCCGGCCGATTGGTGCAGTTCCATCGTGATGCCCGCATCAAGCTCATCTGCCAGCGTCGCGAGGTGCGTGAACGCGTCATCGCTCAAGCTGTTGCCGGCATGCACGGCGAACGCGGTCGAGATCAACGGGTGTCCCCGATATTCGTCGCGCAGCTTGAGCGAGCGGGTCAAGGACAGCGAAGCGGTATTTCCCCAGGGCGTGGCCGCCTCGGCCACCGGCATGCCGACCATCGCACGCATCCCTTGCTCAGCGGCCGCGCGCGCGGTTTCCTCGGGATAGTAATTGCGATCGGCAAAGCAGGTAATTCCTGACTTAAGCATCTCGGCGATGGCGGTCAGAATGCCATCGCGGGTCGACTCCGCCGAACTCGACGCGATTGCCGTTTGCGCATCGAGGCCGCGAAATAGCAGCAAGGCGGCATCCGCATGCGCATTGACCATGCCGGGCATGAGAAGGTGCGAAGCCCGTTGCACTACCACCGCGGCGGAGTAGCGCTCGATCGCAATCGGGGTCGGCAAAATGTCGAGAATTCGACCGTTGCGAACCACCAGCGAGTGCTCTTCGAGCACCTCATTTCTCCTCGTCATGGGTGCGACCCAACGGACCTCAACGCGCAAATCGGCAGCAGCAATGGGCATGCTGCAAGTATATGGGCAAATGGCGCGGTAGGCTTAAGACGCCTTTCGATATGTGCTAGAATTCCTCCATGTTGAGACCATGTCTCGCCTCCTTTAAACCCGCTGAATAGAAGCCGATAGAGGCTCACCGGACTCTCGCAAATGGCCGAGATCGCACGCGAAATATTGCCCGTAAATCTCGAAGACGAGATGCGCAAATCCTACCTGGACTACGCCATGAGCGTGATCGTGGGCCGCGCATTGCCGGACGTGCGCGATGGCTTGAAGCCGGTGCATCGGCGTGTGCTGTACGCCATGCGCGAGCTGGCGAATGACTGGAACAAGGCCTATAAAAAATCCGCGCGCGTGGTCGGTGACGTCATCGGCAAGTATCACCCTCATGGCGACGCTTCGGTGTACGACGCGATCGTGCGCATGGCGCAGGATTTTTCCATGCGCTACCTGCTGGTCGATGGTCAGGGGAACTTCGGTTCCGTGGACGGCGATCCGCCGGCGGCCATGCGCTACACCGAGGTGCGCATGTCGAGACTCGCCGGCGAGTTGCTGGCCGATATCGACAAGGAAACGGTGGATTTCAACCCCAATTACGACGAGTCGGAAAGCGAACCCGCGGTATTGCCGGCGCGCATCCCCAATCTACTGATCAATGGGTCTTCGGGAATCGCCGTGGGCATGGCGACGAATATTCCGCCGCACAATCTGACCGAAATCATCACCGCATGCATAGCGCTCATTGAAAATCCGGATATCACCCTCGGGCAGCTGATGCAGATTGTTCCCGGTCCCGACTTTCCGACGGCGGGATTCATCAATGGCGCCCAGGAAATCGTCGCGGCGTACAAAACCGGCCGCGGGCGCCTGCACGTGCGTGCGCGCACGCACATCGAGGATGTGGGCAAGGGCGACCGGCAGGCGATCATCATCACGGAATTGCCGTATCAGGTGAACAAGGCGCGCTTGATCGAGCGAATTGCCGATCTGGTGCGCGACAAACTGATCGACGGAATCGCTTCGGACGGGCTGCGCGACGAGTCGGACAAGGACGGCATGCGTGTGGTGATCGAGCTGAAGCGCGGGGAAGTGCCCGAGATTCTTCTCAACAATCTCTACGCGCAAACCACCATGGAGCAGGTGTTCGGCATCAACATGGTTGCGCTGGTGGATGGCCAGCCGCGGCTGCTCAGCTTGAAGGAAATGCTGGATGCGTTCCTGCGCCATCGCCGCGAAGTCGTCACCCGGCGCACGGTGTACGAGCTGCGCAAGGCGCGCGAACGCGGCCACATTCTCGAGGGCCTGGCCATCGCGCTGGCCAACATCGACGACATCATTGCGACCATCAAGGCCTCGCCGTCGCCTGCGGAGGCCAAGGTTGCATTGATGTCGCGTGCCTGGGGCCCGGGCGCCGTGCCGCAGATGCTGGAACGCGCCGGCGCGGTCAGCACCCGTCCGGACGGGGAAATCGCGGCGTTGGGACTCCATGCCGGCCGCTACAGCCTGACGGAAACGCAGGCGCAGGCGATTCTCGAGATGCGCCTCAACCGGCTCACGGGGCTTGAACAGGACAAGATCATTACCGAGTTCCAGGAGCTGCTGGATCAAATTCGCGATCTGTCGGACATACTGGCGCGGCCGGAGCGGCTGTTGCAGGTGATTCGCGCCGAGCTCGAGTACATCCGCGACACATTCGGCGACAAGCGCCGCACCGAAATCCTTGTCAATCATGAAGATCTCACCACCGAGGATCTGATTTCGCCCGAGGATGTCGTGGTCACGCTCTCGCACGGCGGGTACGCCAAGGCCCAGCCGGTATCGGACTACCAGGCGCAGCGCCGCGGCGGCCGCGGCAAAGCCGCCACCAGCGTCAAGGACGAGGACTTCGTCGACAAGTTGTTCGTCGCCAACACTCACGACACGCTGCTGTGTTTTTCGGACTACGGCAAGCTGTACTGGCTGAAGGTGTACCAGCTGCCGCAGGCCAGCCGCGGCGCGCGCGGCAAGCCCATCGTCAATCTGCTGCCGCTTCAGGAAGGCGAACGCATCAGCGCCATGCTGTCGATCAAGGAATTCGAAGAAGGAAAATTCGTCTTCATGGCCACCAGTCTTGGAACGGTCAAGAAGACCTCGCTGGCGCTGTTTTCGCGGCCGCGCGCGAGCGGCATCATCGCCGTGGCGCTGGACCCGGGCGATAAACTGGTCGGCGTCGCGATTACCGACGGCAGCAAGGATATTCTGCTGTTCACCACCGGCGGCAAGGCGATCCGCTTCGTCGAAGATGAGGTTCGTCCGATGGGCCGCGAGGCCGCCGGCGTGCGCGGTGTCAAATTGAGCGCCGAGCAACGCGTCAATGCGCTGATCGTCGCGCAGGACGGTTTCATTCTCACGGCATCCCAGAACGGCTTCGGCAAGCTGACGCCGCTCGCGGACTTTCCGAAACATGGCCGTGGCGGTCAAGGGGTGATCGCGCTGCAAATCACCGACCGCAATGGAATCATGGTCGGGGCACTGCAGGTGAGTTTGGACGATGAGATCATGCTGATGAGCCAGAACGGCGTGCTGGTGCGCACGCCGGTGAAGGACATTTCCGTCGTGGGGCGCAATACCCAGGGTGTTCGCTTAATCAGGCTGGAAGAAGGCGATCAGCTGTCCGGCCTCGAGCGCATCGAGGGCCTGGCGGGCGAGGGCGAGGATGCAGAACCCGAAGCCGATCCCACGGCCCACGACCCATAAGATTTCCTGAGGTGCGCGCCTTCAACTTCTCGCCGGGCCCCGCTGTATTGCCGCTCGAGGTTTTGCAGCAGGTGCGGGAGGAATTGCTGGATTGGCAGGGCGGCGGCACGTCGGTCATGGAAATCAGCCATCGCAGCAAGGCGTTCGTCGAGGTGGCGGCGCAGGCGGAGGCGGATTTGCGCGAGTTGATGTCGATCCCGCGCAATTACAAGGTTCTGTTCATGCAGGGCGGCGCCTCCGCGCAGTTCGCTTTGGTGCCGATGAACCTCACGGCGGCGCACGATTCGGTGGTGGACTACGTGAACACCGGACACTGGTCGCGCAAAGGCATCACGGAGGCGGCAAGGTATTGCACGGTGCACGTCGCGGCCGATGCCGGCGGAAGCTACACGCGCGTGCCGCCGCAGTCCGAGCTGCAATTCAGCGGCGCCGCGGCGTATGCTCATTACACGCCGAACGAAACCATTGGCGGCGTGGAATTCGCATATGTCCCCGATGCCGGCGGCGTGCCGATCGTGGCGGACATGTCCTCGAGTATTTTATCGCAGCCCGTTGAGGTCGCGAAGTTCGGACTCATTTATGCAGGCGCGCAAAAAAACATCGGACCGGCGGGACTTACGGTGCTCATCGTGCGTGACGATCTCATCGGGCGCGCACGCTCGGATATTCCGCACGTGTTCGATTACAAGGCCGTCGCGGATGATCAGTCGATGCTGAACACGCCCCCGACATTTGCCTGGTACATGGCGGGGCTGGTGTTCAAGTGGCTGAAGCGTTCCGGAGGCGTGAGCGCGATGGGCGAACGCAATAAGGTGAAGGCGCAAAAATTGTACGCGGCAATCGACGCCTCGGCGCTGTATCGCAACCCGGTCGCCAGGGACGCGCGTTCCCGCATGAACGTCACCTTCACGATGGTGAGGCCGGATCTCGACGCGGCGTTTCTGGCCGCGGCCGCCGAGGCCGGGCTGCTTGGACTGAAGGGCCACCGCGCGGTCGGCGGCATGCGCGCCAGCATCTACAATGCCATGCCGCTAGAGGGCGTCGAGAGGCTCATCGCGTTCATGGGCGAATTCGAGCGGCGGCACGAGCGGCGCTAATGGCAAAAAGAAGAGGAACCAGCGCCAAGGTTGCGCGCAAGCGCAAGCCGAAGACAGCTTCCAAACCCAGCCTCGCGCAGCGGGCTGCGCCGGGTGCGACTCCAGCGGGCGCGGATCTTGCCAATATTCGCGACAGCATCGATGCCATCGATGCGCGCATTCACTCGCTGCTCAACGAACGGGCGCGGTTCGCGCAGTTGGTCGGCATTTCCAAATCGGCTGCGGGCAAGGCGGTGGATTTCTATCGGCCCGAGCGTGAAGCGCAGGTGCTGCGCCATGCGCTGAAGCGCAATCGGGGGCCGCTGCGCGATGAGGAAGTGGTGCGGCTGTTTCGTGAAATCATGTCCGCCTGCCTCGCGCAGCAGGATCCCTTGAAGGTGGCCTTCCTGGGTCCGGAAGGCACATTCACCCAGGCCGCGGTGCTCAAGCACTTCGGCTCCTCGGTACGAGCGCTGCCGCTGCCCGCCATCGATGAGGTATTTCACGAAGTCGAAGGCGGCGTGGCGGACTTTGGCGTGGTGCCGATCGAGAACTCGAGCGAGGGAACCGTCAATCACACCCTGGACATGTTTTTGACGTCGGGCTTGAAAATCTGCGGTGAGGTGGAACTGCGGATCAGTCATTTTCTGATGGGGAAAATGCGCGGCCTGGATGCCGTCAAGCGCATTTGCGCGCATCCGCAGGCCCTGGCGCAATGCCGCGGCTGGCTCGATGATCAACTGCCGGAGGCGGACCGCGTCGGCGTCTCCAGCAATGCGGAAGGAGCGCGGCGCGCGCGTGATGAGCGCGGCACGGCGGCGATTGCGGGCCGCGCGGCCGCGGAAATCTACGGCCTCACCCTGCTTGCCAACGAAATCGAGGACCGGCAGGACAATACCACGCGCTTTCTGGTGATCGGCCGCAAGTTGTTCAACTCAAGCGGCGCCGATCGCACCACCCTGCTGGTTTCAACCAGCGGCACCGACGATGCCGGCGCGCTGTTCCGGCTGCTCGAGCCATTTGCCCAGCATCGAGTCAACATGACGCGTATCGAATCGCGCCCGTCGCGCAAGCGCAAATGGGATTATGTGTTCTTCATCGATGTCGAAGGACATGTCGCCGACCCTCCGGTGGCGCAGGCGTTGGCAGCAATGGAGAAGCGCGCGTCGCTGTTCAAGGTGCTGGGTTCGTATCCGCAGGCCGTTCTTTGAGGCAGGATTTCGTAGCGCATCCCGCGATGCGCATCTGCGGCGCCATGGCGGTGCCCGGCGACAAGTCCATTTCTCATCGCGCGCTGATGCTCTTGGGGATAGCCGAGGGCGTGAGCGAGGTGAATGGATTTCTCGCCAGCGAGGATTGCCTGGCCACATTGAGCGCAATGCGCGCGCTCGGGGTGCGCATCGAGCAACGCAGCGACACCCATGTTGTGATCCACGGCGTGGGTTTGCACGGATTGCGGGATGCGGGCCGGGCGCTCGACATGGGCAACGCGGGCACGGCCATGCGCCTGTTCGCGGGTCTGCTGGCGGCGCAGAAATTCGACTCGCGGCTGATCGGTGACGCGTCGCTCATGAAGCGTCCCATGGAGCGCGTGGCCAAGCCATTGCGTGAAATGGGGGCCGATGTGCGCACTTCAAACGGTACTCCGCCGGTCGATATCGGCGGCGGGCGCCGCCTGCACGGCGTTGAATACCGCATGCCGATGTCGAGCGCCCAGGTCAAATCGGCGATTCTTCTCGCCGCACTCTATGCCGGCTCGGCCACCACGATCAGCGCGCCGGCTATCAGCCGCGATCACAGCGAGCGCATGCTGAAGGGTTGCGGGGTGCGGGTCGACAGCGATGGCTTGCGTACCGCTCTGCATCCTCCGCAGCGCTTGTTGAGCCAGATACTGACCGTACCGGGCGACTTTTCGTCAGCCGCGTTCTTCATCGTGGCGGGATGCTTGGCAGCGCCGCCGCAGGGCTTGTTGATTTCCGGCGTGGGAATGAATCCGACGCGAACCGGATTGCTCGACATCCTGCGTAGCATGGGCGCCGAGATTGAGACATTGAATGCCCGGGAAAGCGGCGCCGAGCCGGTGGCGGATTTGCGGATACGCGCCTCGCGGCTGCGAGGGGTGAGCGTGCCCGTGGAATCAATTCCCCTCACCATCGATGAGCTTCCTATCCTGTTCATCGCGGCCGCCTGCGCGCAGGGCGTCACCACAGTGAGCGGCGCCGAGGAGCTGCGGGTAAAGGAGAGCGACCGCATTGCCGCCATGAGCGCCGGCTTTACGGCCTTGGGGGTGGCGCACAGCGTCCTGCCGGACGGCATGCGCATCGAGGGCCGCAGCGGGGAAGCGGCATTTTCCGCAGGCGCCGTGGATAGCTTTGGCGATCACCGCATTGCCATGTCCTTCGGCATTGCGAGCCTGCGCGCGGCCGGGCCGATCGAGATCCGAGATGTGGCGAACGTGGCCACCTCGTTTCCCGGGTTTGTAGGCCTGGCCCGTTCGGTGGGGTTGGCGATCGACGAGTCGGCGAGACCTTAAGTGACCCGGGTGCCCGTCATTACCATTGATGGACCCTCAGGATCCGGCAAGGGGACCGTCAGCCGTGCCGTCGCCAAGGGCTTGGGATGGTCCCTGCTCGATAGTGGTGCACTGTATCGCCTGGTGGCCCTGGCGGGTCGCCGTGCCTCTCTGAAGCTCGATGACGAACCGGCGCTCGCGCGTCTGGCGGGTCAATTTGACATACGGTTCGGCTCGGCCAAATCCGGGGATGAGATCGTGTGGCTCGAGGGCCTTGAGGTGACCGGAGCGATTCGGACCGAGGAGGCCGGCAACGACGCCTCCAAGGTCGCAGCGCTGCCCTCCGTCCGCGCAGCCCTTTTGGAACGCCAGCGCCGTTTTGCCCGGCCGCCCGGGTTGGTGGCCGACGGCCGCGACATGGGCACCGTGGTATTCCCCGAGGCGGAGGTGAAGATCTTCCTCACTGCAAGCCCCACCGAGAGGGCCCTCAGGCGCTATAAGCAGTTGAAAGAAAAGGGGGTTGCTGCTAACCTTGCCGCCCTTTCGCTGGAGATCGCGGAGCGGGATCGGCGCGATATGAACCGCGCGATTTCGCCTCTTGTCGCAAGCATCGATGCCCATACGTTGGATACGACGGGCATGTCCGTCGACGCCGTGATCGGGCGCGTGCTTTCGATAGCCCGCGGGCGTTTGTCGATTTAGGTGGCTATTCAAGGAACGAAAGCCTTTTTGTGGTAACCCCATTGGGCACGCGGGAACGGTGTCCGGGCCTTAGTAAGAGAGAACATGACTGAAAGTTTTGCGGAACTGTTTGAACAGAGCATTGCGAGCCAGCGCATTCGTCCTGGCACCATCCTCAATGGATTGATCGTCGAAGTCGGCCAGGACTACGTCATCGTCAATGTCGGATTGAAATCCGAAGCGGTCATTCCATCCGATCAATTCAAGAACGAAAAAGGTGAAATCGAAGTCGCGGTCGGAGAGACCGTCGAAGTCGCCCTGGACAGTGTCGAGGATGGCTCCGGAGAAACCCGGCTATCGCGCGAGAAGGCGAAGCGCGCCAGAACCTGGACGCGCCTGGAAACCGCTTTCGAAAAGCAAGAAGTCGTCATCGGCATCATCACCGGCCGGGTCAAAGGCGGTTTCACCGTCGAGATCGACAATGTCCGCGCATTCCTGCCTGGTTCGCTGGTGGATGTGCGCCCGGTGCGCGATCCATCGTACCTGGAGAACAAGCCGCTCGAATTCAAAGTCATCAAACTCGACCAGAAGCGCAACAACGTGGTGGTATCAAGGCGCGCTGTGGTTGAACAGGAATACAGCGCTGAGCGTTCCGCGCTGCTCGACAATCTGCAGGAGGGCGCCGCAGTCAAGGGCGTGGTCAAGAACCTCACCGACTATGGCGCGTTCGTCGATCTCGGCGGCATCGATGGACTGCTGCACATCACCGACATGGCCTGGAAGCGGGTCAAGCATCCGTCCGAGGTGGTCAAGGTCGGCGAGGAGATCGATGTCCGGATTCTGAAGTTCGACCGCGAGCGTCAGCGTGTGTCGTTGGGCTTGAAGCAGCTGGGTGCCGACCCGTGGCAGAACATTGCGCGGCGCTATCCGGCCAATACGCGCCTGTTCGGCAAGGTCACCAACATCGCCGACTACGGATGCTTCGTGGAAATCGAAGAAGGCGTCGAGGGTTTGGTGCACGTCTCGGAAATGGATTGGACCAACAAGAATGTCAATCCCGCCAAGGTCGTGCACGTCGGCCAGGAAGTCGAGGTCATGGTGCTGGACATCGACGAGGAACGCCGCCGCATCAGCCTGGGTGTGAAGCAGTGCAAGGCGAATCCGTGGAAGGAGTTCGCCGACAACTACAATCGCGGCGACAAAGTCAGCGGCCAGATCAAATCCATCACGGATTTCGGCATATTCATCGGGCTGGCCGGCGGAATCGACGGATTGGTGCATTTGTCGGACATCTCCTGGGACATGCCCGGCGAAGAGGCCGTCCGCAGCTATCAAAAGGCGCAGCAGGTTGACGCCATGGTGTTGTCGATCGATCCGGAGCGCGAACGCATCAGCCTCGGGATCAAGCAGCTTGCCAAGGATCCCTTCTCGGCCTATATCGCCGAACATCCGAAGGGCAGCGTCGTCAAGGGCGTGGTGCGCGAAGTGGACGCCAAGGGAGCCATCATCGATCTCGGCAACGGAGTCGACGGCCAGCTGCGAGCCTCCGAGTTGTCACGGGACCGCGTCGAAGATGCCCGCCTGCTGCTCAAGGTCGGCGATGAGGTGGAAGCGAAATTTACCGGCGTGGACCGCAAGGGCCGCAGCATCTCGCTGTCGATCAAGGCGAAGGACATCCATGAAGAACAAGAGGCCATGCAGAACTACCGGACTGATTCGCCTACCGGGACAAGCTTGGGAGATCTCTTGAAAGAGCAAATCTCCGGCCAGGATTGAAGGGAACAGGCGGGCGCCGCGATAAGCGCGGCGTCCGCCCTCTTTTATGTCTAGTGATGCCCACGGATCGATAATGACGAAATCGGAACTCATTGAGATCATCTCGGCCAAACAGAAGCACCTGCCGGCGAAGGACGTCGAACTGGCCGTCAAGCAACTCCTGGAAATCATGAGCGATGCGCTGGCGACCGGCGAACGCATCGAAATACGTGGTTTTGGCAGCTTCTCGCTGCATTTCCGGCCGCCGCGACAGGGCCGAAATCCGAAGACCGGCGAAGCCGTCGCGCTGGCCGGCAAGCATGTGCCGCACTTCAAACCGGGCAAAGACCTGCGCGAGCGCGTCAACGACGGTGCGGATCAGCCGATCCGCGATTAGCACGACCCAAGGCCCGGGCACGTGTCCGACCTTCCCCTGCTGACATGGGCTTTGGTGCTTACAGCGCTGGTTGTCGGGATCCTGGCGGGACACTTCGGGTGGGGCAAGCGTTGGCCGGGATCCTCGAACAATCTCCATCCTGATTATTTGACCGGGCTCGATTACCTCGTGACCGAGCAGCCCGACCGGGCGCTCGATATGTTCCTGAAGCTGATGGACACCAACGCCGACACGATCGAGACGCATTTTGCGCTGGGTGCGCTGTATCGGCGGCGCGGCGAGGTGGAGCGCGCCATCCGCATCCACCAGAATTTGCTGGCCCGCGATGAATTGGCGTCTGAACACAAAGAGCAGGCGCTGCTCGCGCTGGCGCAGGACTATCTGCGTGCCGGGGTTCTCGACCGGGCCGAAGGGCTGTTTCAGCAGGTCAGCGAAGTGGCGCGGCTGCGCGTCAGCGCACTCGATGCGCTGCGCGGCGTTTACGAGCGGCAGCATGACTGGCAGCAGGCGCTGGGCACGTATCGGCAGCTCGCGCGCATCAAGGCTGCGCCCGCGCGCACCGTTGCCGCACACTACCTGTGTGAATTGGCAAGCCTCGCCATCGAGCACGGCGATATCAACACTGCTCGATCGCTGCTGCGCGATGCCTGCGCAGAAGCTGCGGAGTTTCCGCGAGCCGCCCTGTTGGGCGCGCAGATCGCCGAGCGCGAAGCGCAACCCGAAATCGCCGTGCAGCTCTTGCGCCAGGCGCTCGCCGCGTCGCCGACTCTGCTGCAGGAGGAATTGCCGCATCTGCTCAAGCTCGTCGGTGACGGACTGCGCGATGCGATACTGGCCGAACTCGTGCAGCAGGCCGAATCGCGGGATTTGGGCGAGTTAAAGCGCCTGGTATTTGCGGCGATTGCCGCGGGCCTTGGGTCGGCAGCGCCGCTTCGCGCCTCCATCGAGCGGGTGTTCTCGCAGGACCCCATATTGCAGGCCGTGTGGCAAGGCGCGGCGGCGCCCGAAGGCATCGCGCAGGAAATCGGTGCGCTGTTGGCGCAGGCGGAAAAATATAGATGTAATGAATGCGGATTTTCCGGCCGCAGCTTCTATTGGCATTGTCCGGCCTGTCATTCGTGGGACAGTTTCGAGGCATACGCAATCGTCAAATTGCGCTAGGCCGGCGGGGAGGGCCACGGCGCTGCGGCGAGGAATCCGCTATGATTTACCCATGGCAAACCCAGTTAAAGTAGTCGTGTTTCCGGTCGCCGGGCGCGGCACGCGGTTCCTCCCCGTCACCAAGGCGAGTCCGAAGGAAATGCTGCCGATCGTGGACAAGCCGCTCATTCAATATGCGGTGGATGAAGCGCTTTCTGCCGGTGCCGATACCTTGGTCTTCATCACCGGCAGCTCCAAGCGCGCGATCGAGGATCATTTCGATTCGAACCCCGAACTCGAGGGCGTGCTGCAAGCGCAGGGCAAGCAGGACCTTCTCGATACCTTGAGAGACATCCTGCCGAGCTGGGCCTCGTGCGTATACATTCGCCAACCTGCGCCGCTGGGGCTGGGGCATGCGGTGTTGTGCGCGCGGCCGGTGGTGGGCCATGCGCCCTTCATGGTGCACCTCGCGGATGATCTCATTGATGCAGATACACCCTGCCTCAAGCAGATGGTGGAAATATTCAATGTGCATCAGTGCAGCGTGCTCGGCGTGCAGAATGTTCCCAGGGCCGACACGGACAAGTATGGAATTGTGTCTCTGGAGCGCAGCATCGCGCCGCGTGTCGGCAAGATGTCGCACATCGTCGAGAAGCCAAAGCCGGCCGAGGCTGCCTCGACTTTGGCGGTGGTGGGGCGCTACCTGCTCACCGGTTCGGTTTTCGACGATCTGGCCAAAATCGGCAAGGGCGCGGGAGGCGAAATCCAGCTGACCGACGGCATCGCCCGGCTCATGCAGCGCGAGGCCGTGTTCGCCTTTGAATTCGAGGGTAAGCGCTACGATTGCGGCAACAAGCTTGGATATCTACAGGCGACGGTCGAGTACGCGCTGAAGCATCCAAGCTTGGGCAAGGATTTTGCAAAATATCTGCGCGAGTTGGCTCCTAACTTAAGCTAACGGAACCGGCCGCGCTGCGGCTGCGCGTAGTGGCGCGCCCCCGAATTTGGCTGACGCCGCGAGTCGCGGCGCTCGGAACCGCCATCCCGACGAGCTCCGCCGCCATGATGACCCTGGCTGCCGTGCCGCTGACCCTGAGCCGGACGGCTGGCGGCAGGCGCCGCTGACTCGACAATCTTGAACGCCGGTGTCGGAAGCGTCGGGATGCTGCGGCGTAGGACCCGCTCGATGTCCCGCAACAGTCCTGATTCATCAGAGGACACCAGCGATACGGCTTCGCCTGCGGAACCCGCTCGGCCGGTGCGGCCGATACGATGCACGTAGTCTTCCGGCACGTTGGGCAACTCATAGTTGACCACTTGCGGAAGCTCCTTGATGTCAAGGCCACGTGCCGCGACCTCGGTGGCCACCAGGCAGGTGACCTGACCGCGCTTGAACATGTCGAGTGCCTTTACCCGAGCCGCCTGACTCTTGTTGCCGTGGATGGCGGCCGCTTCGATGCCGGCGCCCTGCAACTGCTGCGTCAGACGATTGGCGCCGTGCTTGGTGCGGGTGAAGATCAGCACCTGGCGCCACTGGCCTTCTTGAATCAAATGCACGAGCAAGTGCCGCTTCTGTTCTTTCTGGACGCGATAGGCGCGCTGTTCGACCAACTCGATGGGTGCATTGCGCGGCGCAACCTGCACCGAGAGGGGATTGTGCAGCAGCCGCTCCGCGAGAGCACGGATGTCGTCGGAGTAGGTGGCCGAGAACAGCAGGTTCTGGCGCTTCTGCGGCAGCAATTTGATGATGCGGCGAATGTCGGGAATGAAACCCATGTCGAGCATGCGGTCGGCCTCATCGAGGACCAATACCTGCACCTTGGAGAGATCCACGGCACGCTGCTGCGCAAGATCCAGCAGTCGGCCGGGAGTGGCGACCAGGATGTCGCAGCCGCCGCGCAGCGCGGTGATCTGCGGATTGATGCTGACTCCGCCGAAGACTTGATAGGTGCGAAGCGGCAGGTGCTTGCCATAGTCGCGCGCGCTTTGCGCTACCTGCGCAGCCAACTCACGGGTTGGCGTCAGTACCAGGGCTCGCGGCGCACGACTGGCGCCGTGCTCCAGGTCTGCCTGGAGCCGCTGCAAAATGGGCAGCACGAAGCCGGCGGTTTTGCCGGTGCCGGTTTGTGCACCGGCCAGAACGTCGCGGCCGGCAAGCACCGCGGGAATCGCCTGAATTTGAATCGGGGAGGGCGTGTCGTAACCCTTGTCGGCGACAGCACGCAATAATTCGGGCAACAGCCCGAGATCGGAAAATGACATTATTAAACCTTTTGAAAAATTGGACTCGCACGACGGAAATATTTTCCGCAGCGGTCTAGCGAGGAGGGTAAAAAAAGCGAAGTGCGCCTGAGACGGACCAAGAGCTTAAGGTGGCGCTGACCGCGCACCAACCCGATAAAAGCTGCGCGGACTATACACGGTGCTCATCGCCACGTCCATTTTACGCGCTGCGGCGCCTTTTACGGCAGATCCTGGAGCTGGCTGAAGGCCCCTGCGCTGGTCTGCAGCAGTACCCCCGGATTATTGGTCGCCACACCGCCCTGAATCGGGTGGCTGACGCCGGTGCTCGTCACGATGTCGGGCTTGCCATCGCCGTTGATGTCCGCCACCGCGATCTGCTCCGCGCCAGCGGCCGGATAAAAGGTCGCCGGCAGGAATTTGCCCGGGTTGGCCGGATCGTGCAGCAGCACCGTGACTCCTTGATTTCCGCCAATAACGATGTCGAGTTTGCTTGCGCCCACCGCGCCCGTGAGATTGGTGACGATGATGGATTCCGGCGGATCCTGCACGGGGATGGGGTAGGGAACAGCAGCAAGGAAAGTGCCGGGGTGTGTGGGGTCCTGCAGCAACACGTTCAAGGTGGGGGACATCCCGCCCGTAGGGCCCGGGTCGGTGATCACGAGATCGTTATAGCCGTCGCCATTGACATCGGCGATGGCGACGATGTTCGCGCCGAGAAAATTCGCGTTCGCAGTCTGGGTAAATACCGTGACCGGCGCGGCGAACACCGGCACGGCTGCAGTGCCGACTTGAAATAACACCTTGACGCCGACCGCGTCAGTGAGCGCCACATCCATCGCGCCGTCGTGATTGAGATCGCCCGCCGCCACCCAGTTCGCGCCGCCGCTGAACAGACCGATCGGCGCGGCGAAGGTTCCGGGCGAGGATTGGATGAACAATGAGACGTTGAAATCGGCGGAGACCAGGTCGGGCAGACCGTCGCCGTTCATGTCCGCAATCGCGAGCTGCGAAGCACCCGGGCTGTTCAGAAACACCGCCGGGTTGAAGGTGCCGGGAGTCGCCTTGTTGTTGAAGAAGACCGCCAGCGCGCCGTCGTTATAACTCGCGGAAACCACGTCCGCGAAACCGTCGCCGTTCAAGTCGGCGCTCGCCGCATACAATGGATTATTGCCGGCCGGTGTCAGCGTCGGCGCCGCGAACATGCCCCCGCCGCTCGCCAGGTAGGTCTTCAGATTTGAGGGTGAGTAGGTTGTGGGCGATTGCACAAAGCTGAGCTGGACCACGTCCGCAGGACCGGCTCCATTGACCGCCGTGAAATTTGCGCTGAGCACGCCGGCAGAAAATTCGGTGGGCAGGCCGCTGCAGGTGTAGCCGAAGCAGGCGGAGCTGTAATTGTTGTTGCAGCCTGCGATCAGTGCCGACACCGCAACCGCGAAAACAGCGCGGCTCACAGTGGCCGGCAGTCGCCGCGGAATGTCACGAAGAATAGCGTTCAACATGTTGGATATTTTACTCCTTTTGAATGAGTTGCAAAGCTCAAGCAATGAGACGCGTTTTGCATCGCGAGTTCGCCAGGCGCAAACAACGCTTAAGTGCGAGGATTCGTTGACAGCGCATTCGTCGCCAAGCAGCGACAATCTCTCCTTTGTGGTATTACAACGCGCCAGCGAAGCAAAATCACTGTTACCCGGGAGTTCCGTCAGTTTGAATGTGCCGCGATTTCTTCGGCCGGTGCTGGAATTGACGGCGGCGTGGCGCGAGCTGCGGTTTGCAAAGAAATCTGGACGCCTGGCGCTCGACCGGTATCGACTCCTTAAAACGAAGCGGCCTGATCTTAGCGGCCGGGCGCTCTATGAAGTCTTTGTGTGCGAGCGCAATGCCATCGGGGCATCGGCCGCACAAGTGATCCTGCAGCGCGCCGACTCCAGCTTCGTCTCCTGGTCGAACGAACGGGGCCTGAATTTTCGGCATGTTGTGCAGTATCTGGTGATATCCGAATACCTCGAATCGAATGCCGAGCGGCAGGGCACCGTCACCAACATGGCCGCCACCTTGGCGCGGCTGATTCCTGAACGGCTTTGAGGGCAGCGGTTTGAAAGGGCGCGAAACTAGCGCTGCGGATACGGCGTACCGTCCTTATGCGAAAAACCCGGATCGCTGCGCCTCGTGAAGCGCATGTCGATGTCCGAATACTCGCCCTCATCGTCAGCCTTGCGCGAACCCACTTCAAGAATGACGGCCTCGCGCTGCGATCGATTCTGTAAATGATGCCCATCCTTGACACCCGCCTTGAATCCGGCGCTATCGCCGGGGCGCAGCGTCTCCTCGCCGGCATCCGTCACCAGCACCACCTCTCCCTCAACGACAAACACGAATTCGTCTTCAACGGTGTGCCAATGCCGTTGGCTCGACCAAGACCCCGGTGCTAGACGCATCAAGTTCACCCCGAAGTCGGTCAGGCCCGCCGCCTCCCCCAGGCGCTGCCGGGCGCGAGCCGCGCAGGGCAGGTCAAAAGGCGCGGGATACGCACTTCCTCTGTGCACCGGTACCGCTTCCAAATCGATTCGCTTCGGCATGTGTACGTCCTGCTTCTGGTGGGGCTGAGGGACCGATCCTATACCCGGCGCTAACGATTACGCTGGGTTGGCTCGATATTTGGTAAAATTGGCGTCGCACCAGGGCACTGGTTGGGATCACGAGCGATGCCTTTACATGATCAAATATAGCTTCGATCAATCAACGCTGGCAGCCGAGGGGCAAAAGCTCTGCGACGCTTATACGCAGAACAGGCCTTGGCCGCATATCGTTATCGATGATTTCATCGATGCGGAGGTCTTGGAAAAGGTGCGCCAGGAAGCGGCGCTGGTGCGTCGCACCGAATACTACGAGAAATTCGTGGATCGCAAGACCGATCACAATAAATATGCTTTCAAGCCGGATGCGGTTGGTCTGGAGACTTCACGGCTGATAAATTTTCTCAACTCCGGTGCGTTCGTCAGCTACCTTGAAAAACTTACAAGCATCAATGGATTGCTCACCGATCCATCGTACTTTGGCGGCGGTCTGCACAAGATTCAGGCGGGTGGTTATCTTGAGGTGCACACCGATTTCAATCATTTGAAGCGCTACGATCTGGAGCGGCGCCTGAACCTCCTGCTGTATCTCAACAAGGACTGGCAGCCCTCCTACAACGGCAACCTGGAACTTTGGGATCGGTCATCGATGGCGCGGGTAGCCGCCGTCCCGCCAGTATTCAACCGCTGTGTCGTATTCTCCACGACCGACCAATCGCTGCACGGTCATCCGGTGCCGCTCGCGACGCCGGAGGGGATTGAGCGCATGTCGATCGCCCTGTATTACTATACAAACACTTGGAATCCTGAGGAAAAGGAGCACTCGACTCTTTTTCACATCTCCCAGGACAACAAGGTGCGTGTCAGGCCTTCCCGCGTTTATCGTTCGGTGGTTCGAACGCTGATGCCGCCCATATTCAGAAACTCGTATCGCGCCGTCAAGCAGCTCGTCAGAGGCGAGAAAGTTTCCAGCATCTGGGAATGAAGGCTGCTAGCGCTTGAGCGCGCGGTTCAAAAACCGTAGCACGGCTGCGGCGCATTCCCGAGGACGGGTTTGCAGTAATAGGTGCGGGCCGTCGATCTCGATCAACTCAGCCTGCGGCAGAATCTTGAGTATGCGGCGCGTCGCGCCTTTCGGTATCACGCGGTCGTCCCGCGCCCGCAGCAACAGCATCGGCGTCGCAACGCGCTCAAGGGCGCTGGTTTCGTCCACGGCGAGCAGGGCCGCGATGCGCCGCCGGACCGCGGCGGCAGAGACGCCCGACATGGCGCGTTCCATTTGCGATGGCGCGCGGTCCGGCGACAGGGACCCCCACATCAACGGAGCACGCAGCCATCGGGGCAGCGACTTTACGGGCAGGTAAGCGGCAAGCGGCCGCGCCCAAGCCAACCATGGGAAGGGATTCGCTGCGAAAGAAGCGCTGAGGATGAGCCCGTCGAGACCTGGCGGTGCGCGCGCCGCGATCCGAATCGCGAGCGGACCGGAGAAGGACTCGCCCAATAAGACAAAGCGCTGCTCCCGCGGCAGTTTGTCCAACACGCCGATGACCAATGCATAAAGTTCCTCATAGCCCAATGCTTGATCTGGCGGGTATGCCACAACGACGGTATGGATGCCGGGGTCGAGGGCTTTGACGAACTCAGCAAACAATTTGCCGGTTCCGTCGAGGCCTGGAAGCAACACGAGGGCGGGTAAGGGCGTCGCGAGCATGTGTTCCCCAAAGAGAAAGGCGTACCCCACGGTATGTGAAGTACGCCGTTCTCGCATCGCAATCACCACCATCAATTCAGCGAATCATTGCCCCCAGCAGCCACGGAGTTTGATCCCTTCGAATGCTGTGCATCGAGCGAGCCGCTGCCCGCAACACTATGGCCACCGGCGTTCACGGTCTGATTTGTGCTGCCCATGAGGTCCGCCGATGGGCTGGGTTGCGCATGCGCCGTAGGCTTGTCCGGCGTTCGCGCCGCCGGCGCTGACCGGGATGGCGACGCGGCGGCTGCCGCCGGCGTGGCACTGGTGGCCATCGCGGAAGCATTTGCGCCCGATGCGTCCTTCAGCGCCCCCGCCTCGGTGGCGGCACTCGCGCTGCCGGCTGACTGCACTGTCGAGCTGGCCGCGCTGTCGGCCTTGTGATCGGCCTTCTTGGCCGCATTGGTAACCGGCTTCGTCTTCAGCGCCGGGTCCATTTGGCCCTGTGCCGCAAAGTTGCCTGCGCCGCCGATGCCGCGACCGCCAAAGCCGCCGAGGTTTCCCGCCAAGCCGCCGCCGACATTGCCGCCCGCGCCGCCGCCCAGAAGGCCCGCATGCGCCGGGGAGGCCAATGCCAACACCATGGCCGCACTAATACCTGCAAAAATCAGTTTGGTATTCATCTCGTACTCCTGTGTGGCCGCAGCCATCCCGCGGCCTTCACTATGGATACGACGCAGCCCCGGCATTTCTTCCATCACATTCATTTATGCAGCAGGGGCGTTGGATCATTGCGGTATTCGGCCCCCACCAGGCCATAGCCATATGTCAAATCCCGGCCCGGGGATCCGATGTGCCTCGCCGTATGGATGAGTGTTTCAATGGCTGCATTGGCATCCGCGGGGCTGGGCGTTGTGATGGCAGCCGCCAACAATCCGGCAACTATCGGGGCGGCAAACGAAGTCCCACGCATTGCAGCATAGCCGTGCGCGCCGCTGGCCGCGGCCAGATCGGCGCCAGGAGATGCAAACATGACTTGCGGCCCGCGCGCCGCTTCGATCAGTACATGACCATGCGCGTCCACCGCCGTGACGCCGACCACATTGGGATAAGAGGCAGGATAGAGGGGTGGCGCCGCGGGCCCGTCGTTGCCGACTGCCGCCACAATGATGGAACCACGGGCGATTGCGCGGGTGATCGCCTGTTCCAGCAGTGAGTTCTTCGCACCAACCAGACTGATGTTGATCACGGGTACTTGCTCCTGCACCATCCAACCGATAGCGGCGACCAGCGCATCAACCGCACCGCCCGTTGGTTGCCCGCAATACACGTCCGCCGCATATAAGGCGGCATCGGGCTGCACTCCGCGAAAGCCTTGAGCGTGCCCAATCAATAGGGATGCGACGGCAGTGCCGTGAGCGGCCGGTACCCGCTTATTTTCGCAGCCCCAGGTGTGCACGGTAGATTCATGAAAAGCCGGGTGAGCCGTATCAACTCCCGTGTCCAGCAGGCCCACCCGCAATCCGCTGACCTGCGAACCTGCAGCGGCGGGCGCTGGCAACGGCGCATTCCACGCAATCGGACCCGCATCGCCCGGCCATGTGCCGCTGCCCATATAGAGGTGATTGTAGTCGTAGATTCCATCGGGGTCGGATTCGCGAATCAAGCGCAGTGCCTGCTTCGTCGACATTGAGTCAGGCGCGCGCAGCACCACCAAATGAATATTCATGGATTCGATGCTGTGTTCCCGCGCGACGACGAAGTTCAAGGAGCGGGCGCGAGCTGCCGGCGTTTCGCCGGGTGACAGCGCGAGTATCTCGTTGCGTATGATCGGCTCGCCGTTTGCGTCGAGATCCAGTAGGCGGCGATTGCCACGAACCAGGCGGTTGATTTCAAGATGTCGAACCGCGCTCAAGCGCTGCAGGGAACGTGCATCGATCGGGTCAAGGTTTTGAGCCGTGCTTTGCAGCGGCGAAGGCGGCAATTGCAGCGGCAGCGGCGGCAGACGAATCTGCGCGCTGGCCACCGTGGCCAACAGTGTCATTGCCAACGCGCTGCGGCTGAACTTTTGCATGAGCCATTCTCGCGTACAATACGTGGAAGAAACATCGTCTCTCGATCGTCTACTATATGAATACGAGCGAGAAGCCACAAAACTTCCATGAGCAAATCGTCGCGCTGCTGCCGCGATTGCGGCGCTTCGCGCGCAATTTGACCCATAATCCGCACGATGCGGACGATGTGGTGCAAATCGCGGTGGAGCGGGCGCTGGTGCGAGTGGATCAATGGCGCCGCGACGCGCGCCTGGATAGCTGGATGTTCAAGATTGTCAGAAATGCGTGGATCGACGAACTGCGTTCGCGAGGGCGCCGGGATAAGATATTTGCCGCCGAGGAGGCGGGAGAGAATGTCGGCATCGAGCCGATCGAGGGCGAAACCATCCGCATTTCCGTGCAGGCTGCGATGGCGCGACTGCCCGAAGATCAACGCGTCGCGGTCAGTCTGGTGCTGATCGAAGGACTGCCCTACAGGGAAGCCGCGGAGGTGCTCGAAGTGCCCATAGGTACCCTTACCAGCCGACTGGCGCGCGGACGCGAGGCACTGCAAGCGCTGCTCGAGGTCGAAGGCTAAGCCACATGACGATTTCCGACGAAACATTGATGGCCTTCGCGGATGGCGAGTTGGATGATGCCGCGCGCTCTGCGGTGGAATCGGCTTTGCGCGCCGATCCGCAACTTCAAAAACGCGTGGCCGAGCATCGCGCTCTGCGCCAGCGGATCCAAGCGGCCTATTCGTCCGAACTGTCCGAGCCGGTACCCGAGCGTTTGTTGTCGGCGGCGAGGGGTAAGGTGGATCCGTCGGGCACCAACGTGGTGAATCTCCAAGACGCACGCGAGGCAATGGTGCGCAATGCGGCACGAGCACGGCCGCGCAAGACCTGGTGGCAGCCGGTCGGATCGATCGCCGCCAGTCTGATGATCGGCCTTGGTCTCGGCTATGGAGTGTGGCACCAATCCTCGGCGCCGCTCACTCGAAACGGCGGCGGCGCGTTGGTGGCGAGCGGCCCACTCGCGGAGGCATTGTCCCAACAGCTCTCGGCCGATCGATCGCCGGCCGCAGCCGTGCAAATCGGCATCAGTTTCCTGGCGCGATCCGGCGACTATTGCCGCACCTTTGTGTTAGCGGGCGCGGTATCGCCGGCGGGCCTTGCATGCCACCATGGCCAGGAATGGCAGATCCAGACCCTGACCCAATCTGCAGGTACTGGCAACGCCACTGCTCCATACCGCACCGCCACCTCGGAAATGCCGCCGGCGATTCTCAAGGCAGTCGAGGAGCAGAACGCAGGCGAGCCGCTCGATCCGGCCGCCGAATCGGCAGCGCGCAGCAAGGATTGGAATACGGCCCGATAAACCCGGGCGACGATTTATTTACGCCGGCGCTTCTGACAGCGCCTTTCTCTCGATTCTGCGTGCGGTGAGAATGCCCTCGGTATAGCCATTGGGCTGCTCTCGACCCTTGAATATGAGGTCGCACGCGGCTTTGAAGGCCACATTGTTGTCCGGGTCACCCGCGAGCCGCCGATAGTTCGGATCGCCGGCATTTTGCTGATCCACGACCTGCGCCATGTCCTGCAGCGCCCGCAGCACCTGCGCACTTGTGCAAATGCCGTGGCGCAGCCAGTTCGCGACGTGCTGACTCGAGATGCGCAAGGTGGCGCGATCCTCCATCAACGCGACATTGAAATAGTCCGGCACTTTCGAGCAGCCGACGCCGGAATCAATCCAGCGGACCACATAGCCCAGGATGCTCTGCGCATTGTTATTGAGCTCCTCCTCGATATCCGCCTTGCTCCATGTCGGGGTGGGCACCAGCGCCGGCACCAGGATCTCATCCAATGAGGCGCGGGCGCGGGTTGCCAGCCGCGCCTGCACGGCGGCGACATCCACCTGGTGATAGTGCAGCGCATGCAGGGTCGCGGCCGTGGGCGAGGGCACCCAGGCGGTGTTGGCGCCAGCCTGGGGATGGGCGATTTTACTCTTCAGCATATCGGCCATCAGGTCCGGCATCGCCCACATTCCCTTGCCGATCTGTGCAATTCCCCGCAGGCCGCATGCCAGGCCGATGTCCACGTTCTGCCGTTCATAGGCGTCCAGCCATCCGGCCTTCTTGAGCTCACCCTTGCGCGGCACGATTCCCGCCTCCATCGAGGTGTGAATGTCATCGCCGGTGCGATCGAGAAAGCCGGTGTTGATGAATGCCACGCGCTGGCGCGCCGCCCGAATGCATTCCATCAGATTGACGCTGGTGCGCCGTTCTTCATCCATGATGCCTATTTTCACCGTGTTTCGCGCCAAGCCGAGGATCTCCTCGACGGCGCCGAACAAGTCATCCGCGAATGCGACTTCGTCCGGCCCGTGCATTTTTGGCTTGACGACATACACCGATCCTGAGCGCGAATTGCGCCGCGCGCCAGCGCCGCGAAGATCGTGAAGCGCAATCAAAACCGTGACCGCCGCGTCGATGAAGGTTTCCGGGATAGCAGCTGCGTTGAGAGTCACGATGTCCGACAGCATGTGGTGGCCGACGTTGCGCACCAGCATGAGACTGCGCCCTGGCAACACCAGCTGTTTGCCGTTCGGGCATTGATAGCGGCGATCCGCGTTCAAGCGGCGCACCACGCTTTTGGTGCCTTTCTCGAGGCGCGCCTCGAGGCCGCCCTTCATCAGGCCCAGCCAGTTGCGGTATACGTGAACCTTATCTGCGGCATCGACGGCGGCAACCGAATCCTCGCAATCCTGGATCGTGGTGATCGCGGATTCGAGCACCACATCGCTGATTCCGGCGGGATCGTCGCGGCCGATGTAGTGCTGTCGATCGATGTGCAGTTCCACGTGCAAGCCGTGATGCTCAAGCAGGAGTGTGGTGGGCGAGCGCTCATCGCCCTGGAAGCCGCGGTAGGCGGCAGCGTTCTTAAGGGGCGTCACTTGGCCGCTTTTGAGCTCAACCTCGAGACCGGTGGCCGCGGGCCGGTAATTCACCGCTTCGTGATGCGAGCCCGCGGCGAGCGCGAAGTGCGCATCCAAGAAGTCGCGCACGTAGGCGATGACCTTGGCGCCGCGCTGCGGATTGTACTTGCCGCCGCGCGCCGCGCCATCCTCCGGGATCGCGTCGGTGCCGTACAGCGCATCGTATAGGCTGCCCCAACGGGCGTTGGCAGCGTTCAGCGCATAGCGGGCGTTGCTGACCGGCACCACCAACTGCGGGCCTGCGATGTGGGCGATTTCAGCGTCGACATTCGCGGTGCTCACCGAGAACGGCTGCCGCTCGGCGACCAGGTAGCCGATCTCCTGCAAGAAAGCCTTGTACTTCGCTGCATCGAAACCGGGCCTTGGATTCATGCGATGCCAGGCATCGATTTTCGCCTGCAGCTCATTCCGCCTCTGCAGCAAGGCGGCGTTGCGCGGCGCCATTGAACGTACCAAGCCTGCGAATCCGCGCCAAAAACTTCCCGGCTCAATGCCGCTGCCCGGAATGGCTTCGTCGTTGACGAAGTCGTACAGGGCCTTATCGATTTTGAGTTGATCTATGCTGACGGTCGCTGCCATGGCCGATTCCTGAATTTCCGTGGAATATCAATGCTGCGGGCATTACCCGGGCAAATCAATGGCCATCGGGAAAGCGGCTCGAAATCGACCTGCCATTCGCCTTTGGTCCTAGGTTCAGGCGCCAATTCTTGCAATACACTCAAGACCCACTACAAGGGTACTGCGCTGTTCCGGCCCAAGGCTCCACAAATTGGCCACCAATCCCACGATTGATGCCCCCGCCGCGGCGGCTGCGGCGACCGGAAAAAAGGCTAAACCCCTGGTAGGGGCAGCCCTACCGGACATCGGGTCCCGCGAAATGTTCTCGCTGATAAGGGAACTGGTGCGGCCCTATACGGGATGGCTGATCATCGTCTTCGTTGCGATGGTCATCGAAACGGCCATGAGTCTCGCGGCTCCATGGCCGCTCAAAGTGGTGATCGACAGCGTGCTTGGCTCGCACCCGCTGCCGGATTTGTTGCGCGGCTTGAAGGATTTCTCGGTCGGCGACAGCAAAATGGGACTGGCCTTGCTAGCCGGTCTCGGCGTGGTTTTGATCGCGGCAGTGGGCGCCATCGCCGGCTATATCGATAACTACTACACCGAGAGCGTGGGGCAATGGGTCGCCAATGACTTGCGTATTCGCATCTACGACCATTTGCACCGCCTGTCGCTGTCGTATTTTGACAAGCAACAGACCGGAACGCTGTTGTCCACCATTACCAGCGACGTGGCGACAATCCAGAATTTCGCCTCCGCAAATACGTTGAGTCTGCTGGTCGATGTGCTGACCATCATTGGCGTCCTCGGCCTGATGTTCTGGCTCAACTGGGATTTTGCGCTGATCGCGGTGGCGGTGACGCCGTTCCTGCTGATGTTCGTCAGCCGCTTCAAGAAAATGGTGAAGAAAGCGACTCATGAGGTTCGTCTTCATCAAGCCGATATCGTGAGCGTCGTACAGGAGGGTCTCGAATCGGTGCGTGTCGTCAAGGCATACGGCCGTGAAACCCTCGAGGATACGCGCCTGAGCGAAGTGAGCCGCGAGGCGGTGGACGCCGCGCTCGCCGCGCGACGTGTCAAATCCTTACTCTCGCCCATCGTTTCCATCGTTGTGGCGCTCTGTACCGCGCTGGTGCTCTGGCGCGGCGCGGCGCTGATCCTCAAGGATGTCATGACAGTAGGCGCATTGACGGTCTTTCTCGCGTACCTCAACAAATTTTTCAAGCCTGTCCAGGATCTGGCGAAAAACACCAATGCCATTGCGCAAGCCACGGTTGCGCTGGAGCGCATCCAGCGCATTCTAGAAACGGATACCGTCATCAAGGATCGCGCCGGCGCCAAAACTCTCGAGACGGCGAAAGGTACCATCAGCTTCGAGAACGTCGCCTTTGGTTACGATCCAGCGGCGCCGGTGCTCAAAGACGTATGTTTCGCCGTCGAAGCCGGTCAAAAACTCGGCGTGGTCGGCACCACCGGCGGGGGCAAGTCGACGGTGGTGAGCCTTATTCCGCGCTTTTACGATGTCGATGCGGGTCGCGTGACGATCGACGGCGTCGACGTGACGGAGTACACCAAGGAATCGCTGCGCAAGCAAATAGGATTTGTCCTGCAGGACACCGTGCTGTTCCACGGCACCATAAAGTCCAACATCGCCTATGGTCGAACCGGGGCCACTGACGCGGAAATCGTCGAGGCGGCGAAGCTCGCCAACGCGCATGACTTCATCAGTGCCATGCCGCATGGATACGACACGATGGTCGGCGAACGCGGCTTGACCGTGTCGGGCGGCCAGCGGCAGCGCATCGGAATCGCCCGCGCCATCATTCGCAACTCCCCAATCTTGATCCTGGATGAGCCGACCGCGGCCCTGGACACGGAATCCGAGCGCCTTGTCATGGAAGGTCTCTCCAAGCTGATGAAGGGCCGCACGGTGATCACCATTGCGCACCGGCTCAGCACGATCCGAGATTCCAACAAGATCATCGTTCTCGACCGTGGTGTCGTGGCGGAGCAGGGTACCCACGACGAATTGCTGGCGCTCAAAGGCATTTACAGCGAACTGCATCGGATCCAATATGAAAACACGCCGTCAGGTGCACCGCCCTAGTACCTGAGCACCCAAAGTACCTCACCATCCAATCGAAGGCACCATGAGCCACTCCCTAATCGTACTTCCCGACGACACCGTGCAGCCGATCCTCGAGGCAGTGTCGACCGCGAAGAAGTCGCTGCAAATCCGCATGTTCTTGTTCACCGACCCAGGCCTTCTCAAGGCGGTCATTGCCGCCAAGAAGCGCGGCGTCAAGGTGCGCGTGATGCTGAATCCTGCGCGGCGCGGCGGCGAAAGCGAAAACGACGACACCAAGGAGAAATTGCAGCATGCCGGGATCGACGTGAAGGACAGCAATCCCGAATTCGAACTGACCCATCAGAAATCCATGGTCATCGACGCAGCCACTGGATTCGTCGAGTCCTTCAATTGGGAAACGCGCGACCTGACCGTAACCCGCGACTATGCGGTGGTCACCACCCACAAGGTCGAGGTCGAGGAAATGGTCACGTGCTTCGAGGCCGACTGGACGCGAAAGAAGTTCAATCCCGGACAGTATTCGCAGCTTATCTGGTGCCCGAACAACGGCCGCGAACGCATTGCCAATTTCATCGATTCGGCGAAGCACACTTTATGGCTGCAAAACGAACGCTACCAGGATACGGTGATCATTGAACGGCTGGTTCGCGCATGCGCGCGCGGGGTCAAGCTGCACATCCTGGCCCGCCCACCGCATACGCTGAAGAAGGCCAAGCTGGTGGAAGGGGTCGGAGGCTTGCGCATCATGCATGACGTGGGTGCCAAGATTCATACGCTCAAGGGACTCAAGCTGCACGCCAAAATGATCCTGGCCGACGACAAGCGCGCCATCGTGGGGTCAATCAATCTGTCGCCGGGAAGCTTCGACGGACGACGGGAACTCGCCATCGAAACGGACGCGCATCACGTGGTGAAGCGGCTGGCCAAGACCGCAGCCACGGACTGGGAGAATTCCCACAAGCTCGATCTGTCGGACGAAGGGCTTCTCAAAGATCTCAGCAAACGCGAAGAGACGGCGGGCGGCGCGCACCTGCTGGTCGTCAAGGCCGGCGGCAAGGACGCCAACAGGCCTACACCTAAGCGCGATGGAACTGCGTAAACCCGGTTTGCCGGGAGCCATCGCTTCGGGTTGAGACGATGCGGCCGGACCTCTGCGGACCCGCGCATGATAGATTTGCGCGTGATGAAGAAGAAAATCCTGATCGCCTTGGGGGTGCTGGTCGCAATTCCGGCGCTAGGCGGGGCCTTGTATCTCGCGGTCCCTGTGCAGATGTCCACGGTCCTGGGGCTGGTGCGCTCCTATATCCTGTCCTTGAATGCCCCGCCAGGCACGGCCACCACGGAACAAAATCCGGCGTATCGATCCGTGGCGGGTTCCCCGGCCGCTGCCGAGGCCCCAGCCGCGACCGAGGACTGGCCGAGCTACAACAGAACCGTGAAATCGCAGCGTTACTCGCAGCTGCGCCAAATCAATAAGCAAAACGTCGGGGGGTTGAAGATTCTGTGCACTTACGATCTAGGTAAATTCTCATCCTTTGAGTCCGGGCTGATCATGGTCGACAACGCGCTGATCGGCACCACCCAGTTCGATATTTTTTCGCTTGATCCTCAAACCTGCGCCGAGAATTGGCGAACGCATGAGGACTATCCGCCAAGTCTCCTGCCGTCCAACCGGGGCGCGGCATACCTGGACGGCATGCTGTTTCGAGGCACGCAGGACGGGAGAGTGCTGGCGTACGACTTCAAAACCGGCAAGCGAATCTGGGCGACCACGATTTCGGACGCGACCTTGAACGAGTCGGTGCCCTCGGCCCCGATTGCTTCTGACGGCCTCGTCTACGTCGGCAATTCGGGCGGCGACTTCAAGGGCGGGAAGGGACATATGTTCGCGCTCGAGGCGAAGACCGGCAAGATCGTCTGGGAGTTCTACCTCGCGCCAAAAACCGACGGCGACACGCCCCGAGGTCCCCTGGGCGCATCGCCTCTCGATGCATCCACCTGGAAGAACCCGCCCGGCATGCCTATCAGCGGCAGCGGCACCTGGACCTCCTACACCCTCGATGCCAAGGCCGGGCTGTTGTATGTCCCGGGCGGGAATCCGTCTCCGGATTTCGTGCGGGGCGGCCTTACGGGTGCGAGTGCGCGCGGGGGTCAGAATCTTTACAGCGACTCGGTGGTCGTACTTGACGCCAAGACCGGGGACTACAGGAATCATTTTCATCTGGTGCCTCACGACTGGCACGACTGGGATGTCTCAAATCCTCCCATCCTGATTCAAACCCTGGGCGGCAGGCAGCTCATGGCGGTCGCGCCGAAAGACGGTCACCTCTATGGCTTCGATCTCGCCGATAACAGCCTGGTCTTTCGCGTGCCCGTGACCCGGATCGAGAATTCCGACGCGCCCTTGGTGCCCGGCAAGTCGGTCCATTTTTGCCCGGGTCCCGTGGGCGGTGGCGAGTGGAACAGCCCGGCCTACGTGCCCGACACCAACCTCATCCTCGTTGGCGAGGTCGACTGGTGTTACTCGGTGACCGCGCAGGACGATGCGGCCTTGCGCGGCGTGTCGCGGGGCGACCCATGGACCGGCATGGCGGCATTGAATCCGTTCCACGTATTCGGCGCTGCCGACCCGCCGTCGGACTGGGCCGGATGGGTCTACGCTATTGATGCCGATACCGGGATCTGGAAGTGGCGCGCGAAATCCAACTACCCGATTTTGAGCGGTATGACCCCCACCGCCGGGGGCGTCGTGTTCTTCGGCGACGTGGGCGGCAACTTCTATGCCCTCGATGCCAGCAACGGCCAGAAACTTTGGGGCCAGAATCTCGGCGGCGCGATGGCGGGCGGCGTGATCACCTATGCCGTGCAGGGTTCGCAGCGACTGGCCGTGGCGGCTGGATTTACAATGATCGCGTGGCCAACGAAGATCAGAACCGCCAAGATCGTGATACTGGGACTCGGCGCGGATCCTTGAGTTCGAGCGCCGCCCCGCGCTCCCCCCGGCACCGCCCGCGTGAGTGATCCAGCCGCTACATCGCCAGCCCGCGCGGCCGCCGCCGCATGGGCTCCGTTTCGCCACCGGATATTTGTATTGATCTGGATTGCGACGGTGGTGTCCAACATCGGCGGCTGGATGTACAGCGTTGCTTCGGCCTGGCTCATGACCAGCCTTGATCCGGATCCGTTCATCGTTTCCATGGTGCAGGTTGCAAACAGTCTGCCGATGTTCCTGTTCGCTATTCCAGCCGGCGCGCTGGCGGACATCGTCAATCAGCGGCGTTTCTTGATCTTTGGCGAGACCTCGATCCTGGTCAGCTCGACGGTGTTCGCCGCGCTGGTTTGGATGCATCTGATCACGCCGGTCAGCCTGCTGCTGCTCAGCTTCATTGTGACCGTTGGCTCGGCCATCACGGCGCCTGCCTGGCAAGCTGTGGTGCCCCAGCTTGTGCCGAAATCGGATTTGTCCCCGGCAGTCGCGGCCAATAGCGTCGGAATCAATGTAAGCCGTGCCATTGGACCTGCGCTCGGCGGCGCTCTGATCGGCGCCTTCGGAATCGCGGCACCGTTCTGGCTCAACGCGTTCAGCAACGCCGGGGTGATCGCCGTGCTCCTATGGTGGCGGGCGCCGAGACGAGGCGCTGCTCGTCTGCCGTCCGAATCCCTCGGCAATGCCATGCGCACCGGGATTCGTTATGCGCGATACAACCCGCATCTGAGTGCCACTCTGATACGGACGACCGGTTTTTTCGTGTTTGCCAGTGCTTACTGGGCGCTGCTGCCGCTGGTGGCGCGCAGCCGGATCGCCGGCGGTCCCGAGATTTACGGCATATTGCTGGGCGCCATCGGCGTCGCGGCGGTCGGTGGGGCCTTCGCATTGCGATGGCTCAAGGTGAAATTGGGCGCAGACCGGCTGGTCGCGGCCGCCACTGTGGCCACCGCGGCGGCGACGGGGCTGTTCGCTTTCGCTCGAGGCCCGGCGATGGCCGTCTTGGCGAGCCTCATCGCCGGCGCATCCTGGATCGCTGCGGTGTCGAGCCTCAATGTGTCGGCGCAAGTGGCATTGCCGGACTGGGTACGGGCGCGCGGGCTGGCGGCGTATGTGACCGTCATGTTCGGGGCATTGACCATCGGCAGTGCAATTTGGGGCGAGCTTGCCTCCATCACGGATTTGGACGCCGCTCTGCTGCTGGCTGCGGTCGGCGGGATGGTGGCGATTCCCTTGACCTGGCGCTGGAAGCTGCAGACCGGCGCAGAGGTCGATTTCTCCCCATCGATGCAGTGGCCGGAGCCCGTCACCGTCCACACCATCGAGCCGGATCGCGGACCGGTGCTGGTGACAATCGAATATCACATTGACCCCAAGAACCGCGAGCCGTTCTTGCACGCGATTGGCCGCTACGCGCGCGAGCGGTTTCGCGACGGTGCATACGACTGGGGCATATACGAGGACGCTGCCGAGGAGGGCAGATTCGTCGAAACCTTTCTTTCGGACTCCTGGCTCGAACACCTGCGGCAACACCAGCGGGTGACAAAGGCGGATCGGACGCTCGAACAGGCCGTAGAGCGCTTTCAAATCGGCGAGGGACCGAAGACAACGCACTTCGTCAGTGCACGGCGGGACTGAAATCGCACCTCTGCGCCGCATTTCGCAGAATTGATCATTGTAGGAATTACCTCGGCGCACATCCCCTTAGGGGGCCAGACCCCCGGGCGGGTGGACCATTTTTGGGCCGATTTGCATTCATTGGCTGTTTGGTTAACCTGTACGTTCATCAGTGCCGTTCGGAGAACCAAAAAAATGAGCGCTAATGTCGGATCCGCAGATTCCCAAACTCTGACGAATGCCGGGAAGAATACCCCCTCGATGTCTCAGGAGTTTGCCAGTCCTGCGGTGCTTGCGACCGAACAGGCCGGCGCAGGGGGCTCGCTCGAAGCGCGCCTGCTGCGGCGGCTCCTGAGCAGTCTGGGAAATCCGCCCATTGAGTTTCATTTTCTCTGGAACGGCGAGCGCGTGGCGCCCCTTGCGACCCGGCCGACTGAACATGTGCGGATCGCGGATCGCCGTACGCTGCTCGGATTGCTGCTCGACCCACAGGTCCGCTTTCCCGATTCCTACTGTGCCGGCCGCATCGAGGTCGAGGGTGATCTCATCAGCCTCTTGGTCACGTTGTACAAAATCTTCGAGGCGTCGGATACTGGCGACTCGACGGCGGGCCGAATCATCCGTAAGTTGCAGCGACCACGGCGCAACACGCTGACGGGCTCGCGCCACAATATCCACCGGCATTACGACCTCGGCAACGATTTCTACTCGCTGTGGCTCGGCAAGACGATGGCCTATACCTGCGCCTACTATCCGAGTGCGCAGGCGACCCTCGATCAGGCGCAGGTCGCCAAAATGGACCATGTGTGCCGCAAGCTGCGGATCACGAGCGCGGATTCGGTGGTGGAGGCCGGATGCGGGTGGGGTAGTCTTGCCTTGCACATCGCCAGGCACTACGGCGCGAAAGTGCGCGCATTCAATATTTCCAAGGAACAGATTGCCTACGCGCGACAGCGGGCGAAGGATCTGGGGCTTGAGGACCGGGTCGAGTACATCGAAGACGACTACCGCAACATCGGCGGCACTTACGACGTGTTCGTGTCGATCGGCATGCTCGAGCACGTCGGTGCGGAGAACTATCAGGGATTGGGGCGACTGATACGGCGCGGATTGAGCGCCGAAGGCCGCGGGCTGATTCATACGATCGGCCGCAACCAACCGGGATCGCTGCATCCCTGGATCGAGCGGCGGATCTTTCCCGGGGCGCATCCGCCTTCGCTCGGGGAAATGATGCAAATATTCGAGCCCTCGAACCTGTCGGTGCTCGATGTCGAAAACATGCGACAGCACTACGCACTCACACTGCGGCACTGGCTGCAACGCTATGAAGGGGCGATCGAGTCCGTGCGCAAGATCTTTGCCGACGAATTCTTCGTGCGCATGTGGCGGTGGTATCTGGCGGGCTCGATCGGGGCGTTCGAAACCGGGACGCTGCAGTTGTTTCAGGTGCTGTTTACGACGCAAAAAAATAACGCAATCCCGCTGACCCGCGACTTCATGTACCCAAAGTAGGCGAGCAATGCGCAGCGTCGACGTCATCGTTGTCGGCGGCGGGCCCGCCGGCTCCGCCGCAGCCCATCAACTGAAAGCCGCGGGCGTGGATGTTCTGGTGCTCGACAAGGAGAGCTTCCCGCGCCACAAGCTGTGCGCCGGCTGGATCACGCCGCAAGTGGTCAGCGATCTGCAGCTTGAGATCAGCGCGTATCCGCACAGCTTTCTCAGTTTCAGGCGGCTGCAGTGGCACCTGCGGGGCCTGAGGCTGCCCGTTCCCTGCGTACAGCACTCCATCCGTCGCTTCGAATTCGACGCCTGGTTGCTCGAACGTTCCGGCGCGGAGTGCGTGCGGCACACCGTCAAGGAAATTCAGCGGGGCGATGGACACTTTGTGATCGATGGAGCCTTCCGCTGCCGTTACTTGATCGGCGCCGGCGGCACATCCTGTCCGGTGCGCCGCGCGCTGTTCGAGGGTGTGGTGCCGCGGGCGCGCGCGCTGCAGACCGTGACGCTGGAACTCGAATTCCCTTATGACTGGCAGGACTCGGATTGCCACCTGTGGTTTTTCGAGCATGGACTGCCGGGTTACAGCTGGTACGTACCCAAAGCCTCGGGCTGGCTGAATGTCGGGGTGGGCGCCATGGCAACGCGTCTGAAGCAGCGCGGCGAGAACATCCGGGAGCATTGGCTGCATCTTGCGTCCAAACTGGAGCGGCAATTCGGGATCCGCATGCCCGACGACCCCACCGGCTACAGCTACTACGTCCGCGGTCCACTGGAAGTCGCGCGCATCGGGGATGCGTTTCTGACCGGCGACGCGGCCGGTCTTGCCACGCGTGATATGTGCGAGGGTATTGGGCCCGCCATCCGCAGCGGCCAGCTTGCCTCCAGGGCGATCCTGAAGGGTACGGAATTCGGTCTCGATGACGTCACCGGCGCCAGTCTCGGTGGCGGATTGATCAGCTGGGCATTCGATTGGGCCTTCACGCACGGCGCGAGTCCCGCGACGCACTGAGCCCCTCGATTTGCGAAGAAATACGCACCCTTGCGCGGACTGCGAGCGTTTCCATGTCAACAAAAATGAATGCAGCCGGATTGGATCAACTCTTCAGGGTTGCGCGCACGCGCAATGGATGGACCGACAGACCGGTTGACGAGAAGCAGATTCGCGAGCTTTACGATCTTCTTAAAGTGGGTCCGACATCGGCCAACAGTTGCCCCGGTCGATTCGTGTGGGTAAGAACCCCCGAGGGCAAGGCGCGGCTTGCGGCGCTCGCCATGCAAGCCAACCGCCCAAAGATCCTCGCGGCGCCGGTGACAGTGATCGTCGGTTTCGATCTGGATTTTGCCGACCAGCTGCCGAAGCTGTTTCCCGCGCGCGGGCAGAAAATGAAAGAGTTGTTTCAGGATGCCCCGCTCGCGCACGCGACGGCGTTTCGCAACGGCAGCCTGCAGGGCGGATACTTGATATTGGCCGCACGCGCGCTGGGTTTGGACACAGGACCGATGTCGGGTTTTGATAACCAGGCCGTGGACGCTGAATTCTTCGCCGGCACCCGAATCAAGTCCAACTTCCTGTGCAGTATTGGCTACGGCTCGGACGAGAACCTGTTTCCCCGTAATCCACGCTTGGCATTCGAGGAAGCCTGCAGCTTCGCTTAAGCATGCCGGCCAGTGCCAGTTGGAAGACGTAATAATCATCGGCGGCGGGCCGGTCGGCTTTGTCAATGCACTCGGACTCGCACAGGCCGGAGTTCGCGTCACCGTCATTGAAGCCGAACCGGGTATCGTCAACTCGCCGCGCGCAGCCGTGTACTTCTGGTCGGTTCTCGACGGCCTGCAGCGCCTGGGAATTCTGGAAGAGGCCGAAGCCGCCGGCGTGCGCAAGCAGGACTATACCTACCTGGTCCGGCGCACCGGCGAGCGCATTGCATATTCAATGCAGATACTGACGGGGCGCACCTCCCATCCCTATAACCTGCATCTTGGCCAGCATCTTTTAGCCGACATTGCGATGCGTCGGCTGAAGTCCTTTTCGAACGCGACGGTCCGATTCGGCACTCGACTGCAGAAGCTTGACCAGGATGCTGATGGGGTCACGCTCTCCGTGGCGACGATGCGCGAACCAGAGGAACTGCGCGCGCGGTGGGTCATAGGTGCTGACGGCGCGGGCAGCACAGTACGCCGGCTGCTCGGTCTTTCGTTCGAGGGTACAACGTGGCCGGAGCGGTTCGTTGCCACCAACCTGTATTACGAATTCGAGCGCCATGGCTACGCGCGCTCCACATTCGTGATCGACGATCGCTTTGGCGCCGTCATCGCGGTTCTGAACAATGAGAGCCTTTGGCGCTGCACGTACATGGAGGACGCAACGCTTCCGGAGGAGACCTTTCTCGAACGGCTGCCGCGGGCGTATGCAGCGATACTGCCGGGGCAGGGCCCCTACCAGCTTGAACGAGCCTCCCCATATCGCATGCATCAACGCACTACGCCGCGATATCGGGTCGGTCGTGTCGTGCTGGCCGGCGATGCGGCGCATGTCACCAATCCGACCGGCGGTCTTGGCCTGACGTCCGGCTTCTTCGATAGCTATGCGCTGTATCCCGCGCTTGCCGCGGTCGTTCTGGAGCACGCCAATGACGAAGTGCTGAACCGCTACGCGCCGGCGCGTCGCGACATGTTCTTAAGCCGCGTGTCTCCACAGGCGATTGTCAACAAGCGGCTCATTTATCATGCCAACGGCGGCGGCCAACAGCTCGATGAAGGGGTGGCGAGCCTGCGCCGGCTCGCGACAGATCCGGAATTCCTCTGGCAGCGCCTGCTGTTCACCAAATCGTTGGAGACGCCCCCGCTCCTCGAGGCGCGCACTGCTCAATGAGAATATCATTGCACCGCGAGTGGTGGCCGGACTACACAGAAGGGGGCGGGCTCATGCGAGCAGTGGTACGACGCGGTACTCGATTGGTGTTCGATGAGATCGCCGATCCCACGCCCGGTCCTGGCCAGACGCTGGTTAGGACCCTTTGCTGCGGCATTTGTGGCTCGGACCTGCACGCCCTGCATCACTTCGAACACATGGTGGCGCTCTCAAAGCGGGCCGGTGGCGGCTGGACCGACGTTGATCCCGCGCAAGACGTGGTGTTCGGTCACGAATTCTGCGCTGAGATTCTGGAGCATGGGCCGGGAACCGCAGGCCGCTTCAAGCCGGGTACGCACGTGGTATCGATCCCGGTCGTGCTCGAGGAGCGGGGAGCCGAGGTCATCGGTTACTCGCATCGCCTGCCGGGCGGATTCGCCGAGCGCATGGTGCTATCGGAGATGCTGCTCCTTGAGGTTCCGAACGGCCTGTCGAATCAGCAGGCCGCGATGACCGAGCCCTTTAGTGTCGGCGCGCACGCCGTTGCCATGGCCGCCATGGACCAGGATTCCGTGGCCCTTGTGGTGGGTTGCGGTCCCGTCGGGCTTGCGGTCATCGCCTCGCTCAAGGCCAAGGGATTCGGCCCGGTGATTGCCGCCGATTTCTCGCCCGCCCGGCGCAACATGGCGGAGCGCTTGGGTGCCGACATCGTGGTTGATCCCGCCGCGCAGAGCCCGCACACACGGTGGAGCGAGCTTGGGGTGCCGGCCACGGGCCTGGAGCGCCAGCTCGCGATGATGAGCGGTGGTTCCAGCAAAAAGCCGGTGATCTTCGAGTGCGTCGGCGTTCGGGGGGTATTGCAGAGCCTGATCGAAGCGGCACCGCCGATGGCCCGGATTCTCGTGGCAGGCGTTTGCATGCAACGTGATGAGATCGAGCCCTTTTTGGCCATCGTGAAACAGCTCGAACTCAAGTTCGTCTATGGATACACACCGGACGAGTTCGCAGCGACCTTGCGCGATATCGCCGACGGACGGATCGATGCGCAGCCGCTGATAACCTCAGTGGTCGGATTGAGCGGCGTTGCGCGCGCCTTCGAAACGCTGGCGAATCCGCAGGCTGAGATCAAGATCGTCGTCGATCCGAATCTTGCAGGAGTGGAGCATGGAACAGTCCGGTGATATCGATCTGAAAGCCGGCCTTGCGCTGGCGCAACTCGCGGAAGGCGCGATTATCAGCGGACGCGTCGACGGTGAGGAAGCGGTGCTGGTACGGCGTGGCAAGGACTACTTTGCCGTTGGGGCGGCATGCACGCACTATCACGGTCCGCTTGCCAAAGGACTGATCGTTGGAAATACGATCCGCTGCCCGCTGCATCACGCCTGCTTCAGCTTGCGCACGGGTGAAGCCTTGCATGCGCCGGCCCTTGATCCCATTGCGTGTTGGCGTGTCGAGGTGGCCCTCGACAAGGTATTTGTCCGGGAAAAACTCAGTGCCCCCCAACGGGCCGAGTCGGTTGCCCTGCCTGCAAAATCGCCGGCCTCCATTGTGATTGCGGGAGGCGGGGCGGCAGCGCTGGCTGCGGCGGATATGCTGCGCCGTTGCGGGTATTCGGGTCCTGTAACCATGGTGAGCGCGGATGACGTACCGCCGTACGATCGCCCGAATCTATCCAAGGATTTTCTGGCCGGGACCGCGCCCGAGGAATGGATGCCGCTGCGCAGCGCGCAATACTATACCGATCGGAAAATTGATCTGTTGCTTAAGCAGCGCGTAACCGCAATCGATGCGGCGCGCTCTGTGGTGCGTCTGGATGACGGCCGGCAGCTCGCGTACGGCGCCTTATTGCTCGCGACGGGCGCAGATCCGATCCGCTTGGATATTTCCACGACCAGCGCCGCGCGCACATTTTATATGCGCAGCTTCGCCGATACTCGTGCAATCCTCGCGGCTGCCGAATCGGCCAAAGCGGCGGTGATCGTCGGCGCCAGCTTCATAGGGCTCGAGGTGGCCGCGTCGCTGCGCTCTCGCGGCATTGACGTGCACGTGGTGGGACTTGAACAGGTGCCGCTGGAACGCGTGATGGGCCGCGACATTGGATTGTTCCTGCGCGCTGTGCACGAGTCGCACGGCGTGATCTTTCATCTCGGTCGTTCGGTGAGTCACATCGACGGCAGGCAGGTCACACTGACCGATGGCACGACGCTGCACGCTGACTTTGTCGTGCTCGGAGTCGGCGTGAGGCCGGTCATTGCACTCGCCGAGCAGGCCGGATTGGCGATTGATCGCGGTGTCTCGGTCAACGAGTATCTGGAAACCAGCGCGCCGGGGATATTTGCCGCCGGCGATATTGCGCGGTGGCCTGATCCTTACTCCGGCGATCGAATCCGGGTCGAGCATTGGGTGGTTGCGGAGCGCCAGGGTCAGACGGCAGCGCGCAATATGCTTGGGCTGCGGGAACCCTGCGCAGTGGTGCCATTCTTTTGGAGCCAGCATTACGACCTCGTGATCAATTATGTGGGGCACGCGGAGAAGTACGACACTGCGACGATCGACGGTAGGTTGGAATCCCATAATTGCGCGGTAACCTACCAGCGCGGTGAACGCACGCTTGCCGTTGCAACGGTCTCCCGGGACTTGCAAAGCCTGCAAGCGGAACGTGCGATGGAGATGGCGGCGGGGATGCTATAAAACCTGAATAATAACTTATAACTGATTGTTTTTATGTAAGTTATACTCATCGCCGCGCGACCGCGTATGCCACGCCAGCAGCAGCGCGCAGATGCTGCCCAGTACGACTATGGGCACAAGATCCAGCAACAATTGCGATGGGCCGTGGCCCGCCGTTTTCAAAAACCCGCCGAGCTTCGGCCCCACGATGGAGCCGATGCGTCCGACCGCGACCGCCGCACCCACGCCGACTCCGCGAATGCTGGTCGGATACGATAGCGGCGCCATTGCATAGAGAAATGCCTGCGCGGCGAGGACCGAACAGCCGAGAAAGAATACGATTACGAAAATCATTGCAAACTCGGCGGGCGCCTTGGCCAGAGCCACCACCAGCACCGGCAAGGCGACAAAGGTGATGATGATGCCCGCATTGCGCAGGCGCCCTCCCAGTAAGTAGCCAATGAAAAGTGCGGCGAGCCCGCCGCCGATGTTGAAGCCGATTTGCGCCGTGGCGGCCTGCAGCCGAGTCAGCCCGTCGGTCACCAGCAAGGTCGGCAGCCAGTTCAACAGCAAATACAGCAGCAGCAATCCCAGGAAAAAACTCAACCACAGGAGCCCGGTGCGCAGCGCGCGGCCTTGCGCGACTATCGCGGCGAAACTTCCGCGCTTAGGGCTGCCGTCGGTCTGCGTCTCGCGCCGGAACGCCGGCGACTCGCTCATGCCAAAGGCAATCAGCGGCGCCAGCAACAACGGCAGCACCCCGCCGACGATGAATATCCAGCGCCAGTGCGATGCGCTGACCGCGAGGCTGATCAGACTTACGATGGCGCCGCCGAACGGCGTTGCGGCGTACACCATCGCGACCCGCGCGCTCTGTTGCTGAAGACCGCTGCTCTCGGATACCAGCGCCAGCAGCATCGGCAAAGCGCCTCCCAGGCCGAGGCCGGTCAACAAGCGCGCCCAGGTCAGGGACTGAACGTCAGAAGCCAGTGCCGTCAATAGGGAGAAGACCCCGAACAATCCGACCGACACCACCAGCACGGTTTTGCGGCCGATGCTGTCGGCGAGACGTCCACCGATGAGTGCGCCGAAGAACAGGCCGAAGGTGCTGGCGCTGAAGAAGGTGCCGAATTGGTCCGGCGATGGCGTGAATTCCGCGCCGATCCCCGCCGCCGCCACGCCGGCCGCCTGCAGATCGATGCCCTCGCAAAGCGCGGCGCACAAGCAAAAGATCATGGTGCTGCGCGCGGCCGAAAGATTCGCTGAATTGAAGTTCAATGCGCCCCCGTTTGATTCAATGGCTGACCTCATGGACCCCCATTGGATATGCTTAGTGAAACTTGCGCAATCAATTGCTACGATCAATGCATATGCAGTCGCGCAGCCGCAAATACCTGTGGCAGATCGGAACTCATCGTCGCGCAATGGCGCGGCGACGGCGCTGCTAGGCTGCGCCCAGTCCACAGTGTAATCGCGGCATGGCTCGCACTCAGGTTGCAATCATTGGCGCAGGCCCGTCCGGCCTGCTGCTTTCACAACTCCTGCATCTGAACGGCGTCGACACCGTGGTCATCGAACGCCAAAGCCGCGAGTATGTGGCCGGACGCATTCGCGCCGGCGTGCTCGAGCAGGGCACCGTCGAATTGCTCCTCAAGGCGAATTTGGGCGCCAGAATGCTCGCCGAGCGCCTGGTCGATGACGGCGTTTCCCTGGCGTTTGGCGGGAGAACCGTGCGCGTCGATTTGAAGGGTCTTACCGGCAGTTCGGTGTCGGTTTACGGGCAAACCGAATTGACCAAGGATTTGATGAATGCGCGCATGGCGGCGGGCGCGAAGCTGATATTCGATGCAGGAGAGGTTGCCGTCGCGGAATTCGACGGCGCACGCCCGCAAGTCCGTTATCGACACAACGGCCGGACACACGAACTCACCTGCGATTTCATTGCCGGCTGCGACGGATTTCGCGGAGTTTGCCGCCACAGCATTCCGGCAGGAGCACTGCGGACTTTCGAACGCATTTATCCCTTTGGCTGGCTCGGAATATTGGCCGACGTGCCGCCAGCCAGCAACGAGCTGATTTATTCCAATCATGCGAGGGGCTTCGCACTGTGCAGCATGCGCTCGCTGACCCGCAGCCGCTACTACGTGCAATGCGGATTGGACGAGAAGTTGGAGGCTTGGTCCGACGCAAGATTCTGGGATGAACTGCGAATGCGCTTACCCGATGAAGTTGCGGCGTCCGTGATCACGGGCCCTTCCATCGAAAAAAGCATCGCACCGCTGCGCAGCTTCGTGGTGGAGCCGCTGCGCTTCGGTCGGCTGTTTCTGGTGGGTGATGCGGCGCATATCGTTCCTCCGACCGGGGCGAAGGGTTTGAATCTGGCAGCAGCGGATGTTCGGGTACTCTACCAGGCGTTGGTCGAGTACTACCGCACGGCGCGCACCGACCTTCTCGACCGGTATTCCGAACTGGCTCTGCGCCGCGTGTGGCTGGCGGTGCGTTTCTCCTGGTGGTTTACGTCCATCATGCACAAATTCTCGGACGACCCATTCAACCATCGGCTGCAGCTGGCAGAGCTTGACTACTTGAGCGGTTCGACCGCCGCCCTGACCAGTCTGGCCGAGAACTATGTCGGACTGCCCTTCGAAATCCCTGCCTGACGCCGTTTCGGCCGGTGATCTTCGGCGTACCCATTTATACTGTGCGACTCATTGGCCATTGTAGAGGCGCGCCGGCCTGGGAGAGATCATATGAGCACTCAGCATCTGCAAACCGAATTGCCGGGTCCCAAGGCGCGCGCCCTGATCGCCCGGGATGCGGCGGTGATCACACCTTCCTACCCCCGCGACTACCCGTTCGTCATGTCACACGGATGCGGCAGCGAAGCTTGGGATGTCGACGGCAACCGCTTCCTGGATTTCGCCGCGGGCATTGCCGTGTGCTCCACCGGTCACGCCCATCCGCAGGTTGTCGCCGCAATCCGCGAAGCGGCCGGGAAGTTCTTGCACATTTCCAGCGACTACTGGCACGAAGGCATGGTTGCCCTGGCAGAACGCCTGGCCCGCATCGCGCCCTGGGACGAGCCGGCGATGAGTTTTTTCTGCCAGTCCGGCACCGAGGCGGTGGAGGGCGCGCTGAAGCTGGCGCGCTACGTCAGCGGCAGGTCGCGATTTATCGGCTTTCTGGGCGGTTTCCACGGCCGAACCATGGGTTCGCTGGCATTCACCTCCAGCAAGTACACGCAGCAAAAAGGTTTCGCACCGACGATGCCCGGAGTTACGCACGTTCCTTATCCAAATGCCTTCCGGCCGCTGTTCACCGGCGCCGATCAGGGTCGCGCGGTGCTCGATTACATGCGCATGCTGTTCGATCGCAGCGTGCCGCCATCGGAGGTCGCCGCGATTCTGATCGAACCGATTCAGGGAGAGGGCGGCTACCTCGTGCCGCCGCAGGGCTTTCTTGCCGGCTTGCGCGCGCTGTGCGATGAGCATGGCATCCTGCTGGTTTTCGATGAGGTTCAATCCGGCGTCGGGCGTACCGGCAAGATGTTCGCGAGCGAACACTTCGCGGTCGCGCCCGACATCGTGACACTTGCGAAGGGGCTGGGCTCGGGCATGCCGATCGGTGCGGTCGTCGCCAAGCGCCGCATCATGCAGCAGTGGAAACGCGGCGCACACGGCAACACATTCGGCGGCAATCCCATCGTCTGTGCGGCCGCGAACGCCACGCTGGATCTGGTCACGCAGGAATATGCAGCCAACGCTGCGCAGATGGGCGAGCACTTCATGGCGCGGCTGCGCGACCTGGCGCGGCGCTATCCCTGTATCGGCGAAGTGCGCGGCCGCGGGCTGATGATCGGGATTGAACTCATAGAGCCTGGTGCGGAGCGCGCGCCGGCGAGGGCGCTCGTCGATGCCGTCATCAATCGCGCCTATCATAACGGGCTGCTGCTGCTCTCCTGCGGAGTGAGCACGGTGCGCTTCATGCCGCCGCTGTGCGTGAGCGCGGCGCAGGTGGATGAAGCCATCGAGCTGCTGCGCGCGAGCCTGGATCAAGCTCTCGCGAAAGCGAACGCTTGAGTGTTGCGTATCGCGCGAGCGCCGCGAACTGTCGTGCCCACCTGATCCGTTTTGAGTGTTATTCTGGTCATCGAACGGCGCATTTCGACGTCGGACCGCAACTCAGGAGTGACCCCTTGTCGATTCGTAGCTTGCTGCCTTCGATCGCAGTTGCGGTAGCCCTCACGCTGCCAATTGCGCCGCGGGCGCTCGGCCAGGCGGCAGCGGCAGCCGACCCGAACGGGATTCTTGGGTTCTCGCCGACGCATGCCGCTGCCGAGCGCGGTGTCGAGTCTCGGTTCCAAGCGCTACCCTCGACCGACCAGGCCCGCGCATGGCACCGCCTGTTTACCGCTGAGCCGCACCCGGCCGCGTCGGTGCAGAACAACAAGCTGGCGGCGCGCATTGCGCGCGAGTGGCGCAAGCAAGGCTGGGAGGACGTGAAGCTGCGTCGTTACGACGTCCTTCATTCAGCCCCGCGCTCGGTGACGCTGGAGATGACGGCGCCGATTCGATACAAGGCCTCGCTGCGCGAGGATGCAGTCGCAGACGATCCGGATACCAAAAATCCCAATATCGACAGCGCGTACTTTGGCAATTCCGCCTCCGGTGACGTCACCGCTGAACTCGTCTACGCCCACAGCGGCAACCCGGAGGACTATGACCTGCTGCGCCAGAACGGTATCAGCGTCAAAGGCAAGATCGTCATCGTTCGCTATTCGAACCCGTATAGCTACCGGGGTTTCAAAGCGCTGACGGCGGAGCGCGAGGGGGCAGCGGCCTTGCTGATCTACTCTGATCCTGCCGAGGACGGCGCTGTGCGCGGCAAGGTGTTCCCGGACGGCCCATGGGGCCCGGAGAGCCATATTCAGCACGGCGCGATCACCTACGACTACATCGTACCCGGTGATCCGACGACGCCGGGTTGGGCGTCGGTTCCTGGCGCCAAGCGCATCGCGGTGGCGGACGCACGCTCAATGCCAAAAATCCTGGCGCTGCCGCTGTCCGCGCGCGACGCAAAGCCGCTGCTGGAAAACATGAAGGGTGCGGAAGCGCCGGCCGACTGGCGCGGCGCATTGCCGATTTCCTACCGACTCACCGGCGGCGTCATCGTCCACGTCCACGTGGACATGGACACCAGCATCAAGCCGTATACGGTGGTCGAGGCAAGGATCCGCGGAAGCGAGGTGCCCGATGAGTGGGTACTGATCGGCAATCATCGCGATGCATGGGTTTACGGTGGCGTGGACCCGGTCAGCGGCACGGCTGCAATGCTGGAGCTGACGCGATCGCTGGGAGAGTTGAAGCGACAAGGCGTGCGGCCGCGGCGCACGATCATCGTCTGCAGCTGGGATGGGGAGGAGTATGCGCTGACGGGGTCCACTGAGTGGGGCGAGCAGTTCGCCGATGAACTGAAGACCAAGCTGGTCGCCTACTTGAACGTCGATGAAGCCGTCGCCGGTGCGGCGACGACTGCGGGGCCCGACGGCTTGAGCTTTGAACCTTCGACGGTGGCATCACTCGCACCGATGTTGCTGGAAGCGTCGAAGGCGGTACGCGCGCCCTCGGGCAAGTCCCTGTACCAATCGTGGCGCGCCACGGTCATGCGCGACAAGAAGTTGTCAGCGCCTCCGGCGGATGGCGATCTCGTGGACACCAAGGTGGGCAGTGGCTCCGATCACACCGTGTTTCTGAACCACCTCGGCCGGCCTGTGATGAACCTCGGCTTTAAGGGGGACTACGGTGTTTATCACTCTGCATACGACGATCACTATTGGATGACGAAGATTGGGGATCCGACTTTCGAATACCATATTGCGTTGACGCGCGTTTGGGGGCTCGTGACACTGAGGCTCGCCAACGCCGACATTCTGCCGTTCGATTTCGCGGCGAATGGCGCTGCGCTGCAAGGTTTCCTTAGCGATCTTGAAGGTGCCGGAAAGGTTACTCCCGCTCAAGTTTCGCTGCTGGAGCTGCGGCACCGAATCGCGGACTTCGAGTCTGCAGGGCGGATGCTTCGCGATGTGACGCTGGTCGACCTAGCGGCAGGAAACGCGAGCACGCTGCAGATCCAGCAGTTGAATCGGCAGCTTCTGGATGTCGAATCGAACTGGCTGGATCCGGTGGGCATCCCGGGACGGCCCTGGTTCCAGCACATCCTGTATGCATGCCGCTACACCTATGCGCACCTCGAGTTCCCCGGCCTCACCGAGGCGGTCGAGGTGGCCAACTGGCCGCTTGCCGCACAACAGGCGCAGCTACTGAGTGCTGCGTTTCTGAAGAACACCGAGCTGCTGAAGTCGGCAACATCGGATTGGCGGGGCGATCACGCGCGCTAGAGGTTGAACGCGGCCCGCAAGCCCGGCTCTATTTGCGCAGCTTGGCCACGATCTTTATCTCGGTGATGCCATTGGTCGGAATCAATCTCGAGACCTGAATCGCCGTCCATGCAGGGTAGGGCGGCTTCACATAGTTCTGCTTCACAGCGACGATCGCCGGCATCTGCGTGGTCAGATCGGTGTGAAAGGTGGTGATATCAACGACGTCATCCCAGGTAGCACCGGCGTTCTTCAGGATTTCGCCGATCCGTTCAAATGCGCGTGTGTACCCGAGCCGAAGATCCGTCTCGCCCTCGCGCACGCCGGCCACGACGCCGGAGAGATAGATCGTGTCGCCGGTCACGATGGCGTCTGAATATCCCCAATCCTGCTCAATTTTGAGAGCGGCTGGATCTGAGGGCATCTGGACTTTGGCGTCCTGGCGCGCTCCCGCCAAGGTCAGAGTCGAGGTGCAAAGGGAGACCAGGAATAGGGCTAGCAATGCGAGGCGCATGGTTATCTCCGTTTCAATGAAAGCAATCTGCCTTGGCCATCGTACATCGCCCACCGCGAGCGCCGCTGTCTTGCCAGGCCATAAGTCAGCGAGGATCGAAAAATGTATTATTGAACCGCGGGATAGTATTGGCGAGAATCGGAAAGATCGATACAACGTCGGGGAAGTTCACCGGTTCGATCCAACATCGTATGTGAGTGTTCATTGATCCGATAAAGGAGTTGCGGCGATGAAGAGCAAAAGCATGCTGATCAGTGCGGGTATATCGATAGCGCTCAGCGTCTTAGGCATAAGGATCGCGCTGTCCGCCCAGGACAGGTACACCCTCAAAGTGCCGAACGGGCTCGCGTTTTCCGAGTTCAAGGGATACGAGGGCTGGCAGGTCATTTCTATCAGTGAAAACGGAGGGCTGCTTGCCGTGATCCTCGGGAACCCCGCGATGATCGGCGCCTACAAGGCCGGTGTTCCCGGTAACGGCAAGCCTTTCCCCAACGGCGCCAAAATGGCGAAGATCCACTGGAACCCGAAAAAGAACGAATCCGCTCCCGGTCAGCCGCTGGTGCCCAATACCCTCCATGACATTGATTTCATGGTGAAGGATAGCAAGAGGTTCTCGGACAGCGGCGGATGGGGATATGCCGAGTTTGAGTATGAGGCCGCGTCAGATTCGTTCAGGCCCGGGAATCTCTCGGATAAGCCGCCGCAGGGGAACGACGCCAAGTGCGGTTTCGCTTGCCACACCATCGTGAAGCAGCAGGACTTCGTTTTCACGGAATACCCCAAGCGATAATGCAGGCGCGGCGTGGCGTGGCGCCGCGCGGCAGCTAACCTCGTGCGAAACGCGGGTCGCATAGGATTGCGATCAAATGCTCAATATGATCCATCGTGTTGTAAACCGAAGGCGAGACGCGAATGCGGTTCTCGTAAAGCGATATTTGAATCTTCTCCTGTTGCAGAGGTGCCGCGAAGCGTTTCTTGGCATCCCTGCAAGCGAAGCAGATGACTGGGCTGTTCGAGCCCGACGCGCTGAGCGGCAAGAAACCCGCGCTTAACAACCTGGATCGAAGTTGATCCAGCAAGGGTTGGCGGTACCGGGTGATGTTCTCCACACCCACGGCAGCAACGTATTGAAGTGATGCGGCCACAGTCGCAAGCGGTCCCCATGCAGGGGTACTGACCTCGAAGAGGCCTGGTGCGCCGGTGGAAAGCTCGTAAGTGCCCAGCGCCGGCCCTGGCGATTCGAAGGGCAAAGCGTGGCTGGAGTAGCTGCGAAACTGTCGCCATCCCACCTGGACACGCTTCAAGCGATCCAATCGGTCTGGACGCACATAGAGAAAAGCCGTCCCGAAGTCGCCCATGAGCCACTTGTAAGTCCCACAGGCGGCGAAATCAACGCCGCTGGCCTTCACGTCGATCGGTATCGCGCCTGCCGCTTGAATGATATCGGCGTAGACCAAGGCGCCGTGGGCGTGCGCCAGCGAACAAAGTTCTGCCAGGTCGTAAATAAATCCAGTCGTGCTGGAAACGAGGGAAACCGCTACCAACCGAGTATGCGGAGTGAGCAGAGCTCGGACGTCTGCCAGGTCAACTCGGCCTTCTCGGGGTCTGACGACGCCCAAGGGCGCGCCGCGCCGGTGCAGCTCACCGTATAGCGCAAGAGATCCATCGTAATGGCCCCCATCGGTGACCACGCCCGCGCCCGGACCAATTCCGAGACTGGCATTGACAAGATTTTCACCTTCGAGGGTACTTGGAACGACCGCCACCTCCTCAGGTGACGCATTGATCAACCCAGCAAACTTCTCTGTTGCGAGATTGCGGGCGTTTTGTCCGGGCCTGATGCCGCGCGGGTCGCCTTGGCGCACATCCAGGTACGCGGTGGCAGACGCGGCTGCCATGCGACCAAATGGGTGGACGTACGCGGCGTCCAAGTACGTGCCATCGAGCGGAAAATTATCCCGGTCGGGCAGCGCCGATGGGATCTTGAGCTCCTGAGTGAAGACGGGACTCGCAAAGGCTGGCAGTAGGCCCATCGCGGTAAGGGCCTCGCGGCGAGATAGATTCACGGCGGCTCCTTGAGGTTCGGTCCGAACGATGACGAGCAGAAATAGCTACCGATTCCGTCCACTGCATTTAGCCTGAAACCGTTTGCATTTAGAATTGCAAAGGACGGGGGGACCGAAATGGCTATGGCTGTTGGCGGACATATGACTTGAACTAAAATATCGAAAAACGTCATAAAATTATGATTTTATGTATATTTTGTCAAAGCAAAAAGGATTACCGTCAATGAGAAACTGCATGCTCTCGATCTTGTGGGTGGCGTGCGCGCTGGCGGCTCGCGCGGGCCTGGCGACTGAACGCGCTACCTCGCGTGAAGCTTGCGAGGCGCTATCGGGTTTGGAGATCTCAGCGGCTAAGATCGGACTGCCGACCAGCGGCGCGCGCATCGACAGTAGCCGATTTGTATCCGCCACCGCGGAGGGCAATGTCAACGGTGAATTCTGCGAGGTGACGGGCTGGATCCTTCCTGTGAATGCAAGCTCGCCACGCATGCTGTTCGAAGTCAATCTGCCGAGCAGCTGGAATCGCAAGCTGCTGCAAATGGGTGGGGGCGGATTCGACGGCTCTCTCGTGACCGGGCTCGGCGCCGAGGGGCTTCAGCCAAAGAGCGTCGCGCATCCCTTGAAACGCGGCTACGCCACCGCGGGCGGCGACGGCGGCCATCAAGGCGGCCCCGGTTTCGATGGACGGTTTGCCCTCGACGAGGAGGCACTGCGAAATTACGGCCGGGAATCGGTGAAAAAAATCCACGATGTTGCCGTCGAGATCATCATGGCGCGTTACAGCTTGAAGCCGGCGCGAACCTATTTCGTCGGCAACTCGCAGGGCGGACATGAAGCGCTCATCGCGGCGGCATACTACGCTGCGGATTATGACGGCGTGGTCGCGAACTACCCGGCCTATAACATCACCTTGCTTCACCTCGCTTCCCTGAATGTGGGGCACGCTGTCTATTCGGACAATGGCGCCGGATGGCTCAGTCCGGAGAAAACCAAGTTTCTCACCGATGCGGTACGCAAGGCATGCGATCCCTTGGATGGCGCCACGGATGGCATTATCAGCAATCTCGCCGCCTGCCATCGTGCCTTCAATATCGACACGGTCAGGACAACCTTGCGTTGTGGCGACGGCAAGGACAGCGGCACGAACTGTCTGTCGGATGCGCAAATCGAAGCGGTGGCGCGTATCGCGTCACCCTACCGGCCGGGCTTTGCCGTCGCCGGCGCGGATCAGTTCACGCCTTGGGCGCTGCTCGAAGGGTCGAGCTTCGTAATCTCCAATTTCGGTGCGCGGCGCGTTCCAGGCAATCCACCAACCAGCATGGATGCGCTTCTCTACAACGCAGGCGCCGCTACCGTAAAGTACATCATCACGCGGGATCCGAACTACGATCCATTGACCTTCAGGCCTGCGGCGTATCGTGCCCGTATCGATGAAGTGGCGAAGATCCTGGACGTCACTGATACTGACCTGACGCCGTTCAAGTTGAAGGGAGGCAAGCTCATTCTCGCGCACGGCACCGAGGACGACTTCATCGCGCCCGGCAACACCGATGCCTACTACGAGCGCCATCTGGCCAAACAAGGCATGGCGGCGATGGCATCGTTTGTTCGGTACTACAAAGTACCGGGCTTGTCACACGGCTTTGGTACATTTAACGCGAAGTACGATGATCTGACCGCGCTCGATCATTGGCTGGGCAGTGGCCACGCGCCGGAAGAGCTGATCGCCGTCGATGAAAACGCTGACGGTCGCGGCCGCACCCGGCCGATGTGCGTCTATCCTCGGTGGCCGAAGTTCACGGGGAAGTTCGGGGATTCGCTGGATGAGGCGCGCAACTTCACCTGCGCGGTCAACTAGGCGGGGGCCCCGGGCTCCTGTGTGAAAGAAGCCCGCGGCTCGTAGGCGGCGAAGGGTTCGCCCTTGTTTAGCCCGCTTTCGCCTCTGTGTCGCGCTTTCGGAACGCGGCTTCTCCGGCGTCCGACACCTCGATCCACTTCGGGTCGGGCGCGGCCTCGGGGACGTAACTGTCGTGCCAATTCCACCACTTGTATGGCCGGCTCTGGGGGTAGCCCTCCGGCGAGTCCTCCCACGTCTCCTGACGCCCGAGTGCCGTCATGTCGAGGTAGCTCCAGGTGGTGCCCATCGCCTCGTCGCCGCGGCCGTTGATGAAGTAGGTGCGGAACACGCGCGCACCGTCGCGGATGAACGCGTTGTGGCCGTGCCATTCATTGACGCCGAAGTCCGCATCGAAACTGTCGGTGATGGTGTACCAGGGTATCTCCCAGCCCATCCGCGCCTTCAGGCGCGCGATGTCCGCCTGCGGCGCGCGTGAGGCGTAGGCGAGGGTTGTGCCGCGGGCGTTCAGATGGGCCAGGTGGGCGACCTGGTCGGCGCCCAGGGAACAGCCAATGCAGGCATGCTCCGGCCAGCCGTGCACGCCGGGCTCGAAGAAGGCGCGGTAGATGATCAGCTGTGGGCGGCCCTCGAACAAATCGACCAGGCTCATCTTGCCCTTGGGTCCTTCGAACTGGTACTTCTTGTCCACGGCCAGCCAAGGCATTCGCCGGCGTTCGGCGGTCAGCGCGTCGCGGGCGCGGGTCAGTGCCTTCTCCTTCACGAGGAGCTGCTGGCGCGCAGTCTCCCACTGCTGCTGCGATACGATCGGGGGAGTCTTCAGCGCGAGATGTCCTTTCCCGTTCTCCTTGTCACTTTTGCTTGTTGCCATCTTACTTCTCCTTTGATTTCCGAAGATAACCGGGACGACTCGCTCTGAAAAAATTTCTCAGCTTGCCGATGCACACCGCCAGAATTCCTCCCGTTGATCCGGCTCCAGCGATCAATACTGCTGTGCTTGCGATGCATGCTGGGCACATGGGTCCTTCCTCCTTCTTTCCGGTTGCTGTTTGTGGAATAGCTTAGTACCGGGCCATCGAACAGGGGGAGTGACAAGTGTGGCGGGATTCCAATCGCTGCGCGCACCGCCTTAAGGCTTTCTTAACGTTCGGCCATACGGCGATTATTGTATGTTGACCCGCGGTACTGACCAGCCGGGGATTGCGTGGTGCGCGTTATTTCCGAGTATCGTGGTGTTAGGGGTGCATGTCATGTCATTGGCCAGACTCGCGCGACTTGTGATACTCGTGGCTTTGGGCACACAGTTCGCGCGCGCGGAGGCCCCTTCCACTGCGCAGAACGAAAGCAGTATTACCGTTTACGGCGGCGATCGGTTTGGGGGAAGCGTGACGGACTCCGCGACCAACTCGAGCATGAATCTACAGAACGGGTCGAGCTTTGGCGCAGCGCTGGACGTTGGGTTGGATAGGAATACGCAGATTGAACTTCTCTATAGCCAGCAGAACACCGCGCTCCCGGCCGCGGCATTTTCCTCACAAGGGAATAACACCGGGCTCACGTTCTACAATTACCAAATAGGCGGGACTGCGTTTTTTGAGCAGGTGGGACGCGGCGCGTATGTCATGGGTGGCATCGGCGGCACGACTGTGAAACCCAAACAGGCAGGCCTTAACTCCGAGACTTTCTTTTCGGGCAATGTCGGGCTCGGTTGGATGGTGCCGTTGGGTGCGCATGTCGGACTGCGATTCGAGGCTCGCGGCTACGGCATCTTGCTCAATAACAATACTGCCCTGTTCTGCGGCGGCCGAAGCGGCTGCACTGTTGCCATTAGGGGTAATGGGTTGTTTTACGGCGAAGTGCTCGCCGGACTGTCGGTCCGGTTCTGACGTCGAACACCGATTCAGATGGCCGAGCGCTCGTTCAAGTGAAGAACTGGACACTCCCGCCCGCCAAGCGGTACATCGACCCGACGATCTTGATCTTGCCGTCCTTTTCCAAACCGGCTAACACATCGCTGCGCTCGCGTATCACCCCGATGGTGAGGCGCACATTGGTCGCGGCCACCTCGTCGACAAATTCGGCGTTCTTGCTCGTGCGTTCGCCCTGGTAGTGCGTCGCATCAACCGCCGGTTTGATCTTGTTCAACAAGCCAGTGAGGTTTCCGAGCTTCGCGCCATCAATCGCACCCTTGATCGCCCCACATGCCGTATGCCCCATTACAAGAACAACTTTGGCGCCGGCCACCGCGCACGCGAACTCGAGGCTGCCGAGCAAATCGTCATTGGCGATATTGCCGGCGATCCGCGCATTGAATGTGTCGCCGATTCGAGTGTCCAGAATGATTTCGGCAGGCGCGCGGGAGTCGATACAGCTCAAGATCACTGCGGCTGGAAATTGCGCGGCTACGGTGGCCCGCTTCTGCGCAAGATAGTCGTGCGAGGACATCTTGCCCGTGCGGAAACGCTCATTGCCCTGCTTCAAATTCTCGATGACTTGGTCGGGCGTAAGATTGTCTCGTATCTCCTTGGTCAGCGCGGCCGCGTAGGACAAATCGGGTACACCAAGTTGAGAAGCTCCGATTACGCCCATGGTCGCGATGCCCAGGGCAGATCTCAATAACGTTCGGCGGCTGTCGCAGTGGCCGGGTTGAGGAGAACGATGATCCAAATCGGTATTCATATAGACCTCCGAGATTACAAAAGGATCGCGATTCGAATTGAATTTTCACCAAAGAGGGTGGTCAATAATACACGCGCGCTCCTATCAGGGTCATGTGCCGGGTATTCCGCGACAGCGCTGTGCGCATTTCCCGATCGTCATTAACAATGAGCAGTGTACCCTGCGCTAGTCCATTGGCGTGGTCGCAAATGGACCACCTAGGTCCAATTGCCTTGACAGATCCCGCGGTGCTAACTACGCGTGGCCGGCGAGCACCATTAGGCGGCCGCATGTGCGATAAGTGTACCGGGAATTCCCAAGGAAGCAGCCATGAATCCTTCACGTCGACTGTGTTCTGAAGCGGCGCTGGCGAATATGCGAATGGCCCTGGTTGGGCTCTTGGGTTGTGCACTTCTTGGATCTGCTTTCGCGTTGAGCCTTGCGGATCTCACAAATCAGGATGCTGCTCGGGGTATCAAGGGAGCGCTCGACCAAGGGGCCGCGTCTGCTGTCGCCAAGCTCGGCGTTCCGGGCGGATTTCTGGACAATCCCAAGGTTAAAATCCCGCTGCCTCCGGCGCTCGACGAGATTGCCAAAGTAATGCGCTTGATGGGGCGCGGCAAGGATGCAGACGAACTCGTGGTAGCGATGAATAAGGCGGCTGAGCAAGCGGTTCCGGAATCCAAGGAGCTGCTGGTTAATGCGGTCAAGGGAATGTCTCTGGATGATGCCAAGAAAATCCTCACGGGCGGCGATAACTCGGTAGCTGATTTTTTCAAAAACAAGACCGAAGGTCCGCTTACGGCAAAATTTCTGCCAATCGTGAAACAAGCGACCGATCGGGTAGGCTTGGCAAAGCAATATGACGAGGTTGCCGGACAAGGAGCGAAATTGGGTCTCATCAAGGGCGACGCGACGAACATCGATCAATACGTCACACACAAAACGTTGGATGGTCTGTATCTCATGATCGGCGAGGAAGAGCGCGCGATCCGGCAGAATCCGGCAG
>DATMRC010000080.1:0-21168 GCA_035567075.1 Steroidobacteraceae bacterium
CGAGGGCGAGGTCGTCGAGACTCTGCCCAATACGACATTTCGCGTCAAACTCAAGACCGGCCATGTAGTTACCGCACATATCTCAGGCAAGATGCGCAAAAACTACATTCGAATCCTGACCGGCGACCAAGTCACCGTTGAAATGACTCCTTACGATTTGACCAAGGGCCGCATCGTCTACCGCGGCCGCTGAACCGAGTCGCCGCTAGCTTTCGTGCGACAACAGCGCCGGTTGGTCCGCGGAGCGCGTCTCGAGCTTGAGTTTCTCGCCGTCCTCGGTCAAGGACACCTCGACGTGCCCGCCATTGACGAGCTTGCCGAACAGCAGTTCCTCGGCCAGCGGTCGCTTGATGAACTCCTGAATGATGCGTGCCATGGGCCGTGCCCCCATCTTCGGGTCGTAACCGCGCTTGGCAATCCAGCGCCTTGCCGGCTCGTCCACGGAGATCGACACGCGCTTCTGCTCCAGCTGCGCCTCTGCCTCGACCAGCAGCTTGTCGACCACCCGCTCGATGGTGTCCTGGTCCAGGCTGCCGAATTGAATGACGGCGTCCAGTCGATTGCGGAATTCCGGTGAAAACAGCCGCCGGATCGCCTCCATGGCATCCGAACCCGTGTCCGATTGGGTAAATCCGATGCTCGGCCGGCTCATTTCGAAGGCTCCCGCGTTGGTGGTCATCACGATGATGACGTGACGGAAATCCGCCTTGCGGCCATTGTTGTCGGTGAGCGTGCCGTGATCCATGACCTGCAGCAGCAGGTTGAACACGTCGGGATGCGCCTTCTCGATCTCATCGAGCAGCAGCACACAGTGCGGATGCTTCGCGATCGCCTCGGTCAACAAGCCGCCCTGATCGAAACCGACATAGCCCGGCGGTGCGCCGATCAACCGCGACACCGTATGGCGCTCCATGTACTCCGACATGTCGAAACGCACGAATTCCACACCCATGGCGATCGCCAGCTGGCGGGTCACCTCGGTTTTGCCGACACCTGTGGGGCCTGAGAACAGGAAGGAACCGACCGGCTTGCGCATATCGCCCAGCCCCGAGCGGGACATCTTGATCGCGGCCGCCAGCGCCTCGATCGCCTTGTCCTGGCCGAAGATCGTCAATTTCAGGTTGCGCTCCAGGTTTCGCAGCACGTCGCGATCGGACATCGATACATTCTTGGGCGGTATGCGCGCAATCCGCGCGACCACATTCTCTATCTGGGTTACGGTCACCGACGCCGCACGCTTCTCGACCGGCTGCAGCCGCAGGTTCGCGCCGGCCTCGTCCACCACGTCGATCGCCTTGTCCGGCATGTGCCGATCGTTGATATGCCGCGCGGCGAGCTCCGCAGCCGCGCTCAAGGCGTCGTCCTCGTACTTGATGCCGTGATGTTCCTCGTAGCGGGACTTCAGTCCGCGCAATATATCCACGGTGTCCTGCACCGACGGCTCGGTAATGTCGATTTTCTGAAAACGCCGCGCCAGCGCGTGATCTTTTTCGAATATGCCGCGATATTCGTTGTAGGTGGTCGATCCGATGCAGCGCAATTCGCCGTTGTTCAACGCCGGCTTGATCAGATTCGAGGCGTCCATCACCCCGCCGGAAGCGGCGCCCGCGCCGATAACCGTGTGAATTTCGTCGATGAATAGAATCGCGCCGGGCTGTTTCTTGACTTCCGCCAGCACCGCCTTCAAGCGTTTCTCGAAGTCGCCGCGATACTTGGTGCCCGCCACCAGCGAGCCCATGTCGAGTGAATAGATGGTGGCGTCGAGCAGCACATCGGGCACCTGATTCTCGACGATCATGCGTGCCAGGCCTTCCGCGATCGCCGTTTTGCCCACCCCGGCCTCGCCGACATACAGAGGATTGTTTTTGCGCCGGCGGCAGAGTATTTCGATGGTGCGCTCGACCTCGAGCTTGCGGCCGATCAGCGGATCGATCTTGCCCTTGCGCGCAGAGTCATTCAGGTTGGTGGCATATTTCTCCAACGCATTGCCGCCGCCGTCCGCCTCGCGCTCGGTGTCCGGCGAGGCGCCGCCATCGTCGCGCTCGCTGCGCTCCTCGCCCCCCGCCTTGGACAGTCCGTGCGCAATGAAGTTGACCACGTCCAGGCGCGACACATCCTGCATGCTGAGCAGGTACGCCGCATGCGATTGCTTTTCGCTGAAGATCGCCACCAGCACATTGGCCACGGTGACTTCTTTCTTGCCGCTCGATTGAACGTGGAACACGGCTCTTTGCAGCACGCGCTGGAAGCCCAACGTGGGCTGCACGTCGCGGTCTTCGCCGGCCGCCAGGCGCGGCGTGGTCTGATCGATGAATTGCTTCAGTTCGATCTTGAGTTTCGCGGTGTCGGCGCCGCATGACTTCAAGATCTCCCTGACCTTCGGGGTATCCACGATCGCCAGCAACAAGTGCTCGACGGTCATGAATTCGTGCCGGGCGTCGCGCGCACCGGCAAACGCATCGTTCAGACAAAATTCAAGTTCTTGACTTAGCACATTAAGCCTCTTCTAGCGTTGCCATCAGCGGATGCTGATGTTGGCGCGCATACGCGATCACCTGAGCCACCTTGGTCTCCGCAATTTCATAAGTAAAGACGCCACACACTCCTTTGCCTTTTGTATGGACTTCTAGCATAACCCGAGTTGCTTTGGTGCGATCCATGGCGAAGAACCGCTGCAGGATGTCGACCACGAACTCCATTGGAGTGTAGTCGTCATTAATCAGAACTACTTGATAGAGGGGAGGTCTCTTGAGCTTGGGCGCCGCTTCCTCGACGATCAAGCCCGTCCCGTCCCGCCCACGTTCGATATCGCTCATGAGTTCCCAGTTTATAGGGCGCGTTTGGGCGCTTTACAAGACATGGCCGATTAACCGCCTAACTTAAGTTCCCTGTCGCGAATCACTATCACATTACTTTAATAAGGAAAAACAAATGCTTGAGCGCCCAAGCGCAGAGCCCGTATGATTGCCTGATTACCGCAACGGTTACCATGCTCGACACTCGCACACATGACTGGCTCTCCCGCCTCCAGGCCAATGGGCCCAGGTTGGTGTCGCTGTTGCTGGCGGCGCTCATCGCCGCGCAACTTGCCCAGATCGCCATGTTCCTGTTCGTCAAGCCGGTCAAGTCGCCGCAGCCCGCTCTGACGGGCGCTGCACCCCGCCCGCAGCACCAGACTCTGCATATCCAGAATGTGATCTCCGCCCACCTATTCGGGGTCGCGGCGGTCAATGGCGGCGCTCAAGACCCCGCCAATGCGCCGCAAACCTCTGCCAATCTCCTGCTTGCAGGGACCATTGCCACCCAGGACCCCAAACGCGGAGTAGCCATCATCAGCGACGGCGGCGGCCCGTCGAAGGTGTATTCGGTGGGCGACAAGGTCGGGGGTGCCTCCCTGCATTCGGTGTACCTGGATCACGTCATTCTGGATCGTGCAGGGGCGCTGGAGACTCTGCAGCTGCCGCGGCAGCTGCTGGCCGGCAACCGCGGACCCACCGCTGCGATGCGCCGCCCAGGCGCCGACCCGCGCACCACGGCCGCCGTGGAGAACATCCGCCAAAGGGTCCAGCAGGATCCGGGCATTCTCGATCAAGTGATGCGCACGGTGGCCTCTTACGATAACGCGGCCGGAAAACTGCGCGGCTTTCGCGCTTATCCGGGTCGGAACCGGCAGATATTCGGCAAGTTGGGCCTGAAGGCCGGTGATTTGGTCACGGCGATCAATGGCACCGCGCTCGACGACCCGCAACGCAGCCAGGAAGTATTCAATACGATTCAGACCTCCGATCACGTTACGGTAACCGTCGAGAGAGGCGGTCAAAAGCAGGACATCACTTTGAACATCGCACAAGTTGCGGCGGATGCCACCAAGGAGCTGGAGAGCGAGGCGAATGCGTCGCCCGCCGTCGCCTCCGCCCCCGCCGCCGCACCTGGCGAGCCCGCACCACCACCTCCGCCACCGGCCAATAACAACAATGAAAATTCAAACCAATAACGGCAACGCAGGTCGAACCCCCAGCATGCGCGATCCCATGAGGTTCAAGGTGACGCCAGCGCTATCCCCGGGCCGGCTCCCCGCAGTGCTGGCGCTGGCGGGACTGCTGTTGACCGTTGCGCTGCCCGCGGTCCCGCAGGGGAGATCCCAGGAAGGCGCGACCATCACGCCCAACTACAAGGACGCGGATTTAAGCCAGATCATCCAAGCGGTCAGCGAGGTGACCGGCAAGAATTTCATCATCGACCCCCGGGTCAACGCCAAGGTCACGATGCTGTCGGCAACGCCGATGTCCGCGGGAGCCTTCTACGAGGCATTTCTGGCGGTATTGCAGGTGTATGGCTATGTGGCGGTACCCGCCGGCAAGGTCATCAAAATCGTGCCGAATACCGATCTTCGGCAAATGCCGTCCATCGACCTGCCGAGTGAAGTGAGTTCCACATCTGATGAGATCGTGACCCAAATCGTTACCCTGAAGAATATCAACGCCGGGGCGCTGGTGCCGATTCTGCGCCCCCTGGTGCCGCCCTATGGGCACCTCGCGGCGTATCCCGCCGGCAACATACTGATCATCTCGGACCGGGCCAGCAATGTGAGCCGCATGGTACGCATCATCCAGCGCATGGATGACAGCGGCGATGAGCCCATTGAAGTGATTCCGCTGCGCAATGCCGGCGCCGGCGAGGTGGTGCGGATCGTCACCGCCCTCAATTCGGGTGCCGGCGCGGATTCCGGCGGCGCCCTCGCCAAGGTCGTTGCCGACGAGCGCACCAACAGCGTCATTCTGACCGGTGAGCGCGGACAGCGGCTGCGGCTGAAGGCGCTGATCTTCAATATGGACACCCCCTCGGCGACCGGCGGCGACATCCAGGTGCGGTATCTGCGCTATGCCGACGCCGAAAAAATTGCCGAAAAGTTGAAGGGCCAGGCCACCGCAACCGCCAAGGCACAGGGCGGCCCGGCCGTGTCGGCCAGCGTCCAAGGACCCCAGGGCGGCACCGCCAACATCGATGCCAGCGTGACCATTTGGGCCGATATTCCCACCAACGCGCTCATCATTACGGCGCCTCCCAAGATCATGAAGTCCTTGATGGGGGTCATCGACAAAATCGACATCCGCCGTGCGCAGGTCCATGTCGAAGCCATCATTGTCGAAATCGACGTCAATAAGAGCTCCAATCTCGGCGTACAGTGGCTGCTGTGGGGACAGGGAGGCGGCACGGTCCCAGCAGGCATCATCAACCTGCCCGGCGCCGGCACCAGCATCGTCGATCTGGCGGCACTGGCCTTGAGCGGCGGCACGGTCAGCTCGCCCACCGGGCCCGGCGCATCGACCAGCGTGCCCGGGATCAGCAGTTCGACCGTGGGCACTGGCGCTACGATTGGCGTCGGTCGAATCCAGAGCAGCGGCTTGAATTTCGCCGCGCTGGTGCAGGCGCTGCGCAGCGACGGCAGCAGCAACATCATTTCCACGCCTTCGCTGATCACCATGAACAACGAAGAGGCCGAAGTGAAGGTGACGCAGGAAATTCCTCTGATCACGGGGTCCTTTTCCAACACCACGGCGAGCGTTTCCGGAACCAGCAGCCCGTTCCAAACCATTCAGCGCGAGGAAGTGGGCACGATTTTGAAGGTCACGCCGCACATCAACGAAGGCAACTCGGTGCAGCTCAAGATCGAGCAAGAAGACTCCTCTCCCGGGGCGAAGCTCACCGACTCGGCCGACATTTCGACCAATAAGCGCTCGATCAAAACCACCGTGCTGATCGAGGATGGCGGCATCATCGTACTCGGCGGACTCATATCGGATACGGTGACCCAGAGCGAGGATCGGGTGCCCGGACTCGGCGCCATTCCCATCATCGGCAATTTATTCAAGTCGCGCAGCGGTTCCCGGCAGAAGAAGAACCTGATGGTATTCATTCGTCCGAAAATACTGCGAGATGCCGATGCTACCGAAAGCACCAGCGAAGCGATTTACAACGGCGTGCGGCAGACTCAGCACAATTTGAACGGCGGACATGTCACCCTGCTGCCTGGAGAGAAACAGCCCGCCGTGCCCGCGATTCCCGAAGGGTTGGCGCTGCCGCCACCGCCACCGCCCGCCGAGACCAATCCCGCTGGCGCCACGCCGAATCCGCCGGCTACATCGCCTGGGCCCCCGGCCGCGCCGCCAGGGGCGGCTTCGGCACCGCAGACCCCGGCACCGAAGACTCCGACTTCGCAGGACCCCGCTGCACCGCCCACTTCGCCGCCCGGCACGCCACCCGGCAGGCCGCTATGAACGCGGAACTGCAAGAGGCCGAGCAGCAGCGCAAGCTATCGTTTCCGTTTGCGAAGCGCCACGGAGTTTTGGTGCGCGGCATCGCCGACGGGGTCGCCGACACCGTCTGCCGTCCCGGCGTGACGCCGCAATGCCTGGCCGAGGTGCGCCGCTTCGTCGGTGTTCCCTTGAAACTCGAACGCGTATCGGTGGAGATCTTCGATTCCATGCTGCGCATCGCCTACGAGGCAGGTTCCGGCGCCGCGATGCAAATGTTGGAGGGATTGGACGACAACACCGATCTGGCCCATCTGGCCGAGGACATTCCCGAGTCCTCCGACCTGCTCGAGAGCGACGACGAAGCGCCCATCATCCGCTTGATCAACGCGTTGCTGACCCAGGCGGTCAAAGAAAACGCCTCGGATATCCACATCGAGCCATACGAGAATCGGCTCGTGATTCGATTTCGGGTGGACGGCGTGCTTCGCGAAGTGCTGCAGACCAAGCGTGCCGTGGCACCGCTCGTGGTCTCGCGCATTAAAGTCATGTCGAAGCTGGATATCGCGGAGCGCCGTTTGCCGCAGGACGGCAGAATTTCGCTGCGCATTGCGGGTCGCGCTGTTGACGTACGCGTCTCCACCCTGCCCTCCGGTCACGGCGAACGCGTGGTGCTGCGATTGCTCGACAAACAGGCCGGCCGAATCGAACTCACGGCCTTGGGCATGGATCCGCGCACGCAGGAATTGATGGATGAAATCATCCACAAGCCGCACGGCATCATATTGGTGACCGGACCCACCGGTTCCGGCAAGACTACGACGCTGTACGCCGCCCTCGAGCGGATCAATGACAACACCCGCAACGTCATGACGGTCGAAGATCCCATTGAGTACTACATCGACGGCATTGGCCAGACCCAGGTCAATACCAAGGTCGAGATGACTTTTGCGAGGGGTCTGCGCGCGATTTTGCGGCAGGATCCCGACGTGGTGATGGTCGGGGAAATCCGTGACCTGGAAACGGCGCAGATCGCCGTGCAGGCGAGCTTGACCGGACACTTGGTACTCTCGACGCTGCACACCAACACCGCCGTGGGCGCGGTCACGCGCCTCAGGGACATGGGCATTGAACCTTTCCTGCTGTCATCGAGCCTGATCGGCGTCCTCGCGCAGCGGCTGGTTCGCGTGCTCAACCCGGTGAACCGGGAGAAATACCTGGCGGGCGAATACGAGCGCCGCCTTTTGAATCTCGACCCCAAGGGTCCGCCGGTGGAGTTGTACAGGCCGAGCAGCGACCCCAGCATGGGTGGTTACCGCGGGCGCACCGGCATCTATGAGCTCATCGCTGTCGACGATCATATGCGCACCATGATTCACGATGGATCTTCGGAACAGGAACTGGAGCGTTACGCACGTTCCTCGTCTCCCGGCATTCGCGACGACGGCCGCAAGAAGGTGATGTTGGGCGAAACGACCTTGGAAGAAGTGCTGCGCGTCACCCGTGAAGATTAGGACCTGCTCCTGATGGGCGCGTTCGAATATATCGCACTGGATGCGGAAGGCCGCGAACGCAAGGGCCTCATCGAGGGGGATACCCCCAAACATGTCCGCCAGCTGCTGCGCGACAAACAGCTGCTGCCGGTGGACATCCAGGAAACCGTCGCCCAGGAACTGAAGCAAAGCCGCCGCCGCCGGTTTTTGCGCCGCGGCCTGTCGACGCTGGATCTGGCGATGCTGACGCGGCAAATGGCGACGCTGCTGCGATCCGGTCTGCCGCTGGAGGAGACGCTGCAGGCGGTGGCCGAACAAACGGAAAAGCCGCGCGTGCAGCGCATTGTGCTCGGCGTGCGCAGCAAGGTGGTCGAAGGTCACCCGCTGGCCGACGGCTTGCGGGATTTCCCGCAGGCCTTTCCGGAAATCTATCGCGCCACAGTTTCTGCGGGCGAGCAGTCCGGCAAGCTGGATCTGGTGCTGGAGCGATTGTCGGATTACACCGAGTCGCGCCAGGTCATGGGTCAGCAGGTCAGCAATGCGCTGGTATATCCCATCGTCTTGTTGGTGCTGTCCTTCGGAATCGTGTCCTTCTTGCTGGCCTATGTGGTGCCGCAGGTGGTCGCGGTATTCGAATCCAGCCATCAGGAATTGCCCCTGGCCACCCGCATTCTGATCGGCATGAGCGATCTGATCCGCCACTATTGGGTGTATGCGCTGATCCTGCTTGCCGCCGTCGTCTGGGGGTTTCTGCGCTGGCTCAAGGACCCGGAGGCGCGGCTGCGCTTCGATCGCTTCTTATTGCGGGTGCCGGTGGTGGGAAGGCTGATTCGCGGACTGAATACCGGGCGTTTTTCGCGCACTTTCAGCATTCTGACCGCCAGCGCCGTACCGGTGCTCGAAGCGCTGCGGATCTCCGCTGAGGTGGTTACCAACCTGCCGATGCGCCGGGCGGTCGAAGAGGCGGCGTCGCGGGTTCGCGAGGGCGCGCCGATCGGCAAGTCCCTGGCAGCGCGCAAACTGTTCCCGCCGATGATGATTCACTTGATCAGCAGCGGCGAAAGCAGCGGCGAGCTGGAAAAGATGCTCGAGCGCGCGGCGACGAACCAGGAGCGGGAAATGGACGGCTTGCTCTCCAACATGACCAATCTTTTGGGTCCCTTCATGGTGGTTTTCATGGGCGCAATCGTCATGTTCATCGTAATTGCGCTCCTGCTGCCGATTTTTCAGCTCAACGACCTGGTCAAATAGCCAACTGTGCATCAGGGTATTGCACGGGAGCCGCATTTCCGTTTATAACGCGCGTGCTTCACCAAAGAACCCACACCGGCCTTCGGAGCGATGAGCGAAAAGCCTGAATCGGACGAGTTCGAGGAAGAGGACGCCGAGGACACCGCGCCCGGAAGCGAGGATGTCGACGTCGATCACATCATGCGCGATGTGGATTCGCAGCGGCGGCGGGCGCCGAAGGGAGCCGAGCCGGCCTGGCGCCGCCTGGAACGCGTCATGGAGGAACGCCGCACCGCCGAATTGATGAGCGATTTCGATGACTACGAGATCGCCGGCGGAGACGGCGTTGCGACTGAACCGAACGCGATGAGCGACGGGCCGGAGTCTGGCGAAAAGAGCCCGCGCAAGAAAAAGAAATCCCGCTGATCCGAAGGACTTAAATCTCGTTGCGCTTGGCGAACTGCCCGATGTAATCCGCGGCGCGGAACGCGAGCGCCTGTATCGTCATGGTGGGCTGGCCCCTGCCGGACGTGACGAAACTCGAGCCGTCGCATAGGAATAGGTTCGGGATATCATGCGTGCGGTGGTACTTGTCGACCACCGAACTCTTGGGATCGTTGCCCATCCGCGCCGTACCCAACAAATGCACCCCGAAAACGTTTTCGGATACCTCATTGCGCCAGATCTTCTGCGCCCCGGCCGCCTGCAGGATTTCGTACGATCGGTCCTGCAGGAACTTGGCAATGGCCAGATCGTCGGGATGGTCCTTGTAGGTGACGCGGATCGCGGGAATTCCCCAGGCGTCCTTCAACGTGGGGTCGATGCTGACGCTGTTCGATTCCAGCGGCAGCGAGGTGGTATGGCCGGTTGAGGCCATGGCGCGCGGAAAGGCTTCCAGGCGGGCCTTGAAGTCCGCTCCCCAGCGCGGCAGATCGCCGCCGGAGTCCAGCGCCCACAGAGCCGGCTGCGGATTGATGCGCGCGTCGATGCCGCCGCCGCCGTAGAAGCCACGCTTCGGGTCGGAATCGTAGAAATCGTGCAGGATGCGCGTCACCTGCACGCTTTTGTACTCATTCAATTCGTGCTCGAAAACCCCCTGCACACCCGAGCCTTGGTTGAACATCAAATGCTTGCCGACCATGCCGCTCGAATTCGCGAGCCCCTGTGGGAAGCGATTGCTGGTGGAGTTGAGCAGCAATCGCGTGGTCTCCGCGCCGTTGGCCGACAGCACCACGGCGCGAGCCGGCTGAAAGTGCGAACGCTTGTCGTTGTCGAAGTAATGCACGCCGGTGGTGCGCCCCTGCGCATCCGTGTCCACGTGGTAGACGTAGCTCAGCGCGCGAATCTCGCACCGCCCGGTGGCCTCTGCTTCCGGAATCATGGTGTAAAGCGTCGAGGACTTGGCGCGCGCCTCGCAGCCGTAGCCCATGCAGAAGCCGCAGTGTATGCACTGCGAGCGGCCGCGATACGGCTGCGATGCGATCGCCATCGGCGCCGGAAACGGATGCAGTCCCAACTTGCGGGCTCCCCGCTCCAGCAGCACGCCGGAGGATTTGACCGGCAGCGGCGGCATGGGATAGGGCTTGCTGCGCGGTGGATCAAACGGGCTTGCGTTGCCAAGCCCCGAAACGCCCACCTCCCACTCCACCTTGGTGTAGTAGGGCTCGAGTTCCTGATAGCTAATCGGCCAATCGGCGAATGCCGTCCCGGGGATGCTGCCGAGCACGCTGCGTTCGTTGAAGTCTATTTCGTGAAAGCGCCAAAAATTGGCGGTGTAATGGGTGCTGCTGCCGCCCACCAAGCGCGCATACGAGGCCGGGAGAAATCCGCCCAAGGGCTGTTTCGCGGTTTCGCTCGGCAGCTTGCGAAATGTCTGTGGGGCATATTGCGGGCTGTTGGTGATGCCGTTGAGAAAAAAGTACTTCAGTTCATCGTGTTCGAAATCCGCGGCCGACAGGCGCGGACCCTGTTCAAACACCAGTACGGTGAATCCGGCCTGCGACAGCTCGCGCGCCACGACGCCGCCGGCGGCGCCCGAGCCGACCACCACGAAATCGACCATTTCGTCCTGCTTGAACTTGCGGGCGGTCAAGCGTGCTTCTCCGCAGGGTACGGAACGAAGCCTTTGTACTCGGCATCGTAGTAGCCAAACGGAGGTGCGAAGGCGTGTTGATCGGCAAAGCCCATCATTTTCCAGCCTGAGCCTTGATAATTGCCGCCGTACTTCGGCGAACTGAACATTCCGAGGACCGTCAACATCCGCGTGAACTCGAAGAACGGGGTGCGATCCACCGTCTTCAAGAACGCAATTTGCTTATCGCTGGCCGCCGCCGCGAACGAGACGGTCTCGGGGTTGGCGGCGCGAAATTTGCTCTGAAAGTCGGCGAGCACCTGCCGATAGCCAGGCGCCATCGACGCAAAGTACGTGGACAGTGATCGATCGATGAAGAACACCGCATGTGCCTCGCGAGCTCCGCCGGTCGCGCCGCTGGGCACGATCTGCGCGCTGACCGCTTCCACGTCTGCTCCGTCGGCGGCGCTGAAGAATTTGAAATGTGCCGGGCCTGGATCGGATACCTGATCCGCGTGATGCGCCGCCGCCGCGATGCCGGGCCAATGCGCGGCCACCCACATGCTGGTAAAAAGACCGCTGCTCGACAGCAGAAACGAGCGTCGTGAGAGGTCGTCCTGGGTGTCATCGGGTGCGTTCATGAGTCCTCTATGGGTTGATGAATTCGGCGCTCTCGCGTGTAATCCTGCGCTCGACGCAAATGCTCAGTCAAGCGCACGCCCGCTTGAACGCTCGCTTCGCGCGCGCTGATTCGCACACGCTCCTATATCTCGCCGCGCTTCGCAAACTGACCGATGTGGTCGGCGGCGCGGAAAGCAAGCGCCTGTATCGTCATGGTCGGCTGGCCTCTGCCCGAGGTGACGAAGCTGGAGCCGTCGCAGACAAAAAGATTCCTCACATCATGCGCGCGATGAAACCTGTCGACCACGGAACTCTTAGGATCGTTGCCCATCCGGCAAGTGCCGAGCAAGTGCACGCCGCCGCGCGCCGGGCGCGGAGCCGCGCGCCAGGTTTTTTGCGCGCCGGCAGCCTGCATGATCTCGAGCGCGCGGTCCTGCAAGAATTTGCCGGTCGCGAGATCGTCGGGATGGTCCTTGTAGGTCACGCGAATTGCCGGGATACCCCAGACGTCTTTGAGCTTAGGATCAATGCTCACGCTATTGGTCTCCTGGGCAAGGGATGTGCAATGCCCCGCCGCCACCATGCTGCGTGAGAACCCATCCAGGCGCGCCTTGTATTCCGCGCCCCACAGCGGCAGCTCGCCGCCGCTCGCAAGCGCCCATCCGATGGGTTGGGAACCCATGCGCGCATCGATGCCGCCGCCGCCGTAAAACCCACGTTTAGGATCAGCGTCGTAAAAATCATGAATGATCCGGGTCACCTGCACGCTTTTATACTCGTTGAGCTCATGCTCGAACTGCGCGTGCACGCCGGAACCTTGGTTGAACATCAAGTACTTGCCCACCAAGCCGCTTGAATTCGCGAGGCCCTGCGGAAAGCGATCGCTCGCGGAATTGAGCAGCAGGCGCGAGGTCTCGCCACCATTTGCCGACAGCACCACCGCTCTTGCCTTCTGGAAATGTTCACGTTTGTCCAGATCGAAATAATGTACACCGGTGGCGCGGCCGCCTTTGTCGAGCGCAACGTTGAACACGAAGCTTAGCGGCCGAATTTCGCACCTACCCGTCGCTTCGGCCTCGGGGATCATGGTGTACAGGGTCGAGGACTTGGCCATCACCTCGCAGCCGAAGCCGATGCAAAAGCCGCAATGCGCACATGCCGGACGGCCGCGGTACGCTTGAGACACGATGGCCATGGGCGCGGGAAATGCGTGCAGCCCGAGTTTGCGGGCGCCGCGTTCGAGCAGCACGCCTGAAGACTTCACCGGCAGCGGCGGCATGGGATATGGCTTGGTACGCGGCGGATCGAACGGGCTGGCATATGCAAGTCCGGACACGCCGACTTCCCACTCCACTTTGGTGTAGTAAGGTTCGAGCTCCTGATAGCTGATCGGCCAATCTGCAAAGCCGGTGCCGGGGATGGCGCCGAGCAGGCTGCGCTCGTTGAAATCGTTGGCGTGAAAGCGCCAGAAGTTCGCGGTGTAGTGAGCGCTGCTGCCGCCAACGATGCGCGCATAGACGAGCGAATTGCCCATGGGCGGCCGCTCCGCGGTCTTAGCAGGATCATCCCTGAAGGTCTGCGGGCTCACCGCAGGGTCGTTGGTGATGCCGCTCAGGTAGGCGTACTTGAGTTCATCGTGTTCGAAATCACCTGGCCCGAGGCGCGGACCCTGCTCGAGTACCACCACGGTGAAGCCGGCTTGCGAGAGTTCGCGCGCCATCACGCCGCCGGCGGCGCCTGAACCCACAACGACGAAGTCGACGGTCTCGCTGGCTTTGAATTTGCGCGCCGTCACGGGCGTGGTTCGATATATGGCAAGGGGCATCCTTTAGGGGAAGCGTGATCCTGCACTGCTGCCAAATGATGAGTCAAGACGAATATGCGATGCACGGCGTCGGGGCCTGCAGCAAATCACTTTGCACCAATCGGGCGCTATTTTTTCCATACGCGCAGCGGGCAATGCGATGCCGCCAGCGTGAAATCGTTGTCGGTGGTCAGGAGAAGTAAATCATAATGGATACACAATTGCGCAAGCAGCGCATCGATTGTCCCCAACTGTATGCCCGCTCGCCGCAATCGATTCCGAATTTCTGCGGCATCGATGTAATCTTGTCGGACAGGTTCGATGAGCGGGAGCGCCGCAAATCGTTGCACAATATCCTTGTGAGCTCGAGGTCCCAGGAAACCCTGCAACAGTTCCTGCAGAATTAACCCGGTCGTTACCACGGCTTCGCCGCCACTGAGCGCCGCGCGCAGCACCCCGACCTGTGATTCGCTCGAGGCGTTGTCGCGGCGAAAGGCCAGCGACCAAACGCTGGTGTCCACAAGAAGAGTCACCGGCGCGAGCGCTCGCTTTTATAGTCGTACGAATTGTCCCACTCCAGCTTGCCCATCAGATCGAGCAAGTGCTTCTGTTTGCGGCGTGCGATGAATTCTTGCAGGGCACGGGTCACCGCTGCCTTTTTCGTACGCTCGCCGCTTACCTTTAAAGCCTCGTTTATCAGCGCTGGATCAAGCGCCAAATTTGTAGCCATGTGTCACCTCTCACACATCATGTTACACAAAGCGGTGCACCCACACAAGCCGCCGCGGGCCCAGAGTCAACGAAAATTCCGCGACACGACCGTCAGATCCCCCAGCATCTCCGACAGATTCGTCAGCCGCTGCGCGATGACATGCTGCACATCGCCCTCGCGCTGCAATTTGCCGTACACCTCGAGCAGGCGCGACTCGAGCAGCGCCGCGCGCTGCTCGACCGCGATGCGGTTCCACACGATCAAATTCACATAGCCAGTCTCATCTTCCATGGTGACGAAGGTCACTCCCCCCGCGCTGCCCGGCCGCTGGCGGGTGATGACCAGGCCCGCGGTCTTGACCAATTTTCCGTTGGGCTGCTCCCACAGTTCCTGCGTTGGCAATATCCCACGGCGCTGCAACTTATCGCGCAGCAACGCCAACGGATGACGGCGCAGGGTCAATCCCAGGCTGCCGTAGTCGGCGACGATGTCCTGCCCTTCACACGGGGCGCGCAGCAGCGGGATGCCTTCGTCGATCGCCGTTGCAGCGGGCAGTAAGGGTAAGGCCCGCTCCACCCCGGTTACCTGCCACACCGCGCGATGCCGATGCCCTGTCAGCCTCGCCAAGGCGTCCGCGGCGGCCAGCGCTTCGAGATCGCGCCGATCGAGGGCGGCGCGCTCCGCCAGATCCGCGACGCCGTCAAAGGGCCGGAGTTGCCGTGCCGCCAGCAGCTGCGATGCGCCTTCCTGCGATAAATGCTTCACCAGGCGCAATCCCAAGCGAAGTGCCGGGCGTCCATCGTCGCGCCGCTCGAGGGTGCAATCCCAATCGCTCACCGTCGCATCGGCGGCGCGCACCTCCACGCCATGAGCCCGCGCATCGCGCACCAGTTGCGCCGGCGCATAGAAACCCATTGGCTGGCTGTTGATCAGGGCTGCGCAAAACGCCGCCGGTTCGTAAGCTTTGAGCCACGCCGAGGTATAGACGAGGAGCGCGAAGCTTGCGGCATGCGAATTGTGGACAACGAAATTATTGGCCAAAAAATTGTGATCGCCTTCGATCTGCAAATCGTAGGTTTCTCGGTTCCCGACTGCCTCAATTTCCGCAATGCTGTCCCAATCAGCCCGGTCTCCCGGCACCGGAACGGAACGCGCCGTGGCCACATGATCGCCCACTTTCAGCTTTCCCAGCGGCAGCCACCCCGTCATGGTCATGAATGGGTGTTCAGCCGTCGCAACGATCTCATGCCCTAGAGCCGTGCGGAGACGCCATACGGGCTTCACGCCGCTGCGCATTACGCGCAGTACTTTGCGCTTTCGCAAACGCAGTTCACTATCGCAAGCAAGGGTGTATTCAAGGCGCGCCTGCCCGCTGATGACTTCATCGATGGTCACCCAATTTCCAGTATCGGCATCCACAACGCGAGTCTCGCCAACGACACATTCCGGAAAGCCGTATTCCCCGAACCCCAGTATCTGGTTGAATATCTGCTGCGCGAAGCTCTCGGGATAACCGCGCTCGCGCATGCCATCGATCAGCTGGCGCTGAAAAGGCTCCAAGCCGCCCTTGCGCTTCCAGGCGGCCATTGCGCGGCGCAGGCGGTCGGCTTCGCCGGGAGAAAATCCGGCCGCGACGATCGCCAGCTGCATGACCTGCTCCTGAAAAATTGGCACGCCCAGGGTGCGCTTGAGGACATCCTCGACCGCCTTGCTGGGATAGCTGACCGCTTCCTCGCCGCTGCGGCGGCGCAAATACGGATGCACCATCTCGCCTTGGATGGGGCCGGGGCGGACAATCGCCACCTCGATCACCAGATCGTAGAAGTTTCGCGGCCGCAAACGCGGCAGCATGGACATTTGCGCCCGTGATTCGATTTGGAACACGCCGGTGGTGTCGGCGCGGCAAATCATGTCGTACACGGCGCCATCTTCGCTCGGCACGCTCGCCAGATCGAGTTCGCCGCCGGCCGCCGCCACGGATGGGCCGCCGAATTCATTGACCAGGTGAAATGCCCGGCGTATCGCACTCAGCATCCCAAGACCCAGCACGTCGACTTTCAACAGCCCCAGCGCATCGAGATCGTCTTTGTCCCACTCGATCACCGTGCGGTCGGGCATGGCCGCATTCTCGATGGGCACGAGTTCATCCAAGCGGTCGCGCGCGATCACGAAACCGCCCACATGCTGCGATAGGTGCCGGGGAAAACTTAAGATTTCCGCCGCCAGCGCAATCAGGCGCGCGATCACGGGATCTTCAGGATCCACGCCCGAGGCGCGAATGCGCTCCGGATCGATGCGCTCACCGTCCCACCATTGCATGCCGCGCGCCAGCCGGTCGACTTGCTTGAGATCGAGTCCCAGCGCTTTGCCCACGTCGCGCAGCGCGCTGCGCGGACGGTAACAAATCACGGTGGCCGCCAGCGCCGCGCGCTCGCGGCCGTATTTGCCATAGATGTACTGAATGACTTCTTCGCGCCGCTCGTGCTCGAAATCCACGTCGATGTCTGGAGGCTCATTGCGCTCTTTGGAAATGAACCGCTCGAACAGCATGGCCATTCGCGACGGGTCCACTTCCGTGATCCCCAGGCAGTAGCAAACCGCCGAGTTGGCCGCCGAGCCCCGGCCCTGGCAGAGTATTTTTTGCGAACGCGCGTATTCGACGATATCGTGCACGGTGAGAAAAAATGGCTCGAATCTGAGCTCGGCGATCAGACGCAGTTCATGCTCGATGTTCTCGCGCACAGCGGCGGGCGCGCCCGCCGGCCATCGATAAGCGCAGCCGCGCATCGTCAACGCACGCAGATGACTCGCGGGAGTTTCACCCGCCGGCACGATTTCCTCGGGGTATTCGTAGCGCAGCTCATCGAGTTTGAACGTGCAGCGCTCGGCGATTTGCAGCGTTTGCGTCAACAACGCTTCCGGGTACAGCTCGCGCAAGCGCCGCAAGGGGCGCAGGTAACGCTCGCCGTTCGGATACAGGGCGTAGCCGGCGGCTTGCAGCGGCGTGCCGATACGAATCGCGGTCAACACGTCCTGCAAGGCGCGGCGGCTGCGGCGATGCATGTGCACATCGCCGGCGGCCACTCGCGGCAACTTAAGTGCTGCACCCAGCGCTTCGAGCAATTCCAGACGCCGGGTATCATGGCCACCGGTCAGGAGTTCCACGCCGATCCACAGGCGTCCCTCGAATCGCTCGCGCAGCCAGCGTCCGTCCTCCTCTTGTCGTTGCGGCGCCGCTTGATCGGCGCGCGGCAGCCAGATGATCAGGCATCCGGGCAGCGCATCGGTGAGATCCGCGCGCTTGAGGGCGTAGCATCCCTTGCGAGTGGAGCGGCGCGCGTTGCTGATCAAGCGGCTCATCGCTCCATAGCTCGCGCGATCGGTGGCCAGCACCACGAGTTTGAGTTCGTCGCTGCAATTGAGCTCGGTGCCGATGATCAGCGACAGTTCGTGCTCTTTCGCGGCGATGTGGGCGCGTACCACGCCCGCCAGCGAGCATTCATCGGTAAGGGCCAGCCCGCGGTAGCGTAAGAATTTGGCCTGCGCGACGAGTTCTTCGGGTTGTGAAGCGCCGCGCAAAAAGGAGAAATTACTCAAGGTGTGCAGTTCGGCGTACACACGAGTTCCTTAAGCGAATACGCCGTGCAAATACCAGCGCTTGGAGCGGCGCTCCTGAAAAACCCATAACCTGGCGCCATGGGACTGGCGGGCAACGTAGTAATCGCGGGCTACGCCTTTGCCGTCCCACCAGCCGCTTTCGATGCGCTCAGGGCCCTGCAGTATTTCCGGCTTAGAGAGCGGCACGGGTTCGTCCAACAACCACACCGGGCGCGGCAATTCAGGATCGACCATCTCCTCGCCGCCCTTGGTTGCAGAGGTCAAGCGCAGTTCATGAACGCGCCGCCACGCGGCTTCAGGCCTGTGCTCCGGGATCGGCGCAACCCCATACACCGCTTCCTCGCCCAAGCGCGCGCGCAAACGCTCCACCAATTGCGGTGCGGTATCGCGATTACCGGAACCCAGTCCTGCAAGGGCATCGAGCGAACCGGCCGAGAGCCCTCGCAAAGAGCCGGAGATGAGTTCCATACCCCGGACCGGCGCCTTGAGCTCGAGCCGCATGAGTTTTTGGCAGAGCACATCCGCCAGCCGCCGGCGCTCGCTGGTGATGCTTGCCAGACCTAATTGGATGCGCGACGAGGGCCCTTCCCTATATTTAAGCCTCAGCTGTAATGTCTGAACGCCGGCCTGGCGCTTGCGCAAGAACTGCGCACAGCGCTCGATCATAGGTTCGAGCGCCTTTTCCAGATAAGCGACATGTTCGATCTCCGTTTCGAAATCACATCGTTCCCGAAAACGTTCACGCGGCACGAATGCTCGGCGCGGCGCGGATTGCCGCGCCAGCGCGATGTCCAGATCCTGCACCACGGCAGGACTCAAGCGACGCGCCAAACCTGAGCGCGGCAGGCGCAGCAGCTCGCCCACGCGAGTCACACCCATGGCGCGCAAAGTCTGCAACCGCTCGATGTCCCAAGCCGTACAAGCGATGGGCAGCTTCGCCAGATGGCCCGGCAGGAGCCGAAGATCCTCGAAATGTATGGGCGGCCCGGAGCCGGCCGGGTTAGCGCGCGCCAGCCACAAAGCCGCCAGAGTCGACGGAGCCACGGCACTGAATGCCTGCACTGCAAGCCGGCGCCAGCAGGCATCGATGCCGGCATGCAATATTTCGAGTGAACCGAATAGCTTCACGCTGCCCTTGATTTCCAGCAATAAAGCGTTGGGCGGCTCGACGCTGACGAAAGAGGTGAACGTTTGTGCGTGCATGCAGAGCTTTTGCAACGCACCTGTGTCCGCTGGGGTCAGTTCTGGGAATACCGCGGCATACCAAAGCTGCTTTGAGTGTGGCCGGCTTAGGTGTGGCCGGCTGAGGTGCGGCTGACCCGCTGCCACCGGCGCCAGTGTGGGTGTGGGTATGGGTGCGGGCGCGGCTGCGGGCGTGGGCGCGGGTGTGCGCGACGTATCGCGCAAGTCCGTTGGGCGGCACTTCGTAGTTGCGGCAAATAAGTCTGCCGTCCGCGATTTCGCAGTACGCGATTTCACGGGTCACCGAGATCCACAGGTCCTGGCCGGCCGCCTTGCACTTTGAGCAAATCGACCCGCGCGCACGGCGAGCCTTTTGTCACCACCAAGCGCAGAGTGGCGGGTGACGATTCGAAGCGATGCCGCTCGGGACGAAATAGCACGCCGAGCGCGCCGCCCGCCTCGGCTGCCAGCTTCAAGCGCCGCAGCCAGCGATCATCGGTGCCTTTCAACCACAACAGCACCGCCGCGCAGACACCGGAACTCAAAGCCTGCTCAGCTGCCCACAGAGCCTCGGTGGCGGTGGCAGGCCGAACCACCAGCATGCGCCCCAGTTCGATTCCCTGCTGCGCCAAGGCGGGCGCATAGGGTTCATGAGGCGGCGCGATCCAGACAAGCCATGGAGCCGCACTCAAGCTGCGCTGCGTAGCGGCGCGTTGACATTCCACCAGAGCCGGCAAAAAAAGCTGCACTTCGCCGAGGCCGGTATCGTCCAGCAACACTTCGATAAGCGACGCCGTCGGCCACCCACCCCCCGGCAAGCGGGCATTCAGCGAGCTGCTACCGGTGGACCAGACCGGACGAGCGGGGGCAGCCGAGGCGTCTTTTAACTTCCAGACGCGCGCATCGGCCAAAATATCCGCAAGCGAGGATAGCTCACGCGGCATCCACGTCTTTACCACGACGCAGCACACCGACGACCACCCCTTCGATAATCATGGGTTGTTCTTTGAGATCGACACGAATGGGTTCAAAGTCGGCGTTTTCGGGCAGCAGCCACACAATCGTGCCTTCTTGCCGATAGCGCTTGACCGTGACCTCGTTTTCCAAGCGGGCTACCACGATTTGACGATTGCGCACTTCGGGCGTGCGATGCACGGCGACCAAATCACCATCCAGGATGCCGGCATTCTTCATGCTCATGCCCTGTACCTTCAGCAGGTAATGCGGCTGCGGTTGGAACAGCTGCGGGTCGATTTGATAGCGCTTTTCAATATGCTCCTCGGCCAGGATCGGACGGCCGGCAGCCACGCGGCCGATGAGCGGCAGACCCAATTGTTCACGCAGAATGTCTTTCAGTTGAATGCCGCGGGAAGCGCCGGGGATCAGATCGATCACGCCTTTGCGCTGCAAGGCGCGCAAATGCTCTTCGGCGGCATTCGGCGATTTGAAGCCGAGCGTGCGCGCTATTTCCGCGCGGGTCGGCGGCATGCCGCTTTCGGAGATGGCGTTTTGAATCAGCCTGAGGATCTGAGTCTGGCGGGGGGTAAGATCCGACATGCATCACCTGTATATGTAGACAGTGACTGTCATTATATACAGTCTTTCCACGCTGGCAAGTCGGTCGATTTTTAGGAGACCCACCCCCATTGAAAATCGGTACCGGCCAGCGGTTGTTCGCCCCCGCGTGCGCTGACCGCCGCCCACCGCGAGCCAAATACAGTCGCCGATTTCTTTGCTCTTGCGCAGTCGCCGCCGTTGACCGTGCACCTGGGCCGTGCTCGAGAAATCAGATATTCCACGCGCCATTCATCGAGTATTTGCTCACGCCGCACATCGCTCGCGGCGCCATTGACTCAAAGGCCACTTGCACTCGTAAAAATTACATCAAATCGACACATTCCTAACGTTGTTTTAATTTGTAAGAAATGAACTACAGCAAAATACGACTCTAGTTGCCGACAAATCGTTATTTTCAGTTGCAATCGACGCCCGAATTTGGCTTTATGTAGGACTGTGTTGCGACGCAGGCAGGCTCGACAGCGGACTGGACCCGGCTGTGGCAATACTTCGGACTTTTTCCGACACCAATGAATTAACCCTAGGGGAATATTTTTATGAATTTGACAACCACACTTAAGGCCTCTGTCGCCGCGGCTTGCGTCCTCGCATTCGCCGGTTGCACC
>DATMRC010000081.1:0-2604 GCA_035567075.1 Steroidobacteraceae bacterium
ATGGAACTCAGCTTGCTCGCTCCCTCAACTTATCAGCGATTCCTCCGCACGCGCGGCGCTCAGCAGCATGTATGACCGGGCCGGCAAAGGGTTCTCCAATTCCGCATCGCGAGCCTCTTGCTCAGTTTTCGGCGCGGCCTCACGAGCGGCAGCCTCGGCGACTTGCGCAGCGGCTAGGGCAGCAGCCTGACGAGCTTCAACCGCCAACTTGGTGGCTCTTCGCTCAGCGATACGGGCATCGCGAGCCACCCTGACCGCCTCCCGTGCCGCCCGCCGCTCGACGGCGGCGGGGCTCTCGGCCGCAGACCTTGCTCGCGCAGCCCGCTCCAGTTGGGCCTTCTTCGCATCTGCAGCCGCGCTAAGGCGGTCGGCAAAACCCTTGCTGCGGTCCGACCGTGGGCACCGACGGTACCAGCATGAGGAGTTCAGGGCATGACCCGCGCAAGTGATGACCTGGAGGTGCGTCTCGATGCGCATCGCAGACCAAGGCGAACTTGAGGGCGTCGGCGCCCCGACATCCCCGCAGCTGCCGCTTTGCCTTGCCGACGAAGCCGGAGCAGCGCATCCTGTCGGAGGTAACCTGGGCCATCCGGGGGATGTCGACTAAAATGTGTGCACTAAACTCCACCAATGGAGCTGTACAGGGGCCCTACATCGGGGACACCATCGGTCCCAAGCCAACGAACCGAACGAACAATCTCAGGGATCACGCAAAGCGGCCAGACGGGTTCGACCGAGGTTTGGGCTCTCCCCACGATATGAAGGCATGAGCTATGGCGACGACTGCTGAGATCGCGGCAAAAATGCCGTGGTGGAAAGAACCGACAAAAGACCAATGGCTGGCCTGGATTGCCGCGTGGCTGGGATGGACGCTCGACGCGTTCGACTTCACCGTGTTCCTGCTGATCATGGTGCCGATATCACAGGAGTTCAACGTCCCGCTGACGGCGGTGGCGGTCGTCTTTACCATTACCTTGTGGATGCGCCTGCTGGGCGCGACGGCCTCCGGTTGGCTCGCCGATCGGATCGGGCGCAAGACGCCGCTGATGATTTCGATCCTGTGGTATTCGATCTGCAACTTCATCGCCGGGTTTTCGCCGAGCTTCTGGTTTCTGCTGCTGTTCCGCGCGTTGCTGGGCATCGGCATGGGAGCGGAGTGGCCGGCCGGGGCAGCGCTGGCGATGGAGACTTGGCCGGCCCGCTCGCGCGGCTTCATGGGCGGGGTTCTGCAAGGGTCGTGGGGTATAGGCTTTATGCTGTCGAGTTTAGTCTACGGCGTATTCTACCCCTATATCGGCTGGCGTGGCATGCTGTGGGTCGGCATTCTGCCGGCCTTGGCCGTGGTCTACGTGCGCTATTTCGTCAAAGAACCCGAGGTCTGGGTCGAGAACCGGCGGCGCCAGCGCGCCGAGAACCGCGAGGTCCGCACGCCGCTGTTCGCCATCTTCAAGCGGGGAATCCGCGGAAACACGCTGACCGCATGCTGGTGGATGGCGAGCGGCTTTATAACCTATTACTCGATCAATGCGCTGTTTGCCACGCATCTGCAGAAGGATTTAGGGCTGAGCCCGGCGCTGGTGGCGACGCCGATCGCACTCGGGAACGTCGTCGTCTTCGTGGCGAGCGGCTCGTGGGGTTGGGTGGCTGACCGCATCGGCCGCCGCTGGGCGATGATCATCCCCGCCCTGCTGGCGATCCCGGTGACGCCCCTGTACCTGTTCACCCACAATGTCCTGTGGATCGCAATTGGCTTTATGTTGCAAGGGGCGTGCGGCGGCGGCGGTATGCAAGGGCAGATGCCGACCTACCTGTCCGAGCGATTCCCCACCGAAGTCCGGGCGACGGCGAGCGGTTTCTGCTTCCATCAGGGAGCAATCTGGGGAGGTCTCGTGCCGCTGGTGCTGACTTTCTTCGCCGTTCAATACGATTTGGGTTTCGCCATCCCGATGATGGTCGGAACGTGCTTGGGCGCGCTCAGTTTCGCCTGCGCTTTGCTTGTGTCCCCGGAGACGAAGGGCACGGTGATGGTGCCTGACCTGGTCATCGTCTGACCGGCGCCGGGGCAGGCCGCCGCCACTCATGCGCTCCGATGTGCGGACTTGGCGCATCTGCGGATCTTGTCTTCGCGCAGGCCCTGGTAAACCACCTGGCGCAGCAGGTTGACGTCCATCCAGTTTGAAAATGGACCCTAATCAACGCGCGCCCGCACGCGCGCGAGAGCGCGGCCGCTATCCACATGATTTCGTTAGCGTTTCTGACCATCTGGGGTCAATCAGGCGCGTCGGGCTGCAGAACAATTAATCATTGGCAACTGGCGCGAAAGCCTTACGGCGCGCGGCTTTTTGGCGTTTTCGCGCTCGTGCAAATAGGTTTCAAATTTCCCTTCGGCGAGAGGCGCATCGGTGAATTTGGCCGAAAAGCTCGTGATGCGCCCGGCGCGCTGGTGCCATATGCCAGCAATTCACGCACGCACACGCCTGAGCAAAAAATTTCCAAAATCGCGAGACCATCCCGACTACCTCCGGCGGGCCCCAAATGGCCGACAAGCGCGCCGGAATGCCTCCTGCTTGTCCGCTGAGGATCATCTGCAGCGCCTCCTGCTGC
>DATMRC010000082.1:0-2093 GCA_035567075.1 Steroidobacteraceae bacterium
TAATGGTGGCTGACGTTGCGAATCTTGCGCTACTCGACGGTCACATTCTGGCCTTCGACGTAGCTGGTTTCGCTGAGAGCCTGAAAATGAATCGACTTTTGTCGAGCGTTTGATGGATCTCGCGGGGAGTTGGAATGTGCCTGCGGCGTGTTTTTGGCGCGGGATGGCGATGAATCGGGCGCAGGTGGCGGCCATTGCGTGCGGAGTTTGCGGCAGCTTGCCACGGCGCCGCGCCGCCGCTGCGTCTGATGGGGCTTATGCCGGCATCAGACGCCACGTGCAGACCATGTTGTGGGTGAGAGCGTGCCACAGCGCGATGGTCTTGACCTTGTCCATGCTGCGCACAAGAAACTGCGTCAGCCCGCGATTACGTGCTTGGGCGTTGGCGCACTCCGCGGTCGCGGCCCGCTCCTTGTAGATCGTCTTGGCGTCGTCACCGCCCATACGGTTTCGCCAGTCGGCCACGCCCGGCGGATCGCTGGGTTGCGGGGCATGGCGGTCCCGATCGGCGTTGCGCGGCTTCGGCACCGGCACGAAGGTCTCGACGCCGTTCTGGGCCAGCGCTTCGATGTCGTCGAGCTTGGCGAAGCCGCCGTCGGCGAGATGCTGGCGCGGTCGCGTGCCGTATTGCCCGGCCAGGGCGTCGTTCATCGGCAACATCTTGCCCATGTCGGAGCCGATGTTGTCGACCGACACACCGGCGATGGCAGTGCTCTTGGTGTCGGTGGCGAATTGGACGTTGTAGGCCGGCCGGAAACCACCGTCGGCCATCTTCATGACCCGCGCCTGTGCATCGGTCGTGGAGGCGCGCGGCTCCTTCTCGCGCGGCTTTTTGGACGCTGGTTCTTCGCCGTTCGCATCCGCAGCCGCGTCCTGCGGCGCCCTCTTGGCCGCGCGCTCGGCCTCCCTGCACGCTGCTTCCTGCTGTTTGGTGTGCAGTTCCTCGGTCACCGCCAGCGCTGCCCGAACCCGCCGCTCGCGATCCTCGGTCGCCCGCCGACGCGCCGCGGCTTGCTTGCGGCTGGCGGCGCCGGGATCGGTATCAAGTTGCGTGCGCAGATCGTGCACCGCCTTTTCTGCCTCGCACCGGCACTCCTGCAAGGTCGAATGCCGCCGGAACGACGCCGCCCCCGCCGAGGCGCGCACCCGCACCCCGTCCTGGGCGACACGATCCAGGCTCGCCACGCCGGCTCGCACCAATGCGGTGAAGCTATCCACCAACAGGCACTCCAGCACTGCACCGTGATCGACCCGGAAATCCGCCAGCGTCTTGGCGTTCATTCCCACCCCGCCGCATAGCCATTCAAACGCGATATGCTCATCACACAACCGCGCAACCTCGCGGGCGCTGCCAATCCCCTCCACGGTGGCATACAACCAAAGCGCCAGCAGAATCCGCGGGTCCGCCGGAGGGTGACCCGGTCGCCCGTCCACTGCCTTGATGGTCGCAAGCAGCGCCGTCACATCGAGCCCCTCGACGAAACTCCACACCAGACGCACCCGGTGATCGTTCGGCAAAAGCCCGTCCAGGCTGACCGGGCGCCATCGTGTCTGCATGCGCTCAGCAAATCGCAGCCGCGGCAACCCCCCACCCACGCGCTCCGGCACCGCTTGCTCGGGCAAAAAATCGAACAGCCATTCCTCACCCGATGCCATCAATCGACCTTTGACGAGAATCAGACATGGCGATTCTAGACACCGCAACAGAAACGCGCAGTATCTTGTCGGACCTTCATCAAAAGATTTTCAAGCTCTGAGCCGGGACGTGCGCCGAGAAGCGCTCCGCCATATCCCGGCGGTACGGGCAATGAGGCTCAGTCACTTGCTGTGGGTGCAGCGGCAAAATGAGCGCTATGGGGCGGCCGCACAGACCGGATGGCGGATGGGGTTCGGTCTTTGGCGCGTAATCCGCGCCGCGCTCAATCCACTTCAGGCCGCCCTCGATCACAACACCAAGCGTGTGCCGCAAGGTTTTTCGTTTCGTACTTCCCGGAACGTATTACGGCCAGGTTGACGAATGGTTGACATGTGGCGGGTCCGCCCGAAGCCACGATCCGGCCTTTGCTGACCGGCGTAACTGCGAGGTGGACTGG
>DATMRC010000083.1:0-21298 GCA_035567075.1 Steroidobacteraceae bacterium
ACTGATGCTCGCGAATGAAATCGGTGTAGATCGACAGCGGCAGGCCGAGAAGAAAAATCGCCAGCACGAACAGCGCGATGTAAATCGGCGTGCTGATCCACTTGGCACGGCTGACCCGCTGCGAGATCTGGCTCATCCGGCGCGAGGCACCGCTGATCAATAGCAGCGCACAGGCCGCCACGCTCCACAGCAGCTCCCAGACCTGCACCCAGTAACCGCCTTCGAAGTACTGATCCGATGATGCACGCTGCGGCGGCGAAAGCAGATCGAGGTATGCCTGCGTCGCCCTTTCCACGTCGAAGTCCGGCCCGGGCCGCGCCGCCGCCGGTATCTGCAATCCTGGCGGAAGGTCGCGCAACAAGGCCTCCGCGGCAGGCGCGCCGCCGGCCAACAGTGTCGAACAGACTGCCGCCAGAAAGCCTTGAAACAGGCACAAGATCAATTTCGACGCTTTCATACGACTCCAGAGCCGGCGGACATTGTAATTTTCCCGGCACCCAAAGATGATCCCACGAAAGCCGGCCTGTGCAATAGACGGGCGGCTGGCGGACCCAAGGAGTTGATACTTCGTGCGCAATGTCATTTTAGATCTCGGCGGCGTGGTACTCGATTGGAACCCCGACGCAATTCTTGAAGGTTATTACACCGATCCTGGCGCAAGAGCGGCCATGAAGTCGGCTCTATTCAAGCATCCGGATTGGCTGCAGCTGGATCGGGGCACGCTCAGCGAGTCCGAAGTGCTCGAGCGCCTGCAACAGCGGACCGGCAGCCCGGAGCACGAGTTGCGCGGGCTGTTCGAGGCGATTCGAAATTCGCTCAAGCCCAAGGCGGATACCGTGGCGCTGCTAAAGAGCCTGGCAAAACGGCGGGTGCCTCTTTACTGCCTGTCGAACATGGCGGCGAGCACGTTTGAGTATTTGCGCGAGCGGCACGCCTTCTGGGACGCGTTTCGGGGCATTGTGATTTCCGGCGAGATCAAAATGGCGAAGCCCGAGCGCGAGATCTTCGAGTACCTGCTGCATCGCTATGCGCTGTCCGCGGGCGAGACCGTATTTGTCGATGATCATCCGCCGAATATCCAGGCTGCGCAGAAGCTCGGGCTGCACACGGTATGGTTCCGCGACGCTGCACAATGCGCGCAGGAATTGGAGCGCCTGCTCGCCGCGGAATGACTCGGAGTCGCGAGCCCAGTTGTTGCCCTTTGGGCCAATTTACGCCCCTTCGAGGCCGTGCGACGTTGGGACCGATGCCTACGGACGCCGCAGTCACACTGGTATGAAAAATTTTCTCACAGCGACCGCGGTAATCGAAGTCGGCGCCGGGCTGGCGCTACTGATCGCGCCGGCCTTTGCCGTCCAATTGTTGCTGGGGGCTGGAATCTCCGGCGCGGGGATCTCGTTGGGACGCGTAGCCGGGGCCGCGCTCCTCGCTCTCGGCGTTGCTTGTTGGCTCGCTCGAAGCGATGCGCTGGGCAGCGCCTCGAGAGGACTGGTCATTGCGATGCTGGTCTATAACTTCGGCGCAGTGTCGGTTCTTGGGGCGGCCGGCATCCAATCGCAAACCGCCGGCGTCGTGCTGTGGCTGGCGGTGGTTCTGCACGCAGCGCTGGGTATTTGGTGCATCGCGCTTCTTTCGAAAAAGGCGGCGCTCCAAAATTAGGGTGGGGCCGAGTGGCGATTGCTACATGCCGCTGACGTTTTCCGTGCGCCGAATGAACTCCGCGACGTTTTCATGCAGCGCCTTAAGAGACGCCTCGTGGGCATAGACCATGTGCCCGGATTCGTAAAATTTGAATTCGATGTTCTTTTGCAAAGACGCCGGGATGGCCAGATGCCGCATCTCGTAGACCCCCTCGAAGAACGGCGTCACCAGGTCAAAATAGCCGCCATTCACGAGGATCTTGAGATTCGGATTGCGTTTCATCGCCACCGCTAGATCGGGCATGACGTTGACCTGCTGATTCAGCATCTGGCGGGCGCCCGGGGGCCGATGCGAGAAGTTCCAGTCCTCGATTCTGAGGAATTGCCGGTAAACCTTGCCCTCGCCGAATTTTAAGTCCGCGCGCACATAGTCGTTGAATATGCTGACGTACGCCGAACCTAAGGCGGTCGATTGAGGATCGTAACCAGCCTCCTTGCTCATGGGATCCATTGTTGGGCCGGAGAAGCGGGTATCCAGTGCACCCGTGGTCAGCTCGGCGTCGTCCAGCAGGGTCTTCTGGAATTCGCCTTGCGAGATGCGAAGATTCGCTTTCTCGATATAAGCGACCGGCAGCCCGGTATAGGCGTGCAGCTTGTTGGCGACAGTCTTTCGTTGCTCAGAGTCCAACGTCGCGCCGCCGTGCAACGCGGTTGCATATTCGACCGACGCAAACTTTTCGACCTCGTCCAGCAGCGCCTCGAGCGCTTTGGGTGGTCCGGCAAGTTTGTGGTGATACCAGGCGGTCGCCGCGTAGGACGGGAGCCACAATTCATAGGGTTGATCGACGCCGGGATTGAGTTCCGGAAAATCCGGCAGCACGTCGTAGTTGAGAACCTGGGACAAAAGAATGACGCCGTTCACGTCGAGGGTGTTTTCCGTCTCCAACAGATTGACCAAAGCGGCGGCTCGTGTGGTTCCATAGCTCTCGCCGAAGATGTATTTGGGCGAATTCCAGCGGCCCCACTTCGATAGGAACTGAGTGATGAAATCGGCGAAGGCATGCGCATCCGCATCGACGCCGAAAAACGCCTTGTCCTTATCCTTACCGGCGACGCGGCTGAAACCGGTACCCGGGGCGTCGATGAAAACCAGGTCGCTGGCGTCGAGCAAACTGTACTCGTTATTCACCAGTGGATAGGGCGCCGCCGGCGTGTGCGCACTATCCGCCGTTACCACGCGGCGCGGACCAAAGGCGCCCATATGCAGCCAGACACTGGACGATCCTGGTCCGCCATTGAATAGAAAGGTGATCGGCCGCCGCGCGCTCGGCACCCCGCTCTTGAAGTAGGCCGCATAGAACATCGAGGCTTCCGCAGGTCCCACTTTTTCATCTTTGTTGAGATTCTGCGGGACGTCGTCGTAGCCCTTCAAGTGAACCACGATGGTGCCGGCGTAGGCGTCGTAATCGACTCGCTTGCCGGCGACTGTCACAGTTCCCTTGCTCGCCTGCTGCTCCGGTTTGAAAGTGACAAGCTTCGGCTCTTCGATTTTGGCTGCGGCAGCGGCGCCGGGATTCTGAGGCTCCGCGGCACACAGTCGCAGCGCCGGCAACAGCAGTGCGCCGGCCAGGATCAGCGAGTCAAGAATTCGCAAATGCTTCTCCGATTTGGGCATCACTCAAGCGGCGCAGTATGATCGTGGCTTGCGGCCGTCGTCTACTTCGGCGCGAGCGGACAGAGGCCGGTGATCGGGCCGAACGCCTCCTCGCCGCTCATCACCTTGACCACTTTGTAGTAATCCCAGGGATATTTCGATTCCTGCGGCGTCTTGACCTGCATCACGTACATGTCATGGATCATCACGCCGTCTGTGCGAATGTACCCGCCCTTGGCGAACATGTCGTTGATCTTGGTTTTCTTGAGAGTCGCCATGACCTGATCGGCGTCGGTCGTGCCGGACGCCGCGACCGCCTTCAGGTAGGTCATCGTTGCCGAGTAATACGCCGAGTGAAGCATCGACGGTTCTTTTTTCATCTTGTCGAAAAAGCGCTTGCCGAAGGCTCGAGTTTCGTCGTTGAGGTCCCAGTACCATGCGGTCGTCAGATACAGTCCCTGTGCAACCGCCAAGCCGAGGCTGTGAATGTTATTGATGAATACCAGCAGACCCGCCGGCTTCATGGTCCTGGTGATGCCGAATTCGTTCGCCGATTTCAAGGAGTTGATGAAGTCATCCCCCGCATTGGCCAGGCCGAGAACCTGCGCGCCCGAACCTTGCGCCTGCAGCAGAAACGACGAGAAGTCCGAGGTCGACAGCGGTACGCGCACCGCACCCAGGTTCTTGCCGCCGTTGGCCTCAACAACCTTCGATGCCGCGGCCTGTAGTTGCGTTCCGAAAGTATAATCGGCGGTCAGAAAGAACCAGGTCTTGCCGCCGGTTTTCGCAACCGTGGAAGCGGTACCGTTGGCGAGCGCGGTTGTGTTTATTACGTATTGAACGGTGTATGCCGTACAGTCCTCGTTCACCAGCGACGCGCCGACCGAACCAAGGGCAAAATAAGGGACTTTCTTTGCAGCAATGACTTTTGCCGTTGCAATGGCGGCGGCAGTGTTCGCTCCCCACAACAGCATGTTCAGGCCACGCTGGTCGATCCACTCCCGAGCCTTCGAGGCGCCAATATCGGCCTTGTTCTGGTGATCGGCGTACAGCAGCACAATTTTCCTGCCGAGCACGCTGCCGCCAAAATCTGCGATCGCCATCTTGATGGCCTCAACGCCGCCGGCCCCGCCATTGTCGGAATACACGCCGGACATGTCGTCGATGTCGCCAATCACCACGTCGCTGCCCGCGCCGATCGCGGCCCATGGGACAGCGGTTACCGCGAGCGCCGCGGCCAGGCAGACAATCGAAATCTTGAGCTTCATCGCCGGCTCCTTGGGAGATGGCTGCAACCGTCTTGTTCGAGAGCGCAGAATCTGCATACTCTCGTCAGCATTCGTCACATCTTAGTCAAGGAGGGCAGCGGTGTCTGCTTGCATCACGGGCGGCTGCGCATGCGGCGCCATTCGCTATCAGTTCACGGGCGAACCCCTCGCCAGCCTCTTATGCCACTGCCGCGACTGTCAGCGCGAATCCGGGGGCGCATATTCTCCGATTCTGATTGTTCCCACCTCCACATTTGCCGTTACTCGCGGCACGCCCCGATGCTTCGATGTCATCGCCGACAATGGCAATACGGCCACGCGCGCATTTTGCGCGGCCTGTGGTTCGGCGCTGTTCGGGGCCGGCCCGGACACGACCAACATCCGCGCCGGCAGCCTGGATGATCCCAGCTGGTTTCGCCCGACCATGGATATCTATACCGCGAGCGCGCAGCCCTGGGATTTGATGAGCCCGGACCTCCCCAAGATTGCCCGGCTGCCGAATCCCAAAGCGCCCGAGTAAGCGCGAGCGCCGGCCCTCAGCTCAAGTGCGTGCCGCAGGCGGAAGCACGACCGAGCAGCAGCGTGCGTTCGCGGGCATTCTGCGCAAGCGCCGCCGCGCGGGTGAATTCCGTGCGCGCTTCCTCATAGCGACCCAGCTTTTCGAGCAGATCGCCGCGCACGCTGGGCAGAAGATGGTAGCTGCGCAGCCGCGCATCCTGGCATAGGACATCCACTATCTCGAGAGCCTCGGACGGGCCGAAGGCCATGGACACGGCCACGGCACGATTGAGATCGACGACCGGCGAGGGTGCGAGCTGCGCCAGCGCATCGTAAAGCGCGACGATTCGCGCCCAGTCCGTTTCGCCGGCCGTGCGTGCGCGTGCGTGACAGGCGGCAACCGCCGCCTGCAGCGTGTATGGTCCGAGCGCGTCGCTCAATGCCTCGGCGCGCTCCAGCGCCGCAAGCCCGCGGCGGATCAACAACTGATCCCACCTTGCCCGGTCCTGCTCGAGCAACCGGATCGGTTCCCCCGCGGGACCGACGCGTGCTGCCGCCCGCGAAGCTTGAATCTCCATGAGGGCGATCAATCCATGCACTTCCGGTTCTTTGGGAGCGAGTTCCGCGAGGATGCGCCCCAGGCGCAATGCCTCCTCGCACAGCTCCGGACGCATCCATTCGGCGCCCGCAGTGGCCGCGTAGCCTTCGTTGAAAATCAGATAGATCACCTCGAGTACCGAGGCGAGTCGGGCCGCCAGCTCTTCGGTGCGCGGCAATTCAAAGGGTGCATGTGCCTCGGTAAGGGTTCTTTTGGCACGCACGATGCGCTGCGCGATCGTGGGTTCCGGCAGCAGGAAGGCGCGGGCGATTTCCGCGGTGGTGAGTCCTCCCAACAGACGCAGCGTGAGCGCCACCCGCGCCTCGGTGGACAGCACCGGGTGACAGGCGATGAAAATGAGCCGCAATAGATCGTCCCCGACATCCTCGTCCGCCTCATCCGGCACGGACGTTTCGGACGAAAGATCGGACTCGGTTGCAATGATCTGATGCTTGCGCTGCAGCAGCTTCATGCGCCGCAGCTGATCAAGCGCACGGTTTTTCGCGGTCGCCATGAGCCACGCTCCAGGTTTGCCGGGAACGCCGGATTTCGGCCATTGTTCGAGCGCCGTCACGAGCGCATCCTGGGCCAGCTCTTCGGCGAGCGCCACGTCGCGCACCATGCGCGCGAGCTTTGCGATGATCTTGGAAGATTCCATGCGCCAGACCGCCGCGACGATGCCTTGGACGTTGGACTCAACCATGGCAGCGGCGCGCCAACCCGCTCATTCGAAACACGGGCCGAGCTCGCGAACCTCGATCGTCGCGGACCTCGCCACCGGACACTCGCTGGCGATCGCAATCGCCTGCTCGCGCGTTTTACAGGTGAGCAAAAATATTCCGCCGATCATTTCCTTCGCCTCGGCAAACGGACCGTCGACCACGATGGTGGCGTCGCCGCGCACCTTTACGCGCGCCCCGTGCTGATCCGCCTTCAATGATTGGCTCATTGTGAGCAAGCCGCGGGCCTTCAGCGAGTCGCTGAATCTCACCATGCTGTCGTAAATCGCGCGGCCTTCGGACTCGGTCCGGCTTTGGCGTTGCCCGACAGGCTCGACGATCAACAGCATGTAGCTCATATGGGCCTCACTGATTCCAAGTGCATTGTTGCCCGTATTATGAAGCATGCGTCAGGCTGTGGGAGTGGCCGGGGCCGCAAAGTCCTCCGCCGCGAACAGCGGCCGGATCTCGATTTCAGAATCCACCGGCATGGGATTGGGGCAGCGTTTCACCCACTCGACCGCTTCATCGATGGATCTCACCTGCCACAGCCAGAAGCCCGAAACGAGTTCCTTGGTTTCGGTGAAGGGGCCATCCACTACGGTGCGGTTACGGCCGGAAAACTTCACGCGCTTGCCTTTGGAACTCGGCCGCAAGCCCTCGCCGGCGAGCATCACGCCGGCTTTCACCAGCTCTTCGTTGAACTTGCCCATCTCCGCGAGCAAAGCCTGGGTCGGCATCACTCCGTTTTCGCTGAATTTGGTGGCTTTCACCAGCACCATGACTTTCATTGCGTCCTCCTCCGATCAGTCTGTTGTATCACTGCCGAGCCCGCCGATTCTCCACGTCTCCCACTTACGACGATCGGGCCCCTGCAATTTCGACACCGGCGCAAAAAAAGATTTTGCCCGGAAAACACAGGGATTTGTGTCGATGCGGCCCATCCCGGTTCGTCTTATGGAAAAGGCGCACAAGGAGACAAGCATGGGTACATTGATCATGAAGATTCTGGCCGGCTGCCGCGCCATGGGCCCATACCTTCTCATTGAATTGGTCCTGCCGGGCGGTACCCTGATTGCCATCCTGCTCTGGCTTTATCGCTCTTCCCGCAGCGGATCAACATCGGGAATCGGCAGGGGAGGTAGAATTGGCGGATGCAAATGGCGGATCGCCCCTGATGTCTCCTGAGGAATTCTCTCCGAGGACCTTTCTCCACGTGGGTTGCGGCAGCAATTCCAAGGAACATACAACCGCGGCGTTTGCGGGTTCAAGCTGGCGCGAGCTTCGCCTGGACATCGATCAAGCGGTCAAACCCGACATTGTCGGTACCATGACCAGCATGGTTGCGGTTGCGGATCAGAGCGTCGACGCGGTTTTCTCCTCGCACAACATCGAGCATCTGTATCCCCATGAAATACCGCTGGCAGTAGCCGAATTCCTGCGCGTGCTGAAGTTGGACGGATTCGCGGTGATAACCTGCCCGGACCTGCAGTCGGTGGCCGCGCTGGTCGCGCAGGACAGATTGACCGAGCCGGCCTATGTGTCGCCGGCAGGCCCCATTGCGCCGCTGGATATTCTTTACGGCTACCGCCCGGCGATGGCCGCGGGCAATCTCTTCATGGCGCATCGGTCCGGATTCACCGAAAGGGTGCTGCGCAATACGCTGATCGGCGGTGGATTCGCGTCGGTTGCAAGCAGACGGCGTCCGGCCGCGTTCGATCTGTGGGCGGTGGCTGTGAAGAGCGCAATGCCGGAAAAGGAACTGCGGGCACTGGCGATGGAGCACATTCCGTAAATTGGCGCGCCTGCCGCGATTCGAACGCGGGACCTTCGGCTTCGGAGGCCGACACTCTATCCAGCTGAGCTACAGGCGCGTGGGTTGGGGGTGGCGATAGTACCCGCCGCCGGCAAGCGCCGTCCAGAGCCGGCTCATTCATCGTCATGGGCGGCCGCCTGCAATTTGAGGACCGTGGCCCAGTTGCGCGTCGTGAAGCCGCTGCCGGCCTTGCGGGCGAACACCTGACTCAAGCGGCTGTCCAGCACGCCGGCCGCACACCAGAGATATGCCGCCCGCGGGCTGACCGCCAGCGCGTCGGGCGCCCAGGCTTCCTTGAGCAGTGGGCGCAGTGCCGCCAGCGATCCCTTGTTGGTCGCGAAAGCCACCAAGTGCCTGGCGTGATCATCGGCCAGGTGCAGCAGCGGATTATCGCGAATGATGGCGGAGAGATCCGCGGCCGTGATCACCGTAACCGGAGCGGAAAATCCGCAATTCTCACTGATCGCGGATTCGATGGCGGTTGCGAGCTTGCGGACGTTGGGCCGCCGATATTGGAACAACACATTGCCGCTGTTCAACAGCGTGCGCACATTTTGAAACCCAAGGTCCAGGAATAAGCTGCGCAAATCGGCCATCGATATCCGCTTGGTGCGGCCGACATTGATGCCGCGGATCAGCGCGACGCATCCGCTCACAGGCTCAAGCGCGCCTCACAGCGGCACCACCGGAATGCAAAGTTTGCAATCGAAGACTCCCGTGGCTGGATCGAAGCTCGAATCTTGCGGATAGTATTCGAACATCGGCCGGCCATCGAGCTTTAGACCGCTGGCCGGCAGCCAATCGCGCAGCATCGAAGTCCATGCTTCCTCGATCTCGCCCGCCGTCCCCTTGAAGCTCAATGCGGCATATTTTCCGCCGGGAATCGTCGTCTTCTGCGCGTTGCCGAGTGCGGTCAGGTTCGGCGGCGCCTCGCATCCCGCATCGTATCGGCATCGGCCGGGTGCGACGACGTTCGGGTCATCATGGCTGACGCCATACCGTGCCTGCCCAAGCAGGCCGCTCGTGGCCATCCAGGGATAGACCGTCTGCTGCCAGAACGCGCTGATCGCCTCGCCATAGGGACCCACGCGCCGCAGATAGACGATGGTGGCGGGCTTGCGATCGACGATTTCAACTTTCATGGCTGCCTCCGCATTTTGCTGATGAACGGCAGCATTCTTTGCCATTTTGTCGCGGCGCTCCTGATCGGGCTTGCGGTTTATCTGACTGGACTTGCGCTTTGCGGCGCGAAGCTGGGATTGCTGGCTCCGCCAGGACGTCGGCGAACAACCGAATCTGGATTTGAATGCGCGGGCAAAGGCTTCGGCTGAACCGAATCCCACCGCCAACGCGATCTGGAGCACCGCCATGCGGGGTTGGGCCACGAGCCGCGTCGCCGCAATCTCACATCTTCGGCGGCGCAGATAATCTCCCACGGTTTCGCCCATCCACGCCGAGAACAGCCGGTGGAAATGAAATGGCGAAAAATGCGCCACAGTCGCCAGGGTGTCCAGGTCAAGGATTTGATCAAGATGCCTGTCGATGTGTTCGGTGACCCGCTGCATTCGATCCGCGTACTCATCAAGGCTTTTGCGCGCGCTCATTCAGCGTCGAGACCATCGTCGAAGAAATCGACCACGCCGGTCTCCAGAGAGTACTCGGCGCCGACCACCCTCAAGCCGGCATTTTGTATCAGGTTCTCGATGATGTCCGACCCGTGACGCAAATTTCTCACGGATGCGCGGATGTTGGCGCGAACCGCCGCATCCACCAGCGCCTGATGATCGTGATTGAAATCGCTGGCCAGCAGGCCTTCGACGGCCGGCCTGACCAGATCGACGATGGAATGCAGATTGCGCGATTGATTCTCGACCGGCCGCCGCAGCTGCTCCAGCGTGGTTTCGATCGCGCCGCAACGCGAGTGTCCCAGTACCACCACCAGTCGCGAACCAAACTGCTCGGCTGCGAATTCCACACTGCCGATTTGCGAGGGGGCAACGATGTTGCCCGCCACCCGGATCACGAACAGGTCGCCCAATCCTTGGTCGAAAACGATCTCGACCGGCACGCGCGAATCGGAACATCCGAGTATCGCCGCGAACGGCGCCTGACCCGCGGCCAGTTCAATGCGGCGCGCCCGGCCTTCGAAGCTGTCGCGGCTGCTGACGTTGGACACGAAGCGTCGATTTCCCTCGCGCAGCAGCGCGAGCGCATCTCGAGCAGGAATCATACGCTGCGGCTGCGATGCATCGACTCGCCCCGCACGTTGTGTCCTCGGCTACGAGGAACGATGGACCGAGCTATCGCGGTACCCGAGAACGCGCGCGGGTAGAAACAAAATGGCGCGAAGCAGCGCAAACACCGCCTCGATGGAGATGCCCACCAGGCGAAACGGCAGGGATACGAGCCACACCAGGGGCCAGAGAAAAATGGCGAGGATGGCCAGCGGCCAGCACAGCACCAACAACAGGCACCATACGAGAAACAAAAGCAATGTTTTCACGGCCGTCCCCTCATTTGCTGCGCACCGATTTTACCATACTCTCAGTCTGCTGCCGTGCCGCGCGCCGGCGCGCCGTTCGGCCGGATGAGTTCCATCTGCCGTTCGGGATTTTTAGGCGCGGTGAATCCAAACCGGGCGTACAGGCCCTGCGCGTCCGCGGTCCCCAGGGTAAAGCGGCTGATGGTGTTCAAATCCGGATGCGACAGTATCGTGCTCATCAATAGCTTGCCGAAACCGCGGCCGCGGAACTCCTTGAGCACGAACACATCCAGCACATGGGCAAATCGCACGAAGTCCGTCACCACCCGGGCGAACGCGACTTGACGGCCGTCGTCGTAGAGGCCAAAGCACAGCGAGTGCTTGATGCTCTCTTCGACGTGCACTCGCGATATGCCCGGCACCCAATAGGATTCATTGGCGAGGAACGCATGAATCAACGCCACGTCGAGGCGCGATTGATCGGTTGACACTTCGATTGACATCAATCGTGCCCGGCGCCGGGCATCTGTACGGATTTGGCCAGGCGCTTGGGCGCCACCAACGCATAGCTCAGTTCCACCAGATTTCGAACTTCCGACCAATCGATCGCGTCGCCGTCCAGCCGCAGTCCAAACCAACCCCGCGGTCCGATATACGCTGGCAGATAGAAGCGCTGCGGCTCCCGGGAAGCGCGATCGACGTTTTCCCCAAGCTCCGCCTTGCAGCAGACCGAAACGATGCCGTCGCCATGATGATTGTTCAGAAAATAGGCGAACACCTTGCCGCGGACGCGAAAATCCGCATGATCGCCCGCCTCGCGCCGCTCGCACTCCGGCAGCGCAAGACAGATTTCCGTCAATTTCTTCAAGGTGCGCGCTTCGCGCATGGCAGCCTTGGCAGTTGCCATCAGCGGCTCCGGTTGACGAACTGCAAACGCCTGAAGCGCACCGCCGACCAGTCCTCGTCGATCGCCACCATGCGAACGGATTCGAAACCGGCCTCGCGAATGACCCGCCAGCCGGTGTCGCGATTGAATTCACAGTTGTAGCGCTTGGAGGTTCCTTTCGGATAGGCAAACCACAGCACGGCATCGCCGGCGGCGGCCGCCGCAGCGAGAATTGCCGAGACGCGGTCCAGTTCCGCCTGCGTCATGGCAAAGGCCAATCCGAACGCCAGCGCCTTGGGTTTCTTCGGATCGCGCAACACCTTGACGTTCTTGAGCCTTGATAATTCCGGCTCGAAGGATTTGGGTGCGTTGAACACCGCGATTTCGGCGTGTTCGCCGAGATTGAGCTTGTTGAATACCGGCATGCTGCTGCTTTTCATTTGCTGCGCCTCCGAATCCTCGCTGTGCGTCTCGAAGCCATCTTCGTGCTAGCGCTCGTTGGCGAGCGCCAGCCGCAGCCCGACGAGGATGAACACCCCGCCGACGCAGCGGTTGAACCATTGTTTGAAAGCCGGGCTTGGGTGAAGCGCAGTGCTGATTCCCGCCGCAAGCCGCGCCACCAAGAGATTCCAGAGCGTGCCGTTGATGTCGAAGATCAAGCCGAGAAACAGGAATGCCAGCGGATTCGGCGCTCGAGAATCCACGAATTGCGGAAGAAACGCCAGAAAAAACAGCGCAACCTTGGGGTTCAGGACATTGGTGAGAAAGCCCTGCAGAAAAATGCCGCGCAACGGCGTCAGCCGCCGGTCGCTCGCGATGGTAGCGGAGGCGGCTCCCGCGGAACGAATGAGGCCGATGCCAACGTACAAGAGATAGACGGCACCGACGATTCTGACGATGTTGAATGCGGTGGCCGACGCCGCAAGGATTACCGACAAGCCGAGCGCGGCTGCGCAAATATGCACCAGAGCCCCGGTACCGATGCCGAGCGCCGCAACGGCGCCGGCTCGCGGGCCCTGGGTGGAGCTGCGGCCGACGATGTACAGCGTATCGGGCCCCGGCGTGATGTTCAGCAGCAATCCGGACAGCACGAACAACCCAACGTCATGAGTGCCAAACATCAATTACTCCCACCTCATAAAGCTAGCGCGGAGCGGGGCTCTTTTTGATCTGCATCGCAGCGCGCCGCTCCAAACTTTCCTTGGACCACACTTCGGTGCCCTTGTAGAACTCGGCTACGGCAGGCGTCCCCGGCGGCAGCGTGAACCACGGCTGCTTGGATGTCGTATAGATGTGGATGTCGGGCGGAAACGAGCCGGGTTCATCCAGAGTGCCGACGCGGACGAAGCGCATGGCATCGCCGGCACCCGCATAGTGGCTCCACACCGCCACCGAGCATTCCGGACAGCGGGCGATTCGCTGACCCTTGCCGCTGTTCGAAGGCGTATCGACGATCACCACCTCGCCTTGCAACAGCTGCACCCGGTCCGATTCAATCACGGCATTCAGCGCAAACGCGGTACCGGTCTCCCGCTGACACCAGCGGCAGTGACAGCAGTGTACGATGAGGGGCCTCGAGGTCATGCGGTAACGGACCTGGCGGCAGGTACAGCCACCGTCGTAGGTATGTTCAGCGTTATCCATGGTGTTGCCTGCTTGGTTCAATGGCGGCGTGCCGTGACTTCGATCTCGATCTGCATCTTAGGATCCAACAACCCGGCGCAGATCATGGTTGCGGCAGGGCGGACATCTCCGAAATATTTTCGCAAAATCGGCCAGCAATCGGAAAATCCCTCAGCCTTCGGCAAGATGTAGGTCACGCGCACCACATCCGCAAGTTCGGCGCCGGCCTGCCTGAGCGCGGCTTGTATGTTCCGCAAAGCTTGCTCGGCTTGCTCCTGCAGATTATCGGAAATGCTCATGGTGGCGTAGTCGAAACCGGTCGTACCGGATACGAAAATCCATTCTCCATCGACCACTGCGCGTGAATAGCCGATATCCTGCTCGAACTTCGATCCGGAGCTGATCAGGCGTCGCGTCATCGGTGCTCCTTGGGCGGATTCAAGCCAGCGAGTATATTCGGTTCCCATGAACAATGAGATTCAAGTGCGGTGCTGCATCGTCGGCGGCGGCCCTGCGGGCATGATGCTCGGCTACTTGCTGGGGCGCGCCGGAATCGACACGCTGGTCGTGGAAAAGCACGCGGATTTTCTGCGCGATTTTCGCGGCGACACCGTGCACCCCTCTACGCTGCGGATCATGAATGAACTCGGCCTGCTGGAGGAGTTTCTGAAGCAGCCGCACTCGAAGATCCGTTCGTTGAGCGTCGAGATCGGGCAGGCCAGTTTCAAGCTGGCGGAATTCGGCCGCCTGAGTCCGCCGGGCAATTTCGTGGCGCTCATGCCGCAATGGGATTTCCTGAATTTTCTGGTGCAGCAGGGACGGCGCTTTGCGTCGCTCAAGGTCCTGATGTCGACCGAAGTCACCTCATTGCTCGAGACCGGCGGACGCGTCGTCGGGGTGCGGGCGGTCAGCCGGGGCGTTCCGCTCGAGGTGCGCGCCGATCTCGTGGTCGGCTGCGACGGCCGCGCCTCCACCGTGCGCGCAGCATCGGGCTTGGGTGTTGTGGATCTGGGCTCGCCCATCGATGTTTTGTGGTTTCGCGTTTCCAAGAAGGACTCGGATCCCGGTCAGGTGGCCGGGCATCTGGGAACCGACAAGATGCTCGTCACCATCGATAGATCCGACTATTGGCAGTGCGCCTTCGTCATCCCGAAGGGCGGCATGGAGCGGATACGCGCCGATGGACTCGAGGCGTTCAAGGCGGCGGTCGTCGACGGCGCACGGTATCTCAAGGACCGGGTTCATGAACTCAAGTCCTTCGACGATGTGAAACTCTTGAGCGTGGCGGTCGATCGGCTGACCACCTGGTCCAAGCCTGGATTGCTCTGCATCGGTGATGCGGCGCATGCCATGTCGCCCATCGGCGGTGTGGGCATCAACCTTGCGATTCAGGACGCAGTGGCTACGGCGAATCTTCTGGCCGCGAGGCTCAAGGCTGGAACCTTGCAGGACAGCGATCTTGATGCCGTGCGCAGGCGCCGCCTGTTCCCCGTGAAGATGATTCAGGGGCTGCAGATTGCGGTTCAGGATCGCATATTGAAGCCCAGGGTTTCGGGCAATGCTGTCGAGCCCGGCGTGCCGTGGCCGCTGAGAGTATTGAACTTCAGCGCCTGGGCCAGGCGCTGGCCGGCGCAGTTCCTCGGAGTCGGTGTGCGGCCCGAGCATGTTCGCTCGCCGCAAGGCGAGATCGGCCTTGACCTAGCTCCTTGATCAAGCCGCCGGGCGCCTGCCTGGCGCACGCGTGTCGAAATACCAAAGTCCGCCTGAAAACGCGAACCACCAGGCGGCGGCGAGCCACCACCCGGCAAGAAACGGCAGGTAACGTCTGGCGAAGAGCGCGGCAAACGTCCCCAGCGCGCAGCCTGCGGCAACGGCAAGAATGAATCGGGAGGAGAATCGTCTCATCCAATACAGGCGAATCAGGGATCCATAGGTGATGGCTCCCGCCGCGGAACAAATTCCAAGCGTCATGTACAGCCGCGCGTTCGCGGGAAGAATGGCGAGCAGCTCCAGACACAGAATACCGATGTACAAGGTCAATGCGGCGAGCACGGCCGCGAGCGCGACAAACGAGCATTTTCGAAGCAGCGCAGCCGGCGCGCGCAGGGCTACACCCAAAGCTAGCGCGTGCAGTGCGCCGCTGATGGCGAAAGTGGGCAGCATGGCCTCGCTGAAGAAGCCCCAGCGGCTTAAGGCTGACAATGCGACAGCCGCGGCGGCAAGCACGGCGAAATGCCGCGGATAATGAAAGTGGCCCAATGCTGCCTCGGGTAGCGCCTTAGCCTCGAGGCTGCGGCGGGATGCTGGGCGCCGGGGCGGCGCGTTTCAGGATCAGCAGCAGCGCGCCCGCGAGAATCGCCATATCCGCCACGTTGAAAATACCGGTGCGCAGGGATCCGATTCCGACATTCAGGAAATCCGTTACACGGCCGTCATTCATCAGCCGGTCGATCAAGTTGCTGATTCCGCCGCCCGCAACCAGCGCCAACGCCGTGAATCGCCAGGGTCCGAGTCGGGTGGCAAACAGCGACGCGCCCACCAGGCCCAGCAGTAGTACGGCGACCGCCGCGGTGAACAGCGCGAAACGCAGCTGTTCCGGCAAAGAGGCGCCGAGACTCAGGAACGAGCCCGGATTTTCCACCAGTTGCAGCCGCAGCGCATCGCCGAGATATGACTCCGCGATGCCGGAAGCCAGCAGCGCCCTGGCGGCCGATTTCGACACTTGATCGCATCCCACACAGCAGAAGAGCGTGAGCGTCACGGCGAGAAATCTTGGAATCAACCGCATATGCTCCTTTCGACAACCGCAATTTCAAAATGGGCCGCGATTGTGCGCCTTATAGGCGCAGTTTGCCGGTCAAAATCTCCCACCACAATCGCCAGTCGCCCATCAGGCTGAACCCGGGATACTTGAATGTCGCGGGCTTGTTGCGCTCAAAGAAGTAATGGCCGACCCAGGCAAATGCGTAACCTTGGATCAGCGCCACTGCAATGAGCCACCAGGTCTGCGTAACGGCGGCCGCGACCAGCAGCCCGAGCGCGATGCTGGTGCCGGTGAAGTGCAGCCGGCGCGAGATCCTGTTCGAGTGCTCGCTCAAGTAAAAGGGATAGAAGTCGCTGAAGCTTTTGTATCTTTCCTCTTTCAAAGGACCTCCAACGCGTTTCGCCCGAGCGCCCGGCCGAACGCGACCCGAAATTATCTCGCCAGACTGGCTTCGACCCAGTCGAGCCGCTGCTTGTGAAAGTGCTGGGCCGCGGCCGGCATGCCGCTGGCGGGAAATTCCATCACGTACTCATCACTCAAGTCGAACTTCGGCCATATCGGTCCCCCGGCTGAGTCCGGGTCGCCGGTCTTCGCAAACTGCGCCCAGTACCGGTTGGCCGCCGAAGCGACGGCCTTGCCTTCGTCGTCGAAGGGGGTCGCGCGCGGCTTGTTGAACACGTAGGCGATTTCGCCTCCGTGCGGCAGGCCGAACATCGTTGCGCGTTGCGCGCCGGGCGTGTACGAAAAATGGTACAGGTAAGTCGCATTTCCATGCTGCGCGTGCAGCCGCGCGAGATCCCGATCCGGTTCACTGATGGACGTATCGGTGATGTAGCGGGCCATGATGCGGTCGGCGTCGCCGCTGTTGTCCGGATCGTAGGCCGCGAGGAACGATTCGCGGTTCTCGTGGATCGACGCCAGACGTTCGGCGGCGTTCAAGCCGCGCCGTGTCAGACTGGCTTCATCGCTATTGCCGCCGAGCAGATACGGCACGCGCGCCTCTGCTGCCTTGGCGAACCCTGCCGCCGCGCTGCCCGTGATCATCCTGCCGTCGGCCATCGGCAGAATCTGATTCGGATCGCCGATCGAGGGCATGTTGGCGGTGAGGTCGGCCCACGACAGCGCGCGCAAAGCCTTGGCTGCCGGCGCATCGGTGCCATGCACCCCGGCTTTCTCGGCAAATGCCGCGCCGCCCTCCGCCACTGCCGATATCGGCCTGGCGGCGAGACGGCCGAAGCCCGACTCCGACAGCGCCTTGACGAACAGCCCCCTTGCCTGCGGAGCGAGCATCAAATAGTTGATGGAAATTGCGCCGGCCGATTCGCCGAAAATCGTGACGTTCCTTGGATCGCCGCCAAAGTCCTTGATGTTGTCCTTCACCCATTCCAGGGCGGCGATTTGATCCATCAATCCGTAATTGCCCAGCAGCCCTTTGGGATTCTCAGCGGTGAGAGCGGGATGCGCGAACCAGCCGGCCCGACCGAGGCGATAGTTCACGGTCACGACGATCAGGCCTTGTTTGGCGAATTGGCTGCCGTCGTAAGCCGAGCCCGAGCCAAAAATGAACGCCCCGCCGTGAATCCACACCATGACCGGCAGTTTCGCGCCGTTCCTGGCGTCAGCCGGTTCATAGACGTTGAGATACAGACAGTCTTCGGCCTGTGCACAGGTGGCCGAGAACACATTCCCGGGCCGCACATCCGGCCATTTTGCGACAGGCTTTGGGGCCTGCCAGCGCAGATCGCCCACCGGCGGGGCCGCGAACGGCAATCCTCTGAAAATGGCCACGCCGTCGGCAACGAAGCCCTGAACCCTGCCTTTCTCGAGTTTGACGATCGGCCCGTCCAGCGCCGGGGGCGGCGCGGCGGAATCGCCGGCTCGTCGCGCCTGACCGAGAGCTGCGCCGCTCGCCAATACCAAAGTGATCACTGCGGCTTGCGCGCAGCGGCGTTGTGTAGACATTACTCCCCCCGGGCCGATGATTTAAGCATAAGCGATGCAGGTTCGGGTGTCAGGCGCCGCTTGCGGAGTGCCGTTCGCGCATGTACAGAAACAGCGGCAGGCCGCAACTGACGCCGATCAGGCAGGTGGCCGCGATCGGCATCCAGAGAAATCGAATTCCCTGCTTTGCGCCCTCGCGGCGGATGAAGCCGATGAGCACCACGGCGGAAATCAACACATCGCAGCCGAAGAAGGCGCCGAGGTGCGTGGAAAACAACTCGCTGAAGAGCAGCGTCAGATTCAGGCCATGCGTGGTGAGCCAGGGAAGGAATTGCGAGTAAGGCAGGATGGCGCCGATCAACGCCAGAGTGAGATAGAGTCCGCGCATTGTTTTCCTCGCTGTGTGTTTCGGTCAGCCCTTCTCGCGCATCGAGATCTCATCCCACAGCCGTATCAAGTAGCCGTCAGGATCGCGCAGCTCCGCGCCGTAGCCCCAGAAGAGCTTCTGCGGCTGCGCCACAAACAGCGTGAGTCCCAACGTCGTCCTGAAGCGCCGCCGCATTGGCGCCGGGGATCTCGCATTCGAGCTTGAGGCCGATGTGTTGCGTGTACCACTCACGAGAGCGCGCGACGTCCGCGACAAAGATGGTGAGATGATCCAAATGAATCATGTACGGGATCCCGCGCCGGACCTACGCACCCGGATTTCGCATCGAGCCGTCGCCGATTTTCACTGTGTCGGGGCTCAGGAGATCCCAGGGCTGCGCGCTGCGGGTCCAGTAGTCCCGTGCCGCTCGAAACCACTTAGGATCATCGAGGCTGCCGGCCCGGACCGACATCACATAGGGACGCGCCGAAGTCGACGCGAACAGGGGCGATCCGCACTTCTCGCAGAAGCCGCGCCGCGCAATACTGCCGCTGTCGGCGGCGACTTCGTGGTATCGCGGCTCGCCCCGCAGCAGAACAAAATTCGCGCTGTAAATCACGACGGTGGGCGAGTAGGCGGAGCCGCCGGCGCGCTGGCAGTCGCGACAGTGACAATTGATCATCGCCAGGGGCGCCGCCGAACAGTGGTAGCGGATCGACCCGCACGCACAGCCGCCCGAGAAATTCGCTGGCACTTCCATGGCGGCTTACTCGAACCAGATTTCTATTTCGTATCCATCAGGATCGCGCACGAAGGCGTAGGGCAGACCCGGCGCAAATTCTCCCCGCGAGCTGATCGTGCCGCCGGCTTTCTGCACCGCGGCGACGGCGGCATCGATGTCCTCCGGCCGTGTCAGCCTGAACCCGAAGTGAATGATGCCGCCGGGAACTCCGGCTCCATCGGGTCGCCGTTCGAATGCGATGACGTCATGGGGACCGGGCCCCAGGACCTGAATGGTGTCGGCATTGCGAAAATATTCCTTGACGCCGAACACCGACCCGTAGAAGCGCAGTGCGCGATCCAGATCTCGCACGGATAAAGCCAGGTGAGTGAGGCCGTGGGTCGCGATCATTTCAGCGTCTCGCTGCTGCCCGTATCAGGATGCATTTTAGCGCAATCATTCCGCTATTGGATGGCGCTGGCGGCTGCTTCCAATTCAACGCGGCCCGCGGCCGGCTGCAGGGACGGATCGGCCGGGTAGCGCGAGCCGCTGAAGCGCAGCACCACCTCGCCCTTGCCCTTTGAATAGACGATCAGGGACCGCCAGCCCTCCACGCTTTTCGCAGATACTCGAATGGGCCCCATGACAATGGTGCTGGCGGAGACCAAAGTGAACCCCTGCTCCGTGCCGCGAAACACCAGCATGGTGCACCCGCCCGAACCGCAGTATTTCGGACCCGACAACAGCACGATGGCATCATCGCGGCCATCGTCGTTCAAATCGGTCAATGCCCAGCGAAACGCTGAAGCTTCAGCGCCGCCGTGCTCATGTTCATAAATCTGCACGGCGCGGGAAAGCTCCGTGGGTGCTTGCGCCATCGCGACTACACATAGACCGCTGAGCAGCAGGCCAATCGGCAGGCGGTAGCCGGCAAGCCCGCGCAACTGCCTGAATTTGCAGCGGCGCATTGCAATCAGCTTGAGCGATGCAGCGCGCACGATGGTTATTGTCCTCCCTGTTGGCCGGCCTTTCTTACACCCGCACCCGCGCGAAGGTCAAAGGTTTACCACAATGCCAAGGGGACTAGCATCGGCGGGTGCTTGGGAGGCATGATCACTCTCCCCCGGCAATTCACTTAAGGAGATGGCCAATGATCAAGGTGAGCGTGATGTACCCCAATACGCCCGGCGCTAAATTCAATCACGAGTACTACCGCGACAAACACATGCCGCTGGTGAAGAGCCGCATGGGCGAGAATTGCAAGTTCTACACTGTCGACAAGGGTCTGGCGGGCGGCACTGCGGGCGCTCCCGCGACGTACATTGGCATGTGCCACATCTACTGCGATTCGGTCGATGCCTTTCAGCGCGGCTTCGGACCGCACGCCAAGGAGATCATGGGCGACATTCCGAACTATACCGATCTTCAGCCGGTGGTTCAGATCAGCGAGGTGGTTGTCGGCTGAGTCGTGAGCGCGCAAGAATTCTCGCGAGGATTCACTTGTATGAAGGCCAGAACCAGAAAGTTTCCCGGCCCGGACCATCCGATCGCCGTTGAACCATGCGAGCTTCGCGTCGTGGTCTCGGTGGCCGGGCGCGTCATTGCCGATACGCGCGCGGCGCTTGAGCTCAAGGAGGCAAGCTACCCGGCGGTCTTCTATATTCCCCGCAAGGATGCAGACATGTCCTTGCTGCAATTAACCGCGCACACGACCTACTGTCCTTACAAAGGCGATTGTTCGTACTACAGCATCCCCATAGGCGGCGAAAGATCGACCAACGCGGTATGGTCCTATGAAGCACCGTACGAGTCCGTGGCGCAAATCAAGGACCATCTGGCCTTCTACCGCGATCGCGTGGATTCCATGGCGGAATCGAAGTAAGCCGCGGCGCGGCTATTGTTCGTGCTCATAGACGATGAAGCCTGAATGCTTGGCGACCCTATCGTAGAGCCGCCGGCCGGCCGCATTCGACTGGTGCGTTTGCCAGTAGACGCACCGTATGCCCGCCGCCCGCGCCGCGGCGTACACACCTTCTATCAGCGCCCTGCCGATTCCGCGGCCTCGCTCCAAATCCGCGGTGAATAGATCCTGCAGGTAACAGGTCAGATCGATGCGCGTGGTGTCGCGGTGATAGAGATAGTGCGTCAGGCCGAGCAGCTTCCCGTCGCGCTCGGCGATGAGCGCAAACACCGGTTCATTCGGATCGAAGAAGCGCCGCCATAGGGTCTCCGTGATGGTGAGCGGCAGCGCCGTCTCGCCCTTGCGTCCGTAAAAGGCGTTGTATCCATTCCAAAGCGGCATCCAGCCGGCGAAATCGGCC
>DATMRC010000084.1:0-31253 GCA_035567075.1 Steroidobacteraceae bacterium
CAAGCTCTCCGGCGGTGTTGCCGTGATCAAAGTCGGTGCCGCGACCGAGATCGAAATGAAGGAAAAGAAGGCCCGCGTCGAAGACGCGCTGCATGCAACCCGCGCCGCTGTGGAAGAAGGCGTGGTCCCGGGCGGCGGTGTCGCTCTGGTGCGCGCGTTGAAGGCCATCGAGAAGCTCACCGGTAAGAACGAAGATCAGACCACGGGCATCAAGATTCTGGCGCGCTCGATCGAAGAGCCGTTGCGCCAGATTGTCGCCAATGCCGGCGAAGACGCCGCGGTGGTTCTGAACCGGGTCCGCGAGGGCAAGGGCACCTTCGGCTACAACGCCGCGACCAGCGAGTACGGCGACATGATCGAAATGGGCATCCTGGATCCGACCAAGGTCACGCGTCTGGCTCTGCAGAACGCGGCCTCGGTGGCGGGATTGCTGCTCACGACGGAAGTCATGATCGCTGAGTCGCCGAAAGAGGAAGAGCATGCACATGCCGGCGGCGGTGGTGGCATGGGTGGCATGGGCGGTATGGATATGTAATTACCGCTCAAACGGTAGTTGCGATCAAGAAAGAGCGGACTTTGGGTCCGCTCTTTTTTTTGCCTCGAATGTGCCAAGCGTTCCTGTCGAAGGACTTCTTGCGGACGCGTTTGCTAGACTCGTTGACGAGGTTCAATCCTGGCGAGCGATATGCCTCTCGAAGTGGATCATGCATTCATTACCTGCGCGTACCAAGCTCCCGAGGGAGACGCGCTGCTGCGCGCCGGCTTCGTCGAGGGTTCGGCCAACACCCATCCGGGTCAGGGCACCGCCAATCGCCGCTTCTTCTTTGAAAATTTCATGCTCGAGTTGATATGGGTGGCGGATCCAGCGGAAGCGATGAGCGAGCAGACGCGCCGCACGCGCCTGTGGGAACGCTGCTCGCGGCGCGACTCCGCGAGCCCGTTCGGCATTGTGTTCCGCGCTTCCGGCGATCAGGATGCAGCGGCTCCCTTTGCGACCTGGGCCTATCATCCGAGCTATTTGCCGGAAGGCCTTTCGATCCAGATCGCCGAAGGGACCGCGCTTCACGAGCCCGAGTTGTTCTACTTACCCTTCCTCAAGATGCCGGGCATTCGTCGCGGCGAACCTTTGAATCACGCGGCGCCGATCCGGCGGGTGAGTGGCCTGCGCCTCGGGGTGCCGAGATTACAGGAACTGTCCGGCGCGTCGCGCATCATCGAAAGCCAAGGGCTGCTCGAGTATTTCCAATCCGAGCAACCCATTCTCGAGATTCTGTTCGCTTGCGTATCCAACCTCATCGTCGACCTGCGGCCGGCGCTGCCGCTGTTGTTTCGCGGCGTCAAATAAGACGCTTTCGCCTGCATTGCAGCAGCGGCCTGCCATAATCGGCGCCGATAGTTCGTAGATCGAAAAAAACGGGGTGCTTTATGCAGGCTTCGACGCGCTGGGCGACGCAAAAAACGGCATTGCCGCTGATATTACTCGCGGCCGTGGTTCAAGGCTGGGCGTTGTACGGACTTCATCACGCGATCAAGTACAGTCATTGGCCGGCGACCAATCAGGCAGCGCTCATTCCGTCATACGCGCTGGCGCTTTTCATTCCGGTCACCGTTCAGCTATTGGCGGAATACGCGCGCGCCGGGATTTTCTGGCGCTTCGTGGCGATTTTGGGCGCTGCGTTCTTCTATTTTGGCTGGCATTTTGGCGCGCATATTTCCGGCACACCGGCGGATTACGCCACCGCGGAGGGCTATCTTCCGCTCGCGCTTTTATCCGGCATTGTCTGGCTCCTGGTGCTGCCCTTCGTGCAAAGCCGGCTCACCACCGGTCAGTGGGCGAGTCGTTACAGCGCGCTGTTCATCAATGCGTGGCGCAACAAGTTGATGCTCGCCGAAGCGGCGCTCTTCACGGGTCTGTTGTGGCTGTTGTTGTTCTTGTGGCAGATGCTGTTTCACCTGCTGAAGATCGACTATTTTCGCGAGCTTTTCCAAGAGCCCATCTTCATATATCCGGTTACCGCGCTGACCTTCGGGTGCGCCATCCACTTGATCGGGTCCATCACCCAGCTGACATCGGTGGTACTGGAGCAGCTGCTCAATGTGTTGAAGTGGCTGGCGACCCTCGCCGCCCTCATTCTCGCCCTCTTCACGGTGGCGCTGGTGCTGAGCCTGCCCGGCCTGTTGTTCACGGGCGAAAGAGCCATCGGCGCCACATGGCTGCTGTGGCTGCTGGCGGTGATGGTTTTGTTGTTGAATGCCGCCTTCCGGGACGGATCGGTCCCGCAACCGTATCCCAACTGGATCTCGAATGGCCTGAGAGCGGTCGTGCCGCTGATGGTGATAATTGCATTGACAGCGCTGTATGCATTGATCGTGCGCAGCCGGCACTACGGACTCACCGTGGAACGAGTGTGGGCCTTGGTGGTGAGCGGCGCCGGATTGCTTTACTCGACAGGCTACGCCATCGCCGCTGTCAAAAAAGGCCCCTGGCTCGGCGCAATCGCCCGGGTAAACGTCGCGGTGGCGTTGGCCCTGATCGCCGTGATTTCGGCCGCGTTGACTCCGGTGCTGTCGCCCTATCGGCTTAGCGCAGACAGCCAATTTCGACTCGTTCAAGAAAAAGGGCTGCAAGCCATCGATGACGATGACAGGCGTCGACACAACGGCTCTCCCTTCCCGCGGAATACGCCGCTGCATTACTTGCGCTTCGACGCGGGCCGGTACGGACAGGTCAGGCTCAAAGAACTGGCTGAAGCATATGCCGGCGCCGACGCGGAAGAAATTCGGCGCTTGGCTACCGCCATGCTGGCGCAAAAGAATCGCTGGGAGAGAGTTGCATCCACCAACGTTTCTGAAATGCTCAGTAAGTTGAATATATTTCCCGCCGGCCGCACGCTCGATCCGGACTTGGCCGATAAGCTCGCCGCGGACCTGCGGGTGCCCGGCAATGACTTCGCCCTTCGAATTTCTTCTGAGCAATCTGCCGGCATTTTCATCGATCTGAACAATGACGGCATCGACGAGTTCGTGTTCCTGACACCGTTTCGCGGGCGCGCCTACGAAAATCGTCTTGGCAAATGGCAGTACCTGGGTGATGTCTCGCTGCGCGCCGATGATCCGTCGAATTTGCCCTTCGCCGGTGCAAAGCGGGATCTCATCGCCGAATTGGCCAGGGGAAACTGGTTTGCCAAACCCTCAAAATGGAGCGAATTGATTGTTGGCACGTGGAGATACAGGCTCAATGCGCCGGAATAGCCTGTTTCGGCTCGCACCTGGCTATGATTGAGGTATGGATCTCAACTTTTACCGAAGGAGTCTGCCGATGCGCTCGCCGCTGTTCTCTTTGCTCGTAGCTTTGTTGCTTGCATCGACCCGGGGTTTTGCGCAAGCAGTCCCGCCTCCAATCTTCACCGATCCTGCCGCGGATAAGGCGCATCCGGCAGCGGCGACGGTACTGCACATCCCGAGTCACGGCGTGCTCATCAATGGCCTGGTGTACTCACCCGCGGGCGCGGGCCCGCATCCCACACTCGTTATCTGTCACGGCTTGCCCGGAAATGAGAAGAATCTCGACCTGGCGCAGGCCGTTCGCCGTGCCGGCTGGAATGCGGTGACCTTCAATTACCGCGGTTCCTGGGGCAGCCCCGGTACATTTCGGTTTGCGCACAATTTGCAAGATGCCGACGCGGTGCTTAGCTTTCTGCGCGATCCCGCCAACGCGTCCAAGCTTGGGCTAGATCCGAACCGCATCGCCCTCGCGGGCCACAGCATGGGCGGCTGGGTGACCGCGCATACGGCCGCGCATGATCACGCCTTGATCGGCGCGATCCTCATCTCCATGGGGGATATCGGAGGGATCGGCTACCTGCCGCACGACCAAGCCGTCGCCATCATGGCCGACAACATGGAGGCCCTGGCGGGCGTCACCGCCGAGAGCATGGCCGATGAAGTCAAGGCGCATGCCAAGGAGTTCGTGGTCGCGAACACCGCAGCCGGGCTCGCGCAGATTCCACTGCTCGCGCTCACCGCGGACGATAATTTGGCCGGCAGTACCGACACGCTGGTTGCGGCGATCAAGGCCAAAGGCGGCACTCGCGTCACCTCGATGCATGTCGCGACCGATCACAGCTGGTCGGATCATCGCATTGCGCTCGAAGGCATCATTATCACCTGGCTAGCGGGTCTGAATTGAGCTGGTCAGCCAAGCAGTACGTCGCCTTCGAAGATGAACGCACGCGCCCGGTGCGTGATTTGCTGGCCGCGCTGCCGACGATTCCGGCCCGCTCGGTCATTGACTTAGGTTGCGGTCCCGGAAATTCAACTGAAAAGCTGGCCGCGCTTTTTCCGGAGGCCGATGTCAGCGGCATCGACAACTCGGGGGATATGATTCAGGCCGCGCGGCGCCGATTGCCGCGGGTGCGCTTCGCGGTACAGGACATCGACGCCTGGGTCGGCGAGGCCGGATTCTTCGGCGTGATCTTGGCGAATGCCGTATTACAGTGGCTGCCCGATCATGCGCAGTTGCTGCCTGCGCTGGTCGGCAAACTCGTTTCCGGCGGCGCTCTGGCGGTACAAATGCCGGACAATCTCGATGAACCGGCGCATCGGCTGATGCGCGAGATTGCGGTCGCGGGTCCGTGGGCGGCCAAACTAGCGGCGGCCGGCGCAGCGCGGCCGGCGCTCGCCGGCGCGGATTGGTATTACGAATTGTTGCGGCCGCTGTGCGCCAAGGTCGAGCTGTGGCGAACCACCTACTATCACTCGTTACCGGGCGGCGCCGCCGCGGTCGTGGAATGGTTCAAGGGGAGCGGCCTTTTGCCCTTCCTTGAACCGCTGGCGGCTGATGAGCGCGGCGCCTATCTTCAGCTGTATACGGCGGCAATTTCGCGCGCCTACCGAAGTCTGCCGGATGGCAGCGTGTTGCTGCCGTTTCCGCGACTTTTCTTGATCGCGATTCGGTAATCCACTCCCGAAGGATCTCTTGGTGCGGACGCTCTCGATTCATGGCCTCGAATCCGTTCCGGACATTCTGCGCCAGTCGGTGCAGCACTGGTGGGAGCGGGCCTGCTCCGCCCACGAATTTCTCGAAATCTATGCGGCGCAATCGGACGACTGCCGCGCGGAGCTGCCGCGGGCGGTCGCCGGCAGCGAGTTCATTGCATCGGTGCTGATCAGGGATCCGCAGGCTCTCGATTGGCGCAGCCGGCACGATGATCCCGCCGCGGCGAGCCGCGCGAATGCCGACTATGAAGCTCGCGCGGCTTGCGCCCGCGACTTAGATTCTGCGCAGCGCATTTTGCGTGAATGGCGCCGACGCGAAATGCTGCGCATCGCATGGCGCGACATCGCCGCGCGCGTCGACGTCATCGACACCCTGCGGGCAGTGTCCGAACTGGCTGATGCCTGCATTCGCGCAGCGACCTCCGCCGCGCAGCTGCATCTGCAGCCGGTGTTCGGAACGCCGCGCGATGCGAAACTCGAGGCCGTGCCTTTGATCGTGATGGGCATGGGCAAACTCGGCGGCCGCGAGCTGAACTTCTCCTCGGACATCGATCTGGTGTTCCTGTTCCCGGAGCCGGGAGAGACCGACGGACCGAGGGTCATCGACAATCAGGAGTACTTCACGCGCCTGGGACGCGAACTCATTCGCCTGCTGGATCTGCGCAACGCGGACGGCTTCGTGTTTCGTGTCGACATGCGGCTGCGGCCCTTCGGCGCAAGCGGCCCCTTGGCCGTGAGCCTGGCTTCCTTGGAGGAATACCTGCAGGAGCACGGCCGCGACTGGGAACGCTATGCCTGGATAAAAGCGCGGCCCATCGTTGGCGCGGCAAGCTACGCGCCGGCCTACGAGGAATTCGTGCGCCCATTCGTCTATCGCCGCTACCTGGATTTCGGCGTGTTCGAGTCCCTGCGCGATATGAAGGCGTTGATCGAGCGTGAAGTGTCGCGTCGCGATCTGGATCAGCACGTCAAGCTCGGCTCCGGGGGAATTCGTGAAATAGAGTTCATCGTGCAATCCATGCAGCTGGTTCGGGGCGGCAGCGACCGCCGTCTGCAGAAAGCAGCGCTGCTCGAGACGCTGCCGCTGTTGGAGGATTCCAAGCTGGTCTCGGCCGCCGCGATAGCCGAGCTACGCCAAGCGTATCTTCTGTTGCGCAAGGCCGAAAATGCGCTGCAGATGATTCGCGACGAGCAGGCCCACACGCTGCCCGGTGATGAGCCGGATCGCGCGCGCGTGAGTCTGAACATGGGGGTTGCCGATTGGGCCGCGGCCAGCGCCGCCATCGCAGCGGCGCGCGCGGGCGTGGCACAGCAATTTGCGGCGCTGCTGTTTGGCGCCGCGGATTCGGCGTACCGCCATGATGAAATGGGCGTGGCATGGCTGGACTCCGACGATGCGAGAATTTCGGAGGAACTCGCCAGTGGCGGCTTTCCGAGCGGCGAAATCCCCGCGGTCGCCGCAACCTTGGAGCAGTTTCGCCAGGCCGCGCCCTACCGGCGTCTGGACGAGGCGGGACACCGGCGTCTGTACGTCATTGTCGCCAGATTGCTCAAGTACGCGGCGCGGTCGAACGCGCCCGCGACCGTGGTGCAGCGGGTGCTGCGGGTGGTGGAGGCGATCGGTACGCGATCCTCGTATCTGGCGCTCCTCAAGGAGCAGCCCGCGGCGCTGGACCGGTTGATCGATGTGTGTGCGATCAGCGGATTTTTGGCGCGGCAAATAGCGGATTTTCCGCTGCTGCTCGACGAGTTGATCGACGCGAAGGCGTTCGACGAACTGCCGTCACGCGCCGGATTTTCCAGAATGCTGGCGGCGCGCGCCGAGCGGCTGTCGGGCGACGATCCGGAGCGGCAGGTGGAGGCATTGCGGCAGTTCCAGAAGGTCGCCGTTTTTACCGTGGCGCTCGCAGATCTGACGGGACGCTTGCCGCTGATGCGCGTGAGCGATCGACTGACCGACATCGCGGAGCTCATCGTGCAGTGCTGCATGGACCTTGCCTGGCAACAGATGACGCAGATCTACGGAACGCCGTACTGCGGCGACGAGGAAGCCACCTTACGGCCGGTGACGGTTGCCGTCGCCGGATACGGCAAGCTCGGCGGATTGGAACTCGGCTACGCCTCGGACCTCGATCTGGTGTTTTTGCATGACTCCAGCGGCAGCATCCAGACCACCCAGGGCGACCGGCCGCTCGACAACGGCGTGTTCTTTTTGCGATTGGGGCAGCGAATCGTGCACCTGCTCACCATGCATTCCGCCGCCGGCCGCCTCTATGAGGTGGATATGCGGCTGCGCCCGAACGGCAAGGGGGGCTTCCTCATGACCGGTCTCGATGCCTTCGAGCGCTATCAACGCGAGGAGGCGTGGACCTGGGAACACCAGGCGCTGCTGCGCGCCCGCGCCGTGGCCGGAGATGCGCAACTTTGTGCGGCATTCGAGGCGGTCCGGCGCCGCACGCTGTCGGTTGCCGTGCGCCGCGACCGCTTGCGCGCCGACGTGCTCGAGATGCGGCTGCGCATGCGCCGCGAGCTGTCGCGATCGCGCAGCGGGCAGTTTGACATCAAGCAGGATGCCGGCGGCATCGCCGACATCGAGTTCTTGGTCCAATACTGGGTACTGGCGGCGGCCGGCCAGCACCCGGAACTGCTGACCTACACCGATAACATTCGCCAGCTCGAGGGTCTGGCGGGGGTAGGGGTGCTGAACGGCGCGACGGCCCAGTGGCTCACGGAGGCCTACATCGGCTATCGCACAATATTGCATCACTTGTCGCTGGAGGAAGAGGGCGAGCGCGTGGTCGCGGTCGCACCGCATCGGCAAACGCGCGAGCGCATCGGCGGCATCTGGCGTGCCGCCTTCGAAGCAGAATCTTGAGCAGGTCTGTCTTGCGCTTGAGGCTTGGCTCACGCAAAATCCCGCACCTTAATCGAAAGTGCCGCAACCCCCATGATCCAAGATGAGTCGAAGCATCGGCTGATCGCGCCGAATGCGCTGCATCACTACACCGTGAACATGGCGGACCTGCCCCTGTCCTGCCCGATGCCGGGAATGTACCTGTGGAATTCGCACCCGCGGGTTTATCTTGCGATCGAGCCGACCGGCTGGATCAAATGCCCGTACTGCGGCGCCGAGTACACGCTCAACCGCACGGCGGCGGGTCCCGCCGATATCGAGTCCGAGGTCGACGCTTAGGCTCCTAGGCCTTGTATGCCGCGTATGATTTTTCCTCGACTATGCTCGAGCCGAGCTTGTCGTTGATGCGGCGCTTGATGGCGGCCCGTTCATCGTTCTCGAAGTAAACGGCTCTTGCGAGCCGGATGAATTCCGCGTCGAAGGCCTGCGCGCGCTCCTTGTCGCGGATGTCGTCTTCGATGACCCAGAGCCGCTCGTTGACCTTGAGCAAGGCGGTCATTTCGGAGTCTATGTCGGCCTTCGCGTATGCCGAGGCGCCCCATGTCCGCTCCAGCGCATCGAGCTCGAGGCGCACGTTGGCGAGCTTCTTGGGATCGGACATGCGTGCCGATTTGATGCGCAGGATGGTGATCTTATCGAGCATTTCGCCGGGAGAGATGGGAACCTTGATGTCGCTCATGGGCGCATCTTAGCCAAAAACCGGCGACGCGATCAGCGCGTCGAGCTTCCCGGTCACTTCGCTCACGGCAATCAAGTCCATGACGCCGGGCTGTTCTATTTTGGTGGTCCAGGGGATTTGCGCCTTGGTGCGTCCCAGGAATTCACGCGCCGCCTCGTCGTACTTGTCCACACACCATTGGCGGCTGTAGTACGGGCCGGTGCGTTCTGGATTGGTTGCCGCGTAGAGGCCGATCACCGGCAGCCCCACCATCGTCGCCATGTGCGCGGGACCCGAATCCGGCGACAACAGCACGCTGCTTCGCGACATCAATCCCAGCAACTGCGGCAGGCTGTCCTTGGCAATTTGATTCACGATGGCGGCGTGCGATGCCCGGACAATCGCATTGCCCATCTGCGCTTCCAGCGAGCTGCGTCCGCCGACCAGCACAATGCGCATCTGATGCTTGTCTGCGGCGTGATCGGCGACCGCGGCGTACCTTTCGGCGGACCAATTACGGGCGCGGTGACTGGAGCAGGGGTTGATCAGCAGGGTCGGGCGATCATCGCCGATCACACTGCGCGCATACCCGAGAGCATCCTCGGGCAGGGACAGATCCCAGTGCGGGTCGCCGGTTTCGATGCCGCAGGCGTGCGCGAAGCCCATGAACGAGTCGAGCACATGCTCCGAGGTCGCGGCGGCGATCTGCGCATTCGTGAACCACCATTGCAGTTCACGGGCACGATCACGGTCGAAGCCGAGCTTGATGGGGGAATCGATCATCCGGCTGAGCAGGCTGGCGCGCAGCGACAATTGCATGTCGAGCAGCAAATCGAAGCGCCGGCCGCGCAATGCCGACCGCAGCCGCAGGAATTCCGTGAGCGTTGCCCTTTTATCGAAGGTGATAAACTCGACTTCCGGAACCAGCGCCGTCATCAACCTGGCCTCGACCTTGCCGATCACCCAGGTAAAACGGGTCTCAGGCCAGGCCGATTGAAAAGCGCGCAGCGCAGCCAGCGCGTGGCAGGTATCGCCGATTGATGAGAGACGCAGCAGGCAAACATGCTTGAGCGGCGGTTTAAAGCTCAGGGTACTCAAAAAATCGCTTATCCTAAGATGTCGCGCTTAAAGGACGCGAACAATAAAAATGACCAACGGCGGCCAACGCATTGCCACTGCCTCGGGCGTCATGCTGGCTGATCCGGCCGCCCTTGGCAATGCGCCGGGGGGCAATACCGAGGCGCTTTTTGACCCGAATTTCTGGGCCGCGCGCGGCGAGCTCAGCGCCGTGAATACCGGACGCGGCGCGGCGTGGTTCATCGGGTCCGCGACCAGTCAGTGGGTGCTGCGTCACTATCGCCGCGGAGGCTTTATCGCCGGAATATCCCAAGACCGCTATGTATGGAGCGGCGAAAGCCGCGTGCGCGCCTTCGCGGAGTGGCGCCTGCTCGAGTTGCTCGTAAAAGCAGGCCTGCCTGTTCCCAAACCCATCGCGGCGTGGTACCGGCGCGCGGGTTTCACCTACACCTGTGACTTGATCATCCGGCGGATTGCGGATGCAAATCCCTTGAGCTCGGTGCTGCGATCGGCCGAGCTTCCGCACGCCTCGTGGCGCGCCATCGGCGCCGTGATCGCAAGATTCCATCATGCCGGGGTCGATCATGCGGACCTCAACGCCCACAACATTCTGCTCGATGGCTCGCAAGGCGTCAGTGTGATCGACTTCGATCGCGGGCGGCTGCGCGCGCCGGGCGCATGGCGCCTGCGTAATTTGCGGCGTTTGCACCGCTCGCTGCTGAAGATTTCTCGTGAGTTGCCAAGCGAACGGTTTACAGCCGAGGCCTGGGAGGCACTCGTGGCCGGTTACCGGGCTGCCGCATAGCCGTGCGCCGCCTGTATTCCTTGGTACTCAGCTGCGCCGCGCCATTCGCATTTGCGGTGGTGCTGTGGCGCGGACTGCGCGATCGCAGTTACTGGCAGGGGCTCGAAGAGCGGTTCGGTTGGGGTCGGCGGATGAGCACGCCAACCGTTTGGCTGCACGCGGTGTCGCTCGGCGAAATGTCGGCAGCCGCGCCGCTGATCCGCGCCATGCGAACGCAGCACCCGGAGATTCCGTTGCTGCTGACGACGGCGACGCCTGCGGGCAGAGCCCGCGGACAGGCGCTGTTGGGCGCGAACGCGGATGTACGCTTCCTGCCGTACGACACGCCGGGCTCGGTGCGACGATTTTTGGCGCGCATTCGGCCGCGGCTCGCCATCATCATGGAGACGGAGCTTTGGCCGAATCTGCTCGGGCAGTGCGAACGCCTCGGCGTGCCCGTGGTTCTCGCCAGCGCCCGGCTCTCGGCCAAATCAGTCTCGCGGTACCGGCGACTTGGCAAGCTGTTCAGCAGCGTGTTCACCGCCAACGTGCAGGTTGCCGCGCAATCCGCCGAGGACGCCGGGCGATTCCAAGCCATCGGAGCGGCGCCCGCGAGGACTCACGTGGCCGGCAATGTGAAATTCGATCTGCAATTGGATCCGCAGATTCTCGATCGAGGGCGCCGCCTGCGCGCGGCTTTTGGCGAGCTGCGGCCGGTGTGGATCGCCGGCAGCACGCACGCCGGCGAAGAAGAGCAGCTGCTCGATGCGCATGCAGCGCTTCTGGCCGAGCGGCCCGACACACTGCTGCTGCTGGTGCCGCGGCACAAGGATCGCTTTGCGGCAGTAGCCGAATTGCTGGCGCGCCGCGGCGTGCGCTTCGTGCGGCGCAGCGGCGGCATCGCGCCGGACGAGGGCTGCCAGGTGCTGCTGGTGGATAGCGTGGGAGAACTCGCAGAGCTTTATGCATCGGCCGATGTGGCCTTCGTCGGCGGCAGCCTGGTTGCCGTGGGCGGGCACAATCTGCTCGAACCCGCGGCGCTTGGGCTGCCGGTGTTGACCGGGCCTCATTATTCTTCCAGTCGGGAGATCGCGCTGCTGCTGCTTGAGCGGGGCGCGGCGTTGCAAGTAAAGGACGCGCGCGAGCTTAAGTCCGTGTTGCGACGGCTGCTGCATGATCCGGCAGAGCGGGGGCGCATCGGCGCCATCGGTAAACAGATCGTCGAATCGAACCGCGGCAGCGTCGCGCGATTGCTCGCTCTCATTGAGCCACGGCTCGCGGACTCTCCGTCAGCAACGCGTTGATCCGCTGCAGGCTCTGTTCGGAGAGAATGCCGGCGGCTTGCTGCAGCTTGATGACGTTGATCATGTAGGCGTAGCGGCTGCGCGAGTAGTCGGTTTGCGCCTGCACCCATTGTTGGCGGGACTGCAGGACGTCCACCGCGGTCCGGGTTCCCGCCTCATAACCGGATTCGGTCGCGCGCAATGCCGTCATGTTCGATTCGACCGCGCGGCGCAGCGCCTTGACGCGCGAAATCTCCGAAAGAACGCCGAGATAGGCATCGCGCGCATCGTGCTCGGTCTGTCGCGCCACCCGCTCCAGGCGCTCCTTGGCCGCTCGATGCTGGTAGACGGCCTGACGCACTTGCGAGGACACCAGGCCCCCGGAATAGATGGGAAAAGTCAATTGCAGCCCGATCGACTTCTGATTTTGATCCAGTGTGGTGCCGCCCGCCGGGCTGCCGTCCACGAATGTGTCCGTACCATTGGAGTTCAACTTGCCGGCGCTGCCCACCAGGTCGAGCGTCGGGCCGTGACCGCCGCGCGCCACGGAGACGTTTTCGCGCGCGATGTCGGCGCCCAGGCGGCTGGACACCAGCGACAGATTTTGTTTCAACGCCATATCGACCCAGCGGTCTTCGCTGATGGGATCCGGGTTGGCCATCTCGAAGGGCTCCAGCGGCCGCGCCAGGGAATCAAACGGGTCGCCGATGATTTCGCGGAGCAGTTCCAGCGTCGAGGACAACACTCGTTTGGCGGCAATGACGGCCGCGGCGGTGCTGTCATGCGAGGCACGGGCCTCCTCGACATCGGTCACGGCGATCAGTCCGATCTTGTAGCGCGCTTCGGCCTGTTCGAGTTGACGCGTGACCGAGGTCAGCGCCACCTGCTGCGCCTCGAGGTCATCCTGCGCGCCGAGCACGTCGAAATAGCGCTGCGCGACCCGCTCCATCAAGTCTTGCTGCGCGGTTTGATAATCCGCTTCGGCCTGCGCCACCTGCGAGTCGGCGCGCTTCAAGGTCTCCCAGTTTCCCCAGCTGAATAGATTTTGCCTGAGATTGACGGTGTATTTGTGGGTGGTGGTTTCGATTTTGCCGTCGAACGGAAAGGTTTCGAAGATGGTCGTCGGCGTGGGGTTGGACGAGCAGGGCGGCGGAATCTGGGGACCGCAAGGTGGCAGGCTGACCGCTTGGGTGGTGTTCTGCGAGCCGGTGTCGCGCTCCTTGGATATCAGCCCGTTGCCCGTGAGTTGGGGCAATAGCGCGGACAGCGCCTGGGGCTTGGCTTCGAGCGCCGCAAGACGCGTGGCCTCCGCCTCCCGCAGCTGCGGGTCGTTTTGCAGGGCGCGCTGGTAGACAGCCAGGAGATCCGCGGCCGATGCCGGAATCGCGCTTACGCATAAAGCAATTACGATCAACAGTCGCTTCATGAATTACCCATATTGGCTAGCAAGGTAGTATAGTGTTATATACTACTATATCACCTACGAAGGACGGGTCAATACTGTGGAATCCTGGGATCCAAATCCCGGGACCAGGCCAGAATGCCGCCTGCGAGATTGAAAACCGTAGTAAATCCCCGGGAGGCCAGAAACTCGGCCACCTGCGCGCTGCGGCCCCCGGAACGGCATATGACCACGGTCTCCACGTGCGGATCCAGTTCGCCGAGGCGCTGCGAAATCTGCGGCATCGGGATGTGCACGCTGTCGCCGGGGACCGGCGCCACGGCGATTTCCCAATCCTCGCGAACATCGAGCAGAATCGAGCTCACGCCGCCCGCGCGCCGCTCGAGAAATTCCCCCGGGCTCAAATTCTTGACCATCTCAAAAGATGAACCTTTGCAGCGCGGTTGCATTGATCAGCGGGTCAATCACCGTCTCGAACAGGCTTTCGCGGATCCATTCGCCGCCATCGACTCGGCGCACCAAGATGGCGTCCATGACCGGCGCCGGGCCGACCACCGCGAACAGGCGTCCGCCGATGCGCAGCGCGCGCTCAAAGCGCTTGTCGTAAACCGGCATCGAACCGGTGACGGCGATCACGTCGTACTCGCCGAGCGGCGCATCGCTGAACGCATCCCGCGTCTCGAATTCAACCCGTGAACCCTGGATGGCGCGCAGGTTCGCCGCCGCCGCCGCGGTAAATTGCGGGTGAATGTCGATGGAGCGGGTCGAGGCGCCCAGCAAGCTCAATGCCGCGGCGAGATAGCCCGAGCCGCTGCCGATCTCGAGCACACTGTCGGTTGCAGCCACGCTCACCGCTTGCAAAATGCGTCCCTGGAGTTTCGGCGCCAGCATGGATTGGCCGAATCCGATCGGTATCGGTGCATCGGCGAACGCAAGTTCGCGGTATTCGGGCGGTACGAACGCTTCCCGCGGCACCATGGACAAAGCATCGAGTACGCGCGGATCGAGAACTTCCCAAGTGCGAATCTGCTGATCCACCATCTGCTGCCGAGCGGCCAATGTATCCATGTTTTCTCGAGCGCGATTAAGACCGCTGATTATGGTCAATTTCCGCAGGCTACGCGAGCCCCTTGCGCTATTCTTCGCATCACGACGGTTCGTGACATGTAGAACCCTAAAGGGTCCCAAGCTGAAAGATCCCTAAGAACCGTCGCGCGAGGTCAAGGTTGATCCTGTCTTCCCTGCTGTTGTGGTTGTTAACCGCGGCCATTCTGGCAGTGGGCCTCGTCGTGCTCCTCGCGTGGAAACAGCGGCAGGAGCGCGCGGTCAACGATTTCTCGAACCAGATATGGCATCTCACGCGCGACAGCGGCGCTCCCGGACGCATTGCGCTTGAAGGCAAACCGCAGGCGTTGAGCCACCTGGGGTCCGCGGTCAACAAACTGCTGGAAGACCTGGAGCTGCGCGGCGCGCGGCTGCACGATCGCGAACATCTGTTTCAGCGTCTGGTCGAGACCGTGCACGAAGCGGTACTTGTCCACCGCAAGGAAATTCTTTTTGCCAACTCGCGCTTCCTGTCGCTTCTGGGCGCGGACCCGGCGGATGTCATCGGCAAATCCTTGACCGAGTTCGTCGCGCCGGAATATGTAGAGTTGGTGGAAAACAATCTGCGGCGGCGCCTGTCCGGCGAACCCGCGGCGGAGCGCTACGAAATTGAGCTGCTGGGCGCAAAGGGCCAGGTGACGCGCGTGGAGCTGTCCAGCACGCTGATCGACAGCGCCAGCGAGCCGGCACTGCTGCTGACTGCGCTTGAAATGATGCCCGGGGCCATTCCGACGGCGCTTGCGCCGAAGCCGCGCGGCATGGTGACACTCGACGCCATGGGCGAAAGCGTGCTCACTGTCGATGCCGACGGCCGCATCGACTACATCAATCATGCTGCGGAACTGCTGCTCGGCCAGAACTTCGATCAGGTCCTGGGCAAGACCTTTCCGGAGGTCGCCTCATTGGTCGATGAAAATGATCGCCGATCGCTCGGCGATCCGGTGCGCAAGGCTCTGAACACCGGCGGCCGCGTGACCATGGGAAGACGCGCGGTTCTGGTTCCCGCGAACGCTGCAGCCGAGCGCTCCGTGGAGATCAGCGTGACGCCGCTGCGCAACGACGGCACGGAAATCTCGGGGCTGGTGCTGGTGCTCCACGACACCAGCGAACTGCGCGGCCTCACCCGGCAAATGACCTATCAGGCCAGCCACGACGCGCTCACCGGCCTGGTGAATCGGCGCGAATTCGAGCGCCGTCTGCAGGAGGCCATGGACTCGGCGCAAACGGGCGACATCGGGCACGCGCTGTGCTATCTGGACCTGGACCGATTCAAGGTCGTGAACGACACCTGCGGGCATACCGCCGGCGACAACATGCTGCGCGAAATAGCCTCGCTGATCCGCGATGCGGTGCGCGATTCGGATACGGTGGGGCGCATCGGCGGCGATGAGTTCGCGATGCTGCTGGTCGGCTGCCCGCTGGAAAAGGCGCGGCAGATAGCCGACAACGTTGTGCGCTCGGTCAACGACTATCGATTCGTGTGGAAGGACAAGATTTTCAATGTCGGCATCAGCATCGGCCTGGTGGAAATCGGCCGCGGCGGGGGCACGATCGAGGAGCTCATGAACTCGGCGGATTCCGCCTGCTATGTGGCCAAGAAGAACGGTGGCCTGCACGTGCATGTCTATTCGGCGCGCGAGGAAGCGAGCGCGCGTCACAGCGGTGAAATTCAGTGGCTGCAGAGACTGCAGGTCGCGCTGCGCGACAACAAGTTCGAACTCTACTACCAGCCCATCGTGCACGCGCGCGCCGGCGGAGTGAGCGGGCCGGCGCTCGAAGTATTCGTGCGTCTCGCCGGAGAGCACGGTCAGCCGGCCGCAGCCTCAACGGATTTCATTCGCGCGGCCGAGCGCTATCGTCTGATGCCGCACGTCGATCGCTGGGTGGTGCAATCGGTGCTCGCCGCCCTCGGCCGCGGCGGGCTGAAGCTGCCTCCCGGCCGCAGCGTCGCGATCAACATCGCCGGCCAGACTCTGGGCGATGCCGAATTTCTGGAGTTCGTCGTGGAGTGTTTCGATCATACCGGAGCGAGCCCGGCCGACATTTGCTTCGAGGTCACGGAAAGTTCGGTGGTCATGAATCTCGACCATGCGCAGCGCTTCATTGCGGTGTTGCATGGGATGGGTTGTGAATTTGCGCTCGATGACTTCGGCAGCGGCTTGAGTTCTTTGTCAACCTTGAAGACCCTGCCGATGGACTATCTGAAAATTGACGGATCGTTCATCAAGAATCTGGCCGGGGATGCCGTGAACCGGGCAATGGTCGCGGCGATGATCGAATTGTCGCGCAGTCTGAATTTCCGCGTGGTCGCCGAACATGTCGAGGATCAGCTGTCGCTGGATACCGTGACCGATATGGGCATCGATTTTGTACAGGGCTTCCTGGTCGGCCGGCCGCAACCCCTATCCATGGTGCCCATCCCGACCTAGCTTGGGATTGGAAGGGTGCGCTTATAACCCTTTGATCCGCCCTCATAACAAACTTCTATGGTATTTCTCCCGCGCTTAGGAGGAAAATCACCGCCATCGGCAAAACCCTTCGGCAACGAGGTGCAACATGCAAGTATTCGAGGACAACACCAAGTCCATCGGCCACACGCCGTTGGTTCGCATCAACCGGCTCGACGCCAGCAGCGGTGCGACCATTCTCGGCAAAATCGAGGGCCGCAATCCCGCGTACTCGGTGAAATGCCGCATCGGTTCGGCGATGGTGTGGGACGCCGAAGAGCGCGGCGCCCTGAAGCCGGGCATGTCCATCGTCGAGGCCACCAGCGGCAACACCGGGATCGCGCTGGCATTCGCGGCGGCATCGCGCGGCTATGGATGCCTGCTCACCATGCCCGACACCATGAGCATGGAGCGGCGCAAGGTGCTGGTGGCATTTGGCGCCAAACTCATTTTGACTCCCGGCGCCAAGGGCATGAAGGGCGCCATCGCCAAGGCCGACGAATTGGCGGCAGCGAATCCCGGCGAGTACCTGCTGATGAAGCAGTTCGAGAATCCCGCCAACCCGGCGATTCACGAGAAGACCACGGGTCCCGAGATCTGGGACGACACGGATGGCAAGGTGGATATTTTTGTCAGCGGTGTCGGAACCGGGGGAACGCTGACCGGCGTTTCCCGTTACATCAAGAACACCCGCGGAAAGAAGATCCTCACCGTCGCCGTGGAACCCACGAACTCGCCGGTCATTACTCAAACGTTGGCCGGCCAGCCGTTGACGCCGACGCCACACAAGATTCAAGGCATCGGCGGGGGATTCATTCCCAAGAACCTGGACCTGAGCCTGGTGGACCGGGTCGAACAAGTCACCAATGAAGAAGCCATCGAGGTGGCGCGCCGGCTGGCGCGCGAGGAGGGCTTGCTGTCCGGCATCTCCTGCGGCGCGGCGATGGCGGTGGCCCTGCGCCTGGCACGCGAACCCAATAACAAGGGTAAAACCATCGTCGTGATCCTGCCGGATGCCGGCGAGCGTTATCTCTCGGGCGCGCTGTTCGCGGGGCTGTTCGAGGAAGTCGAGAAAATGCAGGCGGTTGCGTGAGAGTCTCATGAGCGCCACGATCGCAGCCTCGGCCCCTGCCGCGCCGGCCGAGAAGCTCAAAGAGGAGCTGCTCGACAGCTATCTGAAGGATGAGCGCGCGCGGCGCATTGCGCAGCGCTATCTACCGTCGCGCGAGGCCATCGTCGAGATCCTGGAGTCGGTGCTCGATTTGATGTACCCCGGTTACTTCGGGCGGCAGGATCTGAACCGCGAGAATCTCGGCACGCACGTGGTGCAAAGCTTGGCGGCGCTGGCGCCGAAGCTCGAGCATGAAATCGAGCACTGCCTGTGCTATGGGCGCGAACGCGAGGCGGCGTCGCCGCAATTCGGCGAATGCGCACCGCGCGCCCAGGAACTCACGCAGATTTTTCTGCAGCGGCTGCCCGATATTCGGGGCCTGCTGATACGCGATGTGCAGGCGGCATTCGACGGCGATCCAGCGGCGCTCAATCTCGACGAGATCATCCTCGCTTATCCCGGCGTGCTCGCGGTCAGCGTGTATCGGATCGCGCATGCTTTGTACGATCTCGGCGTGCCCATGATGGCGCGCATCATGACCGAATGGGCGCACTCCAAGACCGGCTGCGACATCCATCCGGGTGCCACCATCGGCGCCGCATTTTTCATCGACCACGCCACCGGCGTGGTGATCGGGGAGACCACGCACATCGGCGAGGGCGTAAAACTCTACCAGGGCGTGACCTTGGGGGCGCTGTCGCTACCCAAGGATGCCAACGGCCACATCATTCGCGGCCGCAAGCGTCATCCGACCGTGGAGGACGGTTCGACGCTGTACGCCAACGCCACGGTGTTGGGCGGACAAACCGTGGTGGGCGCCGACAGCGTGATCGGCGGTTCGGTATTTCTCACACGCAGCGTGCCGCCGCGTTCACGGGTTTCCTTGAAGGAGCCGGAGCTGCGCGTGATGACGCGGGACGGCGCCGCAGAGCCCGACGCCATCTATTTCGATATTTGATATTTAGTTAGGCGAACGCGCCGAATCTACGGGGTCGAGGCGACCCCGCCCTTAAGTGTGGAAGAGTCGAATCACATCATTTTGCCGAGCACCGGCACCATCAACAGCGCCACGATGTTGATGATCTTGATCAACGGATTGATCGCAGGTCCCGCGGTGTCCTTGTAGGGATCGCCGACCGTATCGCCGGTCACCGCGGCCTTGTGCGCATCGGAACCCTTGCCGCCGAAGTGACCTTCTTCAATGTATTTCTTGGCGTTGTCCCATGCGCCGCCGCCGGTGGTCATGGAGATCGCGACGAACAGTCCGGTGACGATGGTGCCGATCAGAAGTCCGCCCAAGGCCTGAACGCCGGAGCCGGGACCCATCAAGAAATTGATGATAAACACCAGCACGATGGGTACCAGGATGGGCAGCAGCGACGGAATGATCATTTCCTTGATGGCCGCCTTGGTCAGCATATCCACGGCGCGCGAATAATCGGGCTTCGCGGTGCCTTCCATGATGCCGGCAATTTCACGGAATTGACGGCGCACCTCGTTGACCACCGCGCCTGCGGCCCGGCCAACGGCTTCCATGGCCATCGCCGCAAAGAGATAAGGCACGAGGCCGCCGATGAACAAGCCGATGATCACCGCAGGATTCGACAGATCGAAACTCGTGGCGTGGCCCAGCACCTCGCCGAGTTTGTGGGTGTAATCGGCAAACAAGACCAGCGCCGCCAGGCCCGCCGAGCCGATGGCATAACCTTTGGTCACCGCCTTGGTGGTATTGCCGACCGCATCCAACGGATCGGTCACATCGCGAACCTTCTTGTCCAGGTGCGCCATCTCCGCGATCCCGCCGGCATTGTCGGTGATCGGTCCATAGGCATCCAGCGCCACGATCATGCCGGTCATCGACAGCATCGCGGTGGCTGCGATGGCGATGCCATACAGACCTTCGAGCTGGAACGAGGCCCAGATACTCAATGCCACCGCGATGACGGGCAGGGCACAGGCCTTCATCGACACGCCGAGTCCGGCAATGATGTTGGTGGCATGTCCGGTTTGCGAGGCCGCGGCCACGTGCTGCACCGGTCCGTACTCGGTTGCGGTGTAGTACTCGGTAATCACGATCATGGCGGCGGTCAACGCCAAGCCGACCAAGGTGCACAGCCAGATGCGCATGGCGTGATCGCCCATGATTTGCTGCGAGACGAAGTAAAACGCGATGGCCGAGATCACGGCCGAAACGATGACGCCCTTATACAGCGCGTTCATGATTTTGCCGCCCTCACGCGTCGACACGAAGAAGGTGCCGATGATGGAGGAGACAATTGAAATCGCGCCCAGCACCAGGGGAAACAATATCGCCCGCGCGCCCATGTCCACCATCACCAGGCCGCCCAATAGCATGGTGGCCACCAGGGTCACGGCATAGGTTTCGAACAGGTCGGCCGCCATTCCGGCGCAGTCGCCGACGTTGTCGCCGACATTGTCGGCAATGACCGCCGGATTGCGCGGGTCATCCTCGGGAATGCCGGCTTCCACCTTGCCCACCAGGTCCGCGCCCACATCCGCACCCTTGGTGAAGATGCCGCCGCCGAGGCGCGCGAAAATCGAGATCAGAGAACCGCCGAAGGCAAGGCCTACCAGCGAGCGCAGCGCAGCTTCCGGATTCCCCAGCATGTGCAGCATGCCGAGGTAGTACCCGGCGACGCCGAGCAACCCCAAGCCCACCACCAACATACCGGTGATGGCGCCGCCGCGGAACGCGACTTTGAGCGCGGCGTTGATCCCGTGGTGCGCTGCCTGAGCCGTACGCACGTTGGCGCGCACCGAGATGAACATGCCGATATAGCCCGCCAGTCCCGACAGAAGGGCGCCAACCGCGAAACCGCCCGCAGTCGGCCACCCGAGCGCAAAGCCCAGTACGAAAAACAGAATCACTCCGACGATCGCGATGGTGGAATACTGGCGGTTCAAATAGGCACGGGCGCCGGCCTGAATGGCTGCGGCGATCTCCTGCATCCTGGGATTGCCGGCAGGCTGCGCCAGAATCCAGCGCACCGAAATGACGCCGAAGAGGATGGCAACAACTCCTGCTGCAATAGCCAGCCATAGCGCATTATCAAGAGTCATGAGACGTTCTCCCCTCGGGACTTATGTTATTGAAAAATATGAGTTTATGGTCTTAAAAAGCGGCGCACTATATCACAAAAGGGGTACGCAGGCGCTTACGCACGCTGGCGCCCTTCAAGGTGGCGTAGCAGGGCAGACCGTCACGATAGGGAGGATAGCCTTCGCCGCCGATCAGGGGCAATAAATACCGCCTGCAGGGGCCGGTGATTCCAAACCCGTCCGCGGTGATGAAATTGCGCGGCAACTTCTTTTCCTGATTGGCGATGGCACTGAGCGGCGCCTCGCCGATGCCCCAGCGATAGGGTTTGCTGGATTTTCGGACGATGATGGGCATCACCGCGTTCTTTCCCTGCAGCGCGAATTCCACTGCCGCCTTGCCGACCGCATAGGCCTGATCGACGTCCACCTTCGATGCAATGTGGCGGGCCGAGCGCTGCAGATAGTCCGCCACCGCCCAGTGGAATTTATAGCCGAAGGCCTGCTGCGTCATTTGCGCGACCACGGGCCCGACGCCGCCCAACTGGGCATGGCCGAATGCGTCCTTGGTGCCGGCTTCGGCCAGAAATTTGCCGTCGGCATCCTTGACCCCCTCGGATACAACGATCACGCAGAAGCCGCGTTTTTCAACCGTGATACGCACCCTGGCGAGGAACGCCTCGCGATCGAATACGATCTCCGGAAAAAGAATGATATGGGGAGCATCGCCGGCTTTGTCCGCAGCCAGGCCGCCCGCGGCGGCGATCCAGCCGGCGTGGCGCCCCATCACTTCGAGCACGAAAACCTTGGTCGAGGTGCGCGCCATCGACGCGACATCGAGCGCGGCCTCGCGCGTGGACACGGCAATGTACTTCGCCGCCGAGCCGAATCCCGGACAACAGTCGGTCACCGGCAAATCGTTGTCAACGGTCTTGGGTATGCCGACGCAAATGATCGGGTATCCCATCTGCACCGCGATTTCGGACACTTTCTGTGCCGTATCCATCGAGTCGTTGCCGCCGTTGTAGAAGAAATAGCCGATGTCGTGGGCGCGAAAGATGTCGATCAAGCGTTCGTATTGCGCCCGATTCTTGTCGATCCCGGCCAGCTTGTAGCGTGCCGAGCCGAACGCACCGCCAGGCGTGTGGCGCAGTGCTTTGACGGTTGCCTTGCTTTCCTTGCTGACGTCGATCATATCCTCGGTCAGTGCGCCGATGATGCCGTGCCGGCCGGCGTATATCCTGCCGATTTTGTCGGGATGGCGGCGGGCTGTTTCGACCAATCCGCATGCCGATGCATTGATGACCGCCGTTACGCCGCCGGATTGCGCATAGAACGCGTTTTTCCTGATCATGGAGATCCCCCAAGGCTTGGAGCCGCGCAGGATAGCCGATCGGCGCATAATCGACGAGAGCCTTGGGAGAGCCGACGCGCGAGATCCGCGGTAATTGCCGTGGTTTGACGATCACACCGGCGAAAAGGTACGGTAGCGCGGTTTCACCACGCTAGAGAATCATGCGCATAGTCCTATTGGGAGCACCCGGGTCCGGCAAAGGCACGCAGTCCGGGTTGCTGGTCAAAGCCTACGGAATCCCTCATATATCGACCGGCGATTTATTGCGCGAGGCGGTCTCCAAACGCACCGAACTCGGGCTGCGCGCCAAGTCCGCAATGGACGCCGGCAAGTTGGTGGACGATGCCACGGTGCTTGGCATGATGCGCGAGCGCTTGAGCCGCAGGGATGCGGTCAAAGGCTTCATATTGGACGGGTTTCCGCGCAACATCACGCAGGCCGAGTCGCTGCAGAAGATGCTCGAGGAATTGGGCGCGCCACTCGAATCGGTGGTGCTCCTGCATCTCGATTTGGGCGTGCTGTTCAAGCGTCTCACCGGGCGCAGGATCTGCGAGAGCTGTGGACGGGTATTCAACATCTATACGCCGGGTGCGGCGACGCCGCTGCGCTGTGATCATTGCGCCGACGGCGGACGGTTGATCCAGCGGCCCGACGACAAGGAAGAAGTCATCGCCAAGCGTCTCGAAGTGTACGAAGCGCAAACCAAACCGCTGATTCAGCATTACCAGGCCTTAGGCATGTTGCGAGTCGTGGAGGCCGACGCCGATATGGACACGGTATTCGCCAACATCCAGCGCGCCGTGCAGGGCGCGACGAAGTAGCGCTTAGGGCCGGCCCCCGCCTTCGATCAACGCCAGCAGCCGTGTGCCGATCTCCTGCCGCCGCCATCCGGTAAGCGCATGCGAATCGCGCTTCCCCATGGCGAGCGCCTTCAACTCGCCGCGCGGCGCCAACACTTCGGCGCTCACTTGCAATTCGGCGGCGCGCGCATCGACCGTCTGAATCAGGCGCTCGAGCAGGGCTTTTTGCGCAGGCGTCGGACGGGAATCCTGCTCAGGTTCCAGATCGGTCAATGCCGTGCCGGATGAGCTATTGAGCGCACTCAGCAATGTACAGCTAAGCTTTTCATTCAGCGGTTGCACGGCGTCGAGTTCGGCAGCGCTCGCGGGGTTGGCCTCCGCGATCGAAAAAATGGCGGCGTCGGACAAAATCCACGAGCGCGGCAGGTCGCGTGCCCGCGCGGCTTGTTCGCGCCATACGGCTACGATCCTGGCACGGGCGCGCGGCGCCGGCGCCAGTTGCCCCATGCCGCGCAGCCTAACCCAAGCAAACGCCTCGTCGGGTTCATACAGACTCAGGTCCGAAAGCCCCGAGCAATCCTCGCGCACCCAGTGCTCGCGCCCGAGGGCGCCGAGTCGCTTGCTGAGCTCGATCGCAATGGCCTCCAGATGCAAAACGTCGTCGGCGGCGTATTCCAGCTGCGCGCGGGTCAGTGGCCGCATCGACCAATCGGTGCGTGTCTGGCCCTTGGGTATCGTCACGTCGAGCAGGGTTTTTACGAGCTCCGCGTAGCCGATCTGGGGTTTGAGACCAATGCAGGCGGCCGCGATTTGCGTGTCGAACACCGGGGAGATCACATGTTTGCTGGTCAGGTAGACGGCTTCGAGATCCTGGCGGGCGGCATGAATCAGCTTGCGCGAGTGCGCAGCGGTGAGGGCAGGCATTAATGGTTCGAGGCTGCCCACCCGCAGCGTGTCGACCAACCATACCCGTCCCGCCGCGCTCAGCTGCAGCAGGCACAACTTGGGAAAGAAGGTGCGCTCGCGCAGGAATTCGGTATCGACGCCGATCGCGTCCTGCGATTCCAGTGCGCGTGCCAGCGCAGCGAGTTCGCCGCTGCGATCGATCCAAATCGCCTCAGTCATCATTGATCCACGTGTACAATTTGGAATTAATTATGACTTAATAAGCATGCTGCGACTGACAAAAGCATTTTTCGATATCGCGCTTGGGCGGCAGTCGCCGGCGAATCTGCCGGCGTCGTTGTTCCTGCTAGGCTTGGTGGCAGGCGCCGCGGCATTGCTGGAAGTGCTGGGCGCGCTCCTGCCTCCCCCGCCGAATGACGGAATACTGCTGCGCATCGTGCTCGGGGTTGGATTGCCCCTGGGCTACACCTCCGCGGTGCTCGAGCTGGCGCGGCGCAGGCAGCGCTTTTTGCAGACGGCCATCGCATTGCTCGGCATCGGGGTGCTCGCGGAAATCGTGCTCTATCCCTTGGGCGCAATGCTGCGCAACATCGGCGCGGACCGTCTGGCGTCGATTCCTGTGGGCTTGCTGCTGTACGCCGGATTGATCTGGTACTTGCTTGGCTGCGCCAACATCTGGCGCGCAGCCTTGGACACCGGCTTCATCCTGGGCGGCGTCATCAGCGTCGGGTACCTGGTGCTGTCGATTGCGCTCGAACAGCTGTTGCTGCCGCAAACATGACGATGCATGTGCATATTCTGGGCATCGCCGGCACCTTCATGGGCGGCCTGGCGGCGATCGCGAAAACGGCTGGTTTTCGCGTCACCGGCTCGGACCTCAATGTGTACCCGCCCATGAGCACCCAGCTCGACGCCCTCGGCATCGAATTCGTCCAGGGCTATGGCGCGGAACAGTTGGATCTCAAACCCGACATCGTGGTGGTTGGCAACGCGTTGAGCCGCGGCAGCCCGGTCATCGAGGCTATGCTCGATCGCGGCATGGCCTACACCTCGGGTCCTAAGTGGCTCGCCGAGCAGGTGCTGCTTGATAAACATGTGATCGCCGTGACCGGAACCCACGGCAAGACCACCACGACCGCCATGCTGTGCTGGATTCTCGAGCACGCGGGCCACGCACCCGGCTTTCTGGTCGGCGGAGTACCCGGCAATTTCGATTCCAGCGCGCGACTCGGCAAGGCGCCGTTTTTCGTCATCGAGGCGGACGAATACGACACGGCGTTTTTCGATAAGCGCGCCAAGTTCGTACACTATCGTCCGCGCACCGTGATCCTGAATAATCTGGAGTACGATCACGCGGACATTTACCCGGACGTGGCGTCCATCCGGCGCCAGTTCAATCAACTGCTGCGCACCGTTCCGGGCGCCGGACGTCTGCTCGTAAACGGCCAGGATGGCGAGCTTGCCACAACGCTTGGCATGGGTTGCTGGACGCCGCGCGAGACTTTCGGCCTCAAGGGCGCGAATCTCGATTGGAGCGCGCGCATCGCGAAGGATTCGGCAGCCACCCGATTCACCGTGCATTTTGCCGGCCGCGCGGCTGCCGAAGTGAAGTGGTCCCTGCTCGGCGAACACAATGTCATGAACGCATTGGCTGCGATCAGCGCTGCGCACCACGTGGGCGTGAGTCCGGAACGCGCGGCCGAGGCACTGAGCACATTTAGCGGCGTCAGGCGGCGCATGGAAGTGCGCGGCGTGATCAACGGGGTCACCGTGTACGACGATTTCGCGCATCACCCGACGGCCATCGAGACGACCCTGCACGGTTTGCGCGCGCTGGTGGGCGCGGCGCGCATCATCGCCGTGGTCGAGCCGCGTTCCAATACGATGAAATTGGGCGTGCACCGCGAGCAATTGGCCCCGGCGCTGGCAGAGGCCGACTCAAGCTGGCTGCTTCAGCCTGCGGATCTGGGTTGGGATCTGTCCGCGGCGCTGGCACCGCTGGGAAGCCGCGCGAGGATTGCTGCAAGCGTCGATGCACTGGTTGCGGGGCTCGCCGCCGCCGCGCACGCCGGCGATCATATTCTGGTCATGAGCAACGGCGGCTTCGGCGGCCTGCACGACAAGTTGCTGGCGGCACTGCAGGCGCGCAAGTGAGTCCGGCGGCGGCATCGATTGCGCTGTTCCCGCTCAACATCGTATTGTTTCCCGACGGCCCCCTGCCGCTGCGAATTTTTGAAACCCGCTACGTCGATATGGTGCGCCGCTGTATGCGCGGCGAGCAGCAATTCGGCGTGGCGCTGATCCGCGAGGGACAAGAGGTTGGGCCCGCGGAAACATTCGAAATCGGCACGACGGCAAAGATCGTTGACTTTCATCAGTTGTCGGACGGCTTTCTGGGCCTGTCGTGCGTTGGCCAGCAGCGATTCCGCATCCAAAGCCGCAAGGTCCAGGCCGACGGACTGAATCTGGCGGAAGTCGATATTTTTTTCGCGGAGCCGAAGATCGCGCTGCCGCAGCATCATGCGCGATTGGCGGAATTGCTGAAATCCGTGCTGCCGCAGTTGGGCGAAGCGTATGCCGGCATCGAGATGCGGCTGGGCGATGCGGCGTGGGTGGGCTACCGGCTGGCGGAAATTCTGCCGATTGCCGCCGCCGAGAAACAATTCTGCCTCGAGCTCGAAGATCCGATCGAGCGGCTGGATGCGTTGAGCCCACTGGCCTTGCGCGAGTCCGATTGACCCTTAAGGCATGGTCCTCAAGTACGGGCCGGCGGCACCCAGGTGGCGCGGGTCAGCCACAGCGCAGCCGCAATGATCGCGCCCCACGGCAGCAGCCAAAGCCCCAGCAGGCCGTCGAACCGTCCCACCCAGATGGAATATCCTGGCGCCACGCCGCTGCCGGTGGCTTCCTGCAGCATGCGCAACACCAGGACCCAGCCGGCGTGCAGCCCGATCGCCATCGCAATATTGCCGGTCAGCGCGCGCGTGAGGCTCAAGATCAAGCCCACCAGCAACCACGACAGAAACGAATCGTAGACCAGCGCCGGCTGACTCAACGGCGCAAACGAACGCAGCAACAGGTCAAAGCCGCTCCCCCAGTGGAGCTCCGCCGCTGGAATGCTGGCCTTGGCAAAGAAATGCAGCACCGCGAACAGCGGAGCGGTGAGCAGGGCTGCGGCCCACGGTCCCGACTCACGCTCGATCGCCGTATGCATCGCGCCGCGCATCACGGTTTCCTCCAGGAGCGCGACGGCGATGCCCGATGCCAACCCGATCGCAAAAATACGCAGGAAACTGACGCCGGTGAGCGTGAAGCCCGATTGGATCACTCGCAGGTGCGTGGCCAGTAAAAACGCGGCACCGACGCCGGCGGTGGCGGTACCGATGGCTCCCCACAGCACGCTCACCTTTAGGAATCTGCGCCAGGGCAGGCCCAGCCCAAGATCGCGTTTATGGACCAGCCCAAGGTGCCGGCACAGCCACACCAGCTCCGCGATCAGCAGCAGCATGACGATTCGGCCGGCAACGCGATGAAACGCAAAATTCGCGAACAGCGAAGTCAGCTCAAATGCGGGATACGCAATCAGCGCGCCGATCAATGCCGCGAGCAAGAAGGCGGCCAGGAACCAGGCGAAGGCGCGCACTTGTTAACTGCCGGCCGCGGCAGCGGCCTCTCGCAGGCCGGCGAAGACGCGCGCCGCCGCCGCCGCAGTTGCCTCGATGTCGGCCGCCGAATGCGCCGCCGAGAGAAATCCCGCCTCGAAGGCGGACGGCGCGAAATAAATTCCCTCCGCCAGCATGCCGTGAAAGAAGCGCTTGAAACGCTCGACGTCGCAGGCCATGACTTTGTCGTAGCGATCGACCTGGCGCTCGGTCGTGAAGAAAAGACCGAACATGCCGCAGACGTGGTTGGTCGCGAACGCAATGCCGGCAGCCGCTGCGGCGGCGGCGAGGCGTTCCATCAACACTTCAGTCTGCGCGGCCAAACGCCGATGAAACCCGGGCGCGCCGACCAGCTCCAGAGTCGTGAGGCCAGCAGTCATCGCCACCGGATTTCCGGACAATGTGCCGGCCTGGTACACAGGGCCCAGAGGCGCCAGCCGCTCCATGATGTCGCGCCTGCCGCCGAAAGCGCCGACCGGCATGCCGCCGCCGATGATCTTGCCGAGCGTGGTGAGATCCGGGCGCACCCCGTACAGCGCCTGCGCGCCGCCCAGGGCAACGCGAAAGCCGGTCATCACCTCGTCGAAAATCAACACGGCGCCGGCGCGATCGCATTCGCGCCGCAGGGTCTGCAGAAAATCCGGCGCCGGCAGGACGCAGTTCATGTTGCCCGCGACGGGCTCGACAATGACGCAGGCGATTTGCTTGCCGAGTTCGCGGAAAGCCTTCTGCACCTGCTCGATATCATTGTAAGTGAGGGTCACCGTGTGGGCGGCCAGCGACTTCGGCACGCCGGGAGAGGTGGGGATGCCCAATGTCAGAGCACCGGAGCCGGCTTTGATCAACAGTGAATCCGAATGCCCGTGGTAGCAACCCTCGAACTTCACAATGGTGTCGCGCCCGGTGAAGCCGCGCGCCAGGCGAATCGCGCTCATGGTGGCTTCCGTCCCTGAGCTCACGAAGCGCACCAATTCGATGGCCGGCATGAGTTCGATCACACGTTTGGCGAGTTGCGTCTCCAGCTCGGTGGGCGCACCGAAGCTCAAGCCATCCGCCGCGACATCCTGCACCGCCTGGATCACCTGCGGATGCGCATGGCCCACGATCATCGGGCCCCAGGAGCCCACGTAGTCGATGAAGCGCCGCCCGTCGGCCGCATACGCGTAAGCGCCCTTGGCCTTTTTGAAGAAGATGGGATCGCCGCCCACGCCGCGAAACGCGCGCACGGGCGAGTTGACGCCGCCCGGGATGTACTTGCAGGCTTCTTGAAACAGGCTCAAATGATTCTCCGTAGCAACGCGCAGTGGACTTGAGCGCTCGACGGCGTATCTAAGCAGTGAGCGCGCTTGCCGGCAAGCTGAGTCGAATTTCGAGGCCGCCGCCCGCGGCGTTGGCCGCCTGCGCCGACCCGCCGTGCGCCTTCATGACCTGGGAGGTGATGGCGAGGCCGATGCCTTCGCCGCCGCTGTCGCGGTCGCGCGACTCGGCGACGCGGTAGAACGGCTCGAAGATGCGCGCGAGGTCAGCCGGCGGAACCCCGGGGCCGCGGTCGCGGATCAAGATTTCGAGCCCGGTAGTCGTGCGCGTGATCGACACCACGACCTGCGCGTCGTTGGGGCTGTAGCGCACCGCGTTGCGCAATACGTTCTCGATGGCGCTGCGCAGCAGCTCGCGGTTGCCGAGTATCGCCGCATTCGCGGCTCCTTGCAGTTCGACCCGGCAGTTCTTCACGGCTCCTTCGAAGTTGGCATCGCGCACCACCTCTTCGATCATCTCGTCGCAATCGAAGGTCTCGCGCTGGGTTATGGCATCGGTACCCTGCAATCGCGCGAGTTTCAATACCTGGCTGATCAAGGCATCGAGGCGCTCGATCTCCCGCTCCAGCCGATCCAACTGGCGCGGAAAGTCGGCCGGCGGTTGGCGCGCCAGCCCCAACGCGACGCGCATTCGGGCAAGCGGCGAACGCAATTCGTGCGAAATATCGCGCAGCAGCCGCGTGGTCGCGCTGCGATTGGCGCGCAGCTGATTTGCCATGGCATCGAAGTCGCGCGCGAGCACGGCAAGTTCGTCCTTGCGGTCCTCGAGACCGGCGCTGACGCGCACGTCGAGATTCTCCGAGGCGAGAGCGCGCGCGCCTGCTTGAATGCGCCGTATGGGCGCCGTGAGATGCTCCGCCAGCCACCAGCTCGCGAGCGCACTCACCACCAGCGCAATGCAGAGAATGGTCAGCGAAATTGCCGGCAAGCTGAGCGCGCCAAAGATGCTCGGGCGCCGCGGCACCGAAAGCACGGTGTAGACGGAGCCGTCGGCGGCCACGATCTGCGGCGCGGCGCGCGATGGACGAAAATTTCCGGGCGGCGGGTGCGCGAAGCCGTGCGGTTCGAGTCCCGCGATGGACTCGCGATTGACGAATTCCAGCCGGTGCAACGCGCCTTGCGGTAAATGCCTGCCGAGAATGTCGCGTCCGTCGGGACCGACAATGAACAGGTCGCGGTCGCCCATGGAGCCCTTGTTCGTTTCCAGCCAGCTTTTCAAGGCGCTGACTCCGTCACGGGCGAGAATCTCCGATGCCTGTATGGCCACCGACGGCCGGCGCTGCGGTTCCTGCGGTTCGTATTCGTGCAGAGCAATTGTAAATGTGGTGGCGATGCTGCCGCCGACGATGAGCGCCATCGCGACCCAGAAAAGCACGAAAATTCTCAAGTACAGGCTGTGCATGCGCGGTGTCGTCAGGCCCAGGTGAGGGTATATCCCGATCCGCGCACATTCTTGATCTCGGGATTCTTGCCGGCCGGCAGGTCCAGTTTGCGGCGCAGATTGCTGATGTGCGTATCGATGCTGCGATCGTAGGCGGCGAGCTTGCGGCCGAGCGCCTGCTCGGTCATCGAGTCGCGCGAGATCACCTGGCCCGCCGAGCGCATGAGCAGTTCGAGCACGCGAAATTCGGCGCCGGTGAGAGCAACCGGCCTCCCCGCGACATGCACTTGACGGGTGCCGGTATGCAGGGTGATCGGACCCACGGAAAGCTCGTCGGGCACGCGGCCGCCGGCGCGGTTGTTGGCGCGACGCAGAATCGCGCGAATTCGCGCCACCAATTCGCGCGGATTGAACGGCTTGCTCAGGTAATCGTCGGCGCCCAGTTCCAGCCCCACGATCCGGTCAACATCATCGCCGCGCGCGGTAAGCATCAGGATCGGGGTGTCGTAGGAAGCACCGAGAGTGCGCAACACGTCGAAGCCGCCGACGCTCGGCAACATGACGTCCAAGATCACGATTTCAAAGTGGTTGGCCTGCAATTCCGCAAGAGCATCGCTGCCGTCGTGCACGCTCTTCACATCGAAGTGTTCCGCGTCCAGGTATTCGGTCAGCATTTGGCACAGTTCACGATCGTCATCGACCAGCAGCACGCGCGCCTCGCGCGCGGCCGTGGGATCTGTCGGTGGTGGGTTGGCGCCATTCATTTTAGGTACCTCATACTCTCGCACAGTGCGGCGGCCGCGCTGCTGTCAGCCCTGTAATTTACAATTCTTAACAGTACTCTGCATTGTCTGCGACACAAGTTTGCACGCCGCTGGCCTAGGATAGCGCCGTACATCTTCTTCCACAGCATCGGAGCAATGAACATGAAATCGATCCGCATTTTGTTGGCCGGAACACTCCTGGCGGCCGGAACAATTTTGACCGCAGCCACGAGCA
>DATMRC010000085.1:0-10708 GCA_035567075.1 Steroidobacteraceae bacterium
CGTGTCCGCCAGCACCACCTCGGCGACCACCAACGCGCCGGTGATGGGATTGCGCCGGGCCAACACCCGCGACATTCTGACCCGAGGGTCGGCGTTGAGCACCGATTCGATTTCCTCCGGATAGACCTTCAAGCCCCCGACATTGATGATGCCGCCCTTGCGGCCGCGAAAATAGTACCGGCCCTGTGCGAGTTCCACCATGTCGCCCGTGTCCACATATCCTTCTGTGCCGGCGAGCGCCGCCGCGGCACCGAGATAGCGCGCAGCCGTGCGGCGCGAACGAATCCACAATGTGCCGTCCTGCACCTTCATCTCGATGGCACCCCGCGGATTGTCGACGAATTCCGCCGGAAAACCTGCCAGCCCGTCATTCACATCGAAAGCCACGCCCGCTTCGGTCGACGCAAAGGCATGAGCAATACGCGCGTTGGGGTAAGCCGAACGCAGGTTGTCCAATACCGTCTGATCTGCCACCTCGCCCGACAGCCGCACATACTCGGGCGAAATCAGCGCGGTCTCACCGCTCATGAGCGCGCGGCGCCAGTGCGAGGGAGTGCCTGAAATATGCGTCACTCCGGCGGCCCCGGCGCGCGTCAGAAAATCGTGCGTGGACTCCCCGGCACTGGAGAGCACCAGGGGAGATCCGGAGATCACGGCGCGCAGATAAATCTGCAGTCCCCCATAGCGGCGGATGTCATAAAACGTGCTCCACACCATGGGTTTGCCTAAGTTGGCGCGCGGCAGCGCGCCTGCGAGACTCTCGAAGCTGTGGACCACCAATTTTGGCGCGCCCGTGGTGCCGGAAGTCAGAAGTATCCAATCAGTGGTTTCAGTGCGCCGCCGTTGCAGATTTTCGCGAAGCGGCCGCGGCGCCAACTTGATCTGAAAAATGGATGAGGGCAATTGCGGCGCCCCTGCATCGTCGACGAGGACGGCATCGGCTTCTGCCGCAGCACAGACGCCGCCGATTTGATCGGGCGCCACGTCGGGCGTGCACAGGACCAGTCGCCGGGCAACTCCGTCAAGTTCCACCAGGGCTACGGCGGTGGGTAGCTGCTCACGCGTCGCCAGCACCACGGAGCGGCCGCGCAACTGCTCCAGTTTTCCCCCGAGAGTGGATCCGGTCGCAAGTTCTGCGAGCGCCACGGACGCGGCTCGTCCGTGAAAAATGCCGGCGACAGGCTCCCCGGGGCGTGCAACGGATTCCCACATAGAACCTTCGGCGGTGCGCGGCGAAGGTTGAGCGGCATCCGTCATCTTAGAAGTCCTTCTTGCATCGGCGGTGTCGATCTCGCTGTTCATTATCGCCTATGCAGCGAAGCAGCAGCAAGCTGGCGGCAGCGGCAACCTCGTTCGCCCGCGCATCGCTGTATCCTATCGGCCCGATCAGTTGTTTCGAGTCCTTACATCGCCAGCATCGACACAAATTCCGCGCGCTTCTCGCCAACGCTGGCCAGCTTGTTTCCGCCGGGTGCGCTCGCGGCGGAGTTGCGCGAATCCGCTGATCCGGCGCTGCTATGGCCTGCCGAAGCTAAGTATCTCGGAAAAGCCGTCGCGAAGCGCGCGCAAGAATTCGCTGCTGGCAGACTCTGCGCGCGCAAGCTTCTGGCCGAATTCGGTATCTGCGAATTTCCCGTCGAAGTAGGCGATGCACGCCAGCCGTTGTGGCCCGATGCATTGGTGGGCAGCATTACCCACACCGCGGGCTTCTGCGCGGCGGTGGTCGCCGAGAAATCGCGCTTTGCCGCCATCGGCCTGGATAGCGAGGTCGCTGGAAGCGTAAAGACGGAGCTGTGGCCCAGCATTTGTACCCCCGAGGAAATTCAGTGGCTGCGTTCGCTCCCGGAAGCCTGGCGGAGCGGAGTCGCAACACTGATATTCTCGGCGAAAGAAGCGTTCTACAAGTGCCAGTATCCGCTGACGCGCGAGCCCTTGACCTTCCACGATGCTAGGGTTGACCCTCTGGCGTGGAGAGCATCCGGCGGCTCTTTCACCATTCAGCCGACCAAGCGCATTGTCCTTGCCGACCACGCCGCTCTGCCGCTGCAGGGCCGCTACGTTTTTCACGAGCAGTTCGTGACCGCCGGATTGAGTTTGTCCGCAGCCGCAGTTTCCGTCAGTGATATTCTTCGCCAATGACCATCGTTCCATTACTCGATCTTAAGGCCCAATACGAGCAAATTCGCGCTGAAGTGCTGCCGGTGATCGAGCAGGTATGCGCCAGCCAGCGCTTCATTCTCGGCGATGAGGTGCTCAAGCTCGAGGCGGAAGTGGCGCGCTATTGCGGATCTGAATCCGGCATCGGCGTCTCGTCCGGCACGGATGCGCTGCTGCTCGCGCTGATGGCGCTCAATATCGGTGCAGGCGATGAAGTCATCACCTCGCCCTATACCTTTTTTGCCACTGCCGGCACCATTGCGCGCCTGGGCGCACGCCCGGTTTTCTGCGATATCGACCCGGTAACGTTCAATGTGTCGCCCACAGCCGTTGAAGAGTTCATTGACCGGCAGTGCGTGGTGCGCGCGGACCGCTTGATCAATCGGGCCAGCGGCGGGACGGTCAAGGCGCTGATGCCCGTGCACCTCTACGGTCAGTCAGCCGACATGGATCCCTTGATGAGCCTTGCCAAGCATTATCGCCTGAGGGTGATCGAGGATGCCGCCCAGGCCATTGGTACGGAATATAAGAACGGCGTGCGCGTGGGCGCCATCGGCGACATCGGCTGCTTTTCATTTTTTCCCAGCAAGAATCTCGGCGCGTTCGGCGATGCGGGCCTCTGCACCACCGACGATCCGGAGCTTGCCGAAAACATGCGGGTCTTGAGGGTGCATGGTGGGAAGCCCAAGTACTATCACTCGGTGATCGGCGGCAACTTTCGCATCGACGAGCTGCAGGCCGCGATCTTGCGCGTGAAACTGAAATACCTGGACGGCTGGACGGATGCCAGACAGCGCAACGCCGCCTTCTACGATGCGGCCTTTGCCGCCGCGCATTTCGCAAACCACATCGCGACCCCGCGAGCCTTGGAAGGCGGCCGGCACATATTCAATCAATACATCGTGCGCGCGCAGAAGCGCGATGCGTTGAAAGACTTTTTGGGGAAACGCGGCGTCGGTACCGAGATTTATTATCCCGTCCCTTTGCATCTGCAAAAGTGCTTTGACTACTTGCAGCACCGCGCCGGCGATTTCCCGGAATCCGAGCGCGCCGCGCTCGAAACCCTGGCATTACCGATCTATCCGGAACTGGCGCCGGAGCAGCTTCAGCACGTGGTCGCGACGATCGGCGAGTTCTACGGCTGAACTCACCCAAACGTTGCGCTGGCTTCAGCACTGAATAATCTGCATTTGAATATTTTTGCATTAATTTCAACAACTTGGGTGCATTGAGAATTGGTTATACATGCGTTAAACTGAAATGGAGTCTGAGGAGAGTCCCGCATGGTCGTTACCTTGAAGTTTCGCAAGCACGGCAATTCGCTGGGCTTCACCGTCCCGCAAGAGATTTGCGATCATTTGAATGCACGAGAGGGTGACATTGTGCACGTCGTGACCGAACCGGACGGCACCGTCAGAATAACGCCATACGATCCAACCTTCGGGAATGCTGTAAAGGCCTTTGAGCGAACTCGTCGCAAGTATCGAAATACGCTTCGGACATTGGCCGACTGATATTGATAGTTTGACCGGTGCCAACCTGGCTCAACGAAGAGATCGTTCGCGCGCTGCATGCTGAATTGATGACCGAGCACGGCGGTCTCTCGGGACCGTCGCGGCCGGGGACACTGGAAGCCGCGCTCGCACGCCCACGAAACGTTCTTGCTTACCGCAAGCGGCAGCCCAGTTTGGCCCGGTTGGCCGCAGCGTATGGATTTGCCCTCGCCCGGGCACACTGCTTCCCCGATGGCAATAAACGAGTGGCGCTCGCCGCGATGGACGTTTTTCTGCAACTCAACGGATATGAATTGGCGGCGCCTGACGCGCCGGAAATTGTGGCCACAATGCGCGCTCTCGCGGCAGGTGAATTAAGCGAGCAGCAATTGGCCGCTTGGGTCGGGGCAAATTGCCGGCCGCTGGTCGAATGATCAGCGCGTGATGGACGCCGATCGTTTAAGGTTCAGGCCTTCTTGAAATCGTCCGGCAGCAGCTGGTGGCGCGACAGCAGCTTGTAGAAGTCGGTGCGATTGCGCTTCGCCAGGCGGGCCGCCTGACTCACATTGCCGGTGGTTATCTGCAGGATCTGCGACAAATAATTGCGCGTGAATTCGTCGCGCGCCTCGTCGAAGGAGGGCAGGCGGATGGGATTGCCGCCGAGCGACTGCTGCACGAGTTCCGCGGTAATGATCGGGCCGTTCGATAGCGCGACGTTCTGGCGCACCACGTTGTAGAGCTGCCGCACATTGCCCGGCCATTCGGCCGTGGCCAAAAGCTCCACCGCTTCCGGCGCGTAAATCTTGCGCTGGCCGCTTTCCTTGGCGATAGATTCCAGAAAATGCGCGACCAGCAAGGGAATGTCTTCGCGGCGGCGGCCCAAGGAGGGCACCTCGATGTGCACTACGTTCAGCCGGTAGTACAAATCCTCGCGAAACTCGCCGGCGACCATCAGCTCGTGCAGATCGCGATGCGTCGCGGAAATGATGCGCACGTTGGTCTGCACCACGTCCGTGCCGCCCGCCGGGCGAATGGTGTTTTCCTGCAGCACGCGCAGCAATTTCACCTGCAGCCGCATCGGCATGTCGCCGACCTCGTCGAGCAGCAGAGTGCCGCCGTCCGCAGTCTCGATCAGGCCTTTTTGGGCGCGGTTGGCGCCTGCAAAGGCGCCTCGTTCGTGGCCGAATAGCTCCGAGTCCAGCAGGTTCTCAGCCATCGCGCTGCAATTGATGGTGACGAACGGCTTGTTGCGCCGCGGGCTGGCTTCGTGAATCGCGCGCGCCAGCAGTTCCTTGCCGGTGCCGCTCTCGCCTGTGATCAGCACCCGCGCATCGGTTCCGGCGACCATGTTGGCCTGCGCCAGCTTGTCTTCCATCAGTTGATTGCGCGTGATGATGCTCGCGCGCCAATCCTCGTCCACGTGCGCGAAGCCCGACACTTTGAGCGCTTTCTGCACGTGATCGAGCAGTTCCTGCTTGTCCACCGGCTTGGTGAGAAAACCGAACGCGCCGCTTTGCGTGGCGTACACGGCATCGGGGATGGTGCCATGCGCCGTCAGAATGATGACCTTCAAACCCGGCCAGCGGCTCTGCAACTCCTTCAGGAGGCCAATGCCGTCCATGTTGTCCATGCGCAGGTCCGTGATCACGAGATCCGGCCGGAAGCGCACGCAGGCAGCCAGCGCGGCAGCGGCGCTTTCGACCGCTTCCACCTCATAGTTCTCGGCGCGCAGTCGGATGGTCAGGAGGCGCAGCAGGCCCGGATCGTCGTCCACAACCAGAATGCGGGCCTTGCGCTTTTGCGGCGTTGAGGTCTCGCGCGATCCGGCCGGTAACCCGGTGGACAGGGGGGTGGTAGCGGCGATCGAGTAGGCGTTCAATTCATCCCTCTCTGACATAAAGGTTATGGCTTCTGGGCGCCGCTATTGCTCGATCGCTGCTCGATGTGGGTAATCGCTTCGAGTTTAGCTCTCGCCTCGTCCAAGGCCTTGCGCAACTTCGCATTTTCATCCGTTTCCGCGGCCAGCCGCCGGTTGAGGGCCTGCAGCTTGTCGCGCGAATCCGCAGAATCGCGAGGTACATCGTCCCGCAGCCGCTTGTTTTCGGCCTGCAGGACCAGCCTCTGCTCGACCTCCTTGAGCTGAACGGTGGCCAATAAGCGCTCGGCTGGTAAGAGAGTCTCAGGCCTTGCCAGCAGTAGCGACAACTGTCGCTGTGCGGCGACGGGATCGGACCCGCCGAAGCCTGGGGTGGCGAGCGCGAGGGCATAGCGGAGTTTGTTACTGGTGGTGGGGGTGAGTTCCGCTGCATCCTTGGCTTGCTGGAACAGTTCCGCCTGGCGGGCGGGGTCGCCCTGGGGCAGATTGCTCATCATCTCGAGCAGGGGGGCTATGTAGCTGACATCCTGGGTTGGACGGGCCTGGATTTCAGGAGCAGGCGCCTTGGAGCCTCCCAGGGCACCGCAGCCGCTAAACCCGAGGGCGAGGAGCGCGCATGCTGCGACGCGCTGCTTGCTATGCAGCATGAGCTTTTGCGCGCGCCGCGGAGGGCTGGCGCAGCGGTAAGCGCACCCGAAAGTGGGCACCCCCCACTTTGGCCTCGAGGATTTCGATGCTGCCTCCGTGCGCATTGACAAATTCCGTCACCACCGACAAACCGATGCCGGTCCCTTTGACATGGCCGCCCTGCGGCGTTTTTCCCTGGTAGAAAGCCTCGAATATCCTATTGCGCTCATCGGCGGGAATCCCCGGTCCGCTGTCCATCACATCGAGCACCAGCTGTTCGCGCTCGGCGTGCGCGTGCAGTGAAATCGTGCCGCCGCGCGGCGTGAACTTGATGGCATTGGACAAGAGGTTATCGAGGATCAGACGCACCTTGCCGCGGTCGGCGAGGGCGGTGAGATCCTCCACCTGCACATCGAGGCGCACGCGCTGCGCCACCAGGGTGAGTTGCTGATTTTCCAGCACGCTCTTGATCAAGGGCCGCAATTTGAACTCCGAGACTTCGAGGCCCACGCTCTTGGCCTGCCAGGCGCTGAAGGACAGTAGATTTTCAATGAGGCGCTGTAGCTTCATTCCGTTCTCGCGCAGGATCGCCGTGACTTCGCGCTGGCTGCTCTTCAGCTCGCCCACCGCGCCGTCCATCAATAGTTCGGTCCCTTCGCGAATATTTGCCAGCGGAGTCTTGAGTTCATGAGACATGTGTCGCAAAAATCGGTTTTTTTCCTGCGCCAGATCCAAGAGGCGCCCCCTCAGCCACTCCAATTGCGTGGCCAGGCGCTCAAGGTCAGCCGGTCCGCGAATGGCAATCGGCCGGGAAAACGTGCCGCGGCCGAGCTCGCTGATCGCCCGGTCGATGGCGCGCAGCGGCCTGCCGAACAAATAGGTGAATACGCCAACCACCAGCAGCGTCATGGGCGCGAGCAGCAGCGTCTGCCACAACAGGTTCTGCTGCGCCTTCTGGGTTGCCGCCTCCAGGCTGGCGGTTTCGTGATCGATCTGCAGAGAAATCCGTTCCGAGACCTTGGACGCGGCGTCGGAGAGCTGCGGAAAGGCGTTGATCACCTCGGTCATCTGCGCCGAGTTCGGCGCCGCGTGCCGCACCACTTCGAACAAGCGGTCGGCCCGCTCCTGCACCGCGAGCGCGCCTTGCTGCGAGGCCTCATCCAGCGGCAGCGTCAGCAGCTCCTGAATGGTCGCCTCCAGGCGCGCGTTGTTGCGCGCATAGGTCTCGCGCAGATCCGCGTTGCCGATGATTTGATACAGGCGCGCGGTGCGCTCGAGCGCGCCGATCTCTTCGAACACGCGCTGATTGTTGCGCGTACCCTGCATGCCGTGAATCACCAGTTGCTGGCTGCGAATCGACAGGCGGTTCATCTGCACGGCCGCATTCCCGATCGCAAACAGCAGCGGGGCGGCCACGATCGTGAAGCCGACCAGCATCAGACCACTCAAGGATTTGGGCCGGGGCAAGCGCATGGACGGCATTCTAGCAGCGTGCAGTTGACAAAAAGGAGTGACCGATCGCAAGTACAATTGCCGCGCATGAGCAGCGAGGCACCGTATTCGAAGCTATCTCCCGAGACCGTATTGGACTCCATCGAGTCGCTGGAGTTTCGCTGCGACGGCCGGGTTTTGGCGCTCAACAGCTACGAAAACCGGGTATACCAGATCGGCATCGAGGACGGCGATCCGCTGGTCGCCAAGTTCTATCGGCCCGGGCGCTGGAGCGACGAAGCCATCCGCGAGGAACACGCCTTCGCCCTCGAGCTCGCCGCCCAGGAAATTCCGGTGGTCGCGCCGCTTAAGCGGGAGGGCGAATCGCTGCATGTGCATCAGGGCTACCGCTTCGCGGTCTTTCCACGCCGCGGCGGACGCTGGCCCGAACTCAAGAACACTGATGAGAGGGAATGGGTCGGCCGCTTTCTCGGCCGGATCCATGCGGTGGGCCGCGCCGCGCGCTTCCGCTTCCGGGGCGTATTGAGCATCGAGGATCTTGGGCGCAATGCCCGGGATTTCGTGCTGGATGGCGACTGGATGCCGGACTACCTGGCGACCAAGTACGAGGATGTCACGGACGAGTTGCTCGATGAGGTGCAAGCGCGCGCCCAAGGCTGGCGCGGCGCCAGCACCTTGCGCATCCTCGGGGACTGTCATCGCGGCAATATTCTCTGGACCGATTCGGGGCCGCACTTCGTCGATCTCGACGACTGCCTCACGGGGCCTGCGATTCAAGACCTGTGGATGCTGCTTTCCGGGGGACAGCAGGAAATGCGCACCGAGCTTACTGATTTGCTCACCGGATACGAGCAATTCCAGCCGTTCGATCGCAGCGAAATCCCGCTGATTGAGCCGTTGCGCGCGCTGCGCATGGTGCATTATTCCGCGTGGTTGGCGCGCCGCTGGCACGATCCCGCCTTTCCCAAGGCGTTCCCTTGGTTCGCCGAGCCGCGCTACTGGGAGCAGCACCACCGGGCGCTCGAGGAGCAGCTGGCGGCGGTGCGCGGTCCGCCCCTCGAGCTCTGAGCGAACCTAAGGTTGTGATCGGCGCCGTATTTGGTAATCATGTGCGCATGGCCCGCCAAAAACCTGCGCTCCTGATCGCGCAACTGCTGCTGCTCGCCGCGGCAGTATGTTTGAGCGCCTGTCACAAGGACGCCGGCGATGCGGCCGCCAGCGCCCCGGCGCCGGTGAAGCCCAAAGCGCCGGTTGCGGCTAGGTCCGGCCCCACCGTGGCGGAACAAACAGCCACCATGGTGGACGCGGCAGTCCAGGGTAAATCCCAGCTGCCGGTGCAGCTGAAGTTTGAATTGGCGCAGCGACCGAAAGTGGGGCAGGCGCTGGAACTCAGCCTGGCGCTGATACCGCAGATCGACGCGAGTGCGGCGGGGATCAAGTTGACCGGCGGGGACGGGCTGACGGTGCCTGCCGACGGCACCGAATTCACTATTCCGTCCGCCGCGGCCGGAGAGATATACCGGCAGACCGTGCATGTCACGCCCGACTCCGAGGGCGTGCTGCTCCTGGGGGTGAGCGTCTGGCTCAAGCACGATGAAGTGACTGATCTTAAGACCTTTTCCATTCCTCTTATCGCGGATCGCTGAAACTACGACGCATTGACCCTAAAAGGCTCTATAATGGGCGGTTTTCCCAAGGGCCTTACCGTGACTCAGAAACTTCGCAATATCGCCATCATCGCGCACGTCGATCACGGCAAGACCACGCTCGTCGATCAGCTGCTGCGCCAGTCCGGGACGCTGGATGCGCGCAAGGATTTGCAGGAGCGGGTCATGGATTCCAATGACCTGGAGCGCGAACGCGGCATCACGATTCTGGCGAAGAATACCGCGATCAACTGGGGCGACTATCGAATCAACATCGTCGATACGCCCGGTCATGCCGACTTCGGCGGCGAAGTCGAGCGGGTGCTGGCGATGGTCGACTGCGTGCTGCTGCTGGTCGATGCGGTGGATGGTCCCATGCCGCAGACGCGCTTCGTCACGCAGAAGGCCTTCAAGCATGGCTTGCGGCCCATCGTCGTCATCAACAAGATCGATCGCGATGAAGCGCGCCCCGGCTGGGTGCTCGATCAGACCTTCGATTTATTCGATCGGCTCGGCGCTACCGACGAGCAGCTGGACTTTCCCGTGATCTACGCCTCCGCGCTGCGCGGTTTCTCCGGTCTCGACTCCTCGGTGCGCGAGGGCGACATGCAGCCCCTGTTCAAAACCGTGGTCGAGCATTGTCCGCCGCCCGACGTGGATGTGGATGGTCCCTTGCAGCTGCAGGTCACCCTGCTCGACTATTCCAGCTACGTCGGCGCCATCGGCATCGGGCGCATCAAGCGCGGCACCATCAAGCGCGGAATGGCGGTCACCGTGGTGTCCCGCGAAGGCAAGCAGCGTCCCGAAAAAATCACCCAGATCCTGGGGTTCCACGGCCTGACGCGCATCGAGGTGGAGTCGGCCGGTGCCGGGGATATCGTCGCCTTTGCAGGCATCCCGGAACCCAAGGTATCGGACACCCTCTGCGATCCGGCAACCGTCGAGCCGCTGCCCAGCCTCACCGTCGATGAACCGACCATCAGCATGACCTTCGAGGTCAATACCTCGCCGTTCTTAGGAAGAGAGGGCAAATTCGTCACCAGCCGGCAGATCCGCGAACGCCTGGAGCGCGAGGCCATCCACAACGTGGCGCTGCGCGTCGAGCCCACCGCCGACCCCGACAAGTTCGTCGTCTTCGGCCGCGGCGAACTCCATCTCGGCGTATTGCTCGAGAACATGCGGCGCGAGGGCTATGAAATGGCGGTGTCCAGACCGCGCGTGGTCATCAAACAGATCAACGGCGCCGCGCACGAGCCCTACGAGCAGGTCACGGTCGATGCCGATGCCGACGCCCAGGGCGACATCATGTCGGCACTGGGCAGCCGCGGCGCGGAGCTCAAGGACATGCAGGCTGACGGCCGCGGCCGCATCCGCTTGGATTACATGGTCCCCTCGCGCGGCTTGATCGGTTTTCAGACCGAGTTTCGCACCATGACCCGGGGCACCGGATTGCTGCA
>DATMRC010000086.1:0-6405 GCA_035567075.1 Steroidobacteraceae bacterium
GCGACCGTGAGCAGCGTTTCTTCGCCGAAATCGTAACTCTGCCGCCCGTAAAACTGATTCCGCAGTTCACGGTACTGCGCGACCGCCGCCGCGGCGCCGCTCTCGTTGAGCGTTTGCAGGATGATTTCGTTCAACTGCTTGGGGATCGGGACGCCGCGATGGCAGGTCACACACTGAATCCGGGTGGCCTCGGTGGCCGGTTTGCCGGTGATCTCCTGAACTTTCGCGTTGAGGTCGCTGGTCATCGCGATCATCTGGCGCGCGATGTCTTTTTTCGGCTCGGGCGCGCCGCTCCCCCGCGCAGCCACGTGGCAGTATTGGCAGTTCACTCCCAGGCCTTGCGCGATGGCCTGCATGTTCGGTACCGAGTTGCCGGCCGGAGGCGCTTGCGCCGCGGCCGTTCCTGCCGCGATAACAAAAAGGAGCGCGCGCTTCATACTTGCCGCAAGTATACACCGGTCGAGGTGATATCGTACGTAAGTGAGCGAAGCATCCATTCTCGACGAAGTGCGTTTCGTGTCGCCGAAGAAACGTTCGAGAGGATGGTGAGTTGCCAGGGACAAAAGCCTTGTCTCTGCTTTTGCGCGACTGCCATGTTTACCAGATAAGGCCCGTCGAGCGTTTCGGTAGCTTGCCCGGGCAACCCGGACTACCGAACCCCGAGGTCTTTCTGGAACGTTTTCCCGAACTGGTTGATGCCTTCCTTGAACGCGATTTAAGCCTGTATCTGCATATTAAGGCGATAGATCCTGATTACTTCGACGAAATTTCCGTCGTGGCCCAAACGATCAGACCTATCGGCGCTGAGTACATGTTTCTGTCGCCGGTCGCAAGCAAGAGCGTCCCGGATGAGGTCGGCAACTTGATCTTCGAGTGCCCAGCTAGCTTGATACCGGAGGTGACTCGGAATTGGTTTCACAGCCCTCTTATTGAGATGGAGGGCTACGTGATGAAAAAGCGAGAATTCGGTCGACTGGCGGAGTGTTACTTCCGACCCGACTCGGTCGAAACAATCCGGCGGGTCTTGTCGATCATCCGACTGGGCTTCCGACTCTGGCCTGACTTCAAATGGGATAGACCTATTCTCTGAGCAGGCTTCGGCTGGCATTCTAGCCGGTTTCAAGCCAAGCGAGTCTGCCTATGGCGGTCACCTCCACAATCTACAACCTGAATAATCAGCCTCGCAGTAGGGCTCCACGGCGCAAGTACACACCCGCCGAGGTGATATCGTACGGTAAGTGAGCGAAGCGTCCATTTTCGGCGAGCTGCGCGCGATTGTCGGTGACGACGGCCTCATTTCGGCGCCGGAAGACCTCCGCACCTATGAGTGCGACGGCCTCACCAACTTCCGCGTGATGCCGTGGGCGGTGGTGCTGGCGCGCTCGACCGAAGAGGTGCAGGCGGTGGTCCGGATCTGCCATCGCGAGCGCATTCCGTTTGTGGCGCGCGGGTCGGGCACGGGGCTGAGTGGCGGCGCGCTTCCTGTGGCCGGCGGCATCGTGATCAGCCTGGCTCGCATGAACCGGATTCTCGAAGTGGATCTGCCCAACGCGCGCGTTGTGGTCGAGCCGGGAGTCATCAATATCGATATCACCGGGCGCGTGTCGCCCTTCGATTTCATTTACGCTCCCGACCCCTCCTCGCAAGTGGCGTGCAGCATCGGCGGAAACGTCGCGGAGAATTCCGGCGGCGCGCATTGCCTGAAGTACGGCTTCACGACCACGCACGTGCTGGGACTGGAGGTGGTGCTGCCCGACGGCACACTCGCGCACCTGGGGTCGAAGACGCTGGATGCGCCCGGATACGATCTGTGCGGGGTGTTTGTCGGCTCGGAGGGCACGCTGGGGATCGCCACGAAAATCACGCTGCGGATCGTGAAGCGGCCGGAGACGATTCAGACCATGATGGCGGCGTTCTCCACCACTAATGAAGCCGGCGCGGCGGTCAGCGGGATCATCGCGGCTGGGATGCTGGCCGCGGCCATGGAAATGATGGACCGGCTGGCGACCCAGGCGGCCGAAGAAGCGGTGCACGCCAACTATCCCGATTGCGGCGCGGTGCTGCTGGTGGAACTCGATGGGCCGGTGGCCGAGGTGGAGGCGCTGATGCCGCGGGTCATCGCGATCTGCCGCGAGCACGGAGCGATCGAGATTCGCGTGGCGCAGACCGACGCCGAGCGCGCGTTGCTATGGAAGGGCCGCAAGGCCTCCATCGCCGCCATGGGCCGGCTGTCGCCCAACTACATTCTGCAGGATGGAGTGATCCCGCGCACCGCGCTGCCGCAGATCTTGAGCGAGATCGACGAGCTGAGCGCCGAGAGCGGGCTGCGCGTCGCCAACGTGTTTCACGCGGGAGACGGCAACCTGCATCCCTTGGTGCTCTATGACGCGCGCATCGAGGGTCAGGAGCACGCGGCCGAGGTGGTGGCCCAGCGCATTCTCGAGCTGTGCATCGAAAAAGGCGGCTCGCTCACCGGCGAGCACGGCATCGGCGCGGAAAAAATACACATGATGGAGAAAATGTTTAGCGAGCCGGATTTGGACACCATGCAGAGGGTGCGTTGCGCGTTCGATCCGCTGCGGCTCTCGAACCCCACCAAGATATTTCCACGGCCGCGGATGTGCGGCGAAGCTCCGGGCGAGTACAAGCCGCATCCCCTTGAGATCGCCGGCGCCGCGGAGCGTTTCTGAGCATGCCTGACGTGCTCGAGCCCCACGACGAACGGGAGGCCGCGGCGATTCTTTGTGACGCGAACCAAGCCGGGCGCGTGGTAACGCCTCGCGGCGGCGGGACCAAGATCGGGTGGGGAAATCCGCCGTCAGAGACCGGGGTCATACTTTCGACAACGCGCCTCAACCAGGTGATCGAGCATGCCTGGGGGGATCTGACCGTGACCGTCGAGGCGGGCTGCACGGTCGCCGAGCTGCAACGCACGCTGGCGCTGCACGGCCAGCGGCTGGCGGTGGATGTGCTGTGGCCGGAACGGGCCACGGTGGGCGGCATTCTCTCGACCAATGACAGCGGCGCGCTGCGGCTGCGATACGGCGGGCTGCGCGATCTGATCATCGGCTGCACTCTGGCGCTGGCCGATGGCACGCTGGCCAAGAGCGGAGGGAAAGTGGTGAAGAACGTGGCGGGTTACGACTTGTCGAAACTGGCCACCGGCGCGCTCGGCACCTTGGGAGTGATTACGCGGGCGGTGTTCCGGCTCCATCCGTTGCCGCAGAACGCGCGGACCTTGACGATTCTGGCGCGGGATGCCGGGGGGGCGCAAAAAACCATCGACGCGATTCAGAACTCGCAGCTCGCGCACGCGGCTTTGCAGGTCCGAGTGGAGAGCAAGGCGGCTCCTCAAGTGGATATTCTGCTCGAAGGCACCGAGGCGGGCATCGCCGCGCAGGAACTTCAAATTCGCAAACTGGCCGCCGCGGCGGCGGTGGTCGAAGGCTCCCCCGGCGTTTGGAGCGCGCGGGAGCAGTTGTGGGAGCAGCCCGGAACCATCGCGAAATTCAGCGTGCTGCCCGCGGACATCGCCAAGACCGTCGCCTCAATTGGAAGTGGCAGTTGGAGCGCGGTGGTACAGGCCACCGGAATCGGCTGGCTGCGGCGGGCGGCGGGCGGAATGAAGGCACTGCGCGCGACCATCGAGGGAAACGGCGGCAAGCGCAGCGGCGGCGAACGCAGCGGGGGGTCGCTGGTCATCCTGCGCGATGCGGGTGAACTCGACGCCTGGGGGACGGCCGGTGACACTCTGCCGCTGATGCGCGCGCTCAAGCAGCAGTTCGATCCGCGGGGTACCTTGAATCCGGGCCGATTCTTGGGGGGAATTTGATGGCGAGCGCATTCGATTTGCACCATCCGCCGTCGCTCGACCTGATCAGCCAGTGCGTGCACTGCGGATTCTGTCTGCAAGCTTGTCCCACCTACGTTTTGTGGCGCAATGAAATGGATTCCCCGCGAGGCCGGATCTACCTGATGAAGACGGCGAGCGAAGGCGCCACCTCGATGACTCCGCAGTGGATCGAACACTTCGATACCTGTCTGGGATGCATGTCGTGCATGACCGCGTGCCCGTCGGGCGTGGATTACGGGAAGCTGATCGAAGCCACGCGGGCGCAGATCGAGCGGCAGCACACGCGATCGCTGGGGGAACGAATTCACCGCTGGCTGATCTTCAACACCCTTCCGAGACCGGACCGGTTGCGCCTTCTGCGCCCGATTCTCGTGCTCTATCAGAAATCGGGATTGCGGGCGCGCGTGCGGGCCCTGCTGCCGGAGCGCCTGCGCTCCATGGAAGCTCTGCTGCCGAAACTGGGCGCGCGCAGCGAGGTCGCCGCTGTGACACCGGCGCAAGGAGAAAAGCGGCGCCGCGTGGGCCTGGTGCTGGGGTGCGTGCAGCGCGAGTTTCTGTCCGAGGTGAATGCCGCGACGGCGCGGGTTCTCGCCGCGGACGGTTGCGAGGTGGTTGCGCCCGCAACTCAGCCCTGCTGCGGCGCGCTGCTGGTGCACGCGGGCCAGGAACAGCCCGCCGTCGAACTCGCCAGACGCATGATCGATGAATTTGAGGCGGCCGAGGTGGACGCAATCATCAGCAACGCGGGCGGTTGCGGATCGCACCTCAAAGAATACGGACATCTGCTGCGCGACGACCCGACATACGCGGAGCGCGCGCGACGGTTTTCGGCCAAGTGCCGGGATGTGGCCGAATTCCTGGCCGAGCTGGGCCCGCGCGCGGTTCGGCACCCGATGGCGCTGCGCGTTGCGTATCAGGACTCCTGCCATCTGCAGCACGCGCTACGGGTGCGCTCGCAGCCGCGTGCGCTGCTGGCGGCCATCCCCGGCCTGAAACTCGAAGAGCTGTCGGAAGGCGCGATCTGTTGCGGATCGGCGGGCATCTACAATCTGGTGGAACCGGAGACGGCAAATGAACTCGGCGATCGCAAGGCGCGGCACATCACGGCCGCGCAGCCGAACGCCGTTGCGACGGGGAATCCGGGGTGCCTGTTGCAGCTCCGGGCGGCGCTCGCGCGGCAAGGGCAAACTACGCCGGTGCTGCACACCATTCAGATCGTGGATGCCTCGATCCGGAACGCAAGCCTGGAATAGCACGTGCATTAGTGAGGTCATGAACCAGCGTTACCTTTGCTCACAACTCATCGACCTTACGTTTTCGAACGGCCGGGGTCAATCCGCCAACCTTGAAGAAATCGGGGAAAACAGCGCCCTTGTGCTGACCGAACAGCCCGTTCCGCGCGGCGCGAGACTGAACATATCCTGCGGGAGCCACACGCTGGAAGGGGTCGCCAGCGGCGGCAGGTTTGACAAAATTCTCGGATACTTCGTCGAGATTCGCCTCGACCCTGCGTCCCGCTGGTCGCCCCAGTGGTTTACCCCAGAGCACCTTCTGGTGCTTGCCCAAAATACGACGACTAGGGCCTTCCCCTTACCGATGGCCTCAGGTTACTGAGGAAGTTTTTCAGGCAAATTTCGCACGCGCTCGGGAATTTTGACTAAGGTGTCGGTTGCAGAGGTACGCTCACGCGTTCCGATGACCTGTTAGCCATCGGCAGACAGGCTCTGGCATTGCATAGGGCGAGCGTCCAAGACCTTGACGGTGTGCTAAAAAATGGAATGAACAGCGGATGAGTCGGTAAGATCGGTGACGGCATCGCAAATGGTATGACCAGCGGCCCGAGCGATTACTTTGCGGCAGAAAGGACGTTCCTCGCCTGGATCCGAACGGGTTTGGCGCTCATGGGATTCGGTTTCGTGGTTGCCCGCTTTGGCCTGTTTCTGCGAGCGATGCGGATTGGCCAGCCAAATCTGCCGGCCCAAGCCTACGGGCTCTCGTTCTGGTTCGGTACGACGCTCATTATTCTTGGAGTGATCGTCAACATTTTGTCCGCGTGGCATCACATACGTCTGGTTCGAGACCTGAATCAAGGCGGATCTGCATTCAATCGCCCGTCCTGGCTTGCCATAGTTGTGGCAGTGATTCTGGCAGTGGTCGGATTGGCGATGGCGATCTACCTGATTTCGGTCGGTGAACCTAACCGGGCAAGTCTTCCAGGAGGGCCAGGATAGAGCAATGGCATCGAATGCAGACACCGGAATCGTCAGTCTACCAAGCACCCATTCGGTCGATCAGACGGTTGAAAAGCTAGAGGAAACACTGCAAGCCAAAGGAGTCAAGCTGTTTGCCTTGGTCGATCACAGTGGTGAGGCGGAGAGAGCCGGAATGCAGATGCACCCTGCCATCCCCGCATACGTTGGCGAACTTCTGAAGTGAAGGCCTACGGTGTGCCGTGTTTGGCGGATGCCTGAGTGTGGGTCTGGAGATAGGCCAGCGTCATGGGCCACGCCACAGCCGCCGCGGCGGCGTTATAACTGGCGCGCGCGTCGCAG
>DATMRC010000087.1:0-2969 GCA_035567075.1 Steroidobacteraceae bacterium
GCAGGTGCTTGCGGCAAATCCGGGCGCGGCCTTTCGCGCCGCCTGCGGCTACTCGGTCGATAAAAACTTGAAAGATCTGGCAGCGCCGTTGACGGTATTCGCACCCCACGATGACATCATCGAGCAAACGCAGCGGGTGAAGCCGCTGCTGAAAAGCACCGCCAGCTACATTGATCTCCCCGATCTCGGCCTGGACTTGTTTCACCGCGCGCTCGATCGCATGGTGATTCTCCTTAACCGGCATCTTCCGCCGTAGAATTGGTCGACGCATGGATGTCACCAAAACGCCGCCGCTCGATTCTGCTGCAAGCCGCGGAGCAACCACGGTAGAGCAGGGCCCGCAGTCTGCGCTCGCGAGCGCTGCCATCGCCGACAGTGCCGACATCAGGCCGCTGGATATTCCGGCGGCGCTGCAGATCTTGCTCTCCGAAGTGCGCGCCGCGCTCGATCTCGAGACTGGCGGCAGCGCAATCCCTAACAATCCGGTTGAAGCGGCGCAGGAATTGGTGCGGATGGTGCTGCAATCCATGCCCGACGAGGCACCCGATGTGTCCGCATGGACCCAGGCCCTGGTGCGCGTCGAGGCGGCGTCGCAAACGGGCATCGCGAGCGCCATCACAGCGATCAGCGCCTGGCGCGAGGTAACCGCGGCGGTGGTGGATGCCGCCAAAGAAACCCGAACGTTGGTGTTTTCAGTGCTCGGCGATGAACCGCAAAATCCGCTGTGGCTGCGGCCCGAATGGGTGGGGCTTGCGCCGCGGCTGGAACGCTTTTGGCGCCGCCGGCGTCTCGCACGCCGGCGCCTGATGGATCCGGACTATTCCTCAGCAGCTGAGTGGCTAAGCGATGAACAGCGATCTTGAGATTTCACCGCCGGCAGGAGCTTCGGCGTTGCGGACCATGAAGCGAATCGGCCTTGTCGCCGTGTTCCTGTGGTTTTTGATCGGCGGCATCGCGCATTTCACGGCGACCGACATCGAAATGCGCATCGTGCCTCCCGCCATTCCGTGGCCGAGAGCCGCCGTGCTGTTGAGCGGCGTGTTCGAATTGCTGGGCGCGGCGGGCATCTTGATACCGGCTACGCGCCGCGCCGCCGGCATCGGCCTTTTTTTCCTTACCATCGCAGTGACGCCGGCCAATATCTACATGCTGCAGCATGCGGAACTGTTCAGCGTGCCGCGCTGGGGGCTGATCTTACGGTTGCCGCTGCAGCTGGCGCTCCTGGCCCTCATACTTTGGTGTACAAAGTCCGCGGCACTGGAGCATCCCGCGTCGACAGCCAACGTGCAATAACTTACGATCTCCCCATGCAGAACGCACCAAAACTCACGGGCCTGTCCGGCAACGAGATCTACTGCATGCGGCTCAAGGGGTTTACCCCGAGCGGCGTGGTGATCGGAAACAGCATCCAATCGATGGGCTTTTTCGGCGGCGTGCGCTCGGCGTTCCGCGGGATCGTGGGCGGCGAGATTCCCGACGTGACCCAGATGATCCATGAGGGCCGGGCGGCAGCCTACACGCGCATGCGCGAGGAAGCGGATCGGGAACAGGTGCATGGCGTTGTCGGCGTGAACTCCGAACTGCGCAATTTGAGCGGCAATTCGGAATTTTTATTCGTGGGTTCGGGAGTCAGCGGCGGCCCGGGAACCGCGCGCTTCACCAGCGCCGGCGATGCCCAGGAATTGTACTGCCACATGGACTGCGGCTACGAGCCGAAGGAACACGTGTTCGGCAACATTGCCTATTCGGTGGGCGCTGTCGGCGGCATTGCCGGCACCTTGAAGACCCTGGTGCGCGGCGAGATCAAGGAATTCAGCGACGTATTCAATGAGACGCGCCATCATGCGCTCGATCGTCTGGTCACCCATGCAAAAGCGGTGGGCGCCAACGCGGTGGTCGGCGTGCGCACCAACGTGCTGCATTTTGCCGGGTTTCACGAAATGTACATGGCCGGTACGGCCGCGTTCCATGCATTGCTGCCGTCCGCGACGCGAACCTCGCCCGTGACCAGCGATCTTACCGGCGAGGAGCTGTGGGGAATGACGCAGTTGGGATACATGCCGATCAAGCTTCTGATCTCCACGTCCGTGTATTCGCTCGGGGCGATTGGCGGCATCAAGGCGGCTTTCCAGAGCTTCGTGCGGGGCGAGCTCGGCGATCTCACCACGTTGATTTACGAGGCCCGCGAGCATGTCTTCGATCGGCTGAAAAATGATGCGGCCGCCGTGGGTGCCGAGGAAGTCGTGGGCATCAAGACCTACATCGTCGAATTGGGATCGAGCTTGATCGAGATCTTCGCCGTGGGCACCGCGGTCGCCAAGCTTGCGGGCATGGATGTCAAAACTCCGGCGCTGCCGGCGCAAGCCATTATTCGCGACAAGGACACCTGGTTGAACGGTCCCGGCGGCTTTGAGATTCAAACGCTGCGCGCCGGCGGCTGATCCAGGAATCCCCATGACCCGACCGCCCTCAGGGCATACGCTCAACCCCGCTGTGCCGCGCAAGATGCGCCTGGCGATCGCGGTCGGCGGCTTGTTGCTCGCCGCGTCAAATGCTGCCCCCGCGGCAGGCGTCACCGCCTACCTGCCGCTGAATCTCGAGCCGGAAATGGAGCGGCAGATCGAACGGGTGCTGATTCTCGCCGACGAACCCATACTCAAGCGCCCGTTCGCCGTGGCCCTGGTCGAATTGGCGCTGCCGCAGGCCTGTGAAATCGATAAAGTCCTGTGTGCCCGGGTGCGCAGATACCTCGAGCGATACTCGCGCGATTACGCGCTGACTCATGCCAGTGTCTCGGGTGCGCTCAAACACGGGGACACCGTGGTGCCCAATCAGCATGGGTTGCCGGTGGACAGCGCGTACGATGCGTCGTTCGTGGCCTTCGTGCAGCCCAGCGATTATTTTTTGGCGAGCGCCGGCATGGTGTCCTACAGCGGCCGCACCACGGCGACAGGTTCGATGCTGAGCGC